>DASPMI010000149.1:0-17504 GCA_035627135.1 Anaeromyxobacter sp. | reverse complement strand
GCGGGGTGTAGGGGACTCGAACCCCTGGCCTCCGGCGTGACAGGCCGGCGTTATAACCGACTTAACTAACACCCCAAGTCGTCGAAACTTGGTGGGCGGAACAGGCTTCGAACCTGTGACCCTCGCCTTGTAAGGGCGACGCTCTACCCCTGAGCTATCCGCCCAAGGCGCGGAAGCCCGGGGGTTCTAGCCCGCCCTGCTTTCGGTGTCAACGGCCGTCCTCGCGGGCTCGCCGGGGGCGGGGCGGGCCTCAACTGCCGGGAGTTCCGGGTCGTTTGCGGCGGGGCGAGGGCGCCGGGCGGCGGGGCCGGCGATCCTGTCACGCCCCGGGCTGTGAACCGGGATCGCGGGCAAGCCCCGGTCGCGGTCCGGTGGTAGATCTACGGGGTGGCCAGCGACACTTCCCGTTCAGGGCCCTCCGGCGCGAGGCCTGCCGAGCTGCAGGGCCGCCGGGTGCTCGTCGTCGACGACGACGGCCAGGTCCGCCAGGTGATGGCGCGCCAGCTCCAGACGCTCGGCGTGCACGTCGAGACGGCGGCGGGCGGCGCGCAGGCGATGTCGCGCATCGATCGCGAGCCGTTCGACGCGATGATGCTCGACCTCGACATGCCGGGCGTGACGGGGCTCGACGTGCTGCTCCACGTGCAGCGCGCGGCGCCGGAGCTGCCGGTGGTGGTCGTGACGGGCACGTTCGAGGCGGAGCGGATCGAGGGGGCGGCGAAGGTCCTGCCGAAGCCGGTGGACGTGCCGACGCTGCGGGATGCGCTCACGGACGCGCTGCGGGGGGCGGCGGGGAAGCGGTAGGCCTCTACCGTTCACCCTTCGACTCCGCGGCTTCGCCGCGACGCTCAGGGCGAACGGACCTTCTCGAACGGACTCCTTCACCCCGCCACTTCACACGCAGAACCGCTCCACCGCCCGCGCCAGGATGGCCGCGGCCTTCTCGACCTGCGCGAGCTCGACGTGCTCGCCGGTGCGGTGCGCGACCCGGATGTCGCCGGGGCCGAAGACGCACGCCTCGGCGCCGAGGCCGATCACCTCGGGGAGCTCGGTGCCGAACGGCACGGTGGTCGAGCGGTTCCCGCTCTCGGCCTCGAGGAACCGCACCACGTCGGCCTCGGGCGGCGTCACCGCGGCGGGGTCGGCGCGGAGCGGCGCGATCTCCGACTGGATGCGCCCGCCCGATTCCTCGGTCAGCCGGGCGAGCGCCTCCTCGAGGAGCCGCAGCGCGCGCCGGGGGTCCTGCCCGGGCAAGGGCCGCCACTCGTAGGAGAACCGGCACTCGCCGGCGATGATGTTCCGCGCCTTGCCGCCCTGGACGACGCCGACGTTCCAGGTGCAGGTCGGGGGCGAGAACGCGGGGTCGAGCTCGCGGGCGAGCTGCCGGCCGATCCCCTCGATCTCCGGCCAGAGCCGCCCGAGCGCGTGGATCGCGGAGGCGCCGACGTCGGGGTAGGCGCTGTGCCCCTCGACGCCGGTGAGCACGACCTCGACGGCGCAGTAGCCCTTGTGCGCGCGCACGGGCACGAGGCTCGTCGGCTCGCCCACGATCGCGTGGCGCGGGTGGACGCGCCCCTCGGCGAGGAGCTGCTTCGAGCCGAGGCAGCCGACCTCCTCGTCGGCGGTGAAGACGAGCATGAGCGGGTGGTGGATGGGCCGCGGCTTCGCGACGGCGAGGAGCGCGGCGGCGAGGAAGGCCTTCGTGTCCGCGGCGCCGCGGCCGTAGAGCCGGCCGTCGCGCACCTCGCCCGAGAGCGCCTCTTTCCAGTCCTCGTCGAACGGCACGCAGTCGGTGTGGCCGACGAGCGCGAGCCCGCCGGCGGTCTCGGGTCCGCGCCGGCACACGAGGTTGGCCTTCTCGACGCCGGCGGCGTCGCGCCACGTCGCGCGCCGGGTGTCGAACCCGGCGGCCCGGGCCTCTCGCTCGAGGAGGTCCAGGACGGGCAGGTTGGAGCGGCTCGAGGTCGAGTCGATCGCCACGAGCGCCTGGAGGAGCGGCACGAGATCCATGCGAGGAGAGCCTACGCGAGGAGCCTGCCGGGCGCCGCTTTCGCGCGTCGCAGGCCCCGCCTGGCGCGGCCTGCACCCACATCTGCCCCACGGCCGGCCCGCCGCCAACGGGCGTGTCGAACGCCGGGCGGTCGCGCGCTATGATGCGCCGCGTGAGCCTCCCCGCCCTGAGATCTCTCGCCATGGGAATGGACGTGCCGCGGCATGGGGGGAGCCTCCCCGCCCGTGCGCAGCCTGGAGAGCCCTGAGATGGCGACCGGGCGCATCCTCGTCGTCGACGACGAGCCGTTCTTCCAGGAGCTGTTCCGCGAGGTCCTCTCCGCGGCCGGCCACGCGACCCGGACCGCGGGCACGGGCGAGGAGGCGCTGCAGCTCCTCGCGCAGGACCACTTCGACCTCCTCGTCACCGACGTCGTGATGCCGGGCATGGACGGCGTGGCGCTGGTCCGCGAGGCGAAGAAGCGCGACCCCGAGGTCGAGGCGGTGGTGGTCACGGGCCACGAGGACGTGCGGCTGGCCGTCGAGGCCATGAAGGCCGGCTGCGCCGAGTTCCTCACGAAGCCGGTCGATCGCGGCGAGCTCGCCGAGGTCGCCGACCGCGTGCTCCAGCGCGTCCGCCTCCGCCGCGAGCACTCGCAGCTCCTCTCCGAGAACCTCGAGTTCGCCCGCTCCCAGGCGCTCTACCGCCAGGGCCTCCAGATCCTCTCCACCCTCGACGTCGAGAAGCTCCAGGACCTCGTCCTCTCGATCCTCGCGCGCGTGACCGACGCGCAGGGCGCCGCGCTCTGGCTGCTGGACGAGAAGGGCCAGCTCGTCCTGAAGAGCTACCGCGGCGTCGTCGACCGGACGGCGCTCCCGCCGCTCGTCGATCCGCGGGACCGCGAGTGGGCCTCGATGCTCCGCACGGGCGCGCTCCGCCTCGACCCCTTCGGCGGGACCGGCGGCTCGTTCGTGGTCGCGCTTCTCGCCGAAGAGGAGCTGCTCGGCATGGCGTTCGTGTCGGACCGGGCGCGCGGGCGGTTCGGCCCGGACGACCACGCCGCGGCGGTGACCATCGCCGACTTCGCGGCCATCGCGGTGAAGAACGCGCGCCGGTTCCAGACGCTCGAGCGGATCGGCCTGCGCGACCGCGACACCGGCGCGTACAACCTCGCCTACTTCGTCGACTACGCCGGCAAGGAGTTCTACAAGGCGCGCCGCTACGGGCGCGCCTTCTCGCTCCTCGTCCTCTCGATCGACAACGCCGAGCTCGTGCGCAAGGACGCCGGCCGCGAGCCGTACCGGCGGATGGTGCGCGACGTCGTCGCGGCGGTGACGCGGGTCTCGCGCGACGCGGACATCCTCGCGAAGGTCTCGGAGAGCGAGTACTACGTGCTCCTCCCGGAGACCGACTACTTCGGCGCCCTCATGTTCCAGCGGCGCGCGTTCGAGGAGATCCGGCGCGCGCCCTCGGTGCGCGAGCTCGAGGAGCGGGCCCCGGTGCTCATCTCGATGGGCGCGGCCACGTTCCCGAAGGACGGCGAGGACTTCGACGAGCTGCTGCACGGGGCGAAGGCCCGCATCGAGGAGCAGCGCGGCTCGCTGCTGCGGCGCCTCCACCTCGACGACCTCGAGCCGTCGGCGTTCTGGGAGCTCACGGACGTGCTCCTCTCCGGCGTCCCGCTGCCCGACACGTCGCCCTCGGCGCGCGTCGAGGGCGACCCGGACTTCGTGGCCACCGCGCAGCGCGAGACGCTCCGCGAGGTGGCGCGCGACCCCCGCGCGCGCGGGCACCTGTACGTCGGCGTCTCCGGGCCGATCGGCGCCTCCCCCCTCCGCGCGGCGCTCCCCCCGGCCGATGGGCTCTCCCGCGCCGGCGATCAGACGATGCGCGTCTACCTCCTCGGCGCGCGCGGCGTCGGCCCGGGGCCGGAGGTGACGCACCACCCGCTCCTCACCGAGGTCTACCTCGACGGCGACAAGCGGCTCGCGGAGCACGAGTTCATCCTCTTCATGTCCGAGCACTCCGCGTACGGGCTGCTCACCGGGCCGAACGGCCGCGTGTTCCACACGTCGGACGTGCCGCTCGTGGACGCGCTCGTCGGCAAGCTCCAGGCCCTGTACGACCTCCAGCCGCTGTAGCGCGGACCGACCATGCCTCCCGTCCGAAAGGTTCTGTTCGCCGACCCCGACCCGAGCACGGTGCGCTCGCTCGCGCCGGCGCTGCGGCAGCGCGGCTACCAGGTCCACGCGGCGCGCGACGGCTCGCGCGCGCTGCAGATCGCGATCCTGCGGTTCCCGGACCTCGTGATCTTCGACGAGCGCTGCCCGCTCCTCGACGCCCGCACCTTCGTCCGCATCCTCCGGACCAACCCGCGCACCGAGCGGATCCCGGTGATCCTCACCGGCGAGGCGGTGGACGCGGACCGCGCCCGGCTCGGGACCTACCTCCGCAAGCCGTTCAACCAGGACGAGGTGCTCGCCCGCATCGAGCAGGTGTTCCGGCGCGTGGAGGCGGCGCGCGCGGTCTCGGGCGAGAGCCGGGAGATCGAGGGCAACCTCGCCCAGATCCCGCTCGTCGATCTCCTGCAGATCCTCTCGGTCAACCGGAAGACCGGCCGGCTCGCGGTGGAGCGCGAGGGCGAGCGCGCGGTGATCGCGCTCAAGGACGGCAAGGTCCTCGACGCCACCCTGGGCGCCGTCGGCGGCGAGAAGGCGCTCTTCCGGCTCCTCACCCGCCGCGACGGCCAGTTCGCGTTCGTCCCGGGGCAGCTCGCCGACGTGGCCGAGCGGATCGATCGGCGCGTCGAGGAGCTGATGCTCGAGGGGCTCCGCCAGGCCGACGAGGCGGCGCGGCTCCTCCCCGCGCTGCCGCAGCCGGGCGACACGGTCGAGCTGGCGGTGGACTCGAGCGAGATCCCCGCGGGCCTGCACCCGATCACCGAGGAGGTGGTGGCCCTCCTCGCGACGCCGCGGCGGTTCCAGGAGCTGGTGGACCGCTGCCCGGCCTCGGACCTCGAGGTGATGCGCGCGGTGCTCGCGCTCCTCGAGCGCGGCTACGCGCGCCGCCGCGAGGGGGCGCTGCCCCAGGCGCACGCCGAGCTCCTCGCCCCGCACGAGCTGCACGCGCTCCGCGCCCGGATCGCGCGCGGCCGGTCGTCGGGGCCGCAGACCGTGGGCAAGGTCGTCGTCGTCGGGGGCGGGCCGCTCGCGCGCCGCGCCGCGCGGGGCCGGTTCGCGACCATCCCCGGCTGGCAGCCCGAGGGCGAGGACGGCGGCGGGTTCGGCACCATCGGACGGATCACCCTCAGTGAAGGCGTGAAGGTCGACCTCACCGAGCTCCCCGGCGAGCCGCAGCACCGCCCGCTGTGGCGGCCGTTCGCGGCCGGCGCGGTGGGGGCGATCGTGCTCCTGCCGGTGGCCGACACGGACCCGCTGCTGGTCGAGCTGGCGCGGGTCCTGAAGCTGCCCGTCGTGATCTGCGGCCCGCGCGACGCCGCCATCCCGGCCGCGCTGCGCGACGGCCGCGGCGTGGCGCTCGGCGGGAGCGACGCAGCCGAGGGCCTGCGCGCGCTCCTCGCGGGCGCGGGGGTGCGCGGCGGGCAGTAGGGGTGCTGCTGCGCCGTACGCTCCCGGACGCCGGGAGCTACTTCCCCTCCGCCATCCGCGAAGCAAGCCTCCCCACGAGCCGGACCGCGCCGTCGATCGCCTCGGACCACGGCGTCCCGCACGCGATCCGGATGCAGTTCGGGTGCCCCTGCGTCGGCGAGAAGATGGGCCCGGGCGCGATGCTCACGCCGGCGTCGAGCGCCCGCGCGTGCAGCTCGAGGGCCTGCACCTGCGGCGGCAGCTCGATCCAGAGGAAGCAGCCGCCCCGCGGGTGCGAGACGCGGGTGCCGGACGGGAACGAGTCCGCCACCGCCGCGGCGGTGCGCGCGGTGATGCGGGCGAGCTGCTCGCGGAGGGTGCGCAGATGGCGGTCGTACCCGCCGCCCTGGAGGTAGCGCGCCACCGCCCGCTGCAGCGGGTTCGGGGTGGCGACGTTGAGCGCGTACTTGAGCAGCTCGACCCGCTCGCGCCAGCGGCCCGGGGCGGCGAAGCCGATCCGGTAGCCCGGGGCGAGCGTCTTCGTGAACGCGCCGCAGAGCATGACGCTGCCGTCGCGATCGAACGACTTCGCGGGGCGGGGGCGCGCCGGCCCGAAGACGAGCTCGCCGTAGACGTCGTCCTCGATGAGCGGGATGCGCCGCCGCGCGACGATCGAGACGAGGCGCGCCTTCGCCTCGTCCGGCATGCAGCTCCCGAGCGGGTTCGAGAACGTGGGCACCGCCAGCACCGCGCGGACGGCGTGGCGATCCATCCGGCGCTCGAGCTCGTCGAGGTCCATGCCCGCGTCGGGCAGACAGGGCACCTCGACGACCCGCATCCCGAGCGCCTCGAGCGTCTGGAGCGTGCCGTAGTAGGCTGGCGACTCGACCGCGACGGCGTCGCCGGGCCGGGCCACCGCGAGGAGGCAGCAGTGGATCGCCTCGGTGGCGCCGTTCGTCACCACGATGTCGTCGGCGGAGATCTCGCAGCCCCAGGAGAGCGCCCGCCGGGCGACGGCCTGGCGCAGCGCGAGCAGGCCGGGCGGGACCTCGTAGCGGACGCCGCCGTCGCTGCCGCGCGCCGCCGCGGCGAGCACCCGCCCCAGCGCGCGGGCGGGGAGGAGCGCGGGGTCGGGCGTGGCGTGGGCGAGGTTCACCACACGTGGATCGAGCGCCGTGTGGTACACGCGCGAGACGAGGTCGGCCACCGCGACGGCGGCGGCGGGGGCGCGGGCCGGCACGACCGTCGGGCGGGGCGGAGGCGGCCGCGAGCGCATGCGCACGTAGTGGCCCGAGCGCGGGCGCACCTCGAGGTAGCCGAGCTCCTCGAGCTGCGCGACGGCGGCGAGCACCGTCGAGACCGACGCGCCCTCCTCCGAGGCGAGCTGGCGTACCGAGGGGAAGCGGTCCCCCGGCGCGAGCGTGCCCTTCTCGATCGCGCCCGCCCAGCGCTGGGCGATCTCCTGGTAGCGGAGCCGCGGAGGGGTGCGGCGCTGTGCGGTGGTCGGCATCCCTGCGGAATAACACAGCTACGGCGGGGGCGCATCTGTACTGGTACCAATTCGACGTGTCTGTATCTGTTCTGCTCGCGCCGGGCGTGGCAGATCGGGACCATGAGGATCGACCTGACGCCGTCGCAGACATGGAGCCACGAAGTGGGGCACGGTGGGGTGGAGGTGCGGATCGTCGCCGGCGAGGTCTGGCTCACGCGTGAGCGCGATCCGGACGACCACGTGCTCGCCGCGCCGGCCGTGCTGGAGAGCGGCATGCAGGGGCGCATGGTCGTGCTGGCGCTCACCGCGGCCCAGCTCGAGGTGGCGCCGCTGACCCGGTCCATCCCGATGAGCGGTGATCAGCCGGCGCACGCAGCGTAACTCGGAGCTGCTCCCGCTCGTGCTTCGACAGGCTCGGCACGAGCGGACAAGAGATCCCGATCGCCCTGGGCCTGTCGAAGGGCGAGCGACGAGAGGACGAGATCCTGCATGCGGCTCCCGCTCTGGCAGATCGACGCCTTCACCGATCACGTGTTCTCCGGCAACCCGGCCGCGGTGTGCCTGCTCGACGCCTGGCTGCCCGACGAGACGCTCGCGGCCATCGCCGCCGAGAACAACCTCGCCGAGACCGCCTTCCTCGTGCGGGAGCCCGCGGGCTGGCGGATCCGCTGGTTCACGCCCGAGGTCGAGGTGGACCTCTGCGGCCACGCCACCCTGGCGTCCGGCCACGTCTTCTTCTCGCGCGTGGATCCCGGCGCGCGCGCCGTGACCTTCGCGTCGCAGTCGGGCCCGCTCACCGTGACGCGCGAGGACGACGGTCGGCTCGCGCTCACGTTGCCGCGGCGGGCCCCGCGGCGGTGCCCGGTCCCGCCACCGCTCGTCCGCGCCCTCGGCCGGGAGCCGCTCGAGACGCTCGCCGCGCGCGATCTCCTGGCGGTGCTCGCGACCGAGGCGGAGGTGCGCGCGCTCGCGCTCGACGGCGCGGCGTTCGGCGCGCTCGCGGAGCTGCCGCACCTCGGCGTCATCGTCACCGCGCCCGCCTCGACGCCCGGCCTCGACTTCGTCTCGCGCTTCTTCGCGCCGAAGGTCGGCATCCCCGAGGACCCGGTCACGGGCTCGGCGCACTGCACGCTCACCCCCTACTGGGCGAAGCGGCTCGGCAAGGCGCGTCTCGAGGCGGCGCAGGTCTCGAAGCGGGGCGGCCGGCTCTCGTGCGAGGACCGGCCCGAGGCGGAGACGGTCGGGATCGCGGGGCGGGTGGCCCAATACCTCGAAGGGTTCGTCGACCTCCCGTGAACGCTCCCGAGCCCGAGCCCCGTTTGTCCTCGGGCGCGGGCTCGTTCACGGGCGCGGGAACTATTCCTCCACCGGCTCCCCCAGCATCGCGGCCACCGCCGGGTTCCCGCACAGGATCCGGAACTCCGCCCGGCTGAGCCACGCGGTCCGCGACAGCCTGCGCCCGCGCAAGGTCAGCCGGATCCGCTCCGCTTCGCGGGTCACCGTGGCGTCGACGCCCTCCTGCGAGAGGTCGCGCTCCAGCGAGCGGAGGTGCCGGTGGATCCGCAGCGCGCGCTTCCCCTCGGGCGAGGAGAGGGCGAGGAAGTGGCGGTTCCGGCTGAAGTGCCGGTCTTCCCGGAGGCGCTCGAGCGCGCGGAGGAGGAAGCTCGCCATCACGGAGAGAGCGTACCAGAGCGCCGGGGGCGCGAGGTAGCCGGGGCCCGGTTCAGGAGTCGATCACGTCGCTCCGGTGCACGACGCGCTCCACGGCCGCGCGCTCGCGGCGCCGCGCCGGGCCGACCACCACCGCGACCAGGTTCCGGCGCCGGAACGTCTGCCGCGCGACGCGCTGCACGTCGGCGGGCGTCACCGCCTCGACGCGGCGGCACCGCTCCTCGAACCCCTCGGGCGACGACAGCACCTCGCCCGCGCCGTACCACCCCGCGAGGTCCGACACGGAGTCGAGCGAGAAGGCGAGCGTCATCCGGTGGCGGCGCTGGACGCGCACGAGCTCCTCCTCGGGCACCGGCCGCTCGGCGAGGCCGCCGAGCACCCGCAGGACCTCCTCGATGACGCGCGGCAGCTTGCGCGGCGCGCAGGCCCCGTCGATGACGGTCATGCCCGCGTCGGCGAAGGTGTCGATGCCGGCGTGGAGCGCGTACGCCAGGCCGCGGCGCTCGACGACCTCGAACGGCAGGCGCGAGGAGAGGCCGTCGTCGAGGATGCGTCGGATGCAGAGGTGGATAGGGTAGTCGCGGTGGCGCTCCGGCGGGCACGGGAACGAGATCGAGAACTCCGTCTGCGCGTCGTCGTGCTCGACGATCTCGAGCCGCGGGCCCTCCGGCCACCGCGGCGCGGGCACGTCCACGCTGGCGTGGCCGCGCGGCAGCCCGCCGAGGTGCTTCGCCGCGAGCTCGGCGACCTCGCGCGGCTGGACGGGGCCGGCGACCGCGAGGACGAGGTTCGCGCCGTTGTAGAAGCGGGCGTGGTGGGCGCGGATGTCGCGCGGCCGGAGCTTCCGGACGTTCTGGGCGGTGCCGGCGATCTTGAAGCCGAGCGGGTGATCGCCGAACACGATCCGCTTCGAGAGGTTGTCGGGGTCGATGTCCCGGCCGGAGGCGTCGACCTCGTCGAGGATCTCCTCGAGGATGACCTCCCGCTCGACGTCCATCTCCGTGAGGAGCGGCCGGCGCATGAGGTCGCCGAGGACGGCGAGGCCGGTGCCGACCTCGTGCGGGTGGATCGGCGTGTAGTAGCAGCCGTGGTCCCGCGCGGTGATGCCGTTGAGGCTCCCGCCCGCGGCCTCGACCGCCGCGTTCATGGCGACCGTGTCGGGGTAGCCGACGGAGCCGCGGAAAAAGAGGTGCTCGAGGAAGTGCGAGACGCCGTTCTGGGCGGCGGACTCGTGGCGCGACCCGGCGCGGACGTAGAGCGCGATCATCGCCGAGTGCAGGCCAGGCGCCCGGGCGGTCAGCACCCGGAGCCCGTTCCCCAGCACGGTCCGGTGCACCTCGCCCCAGTCGTCCCCCGGGCTCCGCGCGCGGGCCGTCCGCACGCGCTCCGCCACCTCGCGGAACGCCACGACGCTCCCCACCGGGCCCTTCCCGCGTGCTTCGTGCTTCGTTCGCCTCGGCCTTCTCATCTTCCCTCTCGAGACCTCCGGGCTACGGAGTCGCCTGCTCCACCGCCGGCTCGACCGTCGCAGGGGCCGCCGGCAGGCGGAGCGTGAACGTGGTGCCCCGGCCGACGGCGCTCTCGCACTGGATGACGCCGCCGTGCTCCTCCACGACCTGCTGGGTGAACGCGAGCCCCAGGCCGGTGCCGCGCTCCTTGGTCGAGTAGAACGGCTCGAAGATCCGCGTCAGGTCACCTGGGGGGATGCCCCCGCCGGTGTCCTCGATCAGGGCCTCGGCCCCACCCTCGTACGGGCGGGTCCGGACCGTGACACGCCCCCCACCCGGCATCGCCTCGCGCGCGTTCCGCAGCAGGTTCAGGAAGGCCCCGCGGAGCTGGGCCTCGTCGCCGCGCACGGCCGGCAACCGGGGCGCGAGCGCCCGCTCCACCGTCACGCTGGCGGCGGCGAGCTCGGGCGCGATGAAGTCGAGGAGCCCGCCGAGCAGCTCGTTGAGGTCGAGCGGCTCCAGCGCGGGGCGAAGGCGCGCGAAGCGCAGGTAGCGCTCGGCCACGCCCTCGAGCCGGTCCACCTCGCGCGAGATCGCCGCCACGAGCGCCCGGGCCTCGGGCGCCTCGGGAAAGCCGGCGAGCTCCTCGGAGAGGAGCTCGGCGTTGAGCCCGATCGCGTTGAGCGGGTTGCGGATCTCGTGGGTGATCTGGGCGGAGATGCGCCCGACCGCGGCGAGCCGCTCGGCCCGCCGGAGCTCGGTCCGCTGCCGGTCGAGCGACGCCGCCATGGCGTTGAACTCGCGGGCGAGGAGGCCGATCTCGTCGTCCCGGCGCAGCTCGACCTTGCGCGAGAGATCGCCGGCGGCGACCGCCTTCACGCCCTCGGTGAGCCGCTGGATCGGCGCGAGCAGGCGCTGCGAGACGAGGGCCGCGCCGACGCCGACGAGGAGGGCGATGGCGGAGTAGAGCGCGATGAGGACGACCGTGGTCGCCTCGGTCCGCTCGGTCGCCGAGATCCGGTCCTTCACCTGCGACTCGAGCGAGACCTGGAGGAGCTTCACCTCCAGCGAGAGCCCGCGCTCGAGCTGCCGGACGCGGGTCACCCGCGCGTCGAAGGCGGGCGCGGTCGCGGGATCGGCGCCGTCGCCCGCGCGCAGCGCGTCGAACAGCGCGCGCACCTCGCGGTCGTACTGCTCCCACCGGGTCGTCAGGCGCTCGAGGCGGTCGGCGACGTCGGCGAGCGCGCGGTCGTCCTCGCGGACCCAGGGCGCCGCCGCGGCGAGCACGCGCCGGCCCTCCTCCAGCCGCTCCTTCACGAGCGCGGGGAAGTGGGCCTGTGCGAGCGGCAGGTAGGCCTCCCGGGCGGCGGGATCCATGTCCCGGGCCTCGAGCGCCCGGGTCGCGATCCACTCCTTCACCTCGAGCTCGGCCGCGATGCGGGTGAGCGGGAGATATCCCACGTTCAAGAGGCGCAGGTCCCGGCGCAGGTCGTGGAGCCGGAAGGCGGCGAAGACGGCCACGGCCGCGAATGCGGCCAGGGAGACCGCGAACGCGAGGAAGATCTTGGTGGCCACGCGCCGCATGGAGGGACGATCCTAGCCGCACAGGTCGCGGCCTCGGACACATTCGTTCCCTAACCCGGGGTGCCGCAAGACGCCGCAGCGAGGGCCTGGTCCCTCGCCCGCCGTCCTTCCCAAGCCCGCCAAACCGCGGTACTCAGGTACGTCTACCCTGGAGCCACCGCCGGTCCTCCTCGGCACCCCAGAACCCGGAGTCCTTCCATGGTGAACCCCCTCGCCATCCTCGTCGCCATCGTGGGCCTGCTGGCCGCGATCGCGTTCTTCCTGTCGGCCCGCGCCGCGCGGGCGGAGCTCCGGGCGAGGGCAGCCGCCGAGGGCCAGCTCCGCGCCGACCTCGAGGCGGCGCGCGCCGGCCTCGCCGAACTCCGCACCGAGGCGAAGGAGCGGCGGGAGGAGGCCGTCGGGCTCCGCGCCGAGCTGGATCGGACGAAGAAGAAGTCGTTCGAGCAGCTCGAGGCGGCGAAGCGCGCCGGCGGCGCCCAGGCGCTGCGCGAGGAGCTCGACAAGGCCGCGCACCGGCTGCAGGAGGCGCGCGCCGAGGCCGACGGCCAGCGCGAGCGCGCGCGGGCCCTCCAGCAGGAGCTCGAGAAGGCGAAGGCCGCCGCGGAGAAGGCGCGCGAGCAGGCCGAGCGGGCGATCCAGGCCGCCCGGGCCGAGGCCGCGTCGGCGTCCCCGGCCCCGGTCCCCGCCGCCGCCCCCGCGGCCGCGCCCGGCGTCGATCCCGCGAAGCTCGCCGAGCAGACCGAGCGCGCCGACAAGGCCGAGGCGCGCGTCGGCGAGCTCCGCAAGCGGGTCGCCGAGCTGGAGCGAGACCTCAAGGGCGCCCGCGGGCGGCTCGAGACCGAGAAGCGGGTCTTCATCGTGCAGAAGGGCGAGCTCGAGCTCGCCGCCGATCGGTACGCCGAGCTCCGCCGCCGCCACGACGCGCTGCGGAAGGACCACGACGAGCTCGTCGAGGCCGTGCGCCAGGCCGCGCGCGAGGAGCGCCGGCTCACGCAGCAGGAGGCTGCGCGGGCCAATACGCAGACCCCTCCCGCCCCGCCGGAAGGGGAGAACGAGGCTGGCGGGTCGGCGGCGTAGAGCCGCGGGCGGGGTTTGGGGGAAGGACGAGAAGCCGGTCCCGTCCCCCGTTCCCGCCCCCGGCCTCTCCCCACCCTTGGCCGCGAACCCCGCCCCCGGCCTCTCCAATCCCACGCTCTCAACTCACTCCGCGTTGGCCAGGACCTTGTAGATCGGCGCAAGATCCCGGAACACCCCGAGCAGATCCCCCAGCGAAACGCTCCGCGCCTCGTCGCTCGTCCACGCGATCCCCACGTCGAGCCCGGGCTGTCCGGGCGCGAGGTTCTCGGCGAGCTCGAGCCAGAAGGCGGGCGAGTGCGCCGGCGCGAGCTCGGGCAGCTCCTCGTGGTTCCAGCCGAGGAACGGCCGCAGGCGGCGGAACGGCTTCCCCTTCCGCGCGAGGTTCGGCGCCTCCCGCTCGAGCGCGCGCTGCATCGGCTCGCGCCGCGGCGAGTCCCCGCGCACGCCCACGCGGGCGTGCAGGTGCTGGCGCGTGAGGGCGACGCCCAGGAAGGGCAGCCCTCGGTATCCGCGCGGGCTCTCGCCGAAGGCGACCAGCACCTCCTCCGGCGGCGCCTCACGGCGGCGCGGGACGCGGGCGGCGTGGAGGTGGAGCTCCCGGCCCGCGACGCGGGAGAGGCCGGGAAGGCACCCCTCGCCGACCGTGACGAGCTTCGGGAGCAGGGACTGCTCGAGCGCGGCCCCGCGCTGATCGGGGTCGTCGATCTCGAACAGCTGGAAATCCGACGGCCCGAGGCCCACGCCTGCCATGGGAGCTCCTGCAGGGCAAAGATGGAGAGATCCTAGCACACGTTGACTGGCATGAAGCGCCTGCTAGGTTCTCTCCCTCGATGCAGAAGGACCAACGGCTGCTCGATCTCGCGGCCCTCCTCCTCAAGGCCGCCGAGCCCGTCTCCTGGCGCGAGATCCAGGAGCAGTTCCCCGAGGACTACGCGGGGACGGGCGAAGCCGCGATCCGCAAGTTCGAGCGGGACAAGGCGGATCTGCTCGAGCTCGGGATCCCGGTGCGCTACGCGGCGGGAGACGAGGACCTGCCCGCCGGCTACCTCATCGACAAGGACGAGTTCTACCTGCCCGACCTGCGCCTCCCGCCGGAGGACCTGGCGCTCCTGTACGTGGCCGGCTCCGCCGCGCTCGCGCAGGGCACCTTTCCCTACGCGCGCGACCTGGCGCACGCGCTCAACAAGCTCTCGTTCGCCGCGAGCGCCCCCGGCGCCTCCGAGTCTGCCGCGCAGGCGGCGCGGCAGCTCTCGGCCGACGGCGAGGCCCCGCCGGCGGTGGTGCGCTGGCTCGAGGAGCTGTCGCGCGCGATCGCCCACAAGAAGTCGGTCGACCTCGTGTACCGCAAGGCGGGGGCGCGCGAGGCCACGGCGCGGAAGGTGGACCCGTACGGCCTCTACCAGAAGGCCGGCGCGTGGTACCTCGCCGCCTGGTGTCACACGAAGGAGAAGGTGCTGACTTTCCACGTCTCGCGGATCGTCTCGCTCGTCGTGAACCCGTCCGCGCCGCGCACGCCCGACTTCACGCCGCGGAAGGACTTCTCGCTCGCCGACCTGGCGTCGCGCGAGACGTGGGAGTTCGAGCAGCACGCCCCGCAGCGGTGCCGGGTGCGGATCGACGCGCCGGTCTCGAACGAGGTGCTCGCGTCCTTCGGCCCGCGGGCGCGGGTGGTCGAGGAGGAGGGCGGCCTCGTCGTCGAGATCACCGCCACCAACGCCGACGCCCTGATGCGCCACGTCCTCTCCCTCGGCGACGTCGCGGAGATCCTCTCGCCCCGCGCGCTCCGCGACCGATCGCGCGAGGTGCTCGCGTCCCTCCTGGAGAAGCTCGCGTGAGCCTCCCCGCCCCGCCAGACGACGGCTCCAGCCGCAAGGGCCGCACGCGGCATGGGGGGAGCCCTTCGAAGCGCCCCGCGCGGCCGCAGCAGCGCCCCGCCCCCGCGGCCGCGCCGGGCCCGGCGCCCCTCCCGGCGCCGCGCGTCGATCCACGCGACCGGCTCCGCCGGATCCTGTTCCTGGTGCCGTACGCGGTGAAGCACCCCGGCATCGCCGTGAAGGAGCTCGCGCGGCGGTGCGGCTGCACGGAGAAGGAGCTGGTCGAGGACCTCGACTTCCTCCTCAACGTCGGCTCGCCCCCCTTCGGGCCGGACGACTTCCTCGACGTGTACGTGGAGGGCGATCGCGTCCACGTCGCGCTCCACCAGAGCTTCTCGCGCCCGCCCCGCTTCACCGAGAGCGAGGCCGCCGCCCTCGCCGCGGCGGCGCAGGCGCTGGGCGGGGAGGGCCGCGAGCGGGCGGTCAAGGCGCTGCGGGACTCGGTCCCGCGCGATCGGCGCCAGAGCTTCGACGAGCTCTCCGGCCGGATCTACGCCGGCGCGCCGCCGGCGCCCGACTCGGTGCTGGGTCGCCTGCAGCGCGCCATCGCGGAGCACCGCGCGGTGCGGCTCGCCTACCACTCCGCCTCGCGCGACGCCGAGACCGACCGGGTGGTCCACCCCTACACGCTCGCCCAGCGCTTCGGCCACTGGTACCTGTACGGCCACGACCGGCAGCGCGAGCGGCCGCTCGCCTTCCGGGTCGATCGGATCCGCGAGTGCCAGCCGCTCGCCGAGCGGTTCGAGCCGCCGGGCGACGCAGAGCTCGGCCGAATGCGCCTCTTCTCCGAGACGCGGGGCGAGCCGGTGCAGCTCCGGATCGCGGCGGGCGCCACCGCCTGGGCCGTCGCGCGCCCGGGCATCCGCCTCGTGAAGCGGCTCGAGGACGGCGGCGCCGTCGTCGAGGTCGGCGCGGGCCAGGAGTGGGCGGCGCGCTTCGCGCTCTCGCTCGGCGGGCAGGCGGAGGTCCTCTCGCCCGCGGCGGCGCGCAAGCACTTCGCCGAGCAGGTCCGCCGCACCCTCGATCGCTACGGCGCCTGAGCCACCGCTCGGTCGCCCGGCCGATTCTCACTCTGGGTGGGATCGGTCCAACCCGCTCCGCGCTGACCCAGGGTGTACGGGACGCGCCTTGGCACACATTGAATCGCCTGGAATCGGCCCGTTGGCGCCCGGCACGCCACGCGCATGTCCCTCGCTCGTGGGAGAAGCGCGGGAGAAGAGAGCGTCGTGGCTCAGGTTCTGATCGTCGATGACACGGACATCGTCCGGCGGGCGCTCGAGATCGCGGTGCGCCGCATGGGGCATGCAGCGGTGTCCACCTCGGACGTGTTCGAGGCGCTGGAGCTGGCGGAGCGGCAGCCGCCGGATCTGGCGCTGCTCGATTACCGCATGCCGAAGATGAGCGGGGCGGCGCTCTACCAGCGGCTGCGGAAGCTGCTCGGCGATCGCTGCCCGAAGGTGGTGTTCGTCTCCGCCACCGCGCCCGAGGACGTGGCGCGGGAGGTCGAGCCCATCGGGAGAGCGGCGGGCTACGTGAAGAAGCCGTTCTCGCTCGAGGACCTCACCCGGCTCGTGGCCGAGGCGCTCGGGGGCGCGCAAGGCGGCGCCAGCCCGGCCTGACTTTTCACGATAGGTGTGGTCCGCGGGCTACGCGCCCGGGTCCTTCTTCACGGCGGCGAGGCAGAGCTCCGCGACGGCGGCGACGTCCTTGTCGGCGCCCCCCTTCTCGGCCGCCTCGGCGAGCAGCCGCCGGACCGCCTCGTTGAGGGCCACGCGCACGCCGAGATCCTGGGCCGCCTCCTGCGCGAGCCGCTGGTCTTTCTCCGCCAGGCCGAGCTTGAACCGCGGCGCGAAGTCCTGGTTCTCGATGAGGTCGCCCTTCATGAGGAAGAGCGGCGAGTGGAAGGACGAGGCCTGGAGCACCTCGACGACGCGCCGGACGCTCAGCCCGCCCGCGGCGCCGAGCGCGACCGCCTCGGCGAGCGCGGTGATCATCGCCCCGCCGACCGCGTTCACGCACAGCTTCATGAGCGCCGCCTGGACCGGATCGTCGAGCTCGAACAGCCGCGCCGAGACGGCGTGCAGCGCGGGCCGGGCCTTCTCGCGGGCCGGCGCGGGTCCGCCCGCCACGAGCACGATCTGGGCCTGCTCGGCGGCCGCCTTCGACCCGAGGATCGGGCAGCAGACGAACTGCGCGCCGCGCTGCGCGGCGCGCTCCTGGGCGGATCTCGCGGCGCGGGTGCCCGCGGTCGAGAGGTCCACGAGGACGTCGCCGTGCGCGAGGCCGGCGAGCACGCCGTCCGGCCCGTCGAGCACGGCGTCGAGCGCGCGCTCGTCGGCGACGCACGTGAACACGAGGTCCTTGCCGGCGGCGCACTCGCGCGCGGAGGTCGCCAGCTTGCCGCCCTTCGACACGATGTGGTTCGCCTTCGCGGGGGTCCGGTTCCAGACCGTCACCTCGTGCCCGGCCTTCCGGAGGTTGTTTGCAATGGGCTCCCCCACGGTTCCGAGGCCGACGAAGCCAATCCGCATGCGCATGCGCCATTTGTAAACCAGCGGGACGGCCCGGACCAGCGGGTTCGGGGGCTCCTCCCGTACGCGCGCACGAGGCCGCGCCCCGCTCCGAGGAGAAACCGGGCTCGGGCGCGGGCCCGGGCTCGTTCACGGGTCTTCCGGTCGGTCCTCCGTGCACCCGCTGGGTCCTGCGGCGGGAACTCGCTGGCGCGGGGAGCGGTTGTCTGCAACGCTCGTGGACCATGGCCGACGTGATCGTGGTCGGGGG
>DASPMI010000148.1:0-16550 GCA_035627135.1 Anaeromyxobacter sp. | reverse complement strand
GGCGGGGACCGCTGCCCGCGCTCGAGCATCGAGACGTAGGAGACGGAGATCCCGACCTTGTCGGCGAGCGCCTTCTGCGAGAGCTTCTTCTTCGAGCGGAGGCGACGGACGTTGCCCGCGAAGCGCGTCAGGAGATCCATGTCGCGACCATTAGCAAAGGGGGGTACCCGCGGCAGCATCCTTTTCGGGTCCTGCGCTCCGTGAACCTAGACCGTCAGTGACACCGGGCGCAAACGATTCCGCGGAGAGTTGACGACCAGTGACGCAGGGCGCCGGGTGGGCCGCTGGTCGCTTCACGGTCCGCCATACACCGTGACGCCGCCGGCGCCGTACCTGGCCGAACGCTCATGCGCCAGGTAGACGATCCGCGGAGTGGACCAGCGGTCGATCTGGATCGATCGCACCGGATTCCACGTGAAGCCAGGCGCGTTTGCGGGGACGAAGTACCGGGGATCCCACTCGTCCCCGCGCACCCGGCCGAAGCCACCGTAGGTAAACCCCACCCAGGCGGACCCGTCGGTCGGGTCGCAGGCGATGGCGCTGGCGGCGTTCCCGGCGTTGTCCGGGAGCGGGATGGCCCTCCACGCCCCGGTCCGCGGGTCGTACCGGCCGATCCCGTGGTTCCCGGACGCCACCCACAGCGTCCCGTCGTCGCAGAACGACAGGCCGGACACGTTGTCGCGCAGGCGCGGGTCGTCGGGGTTCCCCTCCGGCTGCCAGAAGGTGACGAACTCGGCCATCGGGCCCCACCAGCCGTTCCAGCTCGGGTGCGCATACTCCACGTACCCCGGCATCGACGTGGTGAAGAACTGGTTCGAGAACCACGGGACGCCGCTCACCGGATCGAGCGCGAGCCCGGTGGACTCGCCGCTCAGGAAGCGGCCGTCGGTCCAGGTCTTGGCCGGGTGCTCGTGCTCCCACACGCCCTTCGTGTCGGCCCACGCCGGATCACCCTTGGTGTAGTCGATCCAGCCCCGCGCCTCGGGGTGGGCGGCGAGGATCGCCAGGCAGCCGTGCGTGGCGCCGAAGTACACGTCGCCGTACGAGCGCGGCCGCGATGTGTCGTGGTTCACGACGATCCGCTTCACCTGCCGCATCTTCTTGCGGCCGCTCATCCAGGTGGAGTCGATCCAGGTCTCCCGGCAGACGGTGTTGTTCGAGCCGGGCACCCAGTTCTCGCAGATGACGCCGGGCGGCGAGGCGAGGAACACGTGGCGCGTCCGGGTGAGGCTCGCGCCGTCGAAGGCGAGGACGTCGGCGCCGCCGGAGTCGAGCGCCCACGGCGCGTCGTAGTCGTAGTCGGTGCCCACGCCCTTGAACCCGATCACCGCGACGCCCGGCGCGCCGCCCGCCACCGAGATGATGGGGCAGGTGGCCGGCGGATCCGGCGGGTTCGGGTTCGCGATGTGCGAGGGGTCGTGGCAGTTCCTGGTGAGGCCGGCGTTCTCGGGCGAGAAGCGCCGGAAGGTCTCGTCGCCGCGCGCCCGGACGTACACCGCGTCCCCCGCGGCGACGTACGCGTTCCCGCCCTCGTCGGCGGAGACGTCGTGGACCGTGGGCGAGAGCCCCTGGTCCACCCCGTAGAACGCGAAGTCGCCGACGAACACCGGGCGAGCGACCGCCGGCGGAGGCGGAGGGTTCCCGGTCCCCGGCGAGCCCCCGCCGCCGCCGCCGCAGGCGCTCGCGCCCGCCAGGGCGATCCCCAGCACCGTCACTCCCAGAAAGGTCCGCATGTCCGCTCCCCCGGCCACAAGGTGGGCCGGCGGGTGTCCAGCGCGGAAGGGGCCGGGCGGGGCGGGGAGCAGCGGACGGTCGGGTGGCGCTCGGGGGCGGGCTCGGGCGCGGGCTCGTTCGCGGGTACAATGCGCAGGTGCTCCAGGGCGACCTCTCCACCTTTCCCCTCCCGGACCTCCTGCAGTGGATCGACCAGGGGCGCAGGGCAGGGGTCCTGGAGATCGACACCGGCGAGGGCGCGCCGTT
This sequence comes from Anaeromyxobacter sp., assembly GCA_035627135.1. Classification (GTDB taxonomy): domain Bacteria; phylum Myxococcota; class Myxococcia; order Myxococcales; family Anaeromyxobacteraceae; genus Anaeromyxobacter. The sequence goes on along the minus strand of DASPMI010000148.1, from coordinate 14,570 downwards.
CTGGATGCAGGTGCGCGATCGGCGGATCGTCGCCGCCTCCCGGCCGACCGCCTTCCAGGCGAGCCTGGGGCGGCTCGCCGGCTGGGTCCCCGAGGTGCCGGAGGAGCAGCTCTGGCCGGAGTCCGCCGCCGACCGGATCGTCGATCTGTTCCTCGGCCCGCCGAGCGGCCGGTTCACGCTGGTGGACGACGCGGCCGGGTTCGAGGACGGCATCCCGCTCGACCTCGGCGTCGGGCAGATGACGCTCGAGGGGCTGCGGCGGCTCGACGAGTGGCCCGAGCTCGACGTCCGCTATCCGTCCGAGTCGGCGCTCCTCGTCGCCGACGCCGCGGGCCGGGCGCGCACGCCGGCGCAGCGGGCGCTGCTCGAGGCGGCGCGGCGCCGGCTCTCCATCGCCGAGGCGCGGCTCGCGCTCCACCTCTCGCGGCCGGCGGCGCTGCGGCGGATCGAGGTGCTTCGCGAGCTCGGCGTCGTGCACGTCGAGGGCGTCGCGGCGCGGACCGATCCGGTGTCGGCGCTCGTCGACCAGGCGCAGCTGCTCGTCGCCGAGCGGCAGTTCGACGAGGCGGCCATCGTGTTCAAGAGCCTGCTCGCCGCCGATCCGTCGGACCGCCGCGTGCGGAACCTGCTCCGCGAGGCGGAGCGGGAGCAGGTGGCGACGCTCTACGAGGAGCTGTCGCCCGTGGCCGTGCCGGTCCTCCTCGCCGGGCCGCGCTCGCTGGAGACGCCCGCCGGCCGGCGGCTCACGTTCGCCGACCGTGAGGTCGCCGCCCGCGTGAACGGGACCTGGGACGTCGCGAGCATCACCCTCTCGTCGCCGCTCCGCGAGGTGGAGACGCTCAAGTCCATCCGGAAGCTGGTGCGGCTGGGGCTCGTCGATCTGCTCGACCGGCGGTGACGGGAGCGGCGCCAGCCGCTCCGCCCGAGCCCGGTCTCTCGCTCACACGTCCTCGGCCTTCAGCATGGCGGCCACGAGCACGTGCAGCGCGAACAGCGCCTCGCGCTCCGTGACCTGCCCCTCGGGCAGCGCCGCGAGCTTCGCGAGCCGGAGCACGTCGCGGCCGTCCAGGCCGAGGAGCAGGGCGCGCGCGCCGGGCGCGGGGTCGGCGAAGGTGAGGCCGGCGAGCAGCTCGGCGAGGCCGTCGGAGGCGCGGCGCGCGGCCCTCCCGAACGACCGCTCGCGGATGAGGAGCTCGACCTCGGCGACCTTGCCGCCGTTCTCGCCGAACAGGCGCGCCAGCGAGAGGCCGCCGGGGATCGGGCGGACCGGCGAGGGCGGGCTGCTCGCCGCCGCGGCCGCGGCGGCGGCGGCGAGCGGGGTCGGCGGGACCGCGACGGGCGCGGGCGTGCGGGACGGCGGATCGCCGGGCCGCGGCGCCGCGGGCCGCCCCGGCGCGCGCTGCGGCTGGCGCCCTTTGAGATCCTTCACGACCAGGCGCGTGATCTCGCGCAGCGCCGGCAGGATGCCCTCGCCGCGGCTCGCGACGGTCTCGAACTCGGGGGCGGCCCAGCGGTTGAGCTGGGTGCGGAGCTCCTCGACCGGCACGGCGCCGGGCAGGTCGCGCTTGTTGTACTGGAGGACGAGCGGGAACGAGGCGAGCTCGATCCCCATCTCCGCGAGGTTGGTCTCCAGGTTCCCCATCGACTCGATGTTCGAGTCGGCGGCGGAGGGCTGGGAGTCGGCGACGAACACGACGCCGTCGGCGCCGTTCAGGACGAGCTTGCGGGTCGCGTCGTAGAACACCTGGCCGGGCACGGTGTAGAGCTGGAGCCGCAGCCCGAGGCCGCCGATCGGCTCGATCTTCACCGGCAGGAAGTCGAAGAACAGCGTCCGATCGCCCTCGGTCGAGAGGCTGATGAGCTGCCCCCGCGTCTCCGGGCGGATTCCGGCGTAGACCTGCTTCAGGCTGGTCGTCTTCCCGGAGAGGCCGGGGCCGTAATAGACCACCTTGGCCGCGATCTCCCGGGCGAGGGCGTTCACGATCGACACGGGGGCATTGTAGCGCGGGCCCCGTGGGCGGACAGTTCCGGCGCGTTGACGCGCGAACGGGCGCGGGGTACACGCCCCCGCATGCCCAGCACCGACCTCCGCTTCGCGAGCCGCGCCGAGCACCGCGCGTGGCTGGAGACGCAGGCCCCCCTCCCGGAGGGGTTCCGCGTGGGGACCGCGCGGTTCGCCTTCACGCCCGCCGAGCTGCCGCGGACGGCCTACATGAACCTCGTGCTGATCGCGCTCGACCGGCCGACGCCCGCCTTCGCGGCGCGGTACACGAAGAACGCGTTCCCCGGCGCGCCGGTGGTGCTGGGCCGCCGCCGCCTCGACGCGCCCGCGCTCGGCGGCATCGTCGTGAACAACAAGGTGTCGAACGTCTGTGCGCCCGGCGGCGTCGAGACCGCCGAGCGGATCTGCGCCGAGGCCGCCCGGCTCCTCGGGTTCGGGCCGGAGGAGGTGCTTCCCGCGTCGACCGGCGTCATCGGCTGGCGGCTTCCCGAGGCCGACGTCACGGCCGCGCTCCCGGCCGCCGTCGCCGCGCTCCGCGGCGGGAGCGCGCTCCCGGCCGCGGACGGGATCCTCACGACCGATCTCTACGCCAAGGTCCGCCGCGCGGCGGTGGGGCAGGGGAGCATCGTCGGGTTCGCGAAGGGGGCGGGTATGATCGAGCCCAACCTCGCCACCATGCTCGTCTTCCTGCTCACCGACCTCGACGTCCCGCGCGACCGGCTCCGGGCGGCGCTCGCGGCGGCGGTCGAGCCGAGCTTCAACCGGATCTCGGTGGACTCGGACACGAGCACCTCCGACAGCGTCTTCCTCCTCTCGTCGCGGAGGAAGCCCGCGCCGCCCGGCGGCGCCTTCGAGGCCGCGCTCGCGTCGGTCTGCGCCGACCTCGCCGAGGACGTGGTGCGGAACGGCGAGGGCGTCCGGCACGTGCTGCGCGTGGCCGTGAGCGGCGCCGCCGACGACCGCACGGCGCGGCTCGTCGGGAAGTCGGTCGTGAACTCGCCGCTCCTCAAGGCAGCGGTGAACGGGAACGATCCGAACGTCGGCCGGCTGCTCTGCGCCGTCGGCAAGGTGGCCGGCGCCGAGGGGCTCGCCGTCGATCCCGCGCGCGCGGTGATCCGCGTCGGCGGCGAGGTGGTGCTCGAGGGCGGCGCCATGCGGCTCGACCCCGAGAAGGAGCAGCGGCTCGTCGCCCACATGAAGGGCGCCGAGCTCTACGCCAGCGTCCCGACGCCGGAGGGGCTCTTCAAGCCGCAGGTGGATTACCCGCCCCACGAGCGGTGCGTGGAGATCGCGATCGACCTCGGGATGGGTCGCGCCGCGACCACGGTCCTCGGCGCGGACCTCACGCACGAGTACGTGACGGAGAACGCGGACTACCGGAGCTAGAGGTTCCGCGCGGTTCCGCCCGCGGCACCCGGCGTGCAAGAGGGGGCCGCATGTCCACCGCCACCACCTCGGCCTCCCGCGCCGACGCTCCCGCCGCGAGCGCCCGCCGCTCCGATGTTCGCGACCGGTTCGAGGAGGTGCTCGCCCGGGCCCGCCGCGTCACCGACCCGCGCGGCGAGCCCGTCGCGGGACCGCACTCCCCGCAGCGACCCACGGTGAGGGCGTCCTCGCGCGCAGCACCCGAGGAGCGCAGCCGCGACGCGGAGCCCACCGTGGCCGGCCCGGCCCCTGCACCCGCCCAGAAGCTCGCTCCCCCGCCCGGGATCCTCGAGCTCCAGGCCGCGATCCGCGCCGCACCGCCTGCGATCACGGCCGCGCTCCGCGAGGCCCAACCCCAGCTCGCCCTTCACTTCGGGAGCGCCCTCTCGATCGACCTCCGGGCAGGCGCCCAGGGGCTGGAGCTTTCGCTCCACCCCTCGGTGGCGCTCGAGCGCGCCGCCCGGGCAGAGCTCCCCGGCCTCGTGGAGGCGCTCCGCGCGCACGGTCTGCGCGTGACCCGTGCCGAGGTGCGGCCCGGTCCGGGCAAGCAAGGACCTCGCGAGCGCGTTGACGGTTCCCGCCGCGTCCGCTAGAACGCTTGGCCTGCAGTACGGCACCGTCGCCAAGTGGTAAGGCTAGGGTCTGCAAAACCCTCATCTCCGGTTCGAATCCGGACGGTGCCTCTCGCTTCTCCCCTCCGACGAAGCGTGAAGCGTCCGCCCCGCACAGGGGCGACGTGCACCTCGGGAAGGTCCGGCGCGTGCTCGAGCGCGGGTTCCGCGTCGAGCGGGTGCCGACGCCGCGAGGTGTACCGGCACGAGGGGGTCGCGGGCCCCTCGGCGCAGGTCGCGCCTTGAATCGGCGCATGTGGCGAGCGGATCACCGCGAGGTTCTGGCCGACGCGGGCGCGCCGGCGCGATGCAAGGACGCTCCTCCTCACCCGATCCGCACCCGCAGGAACCTGCGCTTCCCGACCTTCACGACGAACGTGCCGGCGGGGAGCGCGGCGTGCGCCTCCGAGCAGCGCACCCCGTCGATCGACACGCCGCCCTGCGCGACGAGCCGGCGCGCCTTCCCGTTCGACGCCGCGAGCCCTGCCTGGACGAGGAGCCGCGCGAGGGGGACTGACGGCGCACCGTCGAGCGCGACGGCGCGCTCCTCGAGCTCCTCCGGCACCTCGCGCCGGGCGTGCACCTGCGCGAAGTGCGCCTCCGCTCGCGTCGCAGCCTCCGGGCCGTGGAACCGCGTCACGAGCTCCTTCGCGAGCGCGACCTTCGCCTGCTTCGGGTGGCCGGCCCGGAGCTCCGCGACCTCGGAGGAGGTCCGCGCCGAGAGGAGCTCGTAGTAGTGCCACATCAGCTCGTCGGTGATGCTCATCAGCTTCCCGAGCTGCTCCTCGGGCGGCTCGGCGATCCCGACGTAGTTGCCCAGCGACTTGGACATCTTGTCGCCGACGATGACGCCGGTCGCGGGATCGAGCTTCGCGTCCAGCCCCTCGAGGATGGGGCCGGTGAGGACGACCTGCGGCGGGAGCCCGTACTCCGGCATCACCGCGCGCCCGACGAGCAGGTTGAAGAGCTGGTCCGTGGAGCCCAGCTCGACGTCTGCGCGCAGGGCGACGGAGTCGTACGCCTGCACGAGCGGGTAGAGGAGCTCGTGCAGCGAGATCGGCCGCTGCTCCGCGTACCGCCGCCGGAAGTCGTCGCGCTCGAGCATGCGCGCGAGCGTCGAGCGCGACGCGAGCCGGATGAGGTCGGAGGAAGGAAGGGGCCCGAGCCACTCCGAGTTGAAGCGGACCTCGGTCGCCTCCGGGTCTAGGATCTTGAAGACCTGCTTCCTGTACGTGTCGGCGTTCGCCGCCACCTGCTCGGCCGAGAGCGCGGGGCGCGTGACGTTGCGTCCGCTGGGGTCGCCGATGCGCCCCGTGAAGTCGCCGATGAGGAAGACGACGGTGTGCCCGAACTCCTGGAAGCGGCGCATCCGCGTCAGGAGGACGGTGTGGCCGAGGTGGAGGTCGGGCGCGGTCGGGTCGAACCCGGCCTTCACGCGGAGCGGGGTCGCGGTGTCGTAGGACCGCTGGAGGCGGTCGCGGAGGTCCTGCTCGAGGTGGAGGTCCACGGCGCCGCGGGTGACCTCGCGGAGCTGCTCGTCGGGGGTTGCGCGCCGGAGCTTCGTCTTGGTGTCCATCGGATGGGTTCCTCGCTGGGTGGGCGGATCGGTGCGGCGACGAGGCGTTCCCCCCGTCCAGGCCCGAGCGAGCTCGAATGTGCGCGGTGGTCTCTCGCTACGCGCGGAAGCCCACCCAGCGCCCAGGCCGGGGCGGGGGGCCGAGATATCGACGCGCGCTCACGCAGCAGACAGACACGCGGGACACGATACGGGAGCGCGGGTCCGCGCGCAACGCGCGGCGTACCAGCGCAGCTCACCCTCCCGCGCGTCCCCGGTCGGCTACCGCGTCCCGGCCAGCACCGCCGCGAGCCGGTCGAAGTTCTCCTCGTTCGCGGGGACCACGAACCGCCTCACGCGCGCGCAGGCCTCGGCGATCTCGTGCCGCATCCGCCACGTCATGAGGGATCCGCCGTCCCGCTCGTCGAGCGTGATCGTCAGCTCGTACGGATGCTCGACGGAGACGTGCCGGAACACGAGCCGCTCCGGCCGCACGACCTCGACGAAGACGCTGTGGTTCGCGAAGTCGCGCCCGTCCGGCGCATGCAGGATCGAGCGCCAGTGGCCGCCCGCGCGGACGTCGAGCTCGTGGATCGTGTTCGCGAACCCCTTCGGCCCCCACCAGCGTGCCAGGACGGCCGGGTCGCAGAACGCCTCGAACACGCGCTCGCGGGGAGCGTCGAGGAAGCGCGCGCTGACGATGTCGCGCTCGGGGTCGGCGTCTCGCTCTGGGTGCGGGAAGGTCATGGCGCTCGGCTCCGAGCCAGTCGTAACGGCCGAGCGCGCTGCACGCCACGGGTGTCGACACGCCGTGGTCCGTCTAGGATCCGCGCCATGCGCGCCGCCCTCGTCGCAGCGCTCGCGGTTCCGGCGAGTGCGGGCGACTCCTACCTCCTCGTGCAGTCCGATCCGTCCGCCTGCGCCGACCGCCGCGAGGAAGCGGCTCACGTCGGTGCGGGACGAGGCGGCGCGCGGGCTCGCGGGACGGCGGGCGCGGACGGTGAACGACTGACGACGGCGGTGCCGTCACGAGCGCCGGTTCGAGTCTCGTCGCTCCGTCCCCCCGAACCCGTCCGCGCGCATTCGATGGGGCCCGCAACGGCGCTCGAAACCACGCGCAAGGCGCACTCGCACCGTCAGTGACGAAGCGCACACGGCCCCCCTCGCTCGTTCGAGCGTCGCCGGGTCTCGGGACAGGCGCCGCGTTGCCGCGGAGATCCGCCGGGGGGTACCTTCTCCGGAGGGAGCGCCGTGCAGACCGCTCACGATCACAGGCGACCGCGCGCACTGCTGGTGGACGACGACCCGATCGTCCTCGCGATCCTCTCGTCGCTCCTCGGCGAGCTCGGGATCGAGTGCGTCCAGGCGCGGGACGGCCGGTCCGGGCTGCGGCAGCTCACCGAGGACCTCCTCTCGCTCGACCTCCTCGTCACGGACCTCAACATGCCGGACCTCACCGGCGACGCGCTGGTGCTGGCGGTGCGCGAGCTGGGGGGAGAGCACGACCTGCCGATCGTGGTGGCGAGCTCGTTCCTCGACGCGGGGCGCGCCGAGGCGCTCCGGGTGGCAGGCGCGAACGCGGTCGTGGACAAGTCGCGCGGGCTCGGGCCCGTCGCGGCCGCGGCCCGCTCGCTGCTCGCGGCGCGCGGACAGCTCGACTCCGCGCCGGGGGAGCTGGAGGCGGCGCTGCAGAGCGTCGCCGAGGCGGCACCCCGCACGACGCCGGTGCCGCTGTTCCGGATCCCACTGGCGCGCGCCCGGCATTAGCTTCCCGAGCCCGAGCCCGAGCCCGGCACCGCTCGTGCTTCGACAAGCTCAGCACGAGCGGACAAGAGCCCCCGCTCGTCCTGAGCCTGTCGAAGGGCGGGCGAGATCACGGGCCCTGTGGTCCGCCCCGGCTACCCCAGCTCCGCCACCGTCCGCGGCCGCTCGCGCTCGACGTGCGCGCGCAGCCAGCGCACCGTCTCCGCGAGCGTCTCCTGCGGATCGCGCGCCGTGAACCCGAGCTCCTCCTCGGCCTTGCGCGAGTCGAAGTACCAGAAGCGCTCGCCCATCTCGACCGACGCGGCGTCGATGGCGGGCTCGGTCCCGCGCCAGGACGAGAGCTTCTCGAGGAGCTTCACGCCCGCGACGTTCACCTTCGAGGGCAACGCGACGCGCGGGGCGGCGACGCCGGAGAGGCGCTCGAGCCGCCCGAAGAACTCCCGGAAGCTCATGTTGGCGCCGCCGAGCAGGTAGCGCTCGCCGGGGCGGCCGCGGGCGAGCGCGGCGGCGAACGCCTGGGCCGCGTCGCGGACGTCCACGAACGAGAGTCCGCCGCCGGGCATCGCCGGCACGCGGCGCTTCAGGAACTTCCAGACGACGTCCGTCGAGGAGAGCCGCGTGTCGCCGGGCCCGAGGAGGAGCGAGGGGTTGAGCACGACGAGCTCCAGGCCGGCGTCGCGCGCGATCCGGAGGGCCGTCTTCTCCTGGTAGATCTTGGAGAGGTAGTACGGCCAGGCGGCCACCTCGCGGAGCGGATAGGGCTCGGCCTCCGTGAAGATGCGCTCCTCGCGCGAGACGGCGATCGTCCCCGACGTGGACGCGAGCACCACCCTCCGCACCTTCGCCGCCGCGGCGGCCTCGAGGAGGACGCGCGTGCCCTGGACGTGGAGATCGTAGAGCGCGTGCGGCGCGCCGGGATCGAAGTCGACGCGGCCGGCGAGGTGGTACACGGCCTCGACGCCCTCGAGCGCGCGGCGGACCGCCTCGGCGTCGCCGACCGAGCCGCGGTGCACGCGCGCGCCGAGCCGCTCCGCGTCGGGCGCGTCGGAGCGCTGGAGCAACCGGACCTCGTGGCCCGCCTCGACGAGGAGAGGGACGAGCGCGGTGCCGAGGAAGCCGGTGCCGCCGGTGACGAGCAGCTTCACGGCTCCTCCCGGGGGGCGCCGAGGAGGGCGCGCTCGTGCGGCGCTTGCTCGTGGGCGGGCGCGGGACGCGGGGGTTCCTCGTCGGCCTGTCGCTCACCCTTCGACTCCGCAGCTTCGCCGCTACGCTCAGGGTGAGCGGACCTCGAGGCCGCGGGCTCCTCCACCCCCATCGCCTCGTCCCGCAGCCGCTTCACCGCGTCCTCCATGAGCGCGGTCGCGAGCCGGTACGACTCGCCGCGCGTCGTCCCCTTCTCCCCGGCCTTGCGCAGCGCGGCGACCGGGATGGGCAGCCCGATCCGCACCTCGAGCGCGCCGCGCTTCGGCAGCCCGCCGCCGGGCGGCAGCGCGTCGTGCGTGCCGGAGAGGAACACGGGCAGCACGTCGACGCCGGCGGTCAGCGCGAGGTAGCCCGCCGTGGGGAAGAACGGCTTGAGCGCGCCGTCGCGGCTCCGCGTGCCCTCGGGGAAGATGAGCAGGTGGTAGCCGCGCCGCAGCGTCTCGATGGCGGTGCGGAGGCTGGTCTTGAGCGAGCCCTCGCGATCCATCGGGATGAGGTTGGTGAAGTTCTCGAAGTAGGCGCGCTTCACTGGCGTGTCGAAGAAGTAGTCGCGCGCCGCCAGCGCCGCGAGGCGCTCGCCCTCGTCGCCGAGGGCGACCTTCACGAGCCCCATGTCGAGGTGGCTCGCGTGGTTCGAGACCACGAGCACGTTCCGGTCGTGGGGCACGTGGCCGGCGCCGTGGACGGTGGTCTCGTAGAACTCCTCGTACAGGAACCGTTGCCCCGCCGAGAGGAGCTTCCGCCCGAGGCGCGCGACCGTCGCCGGCACCTGCAGCTCCTTCTCGGCCGCGCCTTCCTTCCGGGACGGCGCGGCGGCGCGCACCTCGCCCCGCCGGACGGCGCCCGAGACGAGCCGGACGAGCTCGTCCACGGTCTGGACGGCGTGGAGCTGGTCGGCGGCGTGGTCCGGGACCCCCGCCTCCTCGAGCGCCGCGGTGAGCTCGGTCAGCATGAGCGAGTCGAACCCGAGGTCGGCCTGGAGGCGGGCGCTGCCGGTCACGGCGGAGCGTGGCCGGCGCGAGACCTCGGCGAGGAGGTCGAGGAGCCAGGCCTCGCCGCCGCGCTCCTCCCGCGCGCGGCGCGCGCCGGCGCCCTTGGCCGCCGCCGCCTCGAGCTTCACGAGCTCCTCGCGCACGAGCGGCCGCTTCACCTTGCGGGTCGCCGTCTTGGGCAAGTCGAAGTCCACGAGGTGCCAGACCCGCGCCCGCGCGTGGAAGGGCAGCTCGGTCGAGACCGCGCGCAGGTGCGCCTCGATCTCGGCCCGCACCTCCGCGCGCGCCCGGTCGCCGTACTCCGGCACGACGAGGAGCGCCACCTTCTCGGCGGTGCCGTCGGGCAACCCGACCGCGCACAGCTCCTTGATGAGCCCGGGCTTGCGGTACCGCTCCTCGACCTCGTCGGGGTAGACGTTCTTGCCGGTCGCCTCGATGATGACGTCCTTCTTCCGGCCGACGAGGACGAGGTTGCCCTCCTCGTCGAGCCGGCCGAGGTCGCCGGTGCGGAGCCACCCGCCGGCGAGCACCTCGCCGGTGAGCTCCATGTCCACGCCCGGCTGCTCGCCGCCACGCCAGTAGCCCATCATCACGTTGGGCCCCTTGGCGAGCACCTCGCCGACCCCGTGCGCGTCCGGGTCCTCGATTCGGAGCTCGACGCCGGGGAGCGCCGCGCCCACGCTGCCGAGGGGCGCCTCCCCGGGCTTGCCCACGGCGAGCACCGGCGCGGCCTCGGTGAGGCCGTACCCCTGGTACAGGTCGAGCCCGAGTTCGCGGAAGGCGTCCTGGATCTCCGGATCGAGCGCCGAGCCGCCCGAGACGAGGAACCGCAGCCGCCCGCCCAACTTCCGGTGCACTGGCCAGAACAGGAGCTTGCCGAGGTTCCAGCCGAGCTTCGAGTCGCGCAGCGCGCCGTTGCCCTTCCGGAGGAGCTCGAACGCCTGCTCGATGAGCCCGGGCTGCGCCGCCAGCTCCTGCGTGATCCGCCGGTGGAGGAGCGACCAGAGCGCGGGCACGCCGATCATCGCGGTGACGCGCCCCGAGCCGAGCGCCTCGCCGATGCGATCCGAGGTGAGCTCGTCGAGGTACTCGATCTCGGCGCCGCGCGCGAGCGGCACGAGCAGGCCGCAGGCGAACTCGAACGTGTGGTGGAGCGGGAGCACCGAGAGGAGCCCGTCGCCCGGGCCGAGGTCGAAGATGCCCTCGAGCTTCGCGACGAGGCTCGCGAAGTTCCGGTGCGAGAGCATGACGCCCTTGGGTGTGCCGGTCGTACCGCTCGTGAAGATGAGCGACGCGAGATCCTCGGGGGACGGGCGCGCCGACGGGACGGAGGGCCCGCCCTGCAGCGCCTCGCCGAGGAGGACGAGGCTCGCGCCCGGGACCGCGCCCGCCGCCTTCTCGCGGAGGCCGGTCACGCGCTCGGCGACCTCGTCCGAGACGATCGCGATCCGCGCACCGGCCGAGCGCCACAGGTTCACGAGCTCCGCCTCGGTGAGCTGCGCGTCCACCGGGACGGCGGCGGCGCCGGCGCGGAGGATGCCGAAGTAGGCCACCGCCCACTCCGGCCGGTTCTCCGAGGCGAGCAGCACGCGATCGCCGCGCTTCACGCCCGCCGCGGCGAGGAAGGCCGCGACGCGATCGGAGAGGCGCCGGAGCTCGCCGTACGTCATCCGCTCCTTCACCGCGCCGCCCATGCGGAAGGCGACCCGGTGCTTGTGCTGCTCGGCCGAGGCGTCGAGGAGCTCGAGGAGGTCGTGGTGGGCCTTCACCCCGTGGACCTTCTTCTCGCGCTCCTCGTCGAAGGACCGGAAGACCCACTCCTCCATGCCCTTCATGTGGACTTCCATCCAGTAGCGGCGCCAGTCGAGCGCCTCCGGATCCCAGGGCAGGCGGGCGCGGTCCTCGGGCGCGAGCCGGTCCCGCAGCGCCCGCACGTTGGCGCAGCGGAACACGTACCGGTTGTCCCAGACGAAGGGCAGGTACAGCTCCCACATCGCCTGGGTCTGCTCGAGCTTCCGGGTCCACTCGTCGATCTCGTTGCCGACGCCGTGCAGGAGCGCGGAGAGCCGCGGCGTGCCCCACCGCGGCGCCTGCTCGTCGATGAACCGGCGCGCGCGCTGCGCGAGCGAGAGGAGCGCCGGCGTCGAGAACGTCTCCCAGTGCTTCTTGGACGTGGAGAGCGGCTCGATGCGGGCGAGCACCTTGTTCCAGGTGGCGTTCCCCTCCTCGCGGTTCTTGAAGAACCGCCGGCGGTAGAGCGCGGTGAGCTCGACCGCGCGCGTCGCCCAGAGCGGGTTCACGTCGCTCGAGGCGAGGTGGTAGACGCGCGAGATCGGGGCGGACGGCGCGTCGGGCTTCGCCGCGGCGCCCTTCCCGGCGCCCACCGCGTGGAGCAGCTCGGCGCCGGCGAGGATGATGCCGGCCGCGACGAGGTCCACCGGGACGACGTCGAGGATGGCCTTCTCGCCCATCGGGAAGGTGCGGTGCCCGCGGAGCCCCATGAAGGCGAGGGGTGCGCTCGTGGTGAACCCCTCGTTCCAGCCCGCGAACGGGTAGCGGAGCGCGCTCTCCACGATGGACGGCCGGACGATCGCGTGCGGGACCCCGCTCGCGGCGATCGCCTGCTCGCCGAGCGACTTCGTGTACGTGTACGTGTTGGGCCAGCCCCAGTGCCGGGCGCGCTCCATTCCGAGCTCGACGAGCCGCTCGGAGAGCCACAGCCGCTTCTCCCGGCCGATGGCGAGCCGCAGCGCCTTCTCGTCGTCGGGCGGCCGCCCGGCCTCGCGGAGCCGCTCGCGGGCCCGCTCGCGGAACCGCGACTGGAGCACGCGGTCCTCGGCCTGGGCGCGGGCCTCGGCGATCCGCCGCTCGGCGTCGGCGAGCTCGGACTCGACCCCGAAGTCGACCGGCTCGAGCTCCGCCCCCTTGGTCCGCTCCACCGCCCCGGCGCGCCGGGGGAAGTAGCCGACGACGGGCTCGTCCTCGAACACGACGCCGTCGCGGTTCCCGGCGACGAAGCAGGTGGAGACGTGGACGAGCCCCGCCCCGAGCCGGAGGCAGAGCTCGACCGCGTTCCGCGCGCCGTGCACGTTGACGCCGAAGGCGAGCTCGATCGACGGGTCGAAGTCCACGAGCCCGGCGGAGTTGACGACGAGGTCGAGCCCCGCGAGCTTCTCGAGGTCCTCCGGCGCGAGCCCGAACAGCGGGCTCGACACGTCGCCGGCGACCGGGACCACCTTCTCGCGCAGGAACGCCTCGTAGCGGTCGCCGTGCTGCGCGCGGAGCGGATCGAACGGGCGGTGGTGGGCGACCTTGCCGAAGAAGCGCGCCTCGGCGGTGCCGCCGGTCCCGGGCCGGACGAGCACGTAGACGCGCCCCAGGCCCGGGTAGCGGTGCAGCAGCATCGAGAGCGCGACCTTCCCCACGAAGCCGGTCGCGCCGGTGACGAGGAGGGTCCGCCCCTGGAGCAGCTTCGCCACGTCCAGCGCCGGCGGCCGCGGCTCTCCGGCGCCCTTCGCCCGGTGGTGGGGGCCCGACGCCCCGTTCTTCTTGCCCGTGCTCATCCGACGTTCTGGGTCATCACGATGGGGGGATGGTGGAGCATGGCGATCTCGGCGCCGCGGCCGTGGAGCGAGCGGGCCATGTCGACGGCCTCCGAGAGCGTCTCGGCGGTGTCCCAGCCGAGCAGCTTCGGCACGTGCGCGTTGTCGGCGCCCACGGCGATGATCTTGCCCATGTGCTGGCGGCCGTTCTCGCCCCAGTACCACATGAAGAACGGGTGCGCGCCGTGGTACGCGTTGCCCGTCCGGTAGAGGTGGACGTAGGTCGGGTTCTCGGCGAACTCGCGCTCGTACTTCGCCTCGAGGACCTTCGAGTCGCGCGTCTCGGGCAGGAGCCGGTGGAAGAACTCGATGTACGACGGGTGGTGTACGGGGTCGAACGCGTCGGAGCAGGGGTGCGTGACGATGAGCGTCCCGCCCTTCTTGAGGAGCGGCTTCCCCCGGTAGAAGTTGAAGAAGTACCCGCACGCCATCACCTGGACGAGCAGCGGGTTCAGGATGGAGTTGACGTTGTACGGGGAGATGAACGGGATCCCCATGATCGCGACGTCGGCCTGGAAGTCGACGTCGACGAGGTACTGGGCCCAGCTCGCCTTCAGGATCTCCGCGTGCGTCGGCTCCGTCTTGCCGGCGTGGACGGCGATCACCTCGTACGCGGCGGGGACGGAGTGGAACATCTTCCGCTTCGCCGCCGCCGGCAGGCCCTTGAGCGCCGCGCGCATGCCCGCGAGCTTCAGCCGGTCGAGATCGCCGTAGGCCTCCTCGCGCTTCATGAGGAAGTCGAGCGGGCCGTCGAACATCCGGTTGTTGATGGTGGTCTCGATGTGGAAGACGTTCAGCTCGCGATCGATGATCCGGCCGATCCGGTCCACCGACCGGTGCATCTCCGACCGCTCCGGATCCATGTACGAGTGGCTGTGGGCGATGTGGTGCGGCGTGTGGTGCGCCTTCACGCCCTCGTAGTTGGTGAGCCCGGTGCCGACCGACTTGTGACCGCCGTCCATCGGGACGAGGTTCAGGTTGACGTAGATGAGGAGGTCGGACTCCGCCGCGCGCCGGTTGATGATCACCTTCTCGCCGTGCGGCGTGGTGCCGAGCACGACCAGGCCGTCGGGGTCCTCGGCGTCGTGGTTGTAGTAGCGGTCCGGGTAGAAGCTCTCGAAGATGGCCGAGCCTACCATCCGCTTCATCTCCGCCTCGGTCATGTGGCGGTGCAGGGCGACCGCGATGACGAGGTGCACGTCGTCCACGCCGGAGTCCGCGAGGAGCGGCAGGATGACCTCGAGCACCTGCTGGCGCACGTCCGGAGTGCGCATCGGCGGCAGCGGGAGCGAGATGTCGTCGAGCGCGACCGTGACCTTCATGCCCGGCCGGAGCAGCGCGTGCAGCGGGTCGCAGCCGTGCGGGGCGTTGATGGCCTTGCGGATGGCCGCCTTCACGTTCGGGAGACCCTGGACG
>DASPMI010000147.1:0-67072 GCA_035627135.1 Anaeromyxobacter sp. | reverse complement strand
CTGTTCTCGGGGGCGCACGAGGTCATGGCGCCGCGGTCGGTCCCCGCCACCCCGAAGAACGTCCGGGCCGCGAAGGAGCTCATCGACGCGCAGCGCGGCGGCGGCGGCACGGAGCTGCTCCCGGCGCTCGAGGAGGCGATGGACCTCCCCGCGGCCGAGGGGACCTCGCGCAGCTTCATCGTGGTCACCGACGGCGGGATCTCCGAGGAGAAGGCCATGTTCCAGTACATCCGCGCCCACCTCGGCGAGGCGAACGTCTTCGCGTTCGGGATCGGCTCATCGGTCAACCGGTTCCTCGTCGAGGGCGTCGCGAAGGCGGGGCTCGGCGAGGCGTTCGTGGTCGAGAGCGCGCCGGAGGCGGGCCCCGTCGCGGACCGGTTCCGCGCGTACGTCGCGTCGCCGGTGCTGACCGACATCCGGGTTTCCTACGACGGGTTCGAGGCGCGCGATGTCGAGCCGGCCGCGATCCCGGACCTGCTCGCGCAGCGGCCGATCGTCGTGCAGGGCAAGTGGACCGGCGCGCTCCGGGGGACGATCACGGTCACCGGCCGGACCGGCACGGGTCCCTTCCGGCAGGTGATCGACGTCGCCACCGCGAGGCCCGCCCGAGGCGAGGCGCTCCGCCAGCTCTGGGCCCGCACGCGCATCGCCGCGCTCTCCGACTTCAGCCGCCGTGACGAGAGCGAGGAGGAGAAGGCGGAGATCACCCGGCTCGGCCTCGCGTACGGGCTCCTCACGCGCCACACGTCGTTCGTCGCCGTCCTGCAGGAGGTGCGGAACGCCGGAGGAGAGGGGAGGGACGTCGATCAGCCGCTGCCGCTCCCGCAGGGCGTGAGCGAGCTCGCGGTCGGCGAGACCGCCGTCGGCGACGAGCCCGGGCTCCTCCTGCTCGCCGCCCTCGCAGGCGCGGCCGCCGCCGTCGTCTCCGTCCGGCGCGTCCGCGCCGCGCGGGCCCGGTGAGGACGGCCGTGCGGGCCCGCGCCGCCGCGGCGGTCGCCGTCCTCGGGATCGCGGTCGCCGCGGCGTACGCGCTGAAGCGGTTCTACAGCGCCGCCTCGGCCGACGACCTCCGCTGGATCCTCGCGCCGACGACCTGGCTCGTGGAGGTGGCCGGCGGCCACCGGTTCGACCGCACGGGCGCGGGGTACCTGAGCGGTGAGCTCCGGTTCCTCATCGCGCCGGCCTGCGCCGGCGTGAACTTCCTCCTCGCCGCCTTCGGCGCCCTCGTCCTCGGGTTCGTCCGGCCGGCGCGTCCCCCGCTCCAGAACGTCCTGATCCTGCCGGCGAGCGCCGCCGCCGCGTACGTCGCCACGCTCCTCGCCAACGCCGCGCGGATCCTCGTCGCCGTCGAGCTCTGGGTCCACCGGGTGTCGTTCGGATGGCTCACGGGAGCGCGGCTGCACGAGCTCGCCGGCGTCGTGATCTTCCTCGGCGCGCTGCTCCTGCTCTTCGCCGGTGCGCGGCGCGTGGCCCGCGCGCCGGTCCGGGCCTGGGTGGCGCTCGTGCTGTACGCGGGCGTCACGATCCTCGTCCCGCTCGTGCGCGGGGCCCATCGCGGCGCCGGGTTCTGGACGCACGCGGCGCTCGTGGCCGGCGCGCTCCTCGCGGTGGCGGGGGCGAGCGCGATCGTCCGGCGCGTCGCGCGGCGCCCGGACACCGCCCCGGCCTGATCTCGTCGCCCCGCGCGGGCTCACGATGCGTGTGGGCCCCGGAAGGTCCGGTCGGCGGCGCGCGCGCTGACCGTCCGGAATTCCCTCCGGATTCTGACAACGATGGACAGTGAATCGTTTGCCGTCCATTTCGGCGCAATTCACCACCCTTGCGACGGTTCTCCCACCCTGGCAACATCCGCCCGCTCTCCGCCTCCGGACTCGGCCGGCAAGGGGTCCTCCGTCCCCGGCAGTCGTTCCACGCCGGCCCTCGAGGAGGCGTTCCCGTGTGTGTCACTCGAGGTGCATCGGAGGCTCCACAATGAAAACGTTTACGAAGCACGCGCTGGCGTCGTTCGTGGCGCTGGTCGTGCCGGTCGCGGCCCTGTCCCAGACGGCGCTGCCCACGGCCCCGCAGGTCGCCGCGCAGATCAACGTCGGCTGGAACATCGGCAACTCCATGGAGGTCCCCGGCGGCGAGACGCTCTGGGGCAACCCGCCCGTCAACCAGACGCTCATCAATGCGGTGAAGGCGGCCGGCTTCAATTCCGTGCGCATCCCCGCGGCCTGGGACAGCCACGCCAATCAGACCACGTACCAGATCGACGCCGCGTGGCTGGCGCGCGTGAAGGAGGTCGTGGACTACGCCGTCAGCCAGAACATGTACGTCGTCCTCAACATCCACTGGGACGGCGGCTGGCTCGAGGAGCACCCGCTGTACGCGTACCAGACGGCGGTGAACGCCAAGCAGAAGGCGTACTGGACGCAGATCGCCAACTACTTCAAGGCCTACGACCAGCGCCTGCTCTTCGCCGGCACCAACGAGGTCCACGCGGACTACGGCACGCCGACGGCCGAGCACATCGAGGTCTTCCAGTCGTACCTGCAGACCTTCGTCGACGCGGTGCGCGCGACCGGCGGCAACAACGCCACCCGGCCCCTCGTCGTCCAGACCTACAACACCAACATCTGGCACGGCCTCGACTTCTTCACGCTGCCGCGAGACCCGGCGGGCCCCGGCCGGCAGATCGTCGAGGTCCACTACTACGATCCCTACGACTACACGCTCAACCCGAGCGGCCCGTGCCTGGCGTGGGGCGCGGCGTACACCCAGTACTCGAACTGCTCCTGGGCGCAGGAGAGCTACGTCGACGACACCTTCGCCCGCGTGAAGGCGGAGTGGGTCGACCAGGGCGTCCCCGTCATCATCGGCGAGTACGGCGTCGCGACGCGGCCGAACCTGAACCTCGCGTCGCGGGCATACTGGCTCAAGTACATCAACCAGGCCGCCGCCCGGAACGGCATCAAGACGTACTACTGGGACAACGGCGTGAGCCCGAGCCAGACCAACGGCTTCGCGCTCTTCGACCGGAACACCGGCGCGGTGGTGGACCAGGCGGCGCTCGACGGCGTCATCCAGGGCGCCGGCGTCGGGAACCCGAACGTCACCTACACTCTCACGACGAGCGTGAACGGCTCCGGCACGGTCGCCCGCAGCCCCACGGGCACGTCGTTCCCGGGCGGCACGGTCGTCACCCTGACCGCCACTCCGGCCGCGGGCTACCAGTTCGCCGGGTGGACCGGCGACGCGAGCGGCGCGACCAACCCGATCTCGATCCGGATGAACGGGAACCTGACGGTGGTCGCCAACTTCATCCAGCAGGGGACGGGCGGCTCGGGCACGATCCTCCGCGAGTACTGGAACAACGTCACCGGCACGACGGTCGCGAGCCTCACGTCCGCCGCCGGGTACCCGAGCGCCCCGACCGGCTCGAGCCAGCTCACCGCGCTCGAGGGGCCGACCAACATCGGCGACAACTACGGCACGCGCGTCCGCGGCTACATCCACCCGCCCATCAGCGGCGCGTACACCTTCTGGCTGGCGAGCGACGACGGCGGCGAGCTGTGGCTCGGCACGAGCGACAGCCCGGGGACCGCGACCCGGATCGCGTACGTCGACGGCTGGACCGATCCGCGCCAGTGGGCGAAGTACCCCACCCAGAAGTCGGCGTCGATCAACCTGACCGCCGGCCAGAAGTACTACGTCGAGGTCCTCCACAAGGAAGCGACGGGCGGCGATCACTTCGCCGTGTCCTGGTCGGGGCCGGGCATGGCGCAGGCCGTGATCGGCGCGACGTACATCTCGCCGTTCGTCCCGACGACGGGGACCACGTACCCGCTCACCGTGACGAAGTCGGGCACGGGCACGGGCACGGTCACCTCGAGCAGCGGCGGCATCAGCTGCGGCGCGACCTGCTCCGCCACCTATGCCTCCGGCACGACCGTCACGCTGACGGCAGCCGCGGCGTCCGGCTCGGCGTTCGGGGGCTGGAGCGGCGCCTGCACCGGTACGGCGCTCACGTGCTCGGTGTCGATGACCGCGGCCCGCACCGTGACGGCGACGTTCAGCCCGTCCACGACCCCGACCTACACGCTCACGGTCACGAAGTCCGGGACGGGGACGGGCGTCGTGACCTCGACGCCCGCCGGCATCTCGTGCGGCGCGGCGTGCGCCGCGAGCTTCGCGTCCGGCGCCACGGTCACCCTGTCCGCGGCGATCGCGAGCAACTCGACGTTCGCGGGCTGGAGCGGCGCGTGCACCGGCACGGCCGCGACCTGCACGGTCTCCATGACCGCCGCCCGGACCGTCACCGCGACGTTCACCTCGCTCCCGACGTACCCGCTCACCGTGACGAAGGCCGGCACCGGCAGCGGCACCGTCACCTCGAGCCCCGCCGGGATCGACTGCGGCACCGCGTGCAGCGCCAGCTACGGCGGCAACGTCGTCGTGGTACTGACGGCCACCGCGGCGGCCGGCTCGACGTTCGCGGGCTGGAGCGGCGCCTGCACCGGCACCGCGGCCACCTGCTCCGTGTCCATGACCGCGGCGCGGACCGCCACCGCCACGTTCAACCCGTCGGGCACCGGCACGACGCCGTGCGCGAACCCGGTGACGTTCACGAGCAACACGGGCAACTTCAACACCACCGGCGCGGTCTGCTACCGGACCGCCCAGCGCGTCAATGGCTGGGGCTGCTCGAACTTCGCCGGCCGCACGGTCAGCGTGAACGGCGGGACGGCGACCGCCACCTGCGGCGCGGGTCCGTTCCCGCTCGCGCAGGTCGGCGGGTACACGTACTTCTCGGCGACCGCCGGGTCATACCCGTGGGCCAGCATCTACATCTGGTAGCGGCGGAGTAGGACGAGGCACCCGGGGTGAGGTGGGCACCAGCGCCTGCCTCACCCTCCGCTTTCTGGCGCCACACCGTCCCGTCCCGGTTGGGTCCGGGGCTGAACGCCGGCCGAGCAACTCCCCGGAAGCGGTACAGTTTCTCCATCCCGACGGCGTTCGCCGCCACGCACACAGGGGATCATCGAACGTGTCCGAGACCAGCCCGAATCCGACCCAGCCGTCATCCGGTCCCGTCCTCCCGCCGATCGATCCCAAGGCGCTCGTCGCGACCGCGATCGCGGTCGTGAAGAATCCCATCGAGTTCTTCAAGGGGAAGAAGGCCGAGACGGGCCTGGTGAACTGCCTCGTCTTCTCCGTCGCGATGTCGTTGGCGTGCGGAGCCCTGACGTTCGTCTCGACGTTGGTCTACTCCGGCTTCGCTCTCATCGCCTCGTTCCGCGTGTTGTTCGAGACGGTCGTCGGCGGAGGGCTCATCGGCCCGTTCGTCGGGGGACTCATCGTGTGGGCCGTGAGCCTCATCTTCGGCAGCAAGGCGCCGTACGAGCCGTCCGTCCGGATCGCGGCGTACTCCTCGGCGGTCCTGCCGGCGATGGGCGTCGCGAGCTTCATCGCGCTGCTGGGGTGGCTGGCTGGCCTCGTGATGCTCGCGATCAGCGCCTACGGCATCTACATCGCCGTCATGGGCGCGCGCGTCCTCAACTTCGACGCCCCCCCGACCGCGACGCCGACCGCGTAGGCTCGCGCCCGCGCGCCTTCCGGTCCGGACCGATCGCGCCGGAAGGAGCGCCGTGGTGGCAGCGCGCCTCGATGTCTCGATGAGGAACTTCTCCCCAACCGGGGAGACGACGGGCCGGCGTCGAAGAACTACTTAGGGCGACGACTCACCGCCGCCCTTCGTTGACCTCGACGCACGACATGCCGCCGGAGCGGCCCCTTCCATTCATCGTCGGGATCGGCGCATCCGCCGGCGGCCTCGAGGCGCTCCAGCGCGTCTTCGAGTGCGTTCGCCCGGGCGGTCGCGCCGCCTTCGTCGTCATCCAGCACCTCTCGCCCGACTTCAAGAGCCTCATGGACGAGCTGCTGGCGCGTCACACGACGCTCGCCATCCATCGCGCCGAGACGGGGATGGCGGTCGAGCCGGACGCGGTGTACCTGCTCCCGCCCGGCAAGGAGATGATCGTCGCGAACGGCGCCCTGGTCCTGCGCGACCGCGGCCCGAGCCAGGCGCTCTCGCTGCCGATCGACGTCTTCCTCGCGTCGCTCGCGGAGGACGCCGGGGCCCGCGCCGTGGCCGTGATCCTCTCCGGGACCGGGAGCGACGGCTCGCGCGGCATCCGCGCGATCCACGAGGCGGGCGGGCTCGTCATCGCCCAGGACGAGGACTCGGCGAAGTTCGACGGCATGCCGCGCGCGGCGATCGACACCGGCGTCGTCGATCTCGTGCTCGCGCCGGAGGAGATCGCCGGCGCGCTCGAACGCTACTTCGAGCGCGGCGCGCGCGAGCAAGAAGGCGTGGCCGCGGCGATCGCGTCGGGCGACGACACGATGCGGCGGCTGTTCGACCTGCTGCGGCGGGAGTCGGGGATCGACTTCTCCGGCTACAAGCCGGCGACCGTGACGCGGCGGGTCGAGCGGCGCATCACGCTCTCGGAGACCCTGTCGCTCGAGGAGTACCTCGGGCGGGTCGAGACCGATCCGGCGGAGCTCCGCCAGCTCTACCGCGACCTCCTGATCGGCGTCACCCGGTTCTTCCGCGATCCGGACGCGTTCGACGTGATCCGCCGGATCGTCCTGCCGCAGCTCGCCGAGCGCGTCGTGCCCGGCGACGAGCTGCGGCTCTGGGTCCCCGCGTGCGCCACCGGCGAGGAGGCCTACGGCCTCGCGATCCTGGCGCACGAGGCGCTGCGCGAGGCGGGGCGGCCGCCGCACGTGAAGGTGTTCGCGACCGACGTGCACCGGGCCTCGCTCGAGGTCGCGAGCGCGGGGGGCTACGACGCCGAAGCGCTCGCGCCGGTGCCGGCGGACCTCCGCGAGCGCTGGTTCCAGCCGCGCGAGGGCAAGCTGCAGGTCACGACCGAGCTGCGGAACTCGCTCGTCTTCGCCGCCCACAACCTCCTGCGCGACGCGCCCTTCACCCGCGTCGATCTCATCAGCTGCCGCAACCTGCTCATCTACTTGAAGGCGCCGGCGCAGCGGAAGATCCTCTCGCTGTTCCACTTCGCGCTGAAGCCGCAGGGGGTCCTGTTCCTCGGGCCGAGCGAGTCCCCGGGCGCGCTCGCCGAGGAGTTCGAGCCGGTGGACGTGCACTGGAAGGTGTTCCGCAAGAAGCGCGACGTCCGGCTCGCCGCGGAGCTCCCGCACTCACCCTCCGAGCTGGAGCGGCGGGCTCGGGGCACGGTCCCGCTCGAGGAGCCACGCGTCCGGGTGGCGCGCGAGGCGCTGCTCCGCCGGTACGCGCCGCCCTCGATCGCGGTGGACGCGGCGCTGCACGTGCTGCACGCGTTCAACGGGGCCGGCCGGTTCCTCGTGCAGCGCGACGGCAAGCCCTCGCTCCACCTGCTCGAGCTCCTGGCCGGCGAGCTGAGGTTCGTGGTCGCCGCGGGGGTGAAGCGGGTCCAGAAGGACGGCGAGCCCGTCACGTTCGCGGCGGTGCAGGTCGCCTCCGCGGCCGGACCGGAGCGCGTGCGCGTGACGGTAACCCCGGCCCACCCCGGGAACCCGGAGGGCATCCTGCTCGTGACGTTCGAGCCGGATCCGGAGGCCGCCGCGGGCGCGCCGGCCGGCGCGGTCGAGGTCGAGGCCGTCGCCCGGGAGCGCATCGGCGCGCTGGAGCACGAGCTCCGCGCGGCCCGCGAGAACCTCCAGGCCACGGTCGAGGAGATGGAGTCCTCCAACGAGGAGCTCCAGGCGACCAACGAGGAGCTCATCGCCTCGAACGAGGAGCTCCAGAGCACGAACGAGGAGCTGCACTCGGTCAACGAGGAGCTCTACACCGTCAACGCCGAGCACCAGGCGAAGATCGCGGAGCTGACCGAGCTCACCGCGGACATGAACCACCTGCTCGAGGCGACGCAGGTGCACACGCTGTTCCTCGACCGCGACCTGCGCATCCGGCGGTTCACGCCCAAGCTCGCGGAGCTCTTCCACCTGCTGCCGCAGGACGTGGGGCGGCCGATCGAGGGGTTCGCGCACGCGCTCGAGCACGCGGGGCTCGCCGAGGACCTGCGGGCGGTGCTCGCGACGGGCAAGCCGGTCGAGCGGGACGTCACCGACCAGGCGAAGCGCGCCTTCCTGCTCCGCATCCTGCCGTACCGGCCCCGCGCCGAGGTCGAGGGCGTGGTGGCGACGCTCGTCGACGTGACGCTGCTCGAGCGCGCCCGCCGCGAGGTGGCCCGGAGCGCGGAGCGGTACCGGACGCTCCTCGGGACGATGTCGTCGGTCGTCTGGACCGCCGGCCCGACCGGCCGGTTCGAGACACCGCAGCCCGAGTGGGAGGCGTACACCGGCCAGGGGCCCCGCGCCCACGCGGGCGAGGGCTGGCTGGATGCGTTCCACGCCGACGACGTCGCGGGCGTGCGGACGGCGTGGGGTCGGGGCGTGGAGCGCGGCGAGCCCTGGAGCGCGGAGGGGCGGCTCTGGCACGCGGCGTCGCGGGAGCACCGCTGGTTCACGCTGCGCGCCGCGCCGGTCCGGGAGGGGGGCGAGATCCGCGAGTGGGTCGGGAACATCGTGGACGTGGACGACGCGCGGCGCGCGGACGCGGCGCTCCGCGAGAAGACCGCGCAGCTCGCGGGCATCCTCGAGAACTCGCCGGCGGCGATCTGGGTCAAGGATCTCGCGGGCCGATACGTGCTCGCCAGCCGTGCGGCGGCGCGGCTCCTGGGCGGCTCCGCCCCGGAGCTCGTCGGCCGATCCGACCACGATCTCCTCCCGCGGGAGCGCGCCGACGCGGCGCGGACCGCGGAGCAGGAGGTGGTGTCGACGGGCGCGGCCGTGACGACGGAGGACGTGCGGCGCGCGGACGACGGCGAGCGGACGCTCCAGGTCGTCCGGTTCCCGCTCCGCGACGGCGCCGGGCGCATCGTCGCCGTGGCCGGGATCGGGACCGACGTCACTGACCGCAAGCTCGCGGAGCTCGAGTCGCGCGAGGGCATCCAGCGGCGGGATCAGCTCCTCGCGATGCTCTCGCACGAGCTGCGCACGCCGCTCGGCGCGGTGATCCACGCGTCCGAGCTGCTCGAGCGCCAGGGACCCCCGGCGGGGAGCCGCCGCGCCGTGCACGTCATCCGGCGGCAGGCCCGCCACATGTCCCGCCTCATCGAGGATCTGCTCGACGTGAGCCGGATCGCGCACCGGCAGCTCGTGCTGGACCGGCGCGGGTTGGACCTCGCCGCGATCGTCCGCGAGGCGGTCGAGGCCGCGCAGGGCGGCGCCGAGAAGAAGCGGCTGCGGCTCGCGCTCACGGTCCCGGAGGCGCCGGTCGTGGTGGTGGGCGATCCGGTCCGTCTGGCGCAGGTGGTCACGAACCTGATCGCCAACGGGGTGAAGTACACGGAGCGCGGCGCGGTCGAGGTGGCGGTCGAGGTCGCCGGCGAGACTGCGCGGGTGCGGGTGAAGGACAGCGGGATCGGCCTCTCGCCGGAGGAGCTCCGGCACGTGTTCGACATGTTCTACCAGGCCGCGCCCAGCCTCGACCGGACCGCGGGCGGGCTCGGCGTCGGCCTGACCCTGGCGCGGACCCTCGCGCAGCTCCACGGCGGCGAGCTCAGCGCCGCGAGCGAAGGGAAGGGCAAGGGCGCCGAGTTCGTGCTCGCGCTGCCGCGCGCCGGCGCGGACGTCCTCGAGGAGCCGCAGAAGGTGCGCTCCGGCCGGCTGCGGATCGCGGTGGTCGAGGACAACGAGGATATCCGGAGCACGATGCGCGACCTGCTCGAGCTGAACGGCCACGAGGTGGTCGAGGCGCCGGACGGAGTGCGCGGCGTCGAGCTGATCGTGGGGTCCTCGCCGGACGTCGCCTTCGTGGACGTGGGGCTCCCCGGGCTGACGGGCCACCAGGTGGCCCAGAACGTGCGCCGGCAGCTCGGGAACCAGGTGCGGCTCGTCGCCCTGACCGGCTACGGGAGCGCCGAGGATCGCGCCGCCGCCCTGGCCGCCGGCTTCGACGATCACATGGTGAAGCCCGTGGAGTCGGAGCACCTGGAGCACGCGTTGCTCGGGGCGGCGCCGCGGGCGCGGCAGCGCCCCACGACGCAGTCGTGAGGCGGGTGGGCGCGCCCACCGCCGGCGCGGCGCTGCCCGGAGGCCCGAATGGGCCGCGCGCCGGGGCCCCGCGGCCGCCAGATCCGCCCCATGACCATTCATCCCTGCGTGCGAGCCCCGGCTGCAGCCGCCCTGGCCCTCCTGGCGTTCGCGTCGCCGATCGCCTGCAAGCAATCCCCGACGACGCGCGTCGGCCCGTCCGCCCAGCGCTACACGGTCCGTGGAGAGGTGGTGGGGGTGCAAGGCTCGGGCGGCAACCGGTCGTTCGTCCTCCGCCACGAGTCGATCCCGGACTTCGTGGACGCGTCGGGCGCCAAGGTCGGCATGGCGCCGATGACGATGACGTACCGGGTCGGTCCCGGAGCGTCCGATGCCGAGGCGAAGCCCGGTGACAAGGTCCGGTTCCGCTTCGCCATGGACTGGAAGACCAACGCGATGGAGCTCGAGTCGCTCGAGCGCCTGCCTCCAGACACTGCGCTCGAGCTCGGGCAGTAGGAGAACGCCCGGCGCCGCTGCCGGCGCGCCCTCGGCCCGTCCCCCGCCAACCCCTCGCCGTGCGCGCGCGCAGGGCGGCGCCCATCCTTCGGCCATGGAGGAGCGTATGGGGAGGGGGAGGGGACGGCGGAGCACGCCATGGGACGCGCTCCTGGGCGGGCTCAGCGGCCTGTTCGCGAGCTGGGTGACGGAGCAGCTCCAGCGGCCGATCATGAGGGCGGGCGGACCGACCGTGAAGGAGCGGGAGCGAGCGGCCCGGGGCGGGTACGAGCCGTCCACCATCCGGGCCGCGCGGAGCGTCGCCGCCTTGGCCGGCACGTCCGTGCCGCAGGAGCGGACGCGCGCCGCCGGCGAGGCGGTCCACTACGTCACCGGCGCGAGCGCCGCCGCCGTGTTCGGCGTGCTCGCGCCGCGGATCGGTCTCTCGGCGCTCGCGGCGGGCGCGCTGTTCGGGATCGCGGTCTGGCTCGTGGTGGACGAAGGGCTCACGCCTGCGCTCGGCTTCTCGCGCGCGCCCTGGCGATACCCGGCCTCGACCCACGTCAAGGCGCTCGCCAACCACCTCGTCTACGGGGCTGCCGCGGGGGCGAGCTACCACCTCCTCGGAGGCGCGCCCCGCTGACGTCCGGCCTCGGCCGGTCGCGCCCGGCGGCGTGCGTGCGCAGGTTCGACCCAATGGCAAACCGATCCTACGACGCACAGTACGAGCCCCGGCCCGGCGAGGACGCGGGCCAGGAGGAGCTGCGGTACCAGCGCTTCCTGCGCGCGCTGCGCGCGGCGGGGCTGGGCAACGCCGAGCGCGCGGAGGCCTGCGCGGTCGCCGTCCTGTGCACGCTGGAGCAGCGGCTCACCGGGCCGGAGGCGCGCGATCTGAACTTCGAGCTCCCGTGGGCGCTCCGCGATCTCCTCCGGCGGTGCGAGCTCCACCCGCGGGCCCGGCCCGAGAAGATCGGCCGGGCGGAGTACCTCGCCCGCGTCGCCGAGCAGCTCGAGGTGGACGAGGTCCAGGCGGAGGCGATCGCGCGCACCGTCCTCGCCACCGCGCGATCGTTCGTGTCCGAGAAGGAGGCCGCCGACGTGGCCTCGCAGCTCCCGCCGGATCTCGAGACGCTGTGGGCGCCGCCGGCGTAGCGGAGCCGCGCGGGTGACGCCCGTCACGAGCGCGCGTCACCGCGCCGCCTCCGCCTCGGCGGTGACCACGGCCAGGAGCTCGAGCACCTGCCCGGTGGTGGTGCACGGGCCGGCCGAGCGTTCGCACCTCCACGGAGTCCTTCGGGCGCACCACGGCGACCTTCCGCCCGCGGCGGCGCCACGGGCGTCCGGACCGCGGTCGATGGTACCTGCGGCGCGTCCAGAGGTGCTCGGCGTCCTCTCACGTCGCGCCCACGATCCGTGCAGCTGGCGCCGGGTGCGGCCGGGAAGCCGGCGAGATCCGTGGCTCCGCACCTGGCAAGCCGCTTGCGAGAGCAGCCCGTCGAGCGAACGCGGGAGGAGCGATGGAAGACGACGCGGTGGGAGTGATGGGCGCGACCGGCGGGGTCGCGGTCGAGATCGAGGCGCTGGGACCCGCCCGGCGGCGGGTCGAGCTGCGCGGGTCGCTGCCGGTGGGATGGTCGGGCCGCCTCGCCTCCGGGCTCGCCGCGCAGCGCGTCTCCATCGTCCGCGGGTGGGCGCGAGATCGCGGCGGCAGCTGGGACGCGCAGCTCGAGCTCGAGCTACCGCCTTCGAGCGATCTCACGCCAGCGCTCGTGCTGCGGCTCACGGAACCCGACGCGGCGCCGCGGCGCGCGGCGCTCTCCGGGCTGGAGCTCCTCGATCATCGGCTCGTCCGCGCCGGCGCGGATGTCGTCATCGAGATCGAGGCCGCGGACGGGCGCGGGCTGCTGGATCGCGTGCTGCGGTGCTTCGCGCTGTACGGCCTCTTCCCGCGCGAGATGGAGCTCGAGACCACGGACGGGCTGGTGCACGACGTGTTCACGCTCCGGAGCATGCACGGCGGCGCGCCGGAGCCGGCCACCGTGGCGGCGCTGGCGTCGAAGCTCCGCGGGATCAGCCTGTCGTAGCAGCGCCGCGCCCGCTGCGCCGAGGACGACGGCGCGCGATGGCAGGCGCCAGGCGGGCCTCGGCCTCGGACGAGGGGTCGTCGTCCCTCGCTCGCCCTCGTCGCCGCGGCCAGCTTCCGGGCCGCCTCGACCAGCGCGTCCCAGTCGACGTCGTCACGGACGCCGACGTACGAGGGGAACCGAGGCACGCCGTCCTCGGAGAGCTCCTGGAACCGGAAGGCGATGATCGCGCCGATCGGCGGCGGATCGTCCCGCTCCTCGTCGGAGAGGCCGGTCCCGACGCTGAACGGGGTCCCGTCGGGCAGCTCCACCTCGAGCGCGCCCATCCGCCCGGCGTGGCGGCCCGCGCCCTTCGCGCCGCGCGCGTGGCTCCACCATCGTCCACGCGGCGGCGCGAGAGGTCAACGGTCGAGGCGCCGGTTCACGATGGGTCGTGTGTGACGCTCGGCGACCCGGCGCCGCCGCTCCCGGGACGCCCGAACTCGCGGCGCGCCGCCTCGAGGCCGACGCGGTAGGCCGCGACGATCCGGTCGTGGTTCCGGCTCGTCTCGTGGTCCACGACGCGCCGGGCCGGCTCGGCGTCGAACCACGCCAGCGTCCGGCGGATCCCGACCTCGAACCGCGTGGTGGCGACGAAGTCCGGCACGTACCGCTTCACCTTGGCGTTGTCCATCACCACCGAGGTGGACTTGTCGCCGAGCAAGCTCCCGGCCTCGTCCGGCAGGCACGTGACGAGGAAGTCCGACGCGACGTGGACGAGCTCCGGCCGCGCCACCCCGGCCGCTGCCGCCACCGCGCGGTAGGCCTGATCCCAGGTGAGCACCTCGTCGGAGGTGACGTGGAACGCATGGCCGAGCGCCTGCGAGTTGCCGAGCAGCCCGAGCAGCCCCTTCGCGAAGTCCGCGTTCCAGGTGAAGGTCCAGAGCGAGGTGCCGTCGCCCGGCACGATCACGGGGAGCCCGCGCCGCATCCGATCGACGACCGTGTAGCTCCGCGCCCAGCTGTTGAACGCGAGCGGGATCTGGGTCTCGCCGTACGTGAGGGAGGGGCGGACGATGGTGACCGGGAACCCCTCGTCGCGATGCGCGGCCAGGAGCCGCTCCTCGCACGCGATCTTGTCGCGCGAGTACTGCCAGTAGGGGTTGGCGAGCGGCGTGGACTCGGTCACGAGATAGTGCGCCGGCGGCCGCTGGTAGGCGCTCGCGGACGAGATGAACACGAGCTGACCGGTCCGGCCACGGAACAGGCGGAGGTCCCGCTCGACGTCCGCGGGGGTGAAGGCGACGAAGTCGGCCACCGCGTCCCAGCTCGCGCCCCCGAGGCAGCGCGCGACCGCGGCCTCGTCCGCCACGTCGGCGGCGTACGCGTGCACGCCGGGCGGCGCCGGCGTTCGGCCGCGGTTCAGGACGTGGACCTCGTGGCCGCGCTCGACCGCCAGCGCGACGCACGCGGTGGAGATGATGCCGGTGCCGCCGAGGAAGAGTACGCGCATGTCGCCGGTGTACCACCTGGGCGCTCCGAGGGGGGAGCGGCCTCCCGGGGCTCCGGAAGATGTACCATGGGTGGAACGGCCTCCCCGGAGGGCTCATGGACCGCAAGCTGGTGGTGCTCTCGCTCCTCACGTCGCGGCAGGAGTTCCAGAAGCAGCAGGAGGTCGAGGCGCGCGCCGCCGCGAGCCGCGCGGGTCTGGACGTGGAGGTGGTCTACGTCGAGAACGATCCCGTCCGGCAGATCGCCCAGCTCGAGGAGTACGTCAGGCGGGCCCCCGGGGAGCGCCCGGCGGCCTTCGTGGTCGAGGCGGTGGCGACGGTCGGGTTCGAGAGGATCGCACGGAGCGCGGTCGCGGCCCGGATCGGCTGGGTGATCGTGTCCGCCCGCGCGCCGTACCTCGAGGCCGTGCGCCGGGACTTCCCGGGCGCGCTCGTCAGCTCGGCCTCGGTGGACGACCTGGAGATCGGCCGGATCCAGGGGCGCCAGCTCAAGGCGCTGCTGCCGCGCGGCGGCCAGGTGCTCCAGGTCGAGGGCCCGAGCGCCTCGGCCGCCACAGTGCTCCGGCGGCGCATGACCGACGAGGAGCTGAAGGACTCCCGCGTCGTCGTCGCGCACGCGATCGCGGGCGACTGGACCACGGAGGGCGCGGACTGGGCGGTCTCCTCCTGGCTCGCCGAGAACCGGGACGCCCGCTTCGACGCGGTCTGCGCGCAGAACGACGAGATGGCCGTGGGCGCTCGCAAGGCGCTGCGCAACCACCGGCCCGACTGGGTGGGGCCGTTCACGGGGTGTGACGGCCTCCCCGACGGCGGGCAGCGCATGGTCCGCGAGGGGCTCCTCGCCGCCACGGTGGTGAAGCCGCCCACCGGCGGCGCCGGGGTGGAGCTCGTCGCCGCCGCGCTGCGCGGCGAGCCGGTACCGCCGCACGTCCTCATCCCGCCACGGTCGGTGCCGGAGCTCGAGGTCCTCGCCGTGCGATAGACGGGCAATCGTCGCGCAGGGAGGCGTACGAAACGGTACACGGCGTGTGTCGAGCTCCGTTGACGCTCGGTCACGGGGGCGTGGGCGGGGTCCGTCGCGCGTAGCATTCACCCATGGCGGACCGAAAGCTCGTGGTGCTGTCGCTGCTGACGTCGGGACAGGGCTTCCAGAAGCACCAGGCGGCCCAGGGGCGCGCCGCGGCGAGCCGCGCCGGGCTCGACGTCGAGGTCGTGTTCGCGGAGAACGACCCCGTCCGCCAGATCGCGCAGCTGGAGGAGTACCGCAAGCGCGGGCCGGGGACGCGGCCGGTCGCCTTCGTCGTCGAGACCGTGGCGGCGGTCGGGTTCGGGAAGATCGCGCGGGCCAGCGCCGCGGCGCGGATCGGCTGGGTCGTCATCTCCGCCCGCGCGCCGTACCTCGAGGTCCTGCGCAAGGACTTCCCCGGCGTGCTCGTCAGCTCCGCCACCGTCGACGAGCTGGAGGTCGGCCGGATCCAGGCGCGCCAGCTCAAGGCCCTGCTCCCGCGCGGCGGCCAGGTCCTCCTCGTGGAGGGCCCGAGCGCCTCGTCCGCCACCATCCTGCGCCGGCGCATGACCGAGCAGGAGCTGAAGGGCTCGACGGTCCAGCTCGCCCACTGCGTCTCCGGCGACTGGACCACCCAGGGGGCGGAGTTCGCCGTCGGATCGTGGTCGAGCGAGAACCCGGACGCCCGCGTCGACGCAGTCTGCGCGCAGAACGACGAGATGGCGCTCGGCGCGCGCGACGCGCTCCGCGCCCAGCGTCCGGGCTGGACGGGACCGTTCACCGGGTGTGATGGCCTCCCGGAGGCTGGGCAGCGCTGGGTGCGGGAGGGGCTCCTCGCCGCGACCGTCGTGAAGCCCCCCACCGCGGGTGCGGGCGTGGACCTCGTCGCCGCGGCGCTGGGCGGCCAGCCGGTCGCGCCCCACGTCGTCCTCCCGGCGCGATCGGTGCCGGACCTGCAGGTCCTCACGAAGGCCTGAGCGGCGGGGCCCGCGCACCAGGGGGGCGCAGCCCCCGTGAAGACGACACCCGAGGGACCGCCTCCACCCGCGCGCCCCGTCGCCTACGCTTCCCCTGCGACCACCGCTGGGAGGCTCGTGGTGGGCTCCGTCGCGGAGCTCGTCGTCCGGCAGTCGATCGTCCCCGTGGTCGTGGTCCACGCCCCCGCCGGCGACCGGGACCGCGCCTCGCCCACGGACGCGGCGAACACCGCCGA
The DNA here is from genome assembly GCA_035627135.1 of Anaeromyxobacter sp. Lineage (GTDB taxonomy): Bacteria > Myxococcota > Myxococcia > Myxococcales > Anaeromyxobacteraceae > Anaeromyxobacter. Next base: position 50,704 of record DASPMI010000147.1, on the reverse strand, counting down.
GCTGCGCTCGGCACGCGCCGGCGCGCAGGCGCGTCACCGCGCGATCCGCGCCCCGTGCCCCGCCATCGCGCGCTCGACCTCGGCGAGCGTCGCCATGCTCGTGTCGCCCGGGGTGGTCATCGCGAGCGCGCCGTGCGCGGCGCCGCACTCGACCGCCCACTGCGGGCCGCGGCCGGCGAGGAGGCCGTAGACGAGGCCGGAGGCGAAGGAGTCGCCCCCGCCGACGCGATCGTAGATCTCGAGGTCGAGCCGGTCGGGCGCGCGGTGGAACGCGCCGTCGGCCCAGCAGAGCGCGCCCCAGTCGTTGCGGGTCGCCGTGCGCGCGACGCGGAGCGTGGTCGCGATCGCCGAGAGCTGCGGGAAGGCGGCGGCGACCGCGGCGAGCGTCTCCTCGTAGCGGGCGGCGTCGAGCCGGGCGAAGTCCGGGGCCGCCTGCGCCACCTCGAACCCGAGCGCCGCGGTGAAGTCCTCCTCGTTGCCGAAGAGCACGTCCACGTGGCGGACGAGCGCGCGGTTCACCTCGCGCGCCCGCGCCGGTCCGCCGATGGACCTCCAGAGCGAGTCGCGGAAGTTGAGGTCGTAGGACACGACGACGCCGTGCCGGCGCGCGGCCACCATGGCCTCCTCGGCGACGGCGGCGGTCGTCTCCGAGAGCGCGGCGAAGATGCCGCCGGTGTGGAACCAGCGCGCCCCGTCGCCCCCGAAGATCCGCGCCCAGTCCACCTGCCCCGGCCGCAGCGCCGCGACGGCGGTGTGGCCGCGGTCGGAGCAGCCGACCGCGCCGCGGAGGCCGAACCCGCGCTCGGTGAAGTTGAGCCCGTTCCGCACCTCGCGCCCGACGCCGTCGTACGGCACCCAGCGCAGGTAGGACTGGTCCACGCCGCCCTGGTAGACCAGGTCCTGCACCAGCCGGCCGATCGGGTTGTCGGCGAGCGCGGTGACGATCGCGGTGTCGAGGCCGAAGCACCGCTTGAGCCCGCGGGCGACGTTGTACTCGCCGCCGCCCTCCCACGCGCGGAAGGTCCGCGCCGTGGAGATGCGGCCCTCGCCGGGATCGAGCCGGAGCATGATCTCGCCGAGCGCGACGAGGTCGAAGCGGCAGCCGGCCTTCGGCCGGATCGCGAGCGGCATCGGCGCCTCCTCAGCGGCCGGCGGAGAGCTCGGCCCGGACCTCGGCCGCGGTCTGGAGGCGCGCCAGCTTCCGCCCGAACACGTCGAGCATGGCCCGCTGGATCTCCGGCCAGACGGTGGTCACGCCGTCGCGCACGACCGTGACCCGGTACTCGCGCGTGGTGGCCGCGTACACCGTCGCGGCGACGCAGAGGTCGGTGAGCATGCCGGTGACCACGAGGTACCGGACGTCGAGGGCGCGGAGCGCGAGGTCGAGCGGCGTGCCGTAGAACTTGTCGAGGCCGGGCGCGCGGATCACCACCTCGCCCGGGAGCGGCTTCAGCTCGTCGATCGTGTCCGGGCACTCCGGCCCCTGGACGCCGACGACGGAGTTGCCCGACGGCATGCCCCAGCCGGTCGGCTGGCCGGGCGCCGGCACCAGGTGCTCGGGCCCGAAGGGATCCTTGCGCAGGTTGGGGATCTCCGGGAACGAGGTGAACTCGGTGAAGATCACCGGCACCTTCGCGCGCCGGCAGTGCTCCACGAGGCCCCTCACGGGCGGGAGGATGTCCCAGGAGGTGGGCACGTACAGCGACGACGAAGCGTCCATGAAGCTGCGCTGGAAGTCGATCACCAGGAGCGCGGTGCGCGCCGGGTCGAGGCGGTGGACCTCGTCGATGCGCGCGGCCTTCCGCGAGAGGAGCTCTTCGTGGGTCGGCATGGCGAGACGATACCACGCGCCTTTCTTCTCCCGGATCCACCCGATACACTCCTCCCGATGCGAACGCTCGCGGCGCCGCCGACCCCTCGCCTGCTCGAGCAGCTCGCCCGCATGTGGATGCTCTCCGGGCGCAAGATCCGCGCCGTCGAGGACTCCTACGATCCGGCCCGCGGCGCGCCCGTGTTCACGGCGGGCGGCGCGTGGACCTCGCGCGGGTGGACGGAGTGGACCCAGGGGTTCCAGTACGGGTCCGCGCTCCTCCAGTTCGACGCCACGGGCGAGCGCGAGTTCCTGGAGCTCGGGTGGGAGCGGACCCGCGCGCGGATGGCCCCGCACGTCACGCACATGGGCGTGCACGACCACGGGTTCAACAACGTCAGCACCTACGGCGCGGTCCTCCGGATGATGAACGAGGGGCGCATCCCGGAGGAGCGCGGGGCGCGCGATCTGTGCGAGCTCGCCCTGCGCGCGAGCGGCGCGGTCCAGGCCCGGCGCTGGACCCGGACCGCCGACGGCGGGGGGTTCGTCTACTCCTTCAACGGCCCGCACTCGCTGTTCGTGGACACGATCCGCTCGCTGCGCGCGCTCGCGCTCGCCCATGACCTCGGCCACGTGCTCCTCGAGGAGAACGACCGGCGCGTCTCGCTCCTCGAGCGGCTCGTGCAGCACGCGACGGCCACGGCGCGCTGGGCGGTCTACTACGGGGAGGGGCGCGACGCGTACGACGTGCCGGGGCGGGTCGCCCACGAGTCGATCTTCAACCCGAACGACGGGCAGTACCGGTGCCCCTCGACGCAGCAGGGCTACTCGCCGTTCACCACGTGGACCCGCGGCCTGGCCTGGGCGATCCTCGGGTTCGCCGAGCAGCTCGAGTACCTCGACGCCCAGGACGAGGGCGCGCTCGCGCCGCTGGGCGGGAAGCCGGAGCTCGTGGCCCGCCTCCGCCGCGCGCTCGAGGTCACCTCGGAGTTCTACCTCGCGAACACGGCTTCCGACGGGATCCCGTACTGGGACACCGGCGCGCCCGGCCTCGCGGAGCTCGGTGACTGGCGCGCGCGGCCCGCGGACCCGTTCAACGATCACGAGCCCGTGGACAGCTCGGCGGCGGCGATCGCCTGCCAGGGGCTCGTCCGGTTCGGCGCCTGGCTGCGCACGTCCGGCGACGCGCGGGGCGCGCGCTACCTCGACGCCGGGCTGGCGGTGCTCTCCCGGCTGCTCGAGGAGCCGTACCTCTCCGTCTCGGACCGCCACCAGGGGCTCTTGCTTCACTCCGTGTACCACCGGCCCAACGGCTGGGATCACGTGCCGGCGGGCCGCCGGGTGCCCTGCGGCGAGTCGAGCATGTGGGGCGACCATCACCTGCGGGAGGCGGGCCTCGTGGTCCAGCGGCTGCTGGGCGGCGGCGCACCGCTCCGGTTCTTTGCGCAACGAAGGGGCGGCACATGATCATCGCGGATCTCTCGACCATCGCCGGGCGGACCTACCCGGCGGGGCGGCGGACCCAGAACCTCGTCGGCGGCGCCTCGCCCATCCAGGCGCGCGGCTTCTGCATGGGGTACGTGACCCTCGAGCCGGACGGCGGGCAGGTGCCCTGGCACGATCACGAGCAGGAGGAGGTCTACTTCATCGTCGCGGGCACGGCCGAGGCGTGCGTCGGCGAGGAACGACGGACGGTGAACGCCGGGCAGGCGCTGTACGTGCCGCCGCGCACGTTCCACCAGCTCACGAACGTGGGCCCCGACCCCATTGTGATGCTGTACTGCTACGCGCCCGCGGGGGAGGTGGCCCACTGGCGCCAGGAGCTCGACGGCACGCTCCCGCGCGCCGGCGAGGAGGCCCCGCCCTTGCCGGACGGGGCCCGGCCCCAGCGCACCGATCGCGCCGGGGAGGGCGCCGCGCGATGAGCGTCCGCAAGGTCGGGGTCATCCTGAACGGCGTCACCGGGCGGATGGGGACGAACCAGCACCTCTTGCGCTCGATCGCGCCCATCGTGCGCGAGGGCGGCGTGCGAGCCGGCGACGACCTCATCCTCCCGGAGCCGATCCTCGTCGGCCGCAACGAGGAGAAGCTCGCGGCGCTGGCCCGCGCCGCGGGCCTCGAGCGCTGGACGACGGATCTCGACGCGGCGCTCTCCGATCCCGCGACGTCGGTCTACTTCGACGCGCAGACCACGCTGCGCAGGGCCGACGGCGTCCGCCGGGCGATCGCCGCCGGCAAGCACGTGTACTGCGAGAAGCCGACCGCGACGGACACGGCGACGGCGCTCGAGCTGTACCGCCTCGCGCGCGCCCGGGGCGTGAAGAACGGCGTGGTGCAGGACAAGCTCTGGCTGCCGGGCCTCGCGAAGCTCGCCGACCTGCGGGCCCGCGGCTTCTTCGGGCGGATCCTCTCCGTCCGGGGCGAGTTCGGGTACTGGGTGTTCGAGGGCGACGTCATTCCCGCGCAGCGCCCCTCCTGGAACTACCGCAGCGAGGAGGGCGGCGGCATCGCCGTGGACATGCTCTGTCACTGGCGGTACGTGCTCGACAACCTGTTCGGCCCGGTCCGGGCCGTGTCGTGCCTGGCCGTGACGCACGTCCCGCAGCGCTGGGACGAGCAGGGCCGGCCGTACGCGTGCACCGCCGACGACGCCGCCTACGCGACCTTCGCGCTCGAGGGTGGGATCGTCGCCCACTTCAACTCGTCGTGGGACGTGCGCGTGCGCCGCGACGACCTGCTCACCATCCAGGTGGACGGGACCCTCGGCTCCGCCGTCGCGGGCCTGCGGGACTGCTGGATCCAGCCCTACGGCGCCACGCCGCGCCCGGTCTGGAACCCCGACGTCCCGCAGCCCATCGACTTCTTCGCCTCGTGGCAGAAGGTCCCCGAGCAGCGTCCGTTCGAGAACGCGTTCCGGGCGCAGTGGGAGCGGTTCCTCCGGCACGTGGTGCTGGACGAACCCTTCCCCTGGTCGCTGCTCGAGGGGGCGAAGGGCGTGCAGCTCGCGGAGCTCGGGCTGGAGTCCTCCCGCCGCCGCGCGTGGGTCGACGTCCCGCCGCTGGAGGGGTGAATGGATCGGCGCGTGGGGCTCGTGACCGGGGGGACGCGCGGCATCGGGCTGGGCTGCGCCGAGGCGCTGGCGCGCGAGGGGTTCGCGCTCGCGGTGTGCGGCGTGCGCGCCGCGGCCGAGGCGGAGCCGGCGCTCGCGCGGCTGCGCGCACTCGGGGCCGAGGCGCTGTACGTGCAGGCGGACGTGGGCGACGACGACGCGCCGGCGCGCCTCGTCGACGCCGTCCATGCCCGGTTCGGGCGCCTCGACGTGCTCGTCAACAACGCAGGCGTCGCGCCGAAGGAGCGCCGCGATCTCCTCGACGCGACGCCGGAGAGCTTCGATCAGGTGCTCCGGGTGAACCTGCGCGGCCCCTACTTCCTGACGCAGGCGGCGGCGCGATACATGTTGCGGACGCCGGCGTCGGGCGGGCCGGCGCGGTGCATCGTATTCGTGGGATCCATCTCGGCGACGGTGGCCTCGACGAACCGGGGCGAGTACTGCGTCTCCAAGGCGGGAGTCGCCATGGCGAGCCTGCTCTGGGCGACGCGCCTGGCCGAGGAGGGCATCTCCGTCTTCGAGGTCCGGCCGGGGGTCATCCGCACCGACATGTCCGCCGCGGTCGCCGAGAAGTACGACCGGCTCATCCAGGGAGGGCTCACCGTGCAGCGCCGCTGGGGCACGCCGGACGACGTCGGCCGCGCGGTCGTGATGCTGGCGCGGGGCGACCTCGCGTACTCGACGGGGCAGGTGGTCCTGGTGGACGGCGGGCTGACCGTGCAGCGGCTCTGAGGCGGCGCGCTGCGCTCAGGCGAGCGCGGCCGCGAGCAGCCGGACCTCGTGCCGGGCGCGGCAAGCGCGCGGCGCTCGCGCATGGCGGCCACCCGATGGCGGCCACCCGCGTGCGATGGACACGCAGCGGGGAGTGCGGCGAGGCGGATTGACGGCGCGCAAGTGGACGCGTTCTGCGCGCCTCGGAGCCGGCCCGTGCCGAGTTGATGATCGACCCTCCTTGGACGGACCTCCTCGGCGGGAGCTTGGTACGGTGCGTTCCCATCGCGAGGAGAGCGGATGCCGGACAAGGGCGTGCGGGGTTCGGGCGGGTCGAGGCGCCAGCGGCGCAAAGGGCTCGTGGTCCATCGCTGGTTCGCGGAGGAGTCCCGTTCCGCGCGGCGCGCGGCGGCCGAGCACCGCGTCCCCGAGTTCGTGCGGGCGCGGGCGGAGCTCCAGGCGGTCTACGATGCCGTCGGCGACGGCCTCCTGGTGCTCGACGTGGCGGGCAAGGTCGTCTTCGCGAACGACACGATGGCCCGGTTCGGCGGCCACGACGACGCGGCGGCGCTCCGGGCGGCGTTCGAGCGGATCGGCGAGGCGGCGCCCCTGTTCGACCTGCGGAGCCCGGAGGGCGAGCCCTTCGCGCCCGACGCCTGGCCGATCGCGCGCGCCCTGCGCGGCGAGGCATTCCGCGACCTGGACGTCGAGGTTCGACGCCGCGACACCGGCGAGGTCCGCTGGTACAGCTACTCCGCCCAGCCGGTGCGCGACGCCGCCGGCGCGCAGTTCCTCTCGGTGATCGTCGCGCGCGACGTGACCGCGCGGAAGCGCGACGAGCAGGTCCTCCGCGAGAGCGAGGAGCGCGCCCGGACCCGGGCGGAGGAGCTCCAGCGCGCGGTCGAGGAGCTGCGGGTCGTGCTGGACACCGTCCCGGCGGCGGTCTGGATCGCGCGCGATCCCGCGGGGGACGTCATCGACGCGAATCGGTTCGGGGCCGAGCTCCTGCGCCGGCCCCCCGGCAGCAACGTCTCCGTGACGGCGCCAGGCGACGAGCGCCCGATGAACTTCCGGCCGACCCGGGGTGGGAAGGAGCTGGGCGCCGACGAGCTCCCGATCCAGGCGGCCGCGCGGCACGGGCGGGAGAGCCGGGACTTCGAGTTCGACCTCACGTTCGAGGACGGGACGGTCCGCCACCTGCTCGGCAACGCGACCCCGCTGCGCGATGCGTCCCAGGCGCCGCGCGGCTCCGTCGGCGCGTTCATCGACATCACCGACCGCAAGCGCGCGGAGCAGGCGCTCCTCGCGAGCGAGCAGGAGGCCCGCCGCAGGGCCGCGACGCTCGAGGCCATCCTCGACTGCACCGCGGACGGCGTGATCGTCTACGACCGGCAGGGGCGGACGCTCCGCTCGAGCCCGGCGGCCGACGAGATCGTGGGCGTGCCCCCGGGCGAGCGGGTCGAGCCCGTGGTGGACCGGGTCGGGCGCCAGTACGAGATCTTCTCCGAGGACGGCCGCCGGCTCGCGCCCGAGGAGACGATCGCGGTGCGCGCGACGCTGCGCGCCGAGGCGATCAGGGGCGAGATCAACCGGGTCCACGTCCCGGGAAAGGAGCCGCGCTGGTTGATGATGAGCTCGCGCCCGCTCGTCGTCGCGGGCGAGCAGACCGGGGCCGTCGTCTCGCTCACGGACATCACCCAGCGGAAATGCGCCGAGGCGGAGCTCGCGGTGGTGACCCGGCTCTACGCGGTCCTCTCGCAGGTCAACGAGGCGATCGTCCGGACGCGCGACGCGGCGGTCCTCTACCGCGACGTGTGCCGGATCGTGGCGGCGGAGGGTGGTTTCCCGCTCGCCTGGATCGGGCTGGTGAACGGCCGCGGGGTGGTGCCGGCGTGCGCCGCCGGCCGCGCCACCGCGTACCTCCAGGAGATCACGGTGGCGCTGAACGGCCCGTTCGCGCAGGGGCCCACCGCGACCTGCGTCCGGGAGGACCGGCCGGTCATCAACGACGACTTCGAGGTGAACCCGTCCACGCTCCCGTGGCGCGCCGCCGCGCAGCGCCACGGCCTGCGCGCCTCGGCGAGCTTCCCGCTCCACCGCGCCGGGCAGGTGATCGGCGCCCTGGTGCTCTACGCAGCCCGCCCGGGCGCCTTCACCCCGAAGCAGGTCCGGCTCCTCGACTCGCTGTCCGCGGACCTCTCCTACGCCCTCGACGCGCTCGAGCACGAGCGGCTGCGCACCGCGGCGGAGGCGGCGCTCCGCGAGCGGGAGCAGGCGCTCCGCGACGCCGATCGGCGGAAGGACGAGTTCCTGAGCATGCTCTCGCACGAGCTGCGGAACCCGCTCGCGCCGATCCGCAACGCCGTCCAGGTCCTCCGGCGCGCCGCGCCCGGCACCGAGCCCGCGACGCGGGCGCGCGTCGTCATCGAGCGCCAGGCGGAGCACATGGCGCGCCTCGTGGACGACCTCCTCGACCTCACCCGGATCGCGCGGGGCAAGATCCAGCTCCGCAAGGCGGCCGTGGACCTCCGCGAGGTGGCGCGAGGCGCCGCGGACGACTTCCGCGAGGTGCTGGACCCGCGCGTGGTCACGTTCGACGTCCGGGTGACGGACGCGCCGGCCACGATCGACGCCGACCGGACCCGCATCAACCAGGTCATCGGGAACCTGCTGCACAACGCGCGCAAGTTCACGAGGGACGGAGATCGCATCGAGCTCGCGGTGGAGGTCCGCGACGGCGCCGCGGAGCTCCGGGTGCGGGACACGGGGGTGGGGATCGATCCCGCGCTCCAGCCGCGGCTCTTCCAGCCCTTCGTGCAGGGGGAGCGGACGCTGGCGCGGTCCGAGGGCGGCCTCGGCCTCGGGCTCGCCCTCGTGAAGGGGATCGTCGAGCTGCACGGCGGGACCGTGCAGGCCCTGAGCGCCGGGCCGGGGCAGGGCGCGGAGTTCGTCGCGCGGCTGCCGCTGCGGCCGGTGCGGGAAGAGTCGGCGCCTGCGCCGCGCCACCCCGACTCCGCCGCGTCGTGGCGAATCCTCGTGGTGGACGACAACGTGGACTCGGCGGAGTCGCTCTGCGATCTGCTGCGGCTGCTGGGGCACGAGGTCGACGTGGCCCACGACGGTCCGACGGCGCTGGGCAAGGTCCGCGCCGCCGCGCCCGACGTCGTCGTCTGCGACATCGGCCTGCCGGGCATGGACGGGTACGAGGTCGCGCGCACGCTGCGCCGCGACGCCGGCGCGGGCTTGACGCGGCTCCTCGCGCTCTCCGGGTACGCGCAAGGGGAGGATCGGCAGCGGGCGCTCGACGCCGGGTTCGACGCGCACCTCGCGAAGCCGGTCGAGCTCCCGGAGCTCCTGCGGGCCTTGGCGCGCGAGCCGTGAGCGCTCGCGACCGCCCGCGCAGGTGGACGCCCGCGCGGTAAATGGTCGCTTGCGGCGCATCGCGACGCGCTCGCGGCCGCGGCCTACCGGGGACGCGCGGCACGAAGGCCTCGCTTTTGTAGGAGGATCTTCCTAGACTCCCCGACCCACTCGAGTTCGGCCGGTCCCCCGGGGGTCGACCCCCGGGCCCACCGCTCGGAGAGACCCGGATGTCCGCGATCCAGCTCTACGACACCACCCTCCGCGACGGCACGCAGCGTGAAGGGATCTCGCTCTCCGTCGAGGACAAGCTCCGCATCGCCCGGCGCCTGGACGACCTCGGGATGGCCTTCATCGAGGGCGGCTGGCCGGGCTCGAACCCGAAGGACGCGGAGTTCTTCGAGCGCGCCCGCGACCTGCCCTGGAAGCACGCCCAGGTGGCGGCGTTCGGCGCCACGTGCCGCGCGGGCGGCGCTCCCGAGGACGACGGCAACATCCAGGCGCTCCTCGCCTCGCGGGCGCCGGTCTGCACCGTCGTGGGAAAGACCTGGACCCTCCACGTCAGCGACGTGCTCCGCACGACGCTCGACGAGAACCTCCGCATCATCGAGAAGAGCCTCGCCTTCCTCCGCGCGCAGGGGCGGCGGGTGATCTACGACGCCGAGCACTTCTTCGACGGCTACCGGGCCGATCCCGCGTACGCGCTCGAGACCCTGCACGCGGCCGTGCGCGGCGGCGCCGAGACGCTCGTCCTCTGCGACACCAACGGCGGGTCGCTGCCGTGGCAGGTGGGGGAGGTGGTCGCGACCGTCCGCAAGGAGCTCGGGCATCCGCTCGGGGTCCACGCGCACGACGACGCCGGCTGCGCCGTGGCCAACTCCCTGGCCGCCGTGCGCGAGGGTGCGAGCCAGGTCCAGGGGACGGTGAACGGCTACGGCGAGCGGTGCGGGAACGCGAACCTGTGCACCATCGCGGCGGGGCTCGAGCTCAAGCTCGGGAAGCGGTGCCTGCCGGACGGGAAGCTCCGGACGCTGACCGAGGTCTCGCACTTCGTCGCCGAGGTCGCGAACCTCGCCCCCGACGAGCACCTGCCGTACGTCGGCAAGTCGGCCTTCGCGCACAAGGGCGGCATCCACGTCGCGGCGATGCGGCGCAACGAGACCTCGTACCAGCACGTCGAGCCGGCGCTGGTCGGCAACAAGATGCGCGTGGTGGTGAGCGAGCTCTCGGGCCGCGGGAACCTCCTGAGCAAGGCGGAGGAGTTCGGGCTCGATCCGAAGAGCGCCGACGCGGCGCAGGTGCTCGAGGAGATCAAGGAGCTCGAGGCCAAGGGGTTCTCCTTCGAGGCGGCGGACGCGTCGGTGGCGATGCTCATGAAGCGCCGCGATCGGAGCTACGCGGCCCCGTTCGATCTCATCGACTTCCTCGTCAACGTGGAGCACCGGACGGGCCGCGGGATCTTCGCCGAGGCCATGGTGAAGGTCCGGGTGGACGGGGAGGTGCTGCACACGGCCGCCGAGGGCGACGGCCCCGTGAACGCGCTGGACGCCGCGCTCCGCAAGGCGCTCCTGCCGCGCTACCCGGAGGTCGGCGCGCTGCAGCTCGTCGACTACAAGGTCCGCATCCTCGACGGCCCGGAGGGCACGGCCGCGGTGACGCGCGTCCTCGTCGACACGCAGCGGGGCGGCGAGCGGTGGAGCACCGTGGGCGCGAGCACGAACATCATCGAGGCGAGCTGGCGGGCGCTGGTGGACTCCATCGAGTACGGACTGACCGTGAAGCCAGGGAGGAGTGACTCTTGAAGGCGAGCATCGTGGTGCTGGGGGGCGACGGGATCGGGCCGGAGGTGACGGCCGAGGCGGTGCGGGTGCTGGAGGCGGTCGCGAAGCGGGGCGGCCACGAGCTCCGGTTCACGGAGCACCTCATGGGCGGCTGCTCCATCGACCGGCACGGCGTCGCGCTCACCGACGAGACGCTCGCCGCGTGCAAGGCGTCGGACGCCGTGCTCCTCGGCGCGGTGGGCGGGCCGAAGTGGGACGACCCGACCGCGAAGGAGCGGCCGGAGAAGGGGCTCCTCGGCCTGCGCAAGGGCCTGGGCGTCTTCGCGAACCTGCGGCCGGTGAAGGTCCACCCGCGCCTCGTCGAGGCCTCGCCGGTGAAGCCGGACCGGCTCGCGGGGGTGGACATCCTCGTCATCCGCGAGCTCACGGGCGGCCTCTACTTCGGCGCCAAGGGCCGCGACCAGAAGGACGGGCACGAGCGCGCCTACGACACGCTCGAGTACCTCGACTTCGAGGTGGAGCGGGTGGTCAAGCTCGCGTTCGAGCTCGCGGCCGGCCGCAAGAGGAAGGTGACGAGCGTCGACAAGGCCAACGTGCTCGAGTCCTCGCGCCTCTGGCGCCAGAAGGCGACCGCGATCGGCAAGGCGAACCCGGCGATCGCCCTCGATCACATGCTCGTGGACACGGCCGCGATGCGGCTCGTGACGAGCCCGGCGACGCTCGACGTCGTCGTGACCGAGAACATGTTCGGCGACATCCTCACCGACGAGGCCTCGGTCCTCGCGGGCTCGATGGGCATGCTGCCGTCCGCGTCGATCGGCTCCTCGGGCCCGGGGCTGTACGAGCCGATCCACGGCTCGGCGCCGGACATCGCGGGGAAGGGGATCGCGAACCCGGTCGGCACGATCCTCTCTGCCGCGATGCTGCTCCGGCACTCGCTCGAGCTCGAGCAGGAGGCGCGCTGGATCGAGCAGGCCGTCGATCAGGCGATCGAGGCCGGCGCCCGCACCGGCGACCTCGGCGGGAAGCTCTCGACGCGGCAGATGGCGGACGAGGTGCTGAAGCGGCTCGGGTAGTCTGAGCCGCTCGCCCTGAGCCTGTCGAAGGGCGAGCGGTCCTTCTCGCTGGTCGCGCTGCGACAGGCTCACCCTTCGACAAGCTCAGGGTGAGCGGCCGCATTCGCTGCGTACGCGGTGAGCGGCCTCTCTTCCGGCGCTCACTGCCCCGCGTACGCCCCCACGCCGCCGGGCGCGTCGCCCTCGGGCAGGAACGCGAAGTAGACGATCCGCGGGCTCGCCCACCGGTCGAGCTGGATCGACTCGACGACGTGGCTCGCGAACGCCGGCCGGCCGGCCCCGTCCACCGGCTCGAACGCCCCGTTCCGCAGCCGCGTGACGCCGCCGGCGGCGAGGCCGACCCAGAGCGAGCCGTCGAGCGGATCGCACGCGACCGCCGAGACCCCGCGCCCCGGGCCCGGCACGCTCAGGTGCGCCACCGTCCCGTCCGTCGCGATCCGGGCGAGGCCGTACCGCAGGGAGCCCACCCAGAGCGTCCCGTCGGCGCAGTGGGACATCGAGTGGACGAGGTCGTTCGCGGACGAGAGATCCTCCTCGGACGGATCCTCCCAGAGATCGAGCGCCCTCCCCATCCACCACTCGTCGCCGCGGAGATCCGGCCCGTAGCCCGCGAGGAAGGTGGTCCGGATCTGGTTCGAGGCCCAGGGGCGGCCGCTCCGCGGATCGATGGACATCGCCGTGCACTCCGGGTTCACGAACCACTCCGGATGGAGCGGCGTGTTCATCGACGGGTGCAGGTGCTCCCAGACGTCCTTCATGTCCGCGTACAGCGGGCCCCAGCCCGCGGTGCGGTCGCGGTAGCCGCGCGCCGCGGCGTTGGCGAGGAGGACCGCGAACGTCCCGTGCTCGCCGCACATCCACGCGTCGCCGTACATGCCGCTCCCCGGGTCGTGGTTCACCACGATCCGGTTCACCTTGTGGAACAGGCGGCGGCCCGCGTTCCAGAAGTATTCGTCCGGATCGCAGGTGTCTCCGCGCTCCTCGCCGCCGTGGCCGCAGATCGTGTGCGGCGGGGACCCGATGTCCACGTGCCGGACCCGTGAGAGCGTGCCCGCCTCGGCGTCGAAGGAGACCACGTCCGCGCCGCCGGTCGCGAGCACCCAGTCCCAGCCCGGCAGGGCGACCTCGTTCGTGAACCCCTCGAACCCGATGATCGCCTGCCCGGGCGCCATGCCCGCCACCGAGAGGATGTTGCACTGCCAGAACGGCTTCGTCGGGACCGGGAGGTGGACCTCCGCGCGGTCGTTGCAGTTGACCGTGAGGCCGGCGTTGGAGGAGTCGAAGCGGAGGAAGGTCGAGTCGGTCCGGCGCTTGACGTGGAGCGCCTCGCCGGCCGCGACGTACACGTTGCCGGCCTCGTCGGCCGAGACGTCGCGGATCGCGGGGGAGAGCCCCTGCAGCGTCCCGTAATAGGTCCAGTCTCCGACGACGACCGGATCCGTGTCGGGCGGCGGCGGAGGTGGGGGAGGGGGCGGCTCGATCACGCCGCCGGGCTGGCTCGTCGAGCCGCCGCACGCCGCCAGGCTCGCTCCGACGGCGATCGCCACCAGGTACCGAGAGATTCTCATCGCGCTCTCCATGGATCGTGATGATGCGTGAACGAACCCGCGCCCGTCGGGCTCGGGCTGGGGTGGGGGATCGTTCACGGAGGGCTTATCCCGCGGACCGGTGCCCGTCGCGGTGCGGGTACATCCGGCCGTATGTCCCACCGGGCCGGGCGTCGTTCAGGATGCCGCCCTGGATCGGCACGCCGCTGCGCTCGAACAGCTCCAGCGCGTCCGCGATCTCCTCCACCGGGTGCTGGCGCGCCCGGAGGACGAGCAGGTTCACGTTCGCGGCGCGTCCGACGAGCAGCGCGTCCGTGACGGCCAGGATGGGCGGGGTGTCCACGAGCACGACGTCGTAGCGGCTCGCCGCCGCCGCGAGCACCTCCGCGAGCTTCGGCCGGGCGAGGAGCTCGGCGGGGCTGTCGGGCGCGGCGCCGCGCGGGAGCAGGTCGAGGCCGGGCGTGCCGGTGCTCTTGACCGCCGTCTCGAGCGTGGCCTCGCCCGCGAGGACCTGCGCGAGCCCGGGCCCGGGCTCGGCCGAGAAGTAGCGGTGGAGCTGACCCTGCCGCTGGTCGGCGTCCACGAGGAGCACGCGCTGGCCCGCGGCGGCCATGAGGTGGGCGAGGTTGGCGCAGACGAAGCTCTTCCCGACGCCCGCCGACGGCGAGCTCACCGCGACCACCTTCCCGCGCGCCTTGATCGCGAACCCGAGCGCGGTGCGCAGGGTGCGGAGGAGCTCGGTCGCCGGATCGTCCGGCGACGCGAGCGCCAGCGGGACGCGCGCGCCCTTGCCGGCGCTCCGCTGCAGGCTCACCTCGCGCGCGCTGTGCGGGATGGTGACGTAGACCGGGAGGCCGGTGCCGTCCTCGATCGTGCGGGGATCCTCGGCGTTCGGGTCGAGGCCGCGCCGGGCGAGCGCGGCGGCGAGCCCGCCGGCGAGGCCGAGCGCGAGGCCCAGGCCCAGCGCGAGCGCGGGCTTCGGCCGGACCGGTCGGTACGGGGTGACCGCCGGATCCACCAGGCGGACGCTCCCGTTGCGCGCCGACTTGGCGATCTGGAGCTCCTGGGCCTTCTCGAGGAGGGTGAGGTAGAGCTCCGCCGCGACGTCCACGCTCCGCGAGAGCTGGGTGGAGCCGAGCTGCAGCCGGGGGAGGGTCCTGCGGCTCGTCCGGTGCGCGTCGCGCTGCTCGATGGCCGCGGCGATCTGGCGATCGAGGTCGCGCACCTCCGGGTAATCCTCGCTGTAGCGCTGGGCGAGGCGGGCGCGGGTGACCTTCATCTCGGTGATCGCCCGGTCCAGATCCGTGTCGCGGTCGACCGCGCTGCGCGCCTCGAAGGGGAGGTCCACCGTCCCTCGGTCCTCGCGGTAGCTCGTGAGCGCCGCCTCCGCCTTCTCGAGGCGCGCCTTGAGCGCAGGGAGCTGGGTCTCGAGAAAGGCGAGCATCCGCGCCGCCTCGCCTTGGCTCCGCTCCACGTTCTGCTCGAGGTACACGGCGCAGAGCGCCGAGACGACGCCGGCCGCCCGCCGGGCGTCCCCGGCCTCGTAGGAGACCGTGAGGATCCCCGTCCCCGCACCCCGCTCGGCGACGGTGAGCCCGGCGAGGAGCCCGTCGATCACCTGCGCCGGCGCGTGCTTCACGAGCTCGAACTCGGTGCCCGGGCGGGCCGAGAGCGCCTCGACCATGACCTCGACGCCGGCCGCACCCTTGCCGTCCGTGGCGGGGAGGCCGGTCGCGCCTTCGACGAGCGGCTCGCCCGCGGGGCCGGTGAGGCGGTAGCGCCCTCCCTCGAGGGCGACGAGCGTCAGCCGCTGCTCGACGAGCCGCTCGGGGACGCGGAGCCACCGGAGCTGGATGCGCTCGCCGCCCCAGGCGAAGCGTTCGAGGGACCGGTGCGGCGCGGCGGCAGGCTCCGCCCCCCGGTGCCGGCGCGCGAAGGCTTGCCCCACCACGGGGAACCACCGCGGCTGCACCGCGAGGTCGAGCCCGAGCCGCTCGGCGGCGAGCCCCACCACCTGGCGCGAGCGGAGCAGCTCCATCTCGGCGTCGGCCGAGGACCGCGGCTCGTAGAGGGCCGAGAGGTCCTCGAACCGGCGCACGCCATCGGAGGGCCGTGGCTCGACCTGCAGCACGGCGGTGGCGCGATACACCGGCGGGGTCACGAAGACGTAGGCCGCGGCCGCCGCGACCGACACCGCGGTCATCGCGAGGACCACCCACCGGCCCTCCACCAGCGCGCGCCACAGGTCGAGGACGCCGGCGTCCCGCGCCGGCGCGCCTTCCTTCGCCCCGCTGCGCGCGCGCCGCGCGGGAGTCTGGAGCTCACGATCTGCCATGGTTTCACTCCTGTGCAGGGGTCGAGACCTCGACCACCCTGCGGGTTGCGCCGTTTCCGCCGACGGCGCCGTTCACCACCGCGTTGACCGCGCCGTTCACGGGGCCCGTCACCCCGCCGTTCGCGGCGAGGCGCTGCACCGCGGGCGCGACCGACCGCGACGGCGGGGGCGCGAGCGGCACCGCGACGTTCCGGGGCACCTGGTACGTGGGGACGAGGGCCTTCAGGACCGAGAGCACGCCGACGCGGTCGCCGAGCTCTGCGAGCCGCCCCAGCTCCGCGAGCCAGGCGGCGAGGTCCGGCGGCGGCGGCGGGCTCTGCGTGGCCCGGATCCGGTTCCGCACCACCTGCGACCGCTCCTCCTCCTCGGTGAGCAGCTCCTCGAACAGCTTCTCCCCCGGCCGGAGCCCCGTGAAGACGATCGGGATCTCGCCCGGCGCCCGGCCGGTGAGCGTGACCATGTACCGGGCCAGATCGGCGATCCGGATCGGCTCGCCCATCTCCAGGACGCACAGCGGGCCGTGGCCGCCCAGGCCGGCGAGCAGCGTGAGCCCGACGGCCTCCGAGATCGTCATGAAGTAGCGCGTGCACTCGGGGTGCGTGATGGTGACCGGCCCGCCGCGGGCGATCTGCTCCTTGAAGATCGGCACCACGCTGCCCGCGGACCCGAGCACGTTCCCGAAGCGGACCGCCGTCATGCGCGTGCTCGAGGTGCGGCCGAGGTCCCGGATCACGAGCTCGGCGACGCGCTTCGTCGCCCCCATGACCGAGGACGGCTTCACCGCCTTGTCGGTCGAGATCAGGACGAACCGCTCGGCGCCGCAGGCGTCGGCCATGTTCGCGACGTGGAGCGTCCCGAAGACGTTGTTCTTGACCGCCTGGTCCGGCGCGTCCTCCATGAGGGGGACGTGCTTGTGCGCGGCGGCGTGGAAGACGTCTTGCGGCCGGTGACGCTCGCCGAGGAGCCGGATGGCGCGGGCCTCGCGCACGTCGGCGACCTCGAGCTTCACGTCGAGCCCGGGGTACTGCTCGGCCAGGCGCCGCCCGCGCAGGTACAGGTCGTTCTCGTTCATGTCCACCATCACGAGCTGGCGGACGCCGAAGCGGGCGAGCTGGCGGCAGAGCTCGCCGCCGATGGACCCGGCCGCGCCGGTCACGAGGGCCCGGCGCCCCGCGACGAGGGCGCGGATCGCCGCCTCGTCGAAGGGGACGCTGTCGCGCGCGAGGAGGTCCTCGGGCGCGACGTCCTCGAGCATCGCGACCGAGAGCCGGTCCGCGCGGGCGAGCGACGCGGGCACGATCTTGAAGGTCGCCCGCGAGTTCGCGCACATCTCCATGATGCGGCGGACGAGCTGACCCGACCGGAACGTGTCCGCGAGCAGCACCGTCGAGATCGCGTGGCGGCGGAGGAGGGCGGGGAGGTCCGAGAGCGTGCCCAGGATCTCGTGCCCTTCGATGCGCCCGCCCACGGCCGCCTGCGAGAGGCTCACGAACCCGACGAGCTGGTGGTCGCTCGTTCGGTCGGTCTCGAGGTCCCGGGCGAGGAGCTGCGCCTGCGCGCCGTCGCCCACGATGAGGGCCCGGGCCGCGCCGCGGGCGCGGTACCGGCGCGCCCACCGGAAGAGGGCGCGCGGGCCGTAGCGCAGCGCGCCGAACGCGGAGGCGGACAGGAAGAACTCCAGCGCGTAGACCGTCCGCGGCATGCGGACCCCGACGATCCACGGGGAGAGGAGCACGAACGTCCCGCTCGCCAGGGCCGCCGCCGCCACGAGCCGCAACGCGTCGGGGAGCCCGGCCAGGCGGAACGACCACCGGTGGAGCCGCGCCGTCCAGTTCACCGCCAGGTGCAGCCCCGCGACGAGGGCGGCGGCCCCGGCCGCGGCCTCACGCCACGGCGACGGGACCGCGCCCTCGAAGCGGAGCCACAGCGCTGCCTGCAGCGCGAACGCGGCGGCGGCCGCGTCCAGCGCGAGGAGCGTCCCCCACCGCGCGATCAGCCGGAACCCCAGCGACGCCCTCATCGTTCCCCCCTCCCGCCGTCCACCCGGTCACCCGCGTGCGGGTGCCGATTGCTCGGGCTTCGCCCTCGCCCCGTCGCCATCCTCGCCCCCCCCCGCGCCGGCGCACGCCCCGGCGCCTGGTCCCTCGTCTCTGCACCGCGCGTATGGATGAGTGCGCACCCGTGCTTGCGGAGGGAGCGCCACGCTTGGAGAGGCCCCCGTGTCACGAGCTGGCGAGCAGGCGTCATCCGGGATGCGCGTCAACGCACAGTGAACGAGACGGTACACGGTCGGACGAGGCGCGCGCTCCCGGGCGCGGGCTCGTTCACGCGGGGGTGCGCCGCGATTCACCCGCGGTACGGCGGGAAGAAGCCGGCGGCGGGGGACCACGACGCGCCGCCGTGGGACGCGCGCTGCGCGAGCAGCTCCGCGCTCGCGCCCGCGTCGTGCGTCCAGCGCGCGACGCGGAACGGGACCTCGCCGTGGCGCGCCCAGCCGCGCTTGTACCGGTAGACGCCGTCGCCCGGCTGGTAACCCCCGCCGAGCACGTACCGCCGCTTGCCCAGGCCCTGCGCCCAGGTGGCGACCGCGTGCTTGAGGAGGTAGTTCGGGCCGAGCGGGAACGCGTCGGTGAGCGTCCCGCCGAGGAAGTAGTAGACGTGCTCGGCGGAGACCAGGACGAGGTCGGACGAGACCACCTGGTCGCCGGAGAGGGTGTGGAAGAACGTGTACTGACCGTGGAGCCCGTCACGGATCGCCTCGAAGAGGGCGCGCGGGAAGTAGTACCAGTCGCCCGCCTCGTGGCGCTTCATCGTGTGCTCGTACACCGCGATGAACCCGTCGAGGCGCGCACCGGCGTCGTCGCGTTCGACCCGCAGCCCCGCGCCCTCGGCCACCCGGATCCACTTCCGGACGCGGGTGTCGTAGCCCCGCCAGAGCGCCTCGGCGTCGCCCTCCAGCGGGATCGCGATGTTGGGCGCGCGCTCCTCCACGCCGTCCGGGAGCCGCGCGAGCTGGTCGGGGAAGAGGGAGAGGCGGACGAACGTCGAGACGACGCGGGCGTCGGCGCACCACTCCGCGTGCCGCTGCCAGAAGGCCTTCGCGTCTGGCGTGCCCCACGCATACGGGCCGCCGTAGCCGTACGGCGAGATGGCGTCCCAGCGCGCCTCCCCCGCGCGCGCCCACGGCTCGGCCGCGAGCGGCCGGAGCAGCAGCGGGAACAGGATCGCCCCGCCCGCGTCCTCGCCGAGCAGGCAGACCGTCCGGTCGAAGGGGCGCGCGAAGAGGCGCGCGTACGCGGGGTGGGCCGAGACCTCCCGGCCCGGCCAGCGGCGCCAGCGGTCCAGCCAGATCGCGGCGTCGGCGGGGTTCGCGGCGTCGAGGACGGCGAAGCGGGCGGCGGCACGCTCGGCCGTAGGCCCTCGAGCAGCGTCCGAGGAGGCGGTGGCGAGCGAGCTCACGCGGTCCGCGCCTCCGCCGCCGCGGCGGCCACGAGCGGGCGCGGGGCCCAGCGCGGCCGCCGCGCCACCCGCCGCACCACCTCCACCACGCGATCCTGCTCCGCCGGGGTCAGCGAGCTCGAGCTCGGGAGGCAGAGGCCGCGCGAGAACAGGTCCTCCGCGACGCCGCCGCCGTACCGCTCGCACGCCTCGTAGATCGGCTGCAGGTGCATGGGCTTCCAGACCGGCCGCGCCTCGATGTCCTCGGCGGCGAGCGCCCGGAGGAGGTCGTCGCGCGTCGCGCCCAGCGCGGCGGCGTCCACGAGGAAGCAGGAGAGCCAGTGCGTGTGGAGCCCGTGCCGGGCCTCCGGCATGGGCGTGAGCCCGGGGATCCCGGCGAAGGCGTCGCGGTAGCGGGCCTCGACGGCCCGCCGCTGCCGCACGCGCTCCTCGAGCACCTCGAGCTGGCCGCGTCCGATCGCCGCCAGGACGTTGGACATCCGGTAGTTGTAGCCCATCGCGAGGTGGTGGTAGGCCGGGCCGGGCTCGCGCGCCTGGGTCGCCCAGTGACGCGCGCGCTCGATCCACTCGGGGTCCTGCGCGGCGATCATCCCGCCGCCCGTGGTGGTGATGATCTTGTTGCCGTTGAACGAGAACGCCGACACCGCGCCCATCGATCCGGCCGGCCGCCCGCGGTAGCTCGCGCCGAGCGCCTCCGCCGCGTCCTCGAGCACAGGGACGCCGTACCGCGCGCACACGTCGAGGATGGGATCCATGTCCGCGGTCTGGCCGTAGAGGTGGACGACGACCACCGCCTTCGGCCGGCGCCGCCGCCCGGCGCGGCCCGCGAGCGCCTCCTCGAGGCGCGCGGGCGAGAGGTTCCACGTCTCGCGGTCGCTGTCCACGAACACGGGCGTCGCCCCCAGGTAGCGGATGGGGTTCACGCTCGCGACGAAGGTCAGGTCGGAGACGAGCACCTCGTCGCCTGGGCCGACGCCGAGCAGCCGCAGCCCCAGGTGGATCGCCGCGGTCCCGCTCGCGACGGCGGCGGACGGCAGGCCCAGCCGCGCCGCGAACTCCCGCTCGAAGGCGTCGAGCTGCGGACCGACGCTCGAGAGCCAGTTGGAGGCGAACGCCTCCTGCACGTACCGCGCCTCCGCCCCGCCCATGTGCGGCACCGACAGGTACACCCGTGGCATCGCTCCCTCCCCCGCCGCCCGTCCGCCCGGCGACTCGACGCAAAGCTATCGACACGGCGCGCGCCGTGCGGACTGCCCGCGGGGGCACCATTCACCGAGGGTCATCACCGCGCGCGCCGTGGCGCCTCGGGCGGGACGGAACCCACCGGGAATCTGCCGCGCGGGGGAGGGCGAGGCCAACCTCGACGGGATCCTCTCGCCGTGAGGAGCCGCATGCCCCGCTTGCTCATCGTCACGACCGTGCCCGCCTCCTTCCCGTTCTTCCTGCCGTACGCGGACTACTTCCGGCGCGCCGGGTGGCGCGTGGACGCCCTCACCGGCACCCTGGACGGCTTCACCTGGCACGACCGCTTCGACGCGGTGCACGCCGTGGACTGGTCGCGCGACCCGCGCGCGCTCCACCGGGTCGCGCGCGCAGCCGGGCGGGTGCGCGAGATCGTGCGGGCGGGCGGGTACGATCTCGTGCACGTGCACACGCCGGTGGCCTCGTTCGTGACGCGGTTCGCGCTCCGGAACCGCGATCCGGCGTCGGGTCCGAAGGTGGTCTACACCGCGCACGGGTTCCACTTCCACGCGGGGAACCCGGCCTGGAAGAACGCCGTCTTCGCGGGCCTGGAGAAGCTCGCGGCTCGGTGGACCGACTGGCTCGTGGTGATGAACCAGGAGGACGAAGCCGCGGCGCGCCGGCTGCGGTTCCTGCCCGACGACCGGATCTGGCGGATGCCCGGGATCGGCGTGGATCTCCGGCGGTACGCCCCGGAGAGCGTCGCCCCCGGCGCGGTGGCGGCGCTCCGCGAGGAGCTCCGGCTCGGGGACGACCCCGCGCTCCTCATGGTGGCCGAGTTCACGGCCCGGAAACGCCACGTCGACGCGCTGGCGGCGTTCGCCGCCCTCGCCGCGGATCGCTCGCTCCCCCGCGTCCGGCTCCTCCTCGCCGGCGTGGGCCCCCTGCGCCCCGCCATCGAGCGGCAGGCGCACGCGATGGGGCTCTCGCGGCGGGTGCACTTCCTCGGGCTCCGCCCCGACGTCCCGGCCCTCATGAAGGCGTCCCGGGCGCTGCTGCTGCCCTCGACGCAGGAGGGGCTGCCGCGCTGCGTGCTCGAGGCGATGGCCATGGGGCTGCCCGTCGTGGCGACCCGGATCCGTGGCACGACCGAGCTCCTCGAGGGTGGCTGCGGGACGCTCGTCGAGGTCGGGGACGCCGTGGGCCTCGCCGCCGGGGCGCGCGCGGTGCTCCGCGACCCGGCGGCGGCCGCCGCCGCCGCGGCCCGCGCGCGCGTCCGCGCCGCGCGGTACGACGAGCCGGCGGTCGTCGAGCAGCACGTGCGGCTGTATGCGGCGGCGCTCGCGGGGCGGAAGGTGGCGCAGGTCGGCGCCGCGCGACCGCAATCCGCGGCCGTGTGACGAGGCGGATCGGCTCGGCTCGGAGCCCGAGCCCGGGTTCTCCTCGGGCGCGGGCTCGGGAGCGGGCTCGTTCACGGGTACGCTGGCGTCGGCTGCGCGAGGGTGCGGAGCGACCGCGGCCGTACCGCGGCCCGGAAGGACCGCACGAACTCGGCACGCCGCCGCTCGAGCAGCTCGCGCTCGTACTCGCCCGCGACGGTCCAGCTCCGGATGGCCTGCGAGGCGAGCTCGGCCGGGTGATCGAGCAGGTGCGCGATCGCGGCCGCCATGCCGCGCGGGTCGCCGGCGCGGTGGAGCACGTCGGGCGGCAGGAGCTCCGGGATCCCGCCCCGGCGGGAGCCGATCGCGGGGATGCCACGGCTCATGGCCTCGACGAGCGCGCGCGGCAGGCCCTCGACCAGGCTCGGGATGACGAAGAGATCGAGCGCGTCCATCCACTCGAAGACCGCGGGGCCGTGCGGGAGCGCCCGCCCGAGCTCGACCGCGTCGGCGATCCCGAGCGCTTCGGCCCGCGCCCGCCAGCGCGCCGGGTCGCCCGCGCCGATGCAGCGCAGCGTGACGTCGCGGCCGACGCGCCGGAGCAGCGCCACCGCCTCGAGCGCGGTGTCGTGGCCCTTGTACCCGACGTCGTAGGAGCCGACGAGCCCGAGCACCGCGGCGTCGCGGGGGGCGCGCGCGGAGAGCCGGGCGACGCGCGCCTGGAGCCGCTCGGGGGAGGCGCGCTCCGCGATCACGTCCGAGACGGAGATGGTGAGCCCGCCCGGCGGGTAGCGCCGCTGGAGCGCCTCGCGCGTGACGTAGATCGAGAACGGCGCCTGGCGGATCGCCCGCCGGTTCCAGAGCGCGAGCGGGAGCGCTCCGAGGCGGCCCTTCCAGGAGCCGTGGTGCCAGAGCGCGTCGAACGCGTCGGCCACGACCTCCACGAGGTACGGGATCCCCGCCCGGCGCGCCTCGCGGCAGGCGATGGGGCCGATCATGGACGGCAGCCGGATCACCGCCGCGTCGACCCGCGCGAGCACCTCGCGCGCGTGCCGGGCGATCACCGCCGCGCCTCGCGCGGGCCCGAGCGACGCGCGCGGGATGCACGCGAACTCGAGCCCCGGCCCGCTCACCACCGTGCGGGTCCAGGCGTTCGGCTGGTCGAGCCGGCCCACGACGACCACGCCGTCGAAGTGGCCGAGGTACCGCGCGAGGGCCGCGTACGGGATCGCCCCCGTGCCGCGGTAGGTGCCGGATGCGTCCCGGGTGAAGCGTTCGTCGTGGAAGAAGGCGGCGCGCATGGAGTCCCCGGGTCCAAGCTAGAGGTCGCATCCGAGTTCGCAAACCCTTGGCTCGGGATTGCCGTGACGCGGACGGGTGACCATCAACTTCGAGCATGGAGATGGGCTTGCTGCGCGTGCTGCACGTCGTGGGGCAGATGAACCGCGGCGGGGTCGAGACCTGGCTCGTGCAGCTCCTCCGGGCCGCGGACCCCGCGCGGCTCCGGATGGACTTCGTCACCTCGACCGCCGCGCCGGGCGCCTACGACGCGGAGATCGCGCGCCTCGGCGGCGCCGTCGTCCCCTGCGAGCGGCCGACGGCCCCGGCGCGCTACGCCCGGGCCTTCCGGCGCGTCCTGCGCGAGCGCGGCCCGTACCACGTGGTCCACGCCCACCTGCACCACTTCTCGGGCCTGCCGCTCGCGCTCGCCGCGCGCGCGGGCGTCCCGGTCCGGGTGGCGCACAGCCACCTCGACACGCGGCGGCTCGACGCCGCGGCGGCACTCCCGCGGCGCGCGTACCTCTCGGTGATGGCGGGCGCGCTCCGGCGGTGGTCCACGCACGGGCTCGCCGCGAGCGACGTCGCGGCGGAGGCCCTCTTCGGTCCGCGCTGGGGCGAGGATCCGCGCTGCTCCATCGTCCGGTGCGGCCTCGACTTCGCGCCGTTCCGGGCGCACTTCGACCCCGGCCACGTGCGGGCCTCGCTGGGGATCGGCCGGGACGCGCTCGCCGTCGGCCACGTGGGCCGCTTCGACCCGCAGAAGAACCACGCGTTCCTCGTCCCGGTGTTCGAGGCGCTGGCGCGCCGCGCCCCGAACGCGGTGCTCGTGCTGGTCGGGGCGGGGGCGCTGCGCGCGGAGGTCGAGGCGGACGTGGCGCGGCGCGGCCTCACGAAGCGGGTCGTCTTCGCCGGGGTCCGCCCGGACGTGCCCGACGTGCTCCGCGCCCTCGACGTCTTCCTGTTCCCCTCGCTCCACGAGGGGCTGCCGCTCTCGATCCTCGAGGCGCAGGCCGCGGGGCTGCCGATCGTGCTCTCCGACACGATCACGCGCGAGGTGGCGCTCCTGCCGGAGCTCCTCACCTGGCGGTCGCTGCAGGATCCGCTCGACGCCTGGGCGGACGCGCTGCAGGCGGCGGTGGGGCGCCGGTCCCGACGCGATCCCGTGGCGGTCCTCGAGCGGAGCCCGTTCTCCGTCCACCGCTCGCTCGAGGCGCTGCTCGAGATCTACGCGGGGCCGGCCGAGCGCGCGGCGAGGACCGCGTGATCCTCACGCCCACGGTGGTCGCGCTGGCGCTCGCGGCGGCGCCGCTCGCAAGGTCCGCCGCCCAGCCCGCTCCGGTCGTGCCGAGCCCGTCGAGGCATGGGCGGGCCGAGCTCCCGTCGGCATGGTTCGACGTCCGCGCGTTCGGCGCCCGCGGCGACGGACGGACCGACGACTCCGGGGCGCTCCAGGCCGCGCTCGACGCGGCCCGTGAGGCGGGCGGCGGCGTCGTGTACCTGCCGGCGGGCACCTACGTCGTCGCGCCCCCCCGCGCGCCCGGGGGCGGCGTCTCGACCTCGTCGCTCACGATCGGGAGCCGGACCTGGCTCCGCGGCGACGGCGCGGCGACGGTGCTCAAGGTGAAGGACGGCGCCGGGAGCTACCGCGCCCTGTTCACGAGCCACCCGACGCCGCAGACGCCCGCGGAGGACGTCACGCTCTCCGACCTGCGGGTCGACCAGAACTGCGGGGCGAGCGGCGGCAAGGTGGGGCCGGGTGGCGGCGACTTCATCGTCTGGCTCGCCTGGGGCGGACGGAACCTGACGGTGGAGCGGGTCCGGTTCGAGCCGATCTGCGGCGTCAACACCGTGGTCCTCAACGCGCCCACGGCGCGGAACCTGGCGGTGCGCGACTCGACGTTCCGGTTCGTGAAGGGGCCCACCGGCGCGCCCGGCGGCGAGTACGACAACAGCGCGATCTACGTCCACGGGCGCGGGATGGTGGTCAGCGGTAACCTCTTCGAGGCGGACGTCGCCGCCGGCGCGCGCGGCGCCATCGAGCTGCACGGGGCTGCGGGGGTGGCGGCGAACAACGTCACCCGCGGCTACCGCGCCTGCGTACGGGTGGTGGGGACGAGCGAGAAGGGCGAGGCGCCCCCGGCCGGGAACGGCTTCTCCGTGACCGGGAACGCCTGCCTCGACGCGAACGACGCGATCAACGTCTGGGGGATCACCGGGCACGGCGTGCGCGACGTGGCGATCACGGGGAACACGATCACGCTCGCGCAGCTCGACCACCTCGCGGCGCAGCCCGCGATCGAGCACGCGTCCGGGATCTCCGTCGTCTGGGACTCGGCGTCCGGCGTGCTCTCGGGCGACGTGCGCGGCCTCGTCGTCGAGGGGAACACCATCTCCGCGCAGGCCTCGCGCGATCGCGCGCGCAAGGGGGCGTACAGCTCGGCCGGGATCGCGCTCGCGCCGATGGGCAACCTCTCGGACGTGGTCGTGCGCGGCAACGTCCTCCGCGACCTCCCCGCGCGTGGGATCTGGGTCGAGGCGAAGGGGCGCGGCGCGCGGGCGACCCGGGTCCGGATCGAGGGGAACGTGGTCCTCGACGCCGGGCACGACCCGTCCGCCGGCAAGCACCGCGCCGCAATCGCCGTGGCGGGGCTGCTCGAGGACGTGGAGGTCGCGCACAACACCGTGACGGCGTCCCGGACTGCGGCGGGCGGCGTGGACGCCGTGCGCGTGCTGGCCGCGGGCGGGAGCGCGCGCGTCGGGGTGCACGACAACGGGTGGAGCGCGCCCGGGGGCGGGGAGGGCTATCGGCTCGCGGTGGACGGCCCCGTGGACGCGGGGCCCGCCGGCCGGACCCGCGCGGCGCGGGTCGCGCGCGGGGACGGGCCGCTCACGCTCGACGCGTCGACGGCGCGGACCTGGGACCTGTGCTTCGGGGCTGCGGGTCCGTTCACGATCCGTGGACCGACCGGCGCCGTCCCCGGCCAGCGGCTCACGATCCGCATCCGGAACGACTCCGGGGCACGGCTCGGGCCGCTCCGGTGGGAGGGGTTCCGGCTGGCGCCGTTCACGCCGCCCGCGCCGCGGACGAGCCGGGTGGTGGAGGTGGAGTGGGACGGCGGGGTGTGGCGCGAGGTGTACCAGTCGGCGGGGGACGTGCCGGAGTGAGAAGCGAGAAGCCGGGTGCGGGACCGGGAGCGGGTTCGATGGCGGGGGCGGGGACGGGGACGGAGAGGCCGGGAACGGGAAAGCGAAGCCGCCCGCCCCCCCGGAGACGCGGGGGACGGGCGGCGGGGTGATCGGGCTCTCCCTCGCTACCGGGCTTCGATCGCCCCGATGTCGATCCGGCCGTTCACGATCCGGGCGCCGCCGCGCTGATCGAGCGCGCCGGACGTGTCGCCCGCCGACGGGTCGCCGGCGTCGATCGCGGGGGAGCCCGCGCGGAGGGAGAAGTCGCCGCCCGCGGGGTTCACGAACAGCGGATCGCCGGTCAGCCTGTGCGCGTCCGGACCGGTTGCGCCGCCGCCGAAGTACAGGTTGTAGTCCATCGTCCCCGGGTTCGTGCCGAGGATGTTGTAGATGTTGGTGTTGTTGTTGGCGAGGATGTTGCCCTTCCAGACGACCGTGTTGCCCTGGAACGGCCGCATCACGAACCCGAAGTCGTTGTTCGCGAGCGTGTTGTTGAGGACCTGGATCCCGTACACGTTCGAGCCGTCCGCGCTGTACCAGTTGCCGAGCATGATGCCGGCGTGCGTGTTCCGGTAGGCGATGTTGTTCCGGATCACGATGGTGTGGCTGACGGGCTGGTTGGGCTCCGACACGACCGCGTACGCCCAGGAGGAGTCGCGGACGATGTTCCGCTCGATCAGGATGTTGTTGCCGCCGTCGTTGTAGACGGCGTTCGCGGGGTTCCCGTACCAGATGCTGCCGTCGCGCCGCCGGCCGATGAACTCGAGCAGGTTCCCGCGGACGGTGACGTGGTGCGCGGCGCCGTGCGTGTCGATCGCGATGCCGTCGATGTCGTGGAGCCAGTTCTCCTCGATCAGGACGTCGCGCGCGTACTGGTCGATCGTGAGCGCCTCGCTCACCACGCTGACGATGTTGCCCAGCTCGTTCCGGAAGAACGTGACGTGGTGCGCAGGGCCCCACACGCGGATGTGGAGCAGGGCGGCCGCGTGGTCGATGTGCGGGTAGATGTTGCGGTTGTTCAGGAACCGGTTGTGCCGCAGCTCGATGTAGCTCGACGAGCCGTCGATCCGGAGCCCCTGCTGCATCGGGCCGTTGCAGGTGAAGTTCTGGAACGTGAAGCCCTGGATCGTGACGTAGCTCTTGCCGTTGATCCGGAGGAAGGGGACGCCGTCGGTGATCGTGCCGAGGGAGGCGTAGTCGAGCACGACCTTCTCGCCGCCGCAGGTCTTGCCGGTGTAGCCGCCGCAGTTCGGCGCGCCCGAGAACCCGTACGGCTGGAAGACGATGGGCTTCTCCGCGGTGCCGGAGACGTTGAGGGTGAGGCGCTCACGGTAGGTGCCGCCGCGCACGTTCACGGTCGCGCCGGGGGAGGCCGCGTTCATCGCCTTCTGGATCGTGCGCCACGGCTGGGCCTCGGTGCCCGGGTTGGCGTCGTTGCCGTCGGGCGCGACGTAGAGCT
Source organism: Anaeromyxobacter sp. (assembly GCA_035627135.1). Lineage (GTDB taxonomy): Bacteria > Myxococcota > Myxococcia > Myxococcales > Anaeromyxobacteraceae > Anaeromyxobacter. Next base: position 23,029 of record DASPMI010000147.1, on the reverse strand, counting down.
GCGGGCCCGTGGGCGGGGGCGGGGGAGGCGGCGCCGCGGTGACGGTGATCGTGGCGCGGTCCAGGGCGGCCGGAGCCGCGGTGCTCTTCGCGAGGACGTGGTAGGTGCCCGCGGTGGCCGGCGCGGTGTACCGGCCGCCGGACGTGACGGCGCCGCCCGCCGCGCCCTCCTCGACGGACCAGGTGACGGTCGAGACCGAGCTGCCCGTGACCGTCGCGGTGAGGGCGAGCGTCTCGCCCGCCTGGACGGAGGCCGCCTTCGGCGACACGCTCACGGTGACGCCCTGCCCGGCGCGCTCCGTCACGACCACCGTCGCCTCGGCGGACTCGCCGGTGCCGTGGGTCGCACGGACCATGTAGGTGCCGGGCGCGTCGGGAGCGACGTACGTCCCGTCGGCCTGGACCATGCCGCTGCCGGACTCGACCGACCAGGTGACCTGGTCCGCAGGCGCGCCGTCGAACAAGGCGGAGAACTGGACGGTGTCGCCCGGGTAGACCTCGGAGAACGCCGGCTCGACCGCGAGCACGCCGGCCGGGCTCGAGCCGGACGAGCCGCCGCAGCCCGTGGAGAACCAGGCTGAGAGGAGGAGGGCGAGGGGAAGGAGTCGCTTCGCGAGAAGCATCTCGGCGGCTGCCTTTCTCTCGAGCCGGAGCTCGAGTCGGGCCCGGCCCGGCGAGCGGTCGCGGCGCGGACGAGCGAGCCGGAGCGTGCGGGGCGGGCGAAGGGTGAAGCCCCGATGCGGGGCGTCGGCACAACCCAGGAGAGATGACTTTCATTCGAGTGCCCCTCCTCCACCGCGGCGAGCGGGCGCCGCGTCGTTCCGGCGCGTACATGTCAGGCACTGCGTGTCGTTCACCGCACGTCCGTGTTCACGCGCGGTTGGCTGGTCTGCCGCTTTGTGTGCTGCGGGCGAGCGAGCAGGCGCGTGATCGCGTGCGTCCGCTCGAGGCGCGAAGCCGCGCTCGAGGCGGGGGCCGGGGGGAACGGGGTTCTCGAGAAACCCCCGGCATGCCGGGCCCTTCCCAGTCCGTGTTCTTTGCTCACGGCTGGCTACGGTTCGGCCCGGGCCCTCGGCCGAGGGCGTCGCCGGCCGCCCCGACCTCAGCGGCTCGCCGATCATCGGCGTGCAGTCGCAGCGGTGCATCGCTGTACCTCGACGGCATGGGCCGCACCACGAGCGGCGCTGCCGCGGGCCAGTACGCCGGTTCCACGAGCGCGAACCAGCGGTCGAAGATCATGGCCCCCGAGTGAAGCAATCGGCGGCGCCCGCGGCCGGGATCGACCTGGCCTGCGTCGCTGGCATCCTCTACGATGACGGGACCGGCCATCGGGCGCCGGCAGGACCTGGAGGGAGATCGGATGAAGCACTGGCTCGTGCGGTGGACGTCCGTGGCGATGTTCGGAGTGGCGGCGGCGTGCGCCTCGACGCAGCAAGCGGAGCCCTCGACGGCCGACGCGGACGCAGCCGCCGGCAAGCTCCCCGTCACCAGGCCGAAGCAGCAGCCCTTCCCGGTGATCATCGGCGGAGCGCCGGTGCGGATCGACGGCGACCTCTCCGATTGGCCGGCGGTGCCGGTCGGCCGGGTGGCGAAGGCGGATGGCACGCACGCCTGCAACTTCCGAGTCTTCGTGGACGCGACCCGGCTCTACGCGGCGTTCGAGGTCACCGACGTCACGCCCGTCGTGAACACCGCGGGCCCGGGCCGGAACTGGCAGGGGGACGCGGTCGAACTCTTCGTCGGCACGCACCCGGAGCGGCGGGACGAGCTCAAGGAAGGGGACGTGCAGCTCGTCATCAGCTACAACCCGCAGGCGCCGCTCGTCTGGAACTACTTCAGCCACAAGCCGATGCCGGGCGCGGCGGTGGTGGTGAAGGACGCGCCGGGCGGCTGGCGGGTCGAGGCGAGCTTCGCGCTCGCCGAGCTCGGGCTCGAGCCGCCCGCGCCGGGCGCGCCGGTGTGGATCGACTTCGCCCTCGACAACGCGGACACGATCGGGCGCGCGAGCCAGCACCCGTGGCACGGGAACCCCGACCTCTACAAGACGCCCAAGCTGTGGAAGAGGTCGAGCTTCGCCCCCCAGCCGTAGCGCGGGCTGGGGCGCGTCGCTCACGCCGCCGCCGCGAGCGCGGCCCGCGAGGTCCGCCGGTGGAGCACGCGGTGCACCATCCACGCCCCGCCGACCACGAGGGCGGCGAACGCCATCGAGCGGAAGAGCTCCATGCTCTCGTTGCGCACCGTCCAGAGCACGAACCCGAACGTCGCCGCCGCCGCCGCGGCGCGGAAGGGATCGCGCGCGAGCCAGTTCTCCCAGCGCTGGAGCACGAGGCCGAGGAGGAAGAAGAAGACGACGACGCCGATCCGGCCGAAGTTGAGGTACGGCTCCGCCACGCCCGAGAAGCCGATGCCGCCGCCGCGCACGTAGAGCCAGCGATCCGCCTGCAGCGTCGCCCAGCCGTTCGGCGTCATCCCGCGCGCGTCCAGGCTCGCGCGCTGGCCGAAGTTCGGCAGCGTGCGGCCGATGGCGGTCGCGTACGAGCGGCCGAGCCAGAGCGGCTCGGCGCCGGAGTCGATGCGGTCGGCCGTGATGACGAGGGGGTAGAGCGAGGTCCCCGCCTCGGTGAACAGGGCGAGCGGGTCGTACGCGGCGAGCCCCGTCGCGAGGTCGGCCCGCGTGTCGCGCGTGTACCGGACCGCGGGCACGAGCACGATCGCCGCCACGGCGAGGGACAGCGCCGCGCGCCGCGCCATCACGAAGTCCTTGTGCGCCCAGACCGCGATGAGCGTCGCGAGGTGCACGATCACCGGCCCGCGGAACCCCGCGAGGAAGAGCGGCGCGAGCACCGCCAGGACGCCCGCGACGATGACGACCAGCTGGCGCCGGGTCGCCCCGACCGCCGCCACCACGAAGCCGATGGGAAAGACCATGAGGCCGACATTGAAGAGGCGCGCGTCGGCGGTCATGGCGCGGTGGAAGAAGGCGCCGTAGCCGCTCGTGAACACCCCCGCCTGCCGCCCGCCGTGGAGCACGAGGGCAGCGCCGAGGAGCGCCACCGCAGCGCCGGCGAAGAAGAGCATCGGCCGCGACGGGATGGGGGCGGCGCCGTGCGGGACCGCGCCCCGGAACCGCGCGCCGAAGGTGAACGCGGCGAACGCGATCGACACGAGCGACACGGCGGAGGGGAAGGCGAGCGACCGCGTCCAGGCGGGCGCGGCCGCGGCCGTCGCGCCGAGCGCGAGCGGCGCCACGAGCCCGAGGTGGAACACCCCGAGCAGCAGGAGGTACAGGCAGCCGAAGGAGAGCAGACCGCTCGGGTGCGAGCGCGCGAGGATCGCGAGGCAGACGGCCCAGACCCCGGTCGCGACCAGGGGATCGCCCGCGGCAGGGAGGAGGAGGGTGAGGGCGAGCAACAGCCCGAGGGCCAGCGTCCGGAGCGCGTTCACGACGTCCTCCTCCCGGCGGGTAGGTGCCGCAGGGTGAGCGCGAGGAGCAGGCCGACCGCCGCCACCTCGAGCAGCATCGACCCGCCCCACGCGAGCGCGGCGCCGCGCAGCCCGCCGCCGGGGACGAGCCACAGGCAGAGCGCCGCGCAGGCCGCGGTGGTGCCGGCGAACACGGGGAGCTGCACCGCGAACCGGCGCGCCGCGGTGAGCGCGAAGCCGAGGATCGAGGCGGCGTTGGCCGGGACGCCGATCGCCATGAGGAGCACGAGGAGGTCGGCCCGCCCGCCGAAGCGGGCCCCGAAGAGCAGCCGCAGGATCGGCTCACCCGCCACCGCCGCGACCGCGACGCCCGCGACCCCCAGGCCGGCGGCGAGGGCGAGGAGGCGCAGCACCAGCGCGCGGAACGCGGCCCGGTCCCCGGCCACATGGAGGGCGGCGAGCCGCGGCGTCGCCGCCTGCCCGAGCGCGTTCACCACCACCCCGCCGGCGACGAGCAGGGACGCGAGCGCTGCGAACTCGCCCAGCCCCGCCGTGCCCACGAACCGCTCGAGGAAGTAGCGCGGCACGTTCACGCGGAGCGAGACGAGCATCATCACGAGCCCGAGCGGGAGCGACGTCGCCACGAGCCGCGCGGCCGCGGCGCGGTCGAGCCGCGGCCGCAGCGCCTCGCCCGCGGCCCGCAGGGTCGCGCCCGCCGCCGGGACGTCCCAGAGCACGAGCACGAGCAGCCAGGCGACGCCCATCGCGCCGACCGCGGCGAGGAGCCCGCCCCCGGCGGCGGGCACGATCGCGAACGCCAGCACCGACAGGGCACCCTTCGCGACGAGCGAGACCGCGATCGGCCGCATGCGCTCGTGCTGCTGGAGCGCGCCGTGGTGGACGTCCGAGAGCCCCTCGATCGCCTTCGTGGCCCCGACGGCGAGGACCACCGCGGAGGCCGCGAGGCCCCGCCCGGAGAGGGCCTCGAGCGCCGCGAGGGCGCCGAGGGCGATCGCCATGCCCGCGATCCGCACCGAGAGGTAGTCGCCGAACCGGAAGGCCCGCGCCGCGTCGGTCGCCTGCGACGCGCGCAGGTGGAGCCCGGCGAGGAGGAACGCGGGCGCGGTGATCGCGAGGGCGAGCGCGAACGTCCCGAGCGCCTCGGGCGAGGCGAGCCGCGCGAGCACCACGACCAGGCCCCACTGCGAGCCTGCCCAGACGACGTTGCCCGCGAGGGTCCAGCCGAAGCTGTGGCGCAGCCGCGGCCGCGCCGCCGCGACGGGCGCGGCGGCGCTCGAGCGCCGTGCTGCGACGGACTCAGAAGTCATCGAGCCGCGTCCCGCTCCGGCCGGCGACGCCCTCGGCGGCGCCCACGCGGAGGCGGGCCTGCTCCTCCGGGGTGACGTAGACCTCGTCCCAGAACCGCATCGCGTGGCCCGGCCGCACCGCGGGTGCCGCCAGCTCCTCCTCGAGGACGAGGTCGCGGAGGCAGAGCTCCGCCTCGTTGAACCCGAAGCCGGCGCGCATCACCGCCGAACTCGAGAAGCGCGGGTTGATCTCGAAGATGCGCGGGCCGTCCGCGGTCTTCCGGAGCTGCACGTTGATCGGCCCGAACAGCGCGAAGGCGTCCGCCGCCCGGCGCGAGACGGCCTCGATCTCGGCGTCCCGGACCACCTCTGCCTTGTAGGTGAGCCCCGCCGCGAGCGTCCGCCGGAAGACGATCGTGCCCACGGTGCCGCGCCGCGGGCTGCGGTAGACGCCCACGCTGTACTCCTGGTCGTCGGGCCGGAGGTACTCCTGTACCACCGCGTCGGGCACGAGCCGGAGCGCGGCGCGGAGCATCTCCTCGTCGGGGACGACGTGCAGCCCGCGTGACCCCGAGCCGTGGCGCGGCTTCACGACGAGCGGGAACGGATGGCGGGCGAGCAGGGCCCGGAGCGCCTCGGCGTCGCTCCCCAGGGCGGTGTCCGGCACCGGGAGGTCGCGCGCGCGCAGCGCGCCGGTGAACGTCCACTTGTCCATGAGCGTGGCGAGCGTGTCCGGCGCGTTCACGACCACGCGCGCGCCGGTGCGCCGCTCGAGCGCCTCGCGGTGCGGCGCGACATGGACGAGCTCCGCCTCGGAGCCGAGGCAGACGAGCTGGACCCGCTCGCGGACGCAGAGCTCCTCGAGCCGGCGCAGGTACCCCGGGCCGTCGGCGGTCGCGCGGGGCAGCGTGTAGGCGACGTCGGCGCGGTGGAGACCCACCGAGCCGGGGTCGGCGTCGGTGGCGACGATCCGCGGCGCGAGCGGCGACTGGCGGAGCGCCTTGAAGATGCTGACGCCCGGGGGCGCGCCCACCCCGGTGACGAGGGCCGTCAGGGGCCCGTGCGCGTGCGTTCCCATCCCGTTCCCTCCCCGAGGCGCCCGGGCAGGCTCGCCCCGCGCCGGCTCAGCACCACCCCGAACGTGCGCCAGACGATCCGCAGGTCGCGGCCGAGCGTCCAGCCGTCGAGGTACTCGAGGTCGAGCGCGATCCGCTCCGACCAGGGCAGCACGTTGCGGCCGTTCACCTGCGCCCACCCGGTGATCCCCGGCCGGACGGCGAGCCGCCCCCGCTGCGCCGGCGTGTACCGCTCGACGTGGTGGGGCAGGTCGGGCCGCGGCCCGACGAAGCTCATGTCGCCGCGGAGCACGTTCCAGAGCTGCGGGAGCTCGTCGAGGCTCGTCTTGCGGAGGATCCGGCCCGCGGCCGTGATGCGCGGGTCGTCGGCGTAGCAGTACGTGCCGAGCTTCGAGCGGGGCGCGTCCTGGACCATGGTCCGGAACTTCAGGATCGTGAAGATCCGCCCGTCCTTCCCGACCCGCCGCTGGCGGAAGAGGATCTCACCCGGCGAGCTGGCCTTCACCACCGCCGCCAGCGCGAGGAGGAGCGGGGAGAGGCCGACCAGCAGCGCCGCCGCGAACGTCACGTCCAGCGCCCGCTTCACCGCGAGCGAGAGCCGGGGAAGGGGCGGAGAGGGCGGGGAGGTCATGGACGATCCTCGGTTCGGAGGTGAGGGGGGGGCCGTCCGCGTGGAAGCGGGCGCGGAGGGCGCGGTACGCGGCGTCGAGCCCGGGCAGGCGCCCGGCGTTCGCGTGGTAGAGCTCCATGAGGCGGCGCTTGAGTGGGTGCTCCGGCCGGGGCGGACGGGGCGCGCCCCGGATGCGGCGAGGCGAGGCGCCGTGCACGAACGCGGCGCCCGCGTACTCCACGCAGGTCCGGCCGATCTCGGCGGTGCGGTGCGCGTCGCTCCCCGCGACCGACGGGAGGCCGGCGCGCAGCGCGAGGTCGTGGCTCCGCGCGTTGTTCTCGAAGGTGTCGCGGCCGTTGAAGGCCTCGAGGAGATCGGTCCGCGCGAGCACGTCCCGCACGAAGGACTCGGATCGCCGGCGCTCCGCCCGGAAGATCCCGCTCCCGCGCCGGAACGGGTGCGGGAGGAGCACCTGCGCGCCGTGGGCGCGGATGGCGTCGAGCAGGTGCGGGAGCCGCCGCTCCCCGATCATGTCGCGGAGCCCCACGCCGATCACGTGCGTGCCGTCGTCGCAGGTGAACTCGCACCCGACGACGACGTGGAGGGCCCGCGGCGCCGCCGCGGCCAGGGCCACGGCCCCCTCGATCGTGTCGTGGTCCGTGACCACGACCATCCCGAGCCCCGCGGCCAGCGCGCGCTCCAGCACCTCGGCGGTGCTCGACCGCGCATCGTGCGACGCCCAGGTGTGGAGGTGATAGTCGACCCGCAAGGCAGCGCCCCCCGGCTGCCTCGCACGATGTTCATCGCCGGGCGGAGCGGCGCCCGTGCCACGAGGGGCTGCTCACTCGGGAGGGCAGGGTGCCCTCACTGCGCCTTCGCGATCGCCCGCGCCAGGTCGTCCTTCGTCATCCTCGAAGCGCCGCGGATCCCGAGGCTCCGCGCCCGCGCGTACAGCTCCTGCTTCGTGTGCCCGAAGAGGTCCACGCCGCCGAAGGTCTCGCCCTTGCCCTCCCGCTTCTCCTTGGTGGAACGGGTGGAGCGCGGGTCCGACGGCCCCTTCCGCTTCTTGGGCTCCCAGTGGTCCTCGACCTTCTCGAACGTTTGCTTGAGCGAAGCCATGGCGGTCCGGTGGGCCCGCTCGCCCTCACCGTACTGCTCCACCGCCCGGTCGTGCGTCTTCTTCCACGTGCGCTGCGCCTTGGCCGGGGAGCGCCGCAGCGTCCCCGGGAGCTCGTCCTGTGGCATCGATGGCCCCCTGCGCGAAAGGTCGTCACGCGCGCCGGAGCCCGCAAAGGGACCGTCACCCGGGCGGGCGCGGCGCTCCCGACGCGGGGCGTGGCGGGCACTGCGTTCAGGGCGACGATGCGGTGGGGGTCCGCAGCCGCCTCGGCCACGCGCGCCCGGACCAGCTCCAGGCGCTGGAGGTCCGCCGCTCTCGTCGCCGTGGTCCCTCCGTTCGGCCGGCACGCGCGGCGCCGAGCGCCTGGCCATGCTGCGATCCGGCATCGACGATCTCCGGCTCTACTCAGCCGTGGTCGCCGTGCCGTGAAGGCCTGTACCGTAGGTTGCGTCCTTCGCGCGGCGCGTCGCGACGGGCGCGCGCGACGCGCGACGCGGTCAGCGCTGCGTCCAGCCGTCCGGCCGGAGCATCGGGAGCGCGAAGACCTGGGTCGGCTCCAGCGGGAGTCTCCCGGCGCGGGGCTCCGCCGCCGCGGCGCGCCGCTGCGGGAGGAAGGCGGCCCAGATCTCCGGCGGCACGGACTCTTCACGCAGGGTGGTGAGGTGGCGCTGCGCGAGCAGGGACCAGAGCGCCCGCTCCCGCGCCGCCCACTGGGCGAGGTCCGTCCCGAGGAGCGCGGCGACCGTGGCGCCCGCGCCGACGCGGGCGAGGATCGCGACCTCGAGCGGCGTCGCCTGGACGCCGAACAGCGGCGGCGGGCCGAGGTAGAGGGTGGCGGACAGCGGGAGCCGCACGGGCCAGCGCGGCGTCTCGCGCAGCCCGAGGAACCGGAGCAGCTCCGCGAACCAGCGCGCGCCGTCGGCCTGCGCGGCTGCGTCGAACGAGATGCCGGCGCGGGAGCGCCCGCCGGCCACCACCGCCCAGGCCACGTGGCCCGCCGCCGTGAGCCGGCGGGAGAGCCCGGCGTGGCCGAGCGCGAGCTGGACCCGTTCACCGGGCCGCAGGGGGCGCGGGGTGACGAGGCGGCAGCCCTGAGCGCTCACGTCCTCCGTGACGGCCGTGAAGCGGTCTGCGGCGGTGACGACCTCGGCGTGGCAGGTCGCCTGTGCGCGCATCGACCGGCGCGGATCCTGGATGAACTCCCCTGCTTGCATGACGTTTGGCCTCGGTGCGGCGTTGTCCCGAGCCAGGAGAGTGCAGCGGGCGTGCCTGCGCCGGTGGGACCAATCCTCGTGGAGAAGCGCCGCGTTTCTGCGTTCGCCGCAGGAGCGGCGCGACACCGGGGTGAGCAGGGACCCGCGGCGGCAGGTTCGGCCCTCCGCAGCTTCGACCGACGTCAGCCCTGTGCGCGCGCGCGACCGGCGTGCGCATCGCGGAGCGAGGCGACGTTGTCCATGTCACACGGCAGCAGGACGACGAAGCGGGATCCTCCGCCGGGCCGGCTCTCGACGTGGATCGTGCCGCCGTGGGCCTCCACGTTCTGGCGCACGATCCACAGGCCGAGCCCGAGGCCGCCGAAGTTCCGGGTCGAGACTGCGCGCTCGTACTTCCCGAAGATCCTCTCCCGGTCCTCCGGCGCGATCCCAGGTCCTCGATCCGCCACGGAGAGGAGCGCCTGCGCGCCTTCGCGGGAGACCTCGACCTCGACGCGCTCGCCCGGGCCGAACTTGAGGGCGTTCGAGACGAGGTTCTCGACGACCTGCTGGAGGCGGGCGGCGTCCCAGCTCCCCTCCACGGGCCCGGCGCGCTGGACCGCCACGCGGCCGTCCGCGTCCAGGGCCGCGGCCGCGGTCGCCGCGAGCGCCGCGAGGTCGAGCCGCTCGCGCTGGAGCGGGATCTCGGCGGGGACCCGCCGGGCGTCCAGGAGCTGATCCACGAGCTTCGCGAGGCGCTCCGCGTGCCGCTCCGCCCGTCCCAGCCGCCGGCGCAGCGACGCCAGCTCCTCGTCCGGCGCGCGCTCGCGCGGTCGGGCGGCGCCGTGCAGGGTCAGGGTGAGCGCGGCGAGCGGCGTCCGGAGCTCGTGCGCGGCCAGGGTGATGAAGTCCTCGCGCGCGGCGAGCGCCTCCCGGAGCTCGCGCACGAGCGCCTCGTTCGCGAGGGCCAGCGCCGCGAACCCGGCGAGGCTCTCGAGGAGCCGGAGCTCGCGCGCGGTCGCGCGGTGCGCGCGCGCCCAGTACGCGCCGAGCGCCGCGACGGGCTCCTCGACGCCGACCGGCACCATGGCGAGGCTCTTCACGAACGTGGGGCGGTACACCTCGTGGGGGATCCGCGGGTCGAGGAACACGTCCTCCACCACCACGGTCTGCCGGTGGACCATCGCCCAGCCCGAGATGCACGCGCCGATCGGGAAGCGGCACCCCTTCCACAGCGGCGCGATCGCCTCCTCGTCGGCGTAGTGGGCGAGGTCGCCCTCGCGGAGGACGAACGTGACGCCGTCGGCGCCCGTGAGGTCGCGCGCCGCCCGCCGCGCGCGCTCCATCACGTGCGCGAGCGCGCGCGCGGCGGCGAGCTCGTGTGCGGCTGCCAGGAGCCGCGCGCCATCCGACGCCGACAGCTGGTTCGAGTTCGCGTCGACGTCGGCCACGGGACCCTGGAGGAGCGGCGAGGTCCGGAGAGGATCGATCGAGCCACGCGCGACGGGAAAGAAGCCCGTCGGGGCCGACCCCGAAGAGGCATACCCCGGGCCGACCCCGGCGTGCCTCTTCGACGCGGAGCCAGCGCCCGTCAGAACCCGGCGATCACCGCTGTGGTCCGCCCCGGCGCCGGGCGACCTCGTCGCGCGGCCCGGGCCCGTGCCGATCGAGCTGGAAGCTCGCCACCATCGACGCGAGCTCCTCGGACTGCCCGGAGAGCTCGCTCGCCGCCGAGGAGGACTCCTCCGCGCTCGCGGCGTTCTGCTGGGTGACCTTGTCCATCTCGGCGATCGCCTTCTCCACCTGGCCGATCCCCTCGGCCTGCGCCCCGGCCGCCTCCGTCCGCGCGGCCGCGTCCTTCGCGCGGAGCGCCAGCGAGCGGACCTCCTCGGCGACGACGGCGAACCCGCGGCCCGCCTCGCCGGCCCGCGCGGCCTCTACGGCCGCGTTGAGCGCGAGGAGGTTCGTCTGGAAGGCGATGTCCGAGACGTCCCGGATGATCTGGCCCGTGCCCTCGGCGGACTGCCGGACCCGGCCCGTGGTGCTCTCGAGCTCGTGCACCGCCGTCGTGCCCTGGCCCGCCGCCGCCGCCTCGACGGAGGCCGCGACCTGGAGGAGCGCGCTGGACGAGGCGGTTCACCGCCTCGACGCAGCCGTTCAGGCCGTCCCGCAGCCGGCCGTAGTCGCCGGCCCACGAGGCGGTCGCGAGGACGGCGTCCAGCGCGGCGTTGAACCCCTCCACGACGCGCCGGAAGTCGCCGCGGTGCACCCCCCGGGTCGGCGCGCGTGGAGAGCCGTCCCTGCGCCGCCGCCTGGACCAGGCGCTCCGCGTCCGCGACGAGCGCCTGCACCGCCGACCCGCAGGCGTTCACGTTGGCGCGCAGGAGCTCGAAGTCACCGCGGAAGGGCGTCGCGATCGGCGGCCGGATCTCTCCGCGGGCGATCCCGTCCACCTGGCGCGCCGCCGCGGTGAGCGGCCCGACGACGGCGTCGAGCGTCTCGTTCATCCCCTGGACGATGCGGCGGAACCCGCCCTCGTGGCGCGCGGCGTCGCATCTCCGGCGCGGCTGAGCTCCCAGACGGCCGCGCTCCCGGTGAGATACTCCCGGAAGAGCTGCGGCAGCGGCGCGTAGAGCTCCGCCTCCGCCGCGCTCCGGGGGAGGGCCTCGAACGCCTGAAACGCATTCTCGACCCGCGCGCGGGCGCTCTCGACGCGCTTCCAGGCCGCCTCGCGATCGCTCACGTCGCCGCGGACCACGGCGACGATGCCGCGATACGTGTGGAGCCGCATGGCCGTGAAGGCCTGGTCGGCCGTGGCGATCTCGGCGAGCGAGGGGACGTCCTCGGTGATGGCGGTGGTCTGGTCGGCGGACGCGCGCACCGCCGCGTACCCGTGAGCCCCCGGTGAAACATCCGTTCTGCGGCCGAGTGCCGCTGGACTCCGGGTCGGGGCGGGGGGCGACGGACGGGAGGGTGACGGGGGCCCTTCCGGCGCCGGCGTCCCGCGTCCGGCCGGGTTCGTGCAGTGCCCTCCCGTGTCGGCCCGCGATCCGCCGGGAAAACGCCCCCGCTCCGCCGGGACCCTTGCACGGTGCCAGGGTCGCACTGGCAAGAAGCAACGCCGCCCGAGGTGAAGATGGTTCGAGTGCTCCTCCCGCTCCTGGCCGTCCTGGGCGCCCTCGCCTGGGGCGCGACGGCGCTCGTCAACGACACGACCCGGAGCTGGTTCATGCGCGACGTGTCGGCGCGGGCGCGGCTCGCGGCCAGCGGCGCGCGGGAGAGCCTGGTCGCGCACGTGAAGACGAACGAGCGGCGCCGGTTCTCGGCCTTGCTCGACGAGCTCAGCCGCGACGATCGGGCCATGGCCGCGTCGCTCTGCTCGCCGCAGATGCGGACGCTCGCGCGCACCGACACGCTCCCGGCCTCGTACGCGTGCGAGCAGATCGCGGAGCGCAGGCCCGGCGAGTTCGGCCCGGACCGGGTAGAGCCGCTCGAGGTGTTCCAGGACCTCGGCGACGGGCTCGTGCACCTGTCGGTCACGCCGCTCCGGGACGAGGAGCGGGTGGTCGCGAACCTCGTCGTGGTGCACGACCTGAGCTTCGTCGCGCGGCGCGAGGCCTCCATGCGCCGCTTCACCATGATCGTGTTCGTGGTCGTGTCCGTCCTCGCATCCCTGGCGGCCCTGTTCATGCGGCGCCTGAGCTGGACGAGCTGGACGGAGGAGATGCGGCGGCTCATCTCGCTCGGCCGCCCGAGCGGGTGGACGCGCAGCCGGGTGGCGCCACGCTTCACGCCGCTCCTCTCCGACATCCGCGACGCCCTCGCCGAGGCGGCGAGCGAGCGGGGCGCCGGGGGCAAGTGGACGCCCGAGCGGCTCCAGCACGTCCTGCGCGAGACCCTGCACGGCGACAGCGTCATCGTGGTCGCGAACCGCGAGCCGTACGTGCACCAGCGCGCGAAGGACGGCTCCCTCGCGGTGCTCCGGCCCGCGAGCGGCCTCGTCACCGCGCTCGAGCCGGTGCTCCGGGCGTGCTCCGGCGTCTGGATCGCCCACGGGAGCGGCAGCGCGGATCGCGCGGTCGTGAACCGCGAGGACCGCGTGCTCGTGCCGCCGGGCGAGGAGTCCTACTCGCTCCGCCGCGTGTGGCTGAGCCAGGAGGAGGAGCGCGGGTACTACTACGGCTTCTCGAACGAGGGGCTCTGGCCGCTCTGCCACCAGGTCTACACGCGCCCCGCGTTCCGGGCCGCGGACTGGCGCCAGTACGACGCCGTCAACGCGAAGTTCGCGGACGGGGTCCGGGACGAGGCGGAGGGCGCGGATCCCATCGTCCTCATCCAGGACTACCACTTCGCGCTCGCCCCAGCGCACGTCCGCCGGCGGCTCCCGCGGGCGACGGTGATCACCTTCTGGCACATTCCGTGGCCGCACGCGGAGCGGCTCGGGGTCTGTCCCTGGGCGCGGGAGCTCCTCGACGGGCTGCTCGGATCGAGCATCGTCGGGTTCCACACGCAGCAGCACTGCAACAACTTCCTCGAGGGCGTCGACCGGTTCCTCGAGGCCCGCATCGATCGCGAGCGGATGTCGGTCGTGTACCGCGGGCACGAGTGCCTGGTCCGGCCCTATCCGATCTCGATCGAGTGGCCGAACGGCGCGGCGCAGGCGGCGCCGCCGGTCGCGGAGTGCCGGCGCGCGGTGTTCGCCGAGCTCGGGCTCGCGCCGGACGCGCGGCTCGGGATCGGCGTGGACCGCCTCGACTACACGAAGGGCATCGAGGAGCGGCTGCTCGCGGTGGAGCGCGCGCTGGAGCGGTTCCCGCAGCTCCAGGGCAAGTTCACGTTCGTGCAGCTCGGCGCCCCGAGCCGCACGCTCATCCCCGAGTACCGCAGGCTCGACGAGCAGGTCGAGGCCCTCGCCCGCCGGATCGACGAGCGGTTCGCGCGCGGGACCTGGCGGCCGGTGGTCCTCCTGCGGGCGCACCACGACGCGGCGGCGGTGTTCCGCTACATGCGCGCCGCCGATCTCTGCTACGTGAGCTCGCTCCACGACGGGATGAACCTCGTCGCGAAGGAGTACGTCGCCGCCCGTGACGACGAGCGCGGGGTGCTGGTCCTGAGCCGGTTCACCGGCGCCGCGCGCGAGCTCGCGGAGGCGCTGCTCGTCAACCCGTACGACCTCGAGGAGGCGAGCGCCGCCCTGTTCACGGCGCTCGAGATGCCGCCCGCCGAGCAGGCGGAGCGGATGCGCGCGCTCCGTGCGCAGGTGAGCGAGTTCAACGTCTACCGGTGGGCGGGGCGGATGCTGTCGGAGGCGGGCAAGCTGCGCGCGCGCGACCGGCTGAGCAGCCGGCTCGCGCTGGGAATCCATGCCGTGGACGAGGTGGGCGCGTGAAGAGCATCCTGGATCCGAACTGGGAGGCGAGGCTGGACCAGCTGGCGCGGGAGGACGTGCTCCTCGCGTTCGACTTCGACGGCACGCTCGCGCCGATCGTGCCCGACCCTCCAGCGGCCCGCATGCGGGATCGCACCTGCGCCCTGCTCCGGGTCGCGGCGCTCCTCTATCCCACCGCGGTCATCTCCGGGCGTTCGCGCGCGGACGTCGCGGCGCGCGTCGCCCGCGTGCCGCTCGTCGCGATCGTGGGGAGCCACGGCGCGGAGGCGGGGTTCGGCCCGCTCGACCTCGCGGTGCGGCGCCGGGTGGCCGCCTGGCGCGACGCCATCCGGGCGCCGATCGAGTCGCTCCCCGGCGTCGTCGTCGAGGACAACGGCTTCTCGCTCTCCGTGCACTACCGGCACGCGCCGTCTCGCGCGAGCGCGCGGCGGGCGATCACCGCGGCGCTCTCGGCGCTCCCGGACGCCCGCGTGGTGCCGGGCCGGGCGGTCGTGACCGCGGCCCCGGCCGCGTCGCCGAACAAGGGAGAGGCGGTGCAGGCGCTGCTGGCCCGGACCGGCCGCGCCGCGGCGGTGTTCGTCGGCGACGATCGGACCGACGAGGACGCCTTCCGGGCCCCGGGCGTCGCGCTCGGCGTCCGCGTGGGGAGGACCGCGCGGACGGGGGCGCACGCCTACCTCCCCGACCAGGCCGGAATCGACGAGCTGCTGCGACGCCTCATCCGGGCCCGGCGCAAGGCGCAGGGGCTCGCGGGCGATCTCGAGGGCCTCGAGCGCGTCCTGGCGGTACGGTGAGGGGATGATGAACCGCGGGACGTGGATCGCCGTGGCGTCCGCCGCCGCCGTCACGACGGTCGTGGGGGTGCTCGCCGTCCAGGCGGCCCGGCGCGATCGCGCCGACCTCGTGGCGGCGTTCGGGGACGAGCACCTCTCGCGGCTCCGGATCGCCATCCGCGAGATCGAGTCGGAGCTGGCGGCCATGGGCCAGCACCTCGAGTTCGCCGCGCGGCTCGTCAGCACGCCGGAGTCGCCGCGCGGAGAGCGGCGCGAGCTGGAGGCGCTCCTCGCCGTGGTACCCTCGTACGTCCTCATCGCCGTGTACGAGGGCGAGGGCCAGGAGCGGCTCGTCGTCGGGACGCCCCACGGCGCGCAGCGGGCGGGGCGGACCGCGCTCCGGCGGGCGCTCGCCGCGACCGCGCGGAAGGCGGTGGAGCGCCAGGGCATGGCCATCTCCGAGCCGCTCGGGGACGCGTCGGCGCCGTGGCTCCGCGCGTTCGCGACGCCCTTCGCGCGTGACGGAAGGCCGGAGGGCGCGCTGGTCGTGCTCGTGGATCAGCGGACGTGGTTCGAGCGGCTCCGCGTCGTCGCCCCCGGCGAAGCCTCGAAGCTGGTGCTGTTCGGCCCGTACGGGCGGACGACCCCGCTCACCGACTCTGCCATCCTGGCCGCCCTCGACGGCGGGACGCCCCCTCCGGCGCTCGCCGACGTCCGGGAGCGCATGCGCGCCGGCCACAGCGGGACGCGCGTCATCCCGGGTGAGGAGGCGGACGCGCTGGGGATGGGGTCCGCCGACGCCGTCGCGGTGTACGCGCCGATCCGGACGCCGGACGCGGGGCACTGGTCGGCGGCGCTCCTCGACTCCACCGCGCCGCTCGAGGCGCAGGAGCGCGCGATCCTCCAGCGGACGGTCGCGCTCGCGCTGACCCTGGCGGCGGCCTTCGGCGCCCTGGCCGCGTACCTCGTCCTGAACGCCCGCCGGACGATCGCGGTGCGGGAGCGGCTCCGCACCGCGGAGCAGGTCGCCCACCTCCGCGCGCAGGCGGAGAAGATCCTCGAGAACGCGCCGGTGGGTGTGCTGGCCCTCGACGAGCAGGACGGGATCTCCGGCGCGAACCGCGCCGCGCGCGAGAAGCTCCCGTTGGCAGGGCCCGGGCGCACGCTGGAGGAGGCGCTGCCCGAGGCCGCGCCCGAGACGCTCCAGGCGCTCCGCGCGCTCGTCCGCGAGGCCCGCGCTGCGGGCGCGGTGCGCCGGGTCCTCGAGCCGCCGCTCGCGCTGGGGCCGTCGGGGACCTTCTTCACGGTCCACGCGGTGCCGCTCGACCACCCCACCGCGGACCTGAGCCTGCTGGTGGTGCTCGAGGACGTCACCGAGCTGCGCGCGCTCTCCTCGCAGCTCCTCCGGGCGGAGAAGCTCGCCACCGTCGGCGGGCTCGCCGCGGGGATCGCGCACGAGGTGGGCACGCCGCTCGGCGTGATGCGCGGGCGCGCCGAGCTGCTCGTGCAGCGGCTCGGGCCCGGGCACCCTCAGGGCGAGAGCGCGCGCGTGATCGTGGAGGAGATCGACCGGATCTCGCGCACCATCCGCGAGCTCCTCGACTTCTCGCGCACGTCCCGCGAGGTGGGCGGGGCCGTCGTCCTCGCGGAGGTGGCCGAGGAGGTCGCGGACCTGCTCTCGTTCGAGGCGAGGAAGCGGAAGCTCTCGATCGGCGTGGAGGTCCCGCGGGCGCTCCCGCCGCTCGCGGCGAACCGCGATCAGCTCAAGCAGGTGCTCGTGAATCTGGTGCTCAACGCGCTCCACGCGAGCGCGGCGGGCGGGCGGGTCGCGATCCGGGCCGACGGGCGGCCGGGGGCGTGCCTCCTGGAGGTGGTGGACCACGGCGCCGGCATCCCGGCGGACCTCCGCCACCGCGTGTTCGACCCGTTCTTCACGACGAAGAAGCGGGGGAAGGGCACCGGGCTGGGGCTCACGGTGGCCCTGCAGATCGTCCGGAACCACGGCGGCGAGATCGACCTCGAGAGCGCGGTGGGGCGGGGAACGCGCGTGCGGGTCGTCTGGCCGCTCGCGACCACGGGAAAGGAGCAGCGTGATGAGCGGCCAGAAGGGCGCGCGCATCTTGGTGGTGGATGACCACGAGGAGATGTCGCGCTTGCTCGCCGACCGGCTCGAGGACGCGGGGTTCGTGGTCGAGTGCGCCGGCGGCGGGAAGGACGCGCTGGCGCGCGTCCGCGCCGAGGTGCCCGACCTCGTGATCACCGACCTGCGGATGGAGGAGGTGGACGGGTTCGACGTCCTCGCGGGAGTGCACGAGGTGGACCCTGAGCTCCCCGTGATCGTCATGACCGCGTTCGGCGCCATCGAGACCGCGATCGAGGCGATCAAGCGCGGCGCGTACCACTACCTCACGAAGCCGTTCCAGCTCGGCGAGGTCATCGTCTTCGTGCAGCGCGCGCTGGAGGACCGGCGGGTGCGCAGCGCCAACGAGGTCCTCCGCCGGGCCGTCGAGCTCGCGCGGGCCGGGGAGATGATCGGGGCCAGCGCGCCGATGCGCGCGCTCGGCGAGATGGTCGCGCGCGTCGCCCCGTCGGCGGCGCCCGTGCTCATCACGGGCGAGAGCGGGACGGGGAAGGAGCTCGTCGCCCGCGCCCTGCACGCCGGCAGCGCCCGCCGGGAGCAGCCGTTCGTGGCGGTGAACTGCACCGCGATCCCCGAGTCGCTGCTCGAGAGCGAGCTGTTCGGGCACACGCGGGGCGCCTTCTCCGGGGCGACCGCCGCGCGCCGCGGGCTCTTCGCCGAGTCCGACGGCGGCACGCTGTTCCTCGACGAGATCGGCGACATGTCGCCGGCGCTGCAGGCGAAGATGCTGCGGGTCCTGCAGGACGGTCAGGTCCGGGCCGTCGGCTCCGACGCGGTCCGGCGCGTCGACGTCCGCGTCGTCGCCGCCACGAACCAGGATCTCGAGCGGCGGGTGGCGGCGGGCCAGTTCCGGTCGGACCTCTTCTTCCGGCTGAACGTGGTCTCGATCGCCGTCCCGCCCCTCCGCGAGCGGCGGGACGACGTCCCGGCGCTCGTCGAGACGTTCGTCGCGCAGGCGCGGCGGCGCAACCCCGCGTCCAGGGCGCGGCGGATCTCGGCCGAGGTCCTCGAGCGGCTCCAGGCGTACCACTGGCCGGGCAACGTGCGGGAGCTCGAGAACCTGATCGAGCGCCTCGTCATCCTCTGCGAGGTCGAGGAGGTCGGGCTCGACGCGCTGGAGCGGTACGCCGCCCACCTCGCGTCCGGTCCGTTCCCGCTCGAGGTCGCCATGGAGCGCGTGGTGAAGCTCCGGGAGCTCGAGGACCTGTACATCGCGTGGGTGGTCCAGCGCTGCGGCGGGAACAAGACCCGCGCGGCGGAGATCCTGGGGATCGACGTCTCGACGATCCATCGCAGGGAGCGCGACCGTGCCGCGTCTTGACGGCGGGCGGGGAGGGCGCGCGAGCGCCGGGAAAACGTGAGGAGGGAGCCGTGCTGACCCTGAAGGACCTGGACGCGCTGGAGCGCTGCGCCGAGGCCGGCGCTCCGGGCGACTCCAGCGCGCAGGACGCCGACCGGACCGCCACCTTCGAGCGCATGGCGGCGCCGTATCGCCGCCTCCTGAGGAGCGCCCGCGAGCTGGTCGCGGCGGGGCGGAGCATCGGCCCCGAGCTGGAGGAGGAGCTCCGGCTGGGATGCCGCGCGCTCTCGGGGCTCCGCCGGAAGCTCGGGTTCGCGGGGGTGGGGCGCTGAGCGGGAGGGCGTTCGACCCGCTCGCCCGGCGCCGCGGAGGCGCGCCCGGGCGCGGCTACGCGCCGCGCGGGACGCGCACGAACTCGACGCGCCGGTTGTTCGCGCGCGCCTCCGGCGTGCGGGCCTGGTCGATGGGGCGCGTGTCGCCGAACCCCTTGGTCGTGAGCCGGCCCGCGTCGACGCCCTGCTTCACGAGCCACGCCTTGACCGACGCGGCGCGCCGCTCCGACAGCGGCCCGTTCACGTTCGCGCCGCCCTGGTCGTCGGTGTGCCCCTCGATCGAGAACGCGAGGGCCTTGTCGTCGTTGAGGAGCGCGAGGATGGTGCGGAGCGTGGGGCCGGACTCGGGCTTGATGACGTCCGAGCCGGTGTCGAAGAGGATGCCGTGGGTCACGATGCGGCCTTCGCCCGCCAGCATCTGCTTGGCGGGCTTGCCCCCCTCGGCGAGGCGGAACGCGCCGAACAGCTGGTGATCGCCCGCCGTGCCGAACCCGGAGACGGGGAGGAACGCCATCCCGATGCGCGCGACGGGCCGCTCCACGCCGTCCGAGTCCGCGAGGACGCGCTCACCGCCGACGTAGACCTTCACCTGCGTGCCGCTCACCGCGATCGACACGTGCTGCACGCCCGTGGCCTTCGGCAGCTTCCCGCTCGCGTTCGGGGAGGTGACGCCGCCCTCGATGTTCTCGTTGAACTTGAGCTCCTGGCCCCCGAAGCCGCTGATGTTCGAGAACACGACCGAGAACGGGCCCGCGAGGTCGGCGTCGAGCTCGATGGTGAAGTCCCTGGGCAGGTCCCCCTTCACCGCGTAGCGCAGCCAGTGCAGCGAGCTCTCCTGCTCGTCTCCCTGGAACCGCGACTTCACGAACCGTTTGCCGCCGATCTCCACCACCTCGACCGGGTTGCCGCCGCCGTCCTTCATCGTCCAGCGCGCCGGATACTCGCCGACGTCGGTGTCGCCGAAGTCGTCGAACACGAGCACCTTGTCGCCGGGGACGAAGTCGAAGCGGTTGCCGTACACCTCGGGGGCGGCCGCGCCCGTGGCCGCGGCCGGCGTGCCGGAGGTGCCGGAGGTGCCGGTCGCGGGCTTCTTCTGGTTGCCACGCTTGGGCGGCGGGGCCTCCTCCTGCTGCTCCTCCTGCGAGGGAGCGGTGGCCGTCTCCACGGCCTCGTCGAACTCCCGCTCCACGACTCCCTCCGCCTTCTCCTTCAGGCGATCGAGGAGCCCGGCGCGCGCCGGACCAGGAAGCGTGAACAGCAGGGCTGCAGCGAGTACGTACCGCGGCGACGAGCGTGACATGGAGCTCCCCTCTCGGCGGCAGCGTAGGATGCGCTCCGCGAGCGGGTCAATCGGTGCGGGGTGCATGCGATGTGGTCGCGGCACCCGCTCGTGCGGTATGTGGATCGCGCGCACGCACACGCTCCGCGGGCGCCTCCGAGGCTCCGCGGCGGAGGTCAGGTGCGGCCCAGGGCCGGAGAGAGCTCCGGACGCGCGCCGGTCGACCGAGCGCGCAGGAGCTGGAGCAGCTGGTCGATGTCCGGCGGCTTGGCGAGGTGGGCGTCGAACCCGGCGGCCCTTCCGCGCTCGCGATCCTCGGCCTGGGCGTAGCCGCTCAGCGCGACCAGCTGCGTGCGCTCGAGCGCCGCGTCCGCCCGGAGCGTCCGCGCGACCTCGAACCCGTCGATGTCGGGGAGGCCGATGTCGCACAGCACGACGTCGGGCCGCAGCGCGTGCGCGAGCTCGATGCCCGAGCGCCCGTCTCGCGCCACCTGCGCGCGGTTCCCGGCCATCTCCAGGATGTCGACCAGGGTCTCGCCGGCGTCCAGGTTGTCCTCGATGACGAGGATCGTCAGGCCCCCCGCGCCCGCCGGCGCATCGAGGTGGAGAGGCGCGTCGGCCGTGACGGCGGTGATCGGGAGCCGAACCAGGAACTCCGCCCCGCGCCCGAGGCCTTCGCTCTTCGCCTCGACGGTCCCGCCGTGAAGCTCGACGAGGCCTCTCACGAGCGCGAGCCCCAGGCCGAGGCCACCCTGCGTGCGCGCGAGCGTCCGTTCCGCCTGCGTGAACGGCTCGAACATGCGCTCGAGGGCTTCGGGCTCGATGCCGACGCCCGTGTCTCGCACCGACAGCTCGGCGCCCCCGCTCCCTGCGCCCACGCTCACGATCACCGAGCCGCCATGCGCCGTGAACTTGACCGCGTTGTTCAGGAGGTTCCCGAGGACCTGGGCCATGCGCGTGGCGTCGGCGTCGATCCAGACCGGCCCGAACGTCGCGTACTCGACGCGCAGCTCGACGCCGGCCTTCTTGAAGACGGAGTGCAGGTCGTCGGTGGTCTTGCGGACGATCTCGCGGAGGTCCAGCGGCCCGCGCTGGAGCTGGATCTTGCCGCGCGAGATGCGGGTGACGTCGAGCAGATCGTCCACGAGGTGCGTGAGGTGCTCCGTCTGCCGCCGCAGGACCTCCTTCGCGCGCGCGGCCTGCTCGCTGTCCGGAGCCGCGTGCTCGAGGAGGTAGATGCTGTTCCGGATCGGCGCGAGCGGGTTCCGCAGCTCGTGCGAGAGGACTCCGAGGAACTCGGCCTTCCGCTGGTCGGCCTCCTGGAGCTCTCGCTCGGCGCGCTTGCGCTCGGTGATGTCGAGGTTCAAGCCCGCGATCAGGGGCCGCGCTCCGTCCGCCGCGCGCTCGATCCGGCCCACGGTGAGGATCCACCGGATGCCACGGTCGGGGTGGCGCACGCGGAACTCGCTCCGGAACTCCGGGTCGCGGCCGTCGACCACGGCCCGGACCGTGGAGCGCAGGTGCGGGAGGTCCGCCTCGGCGATCCGGTCGCGCAACATGTGGACGGAGAGCGTCTCGTCTCGCGACACGCCGAACAGGTCGAAGTTCTCCTCGGACCAGGTGAACGTCTCTTCCCCCGGATGCCACTCCCACAGGCCCGCGGACGCGTGCCGGAGGATCCGCTTGAGCCGCTCCTCGCTCGCGCGGATCGCGTCGGCGGCATCCTTGGCCTCCGTGACGTCGGGGCTGCTGCCGGCGACGCCCAGGACGACTCCGTCGGGGGCGAGGCGCGGCGCTCCATACGACTCCACCCACCGCCACGCGCCGTCGGCGCGGCGCACGCGCGCCTGCGCTCGAAACGGCGTGCCTTCCCGCAGCGCGCGCGCGAAGGCGTCCAGGTAGACGGGTGCGTCGTCCGGGTGGACGAGGGGGACCCAGCCCCCCGCCCGCACCTGCTCGAGCGTGACGCCGAAGAACTCACAGTACGCTCGGTTGACGAACTCGATCCGACCCTCCCGGTCGGTGACCCAGATCAGCACCGGCGAGCCGTCGGCCAGCGCGCGGAAGCGCGACTCGCTCTCCTTGAGCGAATGCTCCGCTCGCGCGGCCCGGCGATCTCGTTCGTCGACGAACTGCTCGACGACCGACGTCACGGCCTCGTCGAGCGCGCTGTTCAGGGTCGCGAGCTCGACGACGCGGTGGGCCACGTGAGTCGCTCCCGCCCGCGCCTGTTCCTCCGCCTCGCAGGTGAGGAGGAGACGCAGCAGGGTCTCGCGCAGCACCCGGAACTCCCGGATGAGCTGGGACAGCCCGTACGCTCTGTCCAGCCTCGTGAGGGCGTGCTCGCCCGCGAGCCCTCGGAGTGCGCCCGTCGGAGCAACATCGCCGGCCTCGAGCACCGCGGCGAGCTCGAGCAACAAGCCGGGGAGGTGATCTCGAAGCGCAGGCCCGTGGAGGCGGACGTCTTCGTCGGAGGCTGCGAGCGACTCCTCCCACGCCCGGATGATCTCGTCGCGGTGCTCGCGGATGTAGCTGGCTGCGCTGAACGGCATGGCCACTCCGACGCTCCGTAGACGTGGCTGGTTCCACTGTTCCGAGCGCGGTTCGCGGCCCTGAGGAGAGGATGGGGTCCCGGAGCGAAGGATGCCTCTCGGCGCGGGATCCCGGACGGGGCCCGGAGGCCGGACGGGCAGCGGCGCAGCGAGCGCCCGATCCCCAAGAGTGCTGCCGGGTGAGACCGCGCACGTGCCGCTCCCCCGTGATCGTTGCGGGTCGCCCGCGCCCTCGCTGCCGGCGACGGGCATGGCTGCCCCGCGCTCGCCGATGGGCGCGTGCCGTGCTGGGGGAGCAACGCCGCCGGGCAGCTCGGCGATGGGAGCACGACCTCGCCGGCGCTCGGGGTGCTGGTGGTGCCGAGCGGCGAGGGCTTCTCGCTCCCTGGACGCGCCGAGCGGTGTGGTATACCGGCGGCCGCGCCGGGTCTCCTCGGAACAGCCCCGAGAAGCTCGGGCGCAGGAGGGCAGGATCGCAGAGGATTCGACGTACCTGGCCCCGTAGCTCAGCCGGATAGAGCGGCGGTTTCCTAAGC
>DASPMI010000146.1:0-31262 GCA_035627135.1 Anaeromyxobacter sp. | reverse complement strand
GCCGACGAGCGCGACCAGGAACGCCGAGAGCCCGACCTTCAAGAGGTGCGCGAGCCGGGTGTCGAGGCCGACCTCGAACAGGAGCAGGATCACGCCCAGCTCGGCGAGCGCCTCGACGACGTGATCGTGCGCCACCCAGGCGAACCCTCCGACGCCGAGCAGCGGCAGGGCGCCGAGGAGCACGCCCGCGAGGAGCTCGCCCAGGACGGCCGGCTGGCCGAGCCGCTCGGCGAGGGAGCCGCCCAGCTTGGCGGCCGCGAGGAGCGCGACGAGGGCGACGAGGAGGTGCGCGATCATGGCGAAGCCCTTCGAGGCGGAGAGCGCGACGCCCTCCAAGACGGCGGCGAGGGCGGAGCGGGCGCTCCACCCTCGCCTGGATCGGAACGCTCGTCGAGATCAGGTGACGGTCGGGCTGGGGCTGCCCACCGAGGCGGGCTTGTAGCCCGCGCCGGCCGCGTGGCCCGGCCCGCCGAAGTGGCTGCTGCCCTGGAAGTCGGGGTACGCCGTGTTCCCGTGCTCGCCGATGTCGAGCCCCTCGATCTCTTCCTCCTGGGTGACGCGGATCCCACCGGAGATGAGCTTCGTGACCCACCAGAAGACGGCCGACAGGGCGAGCACCATGCCGCCGACGACCATGACCCCGAGGAGCTGCGGGCCGAGCTGCGCGAACCCGCCGCCCATGAAGAGGCCCGGCTTCGCGACGGCGGCGGATGGCGCCACGGTCGGATCGGAGAAGAGCCCGACGGCGATCGTCCCGAAGACTCCGTTGGCGAGGTGCACCGCCGTCGCGCCGACGGGATCGTCGATGCGCACGCGATCGAAGAAGAGCACCGCCGCGACGACCAGCACGCCGGAGACGAGGCCGATGATGACGGCGCTCGATACGCTCACGAACGCGCAGGGGGCGGTGATCGCGACGAGGCCTGCGAGGCAGCCGTTCAGGGTGATGCCGAGGTCCGGCTTCTTCAGGAACACCCAGGCGGCGATCATCGACGAGAGGGTGCCGGCGGCCGCGGCGACGTTCGTGGTCGTGGCCACGTGCGCGATGGAGGCGCCGTCCGCCGCCATCGTGGAGCCGGGGTTGAAGCCGAACCAACCGAACCAGAGGACGAACACGCCGATGGCCGCCGAGGTCATGTTGTGGCCCGGGATCACGTTGACGCGATTGCCCGGCCCGTACTTCCCGAGCCGGGGCCCGAGGAAGAGGATGCCCACGAGCGCCGCCCAGCCGCCGACGGAGTGGACCACCGTCGAGCCGGCGAAGTCGAGGAAGCCCTTGCCGGCGAGCCAGCCGCCCCCCCAGATCAGGTGGCCGCCGATCGGATAGATCACGCCGACGAGGAACAGCGTGAAGACGAGGAAGGCCTTGAACTTGATCCGCTCGGCGACCGCGCCGGAGACGATCGTGGCGGCCGTGCCGGCGAAGACGAGCTGGAAGAAGAACTTCGCCCAGAACGGGACGCCGGTCCAGTTGAGCGCGCGGTAGACGCCCTGGTACGCGTCGCCCATGGCCGGGCTGTTGTCGGCGCCCGCGGCGAAGAAGATCCCGTGGGTCCCGAACAGCGGGTTCCCGTCCCCGAACATGAGGCCGAACCCGACCACCAGGAACGCGATCGACGCGACCGCGAACACCACGAAGTTCTTGAAGAGGATGTTGACCGTGTTCTTCGCGCGGCAGAAGCCCGACTCCACCAGCGCGAACCCGAGGTTCATGAAGAACACCAGGAACGCGGCCACCATCACCCAGAGGGTGTCGAGCGCGACCTTCTGGCTCGCGATGGCGTCGGCCATCTCCTTCGTGAAGGCCGGCGCCGCGGCGGCCTCGTCGGCGCGGGCTCCGAAGGCCATCGCCGCGGCGGCGATCCCGAAGGGGAGGAAGGTTCGAAGTGATCTGGCCATCGGCGTCTCCTTCTGCGGGTCGAAGATCAGGCGGGCGCGTCCGCGCCCGCCATGGCGGTCCGTTCGCTCCGCGGCGTCCGTCGCGGAATGGGGGGCAGCTCTGCAGCCCGCGTGCCGCGATCACCCCTCCCCTCCTCACCGCTCGAAACCCGCTTGGTTCAGCGGGTCGGAACGGACGGCGCGCTCCTGCCGGCAGAGGACCTCGTTGGAGCCGGTCCGCGGTGCCCATTGCCCGTGCAGCGGGATGCGATACTCATGGGCAGTCGGCCAGGAGGGTCGCGCATGAAGAAGGTCGTGTGGGGCGTGCTGAGCACCGCGAAGATCGGCACCGCCAAGGTCATCCCCGCGCTGCAGCGCTGCGCGCACGCCGAGGTCCGGGCCATCGCGTCCCGGTCGCTCCAGGCCGCACAGGACGCGGCGCGGGCGCTCTCGATCCCGCGGGCCTACGGCTCGTACCAGGAGCTCCTCGCGGACCCGGAGATCGAGGCGATCTACAACCCGCTCCCCAACCACCTCCACGTCCCGCTGACGCTCGAGGCGGCCCGCGCCGGCAAGCACGTGCTCTGCGAGAAGCCGATCGCCCTCTCGGCGGCCGAGGCCGAGGGGCTCCGCGGGTGCGGCGTGCACGTGATGGAAGCGTTCATGGTCCGCTTCCACCCGCAGTGGCTGCACGCCCGGGATCTCGTCCAGGGCGGGCGCATCGGCGCGCTCCGCGCCGTGCAGGTCCTCTTCTCGTACTTCAATGACGACCCGGCCAACATCCGGAACAAGCCGGACATCGGCGGCGGCGGGCTCTTCGACATCGGCTGCTACGCCGTCGTCGCCGGGCGGTTCTTCTTCGGGGCCGATCCCCTGCGCGCGGTCGCGCTCGTGGACCGCGACCCCGCGCTCCGCACCGACCGGCTGGCGAGCGCGCTCGTGGACTTTGGCGCGGGCCGGCACCTCGACTTCACCGTGTCGACGCAGCTCGCGCCGTACCAGCGGGTCCAGCTCTGCGGCACCAAGGGGCGCATCGAGATCCTCATCCCGTTCAACGCCCCGCCCAACGCCGCGACGCGGATCCTCGTCGACGACGGCTCGGCGCTCGACGGCAGCGGCGTCGCCGTGGAGACGCTCCCGCCCTGCGACCAGTACACGCTGCAGGGCGATGCCTTCTCGCGCGCCGTGCGCGGCGAGGTCCCGCTCCCGTACGGCGTGGAGGACGCGGTGGTCAACCTGAAGGTCCTCGACGCGATCTTCCGGTCGGAGCGGTCCGGGCGGTTCGAGGACGTCTGACTCCGTGAACGAGCCCGCGCCCGAGCCCGAGGTTCCCTCGGACCCGGACGCGGAGTCGGTCTCCGCGGCACCTACTGCGTGCCGCCGCCAGCCCCCGTCGCGCCACCCGCGCCCGTGCCCATCCCGGTGTCGCCGGTCGCGCCCGTGCCCATGCCGGTGCCGCCGGTCGCGCCGGTCCCCATGCCGGTGGTGCCGCCCGTTCCGGTGCCGCCCATGTCGCTGCCACCGCCGGTGGTCGAGCCGCCCGTGCCGCCGCCGGTGTCCCCGCCGGTCGTCGTGCCGCCGCCCGTGCCGCCGCCGCCGGCGCCGCCCGTGTCGCTGGCGCCGCCCGCGCCGCCGCCCGTGTCACCGGCGCCGGTGCCGCCCCCCGACGAGCCCCCGCCCCCGCCCTTCGGGCACGCGAGCGTACCCGAGGCGAGCAGCGCGGCGAGCGCGGCCCTCAGCCACCACTTCCTGATCGAGATCATTCGTTCCCCTCCGTGAAGGACGTCCGGAGGGAAGCTAAGGCCCACGACACGGCGAGCGGCACCCCCCTCCCTCACCGTCGGTGTGGGGCCGGGCGAGCGGACGCTCGGGGGTAGGTCCCCGCGCGGAGCGCGCGCCCTCCCCGGCAAGCGCCCCTCACCTCGGCTGCACGGGGTCCGGCACTGGCGGCAGGTCGGCGCGCGTCAGGGCGGCGCGCGCGGCGCGCAGCCAGCCCACGTTCCGGTCGAGGATGTCCTCGAGCGTGGTCGCGTACGGCTCGTCCGGCGAGACCGGGCGGTTCTCGAACGCGTACTCCTCGAAGAACTTCTCGACCGTCGCCTGCCGCGGGCCCACGATCGCCTCGGTCTGCACGCCCATCGCGGCGTTCGGGATCGAGACGCCGATCGAGCCGCTCGCGTCGGCCCAGCGCGCGCTCTGGCCCTTCGTCTCCTGCTGGCTCGCGCCGGCGCCCTCCGTCGGTCCGCCGACGAGGCGGGCGCGGTGGCCGCGCTTCAGGATGGCGGAGAGGCGGTCGCAGGCGCTCATGCAGCCCGGCCCGGTGAGGACCACGACGCGGCCCGCGAAGCCGAGCTCGGAGCTGGGGGTGAGCGGGGGCTCGAGGAACGCCGGCGTGAACTCCGTCCGCGCGCGCCGCGCGTCGCGGATGGCCATGAGGATCTGCTCGGGCTCGGACGGGACGCGCCCGGGCGCCTGCTGCGAGGCGGCGCCCAGCATCGGCGACGGCGACCGCGCCTCGTACACCTTCTCGTTCTGCGAGGTGGCGCGGAGGACCAGCGCGCCGCCGGGCGAGATGCTGGCGCGCGGCGTGAGCAGACCCGCGAGCGCGGACGAGTGCGAGAGGTACCCGCCCTCGTTCTGGCGGAGGTCGAGGATGAGGTCCTGGCCGCGATCGGCGCAGCCGCGCAGGAACTCCCGCAGGACCTCCACGTAGGGCCGCTTGCCGCCCGGGCCGGAGAGGCCCTGGGTGTGGAACGACAGGAGCTGGGCGTAGCAGACCGCGGGGCCGTCGCTCGCCGCCTCGCCCAGCCGGGCCGCGAGCTGGTTGCCGTCGCCCCGGTACACCTGGAGCCGCTCCGCGTCCGCCGGGGCGACGATCGGGTCGCCGCGCAGCAGACCCTCCGTGACGCCGCCCTCCCGCAGCCAGGCGCCGCGGTTCGCGGTCCGCCAGTCGATCCGGTCGCTCGTCACGAGGCCGGTCCGCTTCACCCAGCCCGCGGCGAGCGGGTGGTTCGCGGCGCCCGGCGCGACGAACCAGGGGAGGATCACGGGCCGCAGCGCGGCGCCCGACGCGACCGTGAACGTCGCCTCGCGCCGGTCGGGGTACCGGAAGTCACGGCGGGTGAGGGCGTCCACGGCGCGCTCGATCCGCGCGCCGGCCGAGCTCCCCGGGATGGCCTCGGCGAGGTCGGCGATCGCGTCCACGACCGGCCGCCCGTCGATCGCGACCACCTCGTCCCCGATCTCGAGCCGCTGATCGGGGCTCCGCGCGCTCTCCTCCTCGAGCCACCGCGCCACGCCGGGGTCGCGGTGCGAGACGTAGGCCTTCCCGTCCGCGGTCAGCGTGAGCCGCACGCCCAGCGAGACGACCGGCAGCGGCCGGGGCATCGCCAGGAACAGGTGGCCGTCCTCGAACGCGGCGACGCAGCGGCGGAAGCGGTCGACGAACCGCAGCGGCTCGTCCTCGCGGGCGATCGACCGCTCGGCCGCGATGCAGGCGTCGAGGTGCCGGCGCGCGTCGAACGGCGGCCGCCCCTCGGCGGCGAGCAGCTGCTGCTTCTGGTGGAAGAAGACGTAGCGCGCCTCCAGGGCGTCGCGGAGCTCGCAGACGAGCCGGACGCGCTCTGCGCGGCCGCTCAGCGGGCCTCGGCCGCGGGGCTCGTCCTCGAGCGACCGGTCGCGGCACCCGTCCGCCGGATCGGCGGGCGCGGCCTCGGTTGTTTCCGTGGCGGCGCCGGTGCCGGCGAGGGCGCGATCTGCGGAGGAGCAACCAGCGGCCGTCAGGAGGAGGAGTAGGAGAGTTGTCCTCATGGTAGGTCGGGGTGCTACCGGACAAGGGAGCGTCCGGAGTCCTCCCGACGAACGGCTCGCATGGGGACGAGAATTCCTGCGAGGCAATGACTACAGGCGCCCACCACGGGCGGGCGGCGTGGGGCGTGATGGGCGGGAGGGGGCAGGCGCTTCTGGGGGAACGGAGAAGCCGGGTGCGGGACCGGGAGCGGGTGCGTTGACGGGGACGGGGACGGGGACGGGTACGGCGGCGGGCACGAAGCTCGGGGACGGTGATCCGTGCGCCGTACCCGGCGACCGTCCCCGTCCCCGATCCCGTTCCCGCTGCCGAACCCGCTCCCGGTCCCGAACCCGGTCTGTCCCCGGTCAGCTCGGAACCGTCCGGCTAGCCCCGCCCCTCGATCCACCTCACGAGCTCTCGAACCCCCTCCGTCATCTCGAGCTCCGTGAACCGGACCGTCGTCACCCTCCCCCCATCCTCCACGGTGAGACGGTAGGTGAACCGATCCACGGCCGGCGCCGTCGCGCCAGGCTCCTCCGGCAGGCCGTGAAGCCCCGCCCCCGCGAGCAGCCGGCGCAGCTCGTCGCGCTCGGCGGGCGCGAGGCGGTCCTCGTCGATCTCGAACCGCAGCGCGGCCCCGCCGAACCCGCCCGAGCGCGTGAGCGCGAGCCGCGTCACGCGGCCTTCCTCCGGAGCCGGGCGGCCGCGCGCGACGGGGCGGCGGAGACGCCGACGGTCTCCCACCCCTTGCGGACGGCGCGGGCCGCCGCGTCGCCGAAGAGGCGATCGGCGGCGGCGATCGTCGCGAGGGCGGCGTCGGAGAACTGCGCCCGGCGCGAGAGGAGGTCGGTCAGGGCGAGGTACCAGATCCGGCCGGCCTTCTCCCACGCGTACCCGCCGAGCTCCATCGCCGCGACGTAGAACGCGTGGTTCGGGATCCCGGAGAAGACGTGCACGCCGCCGTTGTCGTCCGGGTAGTCGTCGGGCCGGTACTCGCGGAGGTGGCCGACCTGCGGGTCCTCGCCCATGAGCGCGTTCTTGTACGCGGTGCCCGGCGCCTCGAGCGAGCGGACCGCTTGCTTGGGGTACCGGACGAGGAGCCCCTCGCCGATGCGCCAGCTCGCCTCCTTCGCGGTCTGCTTGCGCGCGCGCTGCAGCACGAGCGCGCCGAACACGTCGGCGAAGGACTCGTGGAGCGCGCCGGGCTGGTCCTCGTAGTCGAACGCGGCCTCGTACCCGATTACGCCGTGGGTGAGCTCGTGGCCGATGACGTCCACGTGACGCGTGAACGCCCCGAAGATCTTGCCGTCGCCGTCGCCGAACACCATCTGGTGCCCGTCCCAGAACGCGTTCATGTACCCGCGCCCGAAGTGGACCGAGGCGTCGAGCCCGAGGCCGCGGCCGTCGAGCGAGCTCCGGCCGAGCGCCTCGAGGTAGAAGTCGTACACCGCGCCGAGGCCGTCGTACGCCTCGTTGACGTGCGCGTCGCGGTGCCGCCGGCCGCCCTCCTCGCGGACGATGGTGCCGGGGAGCTTCTCGCGGTGGCAGGCGTCGTAGATCGTCCGGCGCAGGCCTCCCTTCGGCACCGCGCGGAGGAAGTCCGCCGTGGCGAGGCGCGCCCCACGGAGCCGCTCGCTCAGGCGGACCGAGTCGTACGCGGCGGTCCGGACGGGCCGCGTCCCGCGCTCGGCGAGCCGGCGCATCACGTGCGGCGGGAGGATGGTGCAGAAGGTGGGCTTCGCTCGGCACATGGTGGGCCTCCGGGTGAAGGCCCGAGCATCCCGGGAGCCGGCCCCCGGCGCAAACAAACGGACGGCGGCCGCGCCCAGGTGGGCGCGCCGCCGTCCGTTCCCCCCTCGACCGCGCTACTCCGACTCGGTGCCGGTGTCGCCGGAGCCGCTCGCGCCCTCGGGACCGCTGGTCCCGCCGGTGCCCGTCGAGCCGGTGCTGGTCCCCGCGGACCCGCTGCCGCTCTGCCCCTCGGCCCCGGGGCCCGCGTCGCCCGCGCCCGTCCCGGCGCCGGTGTCGCCCGTGGTGCCGGTGCCCATGCCCGTGTCACCCGTCGTGCCGGTGCCCATGCCGGTGTCGCCGGTGGTCCCGGTGTCCTCGTCCACGCCCCCGGTCCCCGTCGTGCCGGTGCTCGTGCCCGCGGAGCCGCTGCCGCTCTGGCCCTCGGAGCCGGGGCCTGCGTCGCCCGCGCCCGTCCCCGTGTCGCCGGTCGTGCCGGTGCCCATGCCCGTGTCGCCCGTGGTTCCGGTGCCCATGCCGGTGTCGCCGGTGGTCCCGGTGCCGGTCGCGCCCGCGCTGCCGGTCCCGTCGTCGGCGCTCACGCCACCCGTGCCGGTCGTGCCGGTGCTCGTGCCCGCCGAGCCGCTGCCGCTCTGGCCCTCGGTGCCGGGGCCCGCGTCGCCCGCGCCCATCCCCGTGTCGCCGGTCGCGCCCGTGCCCATCCCCGTGTCGCCGGTCACGCCCGTGCCCATCCCGGTGTCGCCGGTCACGCCCGTGCCCATGCCGGTGTCGCCGGTCGCGCCCGTGCCCATCCCGGTGTCGCCGGTCGCGCCCGTGCCCATCCCGGTGTCGCCGGTCGTGCCGGTCTCCGAACCGGTGGCGCCCGCCCCTTCGCTGCCCGTGCCGGTGACGGCACCGCCCCCCGACCGCACGAGCTGGAACGCGCTCGCCTGGAGGGTCCCGTCGTCCTGCTCGACGAACACCGCGCGGACGCGGTCGCCCTCCTTGATCGCGTCCTTCGTGATCGTCTTGCCGGCCTGGACGTACCGCGTGCTCTCGTCGACCGAGAACTCGTGCGTCTGGTTCGCGGCGTCCCTCACGGTGATCCGGTCCTGCTCGACGCTCTGGACCGTGACGAGGATGGACTCGGTCTTCCCCTGCGCCGCGCTGCCCGTCGACAGCTCGGTCGGCCCGGACGTCCCGTCGGACGCCCCGGTCCCGCTCGCCGCGTCGTCCTGCGCGACGACGGTCCTTCCGGCGAGGAGCACCCCCGCCACCAGCATCCACCTTGCGAAGCTCATCGCTTCCCCCCTGGTTCTCGTTCCCGGTGCCGGACGAACGCCCACGACGTGCGGGCGAGGCGGCGCTTCCGGGTGCCGGAGGAACCTTGGGCGCTCCGCCCCGGACCGGCAAGGAACGGCGTGCCGCGCGCGCGGCCGGCTGCAGGGCCGCAGCAGAGGCGGGAGGAGGGCGGGCGATCGGCGCGCGTCTACGCGAGCACGACGCGGTTCCGACCGGCGGCCTTCGCCGCGTACAGCGCCTGGTCGGCGCGCTCGATGATGGTCTCCTGCGTGTCGTCGCCCATCGTCGTGGTGACGCCCAGGCTCACGGTCGCGGAGAGGACGACGTCGTCGACGTGGAACGGCGTCCGCTCGACCATCTGCCGGACGCGGTCGGCGGCGACGCGCGAGCTCTCGCCCGAGAGCCCGGGCCAGAGGATGAGGAACTCCTCGCCGCCGATCCGCCCGAACGAGTCCGAGGCGCGCGTGCTCGCGGTCACCCGGCGGACGAGCTCCTGGAGCACGGCGTCGCCGACCGTGTGACCGTGGGTGTCGTTGATCCGCTTGAAGTGATCCATGTCCAGGACGGCGACCCCGAGCGGCCGGCGGTCGCGCTGCGCGAACGAGATCTCCGCCAGGAGGCGCTCCGTGATGCCGCGCCGGTTGAGGCAGCCGGTGAGCGGGTCGGTGCGGGACTGCGCCCGGAACATCTCCTGGAGCCGGTAGAGCTCGGCCTGGAGGTCCACGATCCGCCGCCCGGCGCGGAGCCGCACGCGCAGCTCGTGCTGATCGAACGGCTTCACGACGTAGTCGTCCGCGCCCGCCTCCATGCCCGCGACGATGTCGTGCCGCGCGCGGCGCGCGGTGAGGAGGAGCACGTAGGTGTACGGCGCGCCCGCCGCCTCGCGCGCGCGGACGCGGCGGCACAGCTCGACGCCCTCGATGTTCGGCATCTCCCAGTCGATGAGGGCGAGGCTCGGCGCGTCCGCCTCCTGCAGCCGGTTCCACGCCTCCTCGCCGTTCGTCGCCTCGACGACGTCGAACCCCCAGCCCGTGAGCGAGGCACGGAGCACCGCCCGGATGGTCGGGCTGTCGTCTGCGACGAGCACTCTCATGCGACGGGATTCCCGGATCGTAAGTACCACGCCGCACGTGGATTGAGCCCGCCTTCCCGGCGGGTTTGGCTGTACCCGGATCGCTCGTCCCCCGGGCGAGGGACCGGGCTGCGCGCGCCAGGCGCGGGACCTTGACCCAGAGTCTCATCCGTCGCGTCGAGCCGGTGGGGCGGGCTCAAGGGCCGCCGCACACACATGTGCCCCGATCCTGCCCCGCGGGCGTGTAGCAAGCCCAGTCGGCCCCGTCCCCGAGCGCGCGCGCGCAGTCGGCCGCGGTCGCGCAGCCTCCCTCGGGCAGCATGCCGATGTAGTCGGCCGAGTAGAGCTCGCCGGGATTGGCGCGGCAGGTGCTGTCCGGGGCGATGGCGATGCACTTCGACGTGGTGCCGCCCGGCAGGCAGCTCGGGCTCGTGGACGGGTCCTCGCACGAGACGAAGCACCAGTCCGTGCCGTGCTCGCAGAGGCGCCGGGTCGAGCCGTCCGCGCGGCCGATGCGCAGCACCGTCACGTCGGTCGAGGCCGGGCGCGTCTCGAGCGTGAGGAACGACGGCGGGCGCGCCAGGTCGGCGATGGCCGCGAGCACCGGCCCGAAGGTGCGCGGCGGGTAGGCGTCGCACACACTCCCCTCGACCACCTGCACGCCGCTCGCCCGGAACGCCTCGGCGAGCTGGTGGAACCGCTCGCCGGCCGCGTACGCGCCCGCGCAGACGGTGGCCGCGCTGGAGCAGACCGGAGCCACGGGGCACAGCGGCGTGCCGGTGCACGAGTCCGCGGGCGAGAAGCCGCCGTCCGCGCACGACACGCCCGAGACGATGAAGGCCGCCGCGAGGTCGGCGGCGCCGCCGGGCGTGCGCACGAGGCCCGTGAAGTAGGAGGCGTACTCGCTCACGGGGACGTGCTGGCTCCCGCTCGCGCGGCGCTTGTCGAACACGCAGCTGTCCGCGCCGGGCGCGCTGGCGTTGAGCACGAGCGGCTGCGACGCGCGGCTCGAGCAGTCGTCCTCGTCGCCCACGAAGACGATGACGAGCTTCGCGCCCGGGCGGGGCCACGCCCCCTCGAGCCCCGGCTGGTCGCCGCTCTTCGCGAGCTGGAACGCGAGCCGGCCCGCCTCGAGGTGCTGCTCGGAGCCCGACCCGCAGCTCCCGACGCGGATGTTCTCGCGGAAGTCCTGGACGAGGCCGGTGAGGCGCGGATCGGGAGCCGCCCCGCCCCACGACGCCCAGTCGAAGGACTTCTCGAAGCTGAGGACCTTCGGGTTCCCGGGCGCAGCGACGAAGGCGCCCTTCTCGTACGGCGCGCCGGCGACCGCCAGGCCGGGCGTGCAGCCGCCGCCGAACGTGGCGGGGTAGCTGGTCTGGAGCGCCGCGCACGCACGACCGGGGTAGCAGCCGGGGTTCGCGGCCGCGCAGGCGCTCGCGGCGCAGCACCGCGTCTGCTCCCCCAGCTTGATCGACCCGCCGCTCGCGAAGACGTCGGACACGACGCAGAGCTGCCCGGCGCCGCAGCCCTGCGACGTCCCGGGCGTGCAGGCCGCGTCCACGCACTGCGACGGCGTGCAGCAGTCGTTCACGCCCCCGTTCGAGCGGCAGTACTTCCCGCTCGGGTTGGCGAGGAAGATCGACGTGTTCGTCACCGCGATGCGGAAGTCGATCGGATCGAGCCCGTTGGCCACGCGGTCGGTGTTGGTCTGGACCATCCGCGTGATGAAGTCGCCGAAGCTCGCGGCGAGCCCGGCCTGCTTCGGGTCCATCGACGGCGAATCGTCCACCACGAAGAGGATGTCCGCCGAGGAGGTCGCGGCGAGGCGGACGCGGGTCGAGCCGGGCTGGATGAGGCACCGATCGACGGGATCGAACGTGTACTCCTGGCAGCCCGCGAGGAGCGCGAGGGACACGACGAGGGGCATGCGGACGGAGAGGGCGCGCACGCCCGAACGTTTCCCCCTCGCGCGGCCGGTGGCCAGGGCCCCGCAGGTCCGGCGTTTGCCTCACTCGGGGTCGGGCCCGGGCGCGGGCTCGTTCACGGGGTTCGGCCACACCGGCTCCGGGACGGCGCCGTCCGCGAACTTCACCTTCCCGACGAGGACGCAGCCCTTCATCCCGGGCCGGCAGAACGCGCGCGCCACCTTGTTGCAGCGGCCGTCCTGCTCGTGCGGGCAGCTCCAGGAGGACACGCCGTCAGCGTACCAGCGCCCGGCGCATCCGCGCGAGCGCCTCGTCCAGCGTGGCGCGGGTGCAGCCGAAGTTGAGGCGGAGCCAGCCGCGGTACTCCTCGCCCCGGCCGAACTCCACGCCATCGGAGAGGCCGACCCCGGCGAGCTCCAGGTGATGGTGTACGTTCTTCACCCTGAGGCCCCGGGCGTCGAGCCAGGCGAGGTACGTCGCCTCGACCGGGGTGGTCTCGAGCCCGGGCAGGTCGCGCACCGCGGCCTGCACCCGCTCGTGGTTCCCGCGCAGGTAGTCGACGAGCGCGGCGTGCCACTCCCACCCGTCGCGGAGCGCCGCCTCGCAGGCGACCAGTCCGAGCACGTTGACGTGCGGGACGATGCCCTCCATCGCCCGGCGGAACCTTCCGCGCAGGCCGGGGTCGGGGACGATCGCGTATGCGCACGCGAGGCCGGGCAGGTTGAAGGTCTTGGACGGCGCCATGAGCGTGATGGAGCGGCGCGCCGCCTCGGGGGAGATGGCTGCGAACGGGCGGTGCCGCCGCGCCGGGTCGAGCACGAGGCCCGCGTGGATCTCGTCCGAGCAGACGACGAGATCGTGCCGCTCTGCGAGCGCCGCGATCGCCCGGAGCTCGGCCTCGTCCCACAGCCGGCCCACCGGGTTGTGCGGGTGGCAGAGGAGGAACAGCTTCACGTCCGGTGTCAGCGCCGCCTCCACCGCCGGGAGGTCCCACTCCCACCGGGCCGGGCCGCGCCGCAGCGGCGCCGTCGCGAGCCGCGCCGGCGCGTGGAGGAACGGCGGGTAGATCGGCGTCGCCGTGAACGCCGCGCCGTCGACCGCGCGCGAGGCGACGTTCAGGCCGGTGACGAGCCCGGGGAGCCAGACGATCCACCCCGGGTCCACCGCCCACTCGTGCGCGCGGGCGAGGTACGTGACCACCGCCTCGGTGTGCGCGTGCCGGGGAGCGGCGTAGCCGAAGATCCCGTGCTCGACGCGGCGCCGCAGGGCCTCGACCGCCGCGGGCGGCGCCGGGAAGTCCATGTCCGCGACCCAGAGCGGCAGCACGTCCCGCCCCGCGTAGCGGTTCCACTTGATGGAGTCGCCGCCGCGGCGGTCGGGGGAGGCGTCGAAGTCGAAGGGCATGGGGGAGAGGGGTAACACGAAGCGTTCGGCCATGCCGTTCCCGTGAACGAGCCCGCTCCCGAGCCCGAGCCCGAGGGAAAAGCCGGGCTCGGGCGCGGGCTCGGGAGCGTTCACGGGTTTCTGGACCCCTTCGCCGAATTGAATTAGGCCCGTCCCATGCTCTCGATCCTCTGCTACGGCGACTCCAACACCTGGGGCTTCGACCCCGCGACCGGCGAGCGCCTCCCGGCGGCGAAGCGCTGGCCGGGCGTGCTGCGCCGGCACCTGGGCGATCTCGCCGGGGCGACGGTGATCGAGGAAGGGCTCTCGGGGCGGACCACGATCCTCGACGATCCCTTCGAGGAAGGGCGCAACGGGCTCACCTACCTCGTCCCGTGCCTCGCCACGCACCGGCCGCTCGACCTCGTCATCCTCATGCTCGGGACGAACGACGTGAAGGGCATCTTCCCGCTCGACGCGGCCGGGATCGCCGCGGGCGCGGCCCGGCTCGTCGACACGATCCGCCGCAGCCAGGCGGGGCCGGGCGGGGGCACGCCCCAGGTCCTCCTCGTGGCGCCGCCGCCGGTCACGGCGCCCGGGCCGGTCCAGGAGCTCTGGGGGTTCTCTGCCGTCTCGGTGGAGCGGGCCCAGCGGCTCGGGCGCCTGTACCGCGCCGCGGCCGAGAGCCGCGCCTGCGCGTTCCTCGACGCCGGAGAGATCGTCGCGGTGAGCCCGCTCGACGGCGTCCACCTCGACGAGGCCGCCCACGCGCGGCTCGGGACCGAGCTGGCCGCGCGCGCCCGCGCGCTGCCGCGCTGAGCCGCCGCCGACCCCGCACGGGGCACCCCGCCACGGGGTACCGATGCTATCCTGATCCCTTCGGCCCCACGGCCAGCCAACCCCCGGCGCCCGGCGCGCCGGTGCAACTGGGAGTGAATGACATGAGCGCCAAGGCGAACGCGATCCGGGTCGGTATCCTCGGGCTGGGGAACATCGGCTCCGGCACCGTCGAGATCCTCCGGCGCAACGCGACGCTCATCGAGCGCCGGCTGGGCGCGCCGCTGGAGCTCGCCCGCGCCGCCGACCTCGACGCCTCGCGCGCCGAGAAGCTCGGCCTCGCGCCCGGCGTCTACACGAAGGACGCGAAGGCCCTCGTCGCGGATCCCTCCATCCAGATCGTCGTCGAGCTCATCGGCGGCATCGAGCCGGCGCGGAGCCTCATCCTCGCGGCGATGGAGAACGGGAAGCACGTCGTCACCGCCAACAAGGCGCTCCTCGCCGCCCACTGGCACGAGCTCGTCTCCAAGGCGGAGGAGAAGCGGGTCGCCTTCGGTTTCGAGGGCTCGGTCGGCGGCGGCATCCCGATCATCAACGTCCTCCGGCGCGGCCTCGTGGGCAACCAGATCCGCCGGGTCACCGGGATCATCAACGGCACCTGCAACTATATCCTCACCCGCATGGCGCGGGAGCGGAAGCCGTTCGCCGAGATCCTGGCGGACGCGCAGGCCCACGGCTTCGCCGAGGCCAACCCGGCCCTCGACGTCGACGGCATCGACGCCGCCCAGAAGCTGACGGTGCTCGTGAACCTCTGCTTCGACCTGGCCAT
The DNA here is from genome assembly GCA_035627135.1 of Anaeromyxobacter sp. Classification (GTDB taxonomy): domain Bacteria; phylum Myxococcota; class Myxococcia; order Myxococcales; family Anaeromyxobacteraceae; genus Anaeromyxobacter. The sequence goes on along the minus strand of DASPMI010000146.1, from coordinate 16,578 downwards.
CGGCCCGGAGGCGATCACCCGCAGCGGCATCCGCGAGGTGACCCCGCTCGACCTCGCCACCGCCGAGGAGCTCGGGTACCGGATGAAGCTCCTCGGCTCCACCGTCAACCAGGACGGCCAGGTCGAGGCGTGGGTCCACCCGGCGCTCGTCCCGCTCTCGCACCCGCTCGCCGCCGTCGAGGGCGTCTTCAACGCGCTCTACCTCGAGGACGACAACCTCGGCCCCTCGCTCTACTTCGGCCGCGGCGCGGGCGCCCTCCCCACCGGCAGCGCCGTCGTCGCCGACCTCGTGTCCGCGGCGCGCGACATCCTCTCCGGCGCGGTCTCGCGCATGCCGCCCGGCGGCGCGCGGATCCGCGGCCAGGAGCCGAGCCGGCTCCGCCCGCCGGGCGAGGCGAAGAGCGAGTTCTACCTCCGCGTCATGGCGCTCGACCGCCCCGGCGTCCTCTCCGCCGTCACCGGCGTGCTCGGGAAGCACGGCGTCTCGATCGCGTCCGTCATCCAGCGCGGCCGCGCGGACGGCGGCGACGAGGCCGTCCCCGTGCTCATCATCACCCACGAGGCGACCTTCGCCGAGATGAGCGCCGCGGTCGCCGAGCTCGACGCGCTGCCCGTCGTGAAGAAGGGGACCTTCCTCGCGCGGATGATCCCCGAGACGGCGCGGGTGTGACCTACCGTGAACGAGCCCGAGCCCGAGCCCGGGAGCGTTCACGGAAGCTTCACCTCTTGTAGAACAAGAAGAGCTCCTGCTCGTAGTTCTCCACCCACGGCAGGTGGTACGGCAGGAACGGCCGGAGCTTGTACCGCTGGGCCCGCAGGAGCTCGTACCCGGCCCGCTCGATCTCGGCCGCGCCCATCCCGTGGAACTGCCGCCCCGTGCGCGCGTCCCAGAAGACGAGCGTTCCCGGGGGCTGCTTCCGGAGCGCCGCCTCGGCCTTCTGCGGATCGTCGCCGAGGCGCGGCCGCTCCCAGGGATCGCGGTCGAAGAGGATCGACATGTACGCCTGGCTGAAGACGAGCTTCTTCACGGGGCGCGGGTTCGCCTGGAACCACTCGTACATGTCCTGGACGGCGCGCGCGTCGCGCGAGGTGCCGAAGGCGTCCACGTACGTGAGGCAGTGGACCGTCGCGTAGGCGAGCGCGAGGGCGCCCAGGACGGGGGCGGCCCGGGCGAGGACCGGGCGGCGGGCGAGCCAGCCCGCGGCGAGGTTCCAGCCGGCGAGCGCCGCGAGCGCGATCGGCGCCGCGACGCAGACGAGATACCGCGCGTAGCCCGCCGAGCCGAACATCTCCAGCCGGAAGAAGATCGAGTGCATCCCGGCGACGAGGGCGAGGGACGCCACCGCGAGCCCTGCCCGGCGCCGGAGGATCAGGGCGGCGAACCCGAGGACGAACAGCGCGTACATCGCCGGACCGGCCAGGATCTGGTGGCGGGTGTTCACGTAGTGCCAGAGCGGGCCGGTGCCGTACGAGTACGAGGAGCCCCAGTTGGTCGGCCAGTCGTGCAGGATGAACAGCGGATCGCCGGTGATGGCGAGCGCCGCGAGCCACCAGGCGGCGGTCCCGCCGGCGAGCTGCAGCGCCGCGACGGCGCGCGCGAGGACGTTCCGCCCGGCGCCCGCGTGGAAGAGGACGAAGACCCCCCAGAGGACCCCGACGAAGAACCCCTCCGGCCGGACCAGCGGCAGGAGCCCCGCGACCCACATGCCGGCGTGCACCCGGCCGGCCTGGTGGAGCCGCAGCGCCACCGCGAGCAGGAGCGCGAAGAGGGGCTCGGTCATCGTCTCCGAGCAGAGGAGCAGGAACGACGGCTGGAGGAAGAGGAGCGGGACCGCGAGCTCCGCCCGCCGCAGGCCGTGCGCGTGCGCGAGCCACGCGGTGTGCCACGCGGCGGCGAGCGAGACGGCCACCGTGAGGAGCTTCGCGGCCGGGTAGCCGAGCTGGGCGGGGAGCGCGTAGAGCGTCGTGAAGAGCGGCCGGTTCCAGACGCCGACGAGGTTTCGTGGGTGCACGAACCCCCAGCGCGCGCCGAGGAAGTGGTGGCCGCCGTCCTGCTGGTAGCTGTCGGGGAAGACGAACGCCAGCGCCACGCCGAGGACGGCGAACGGCACGAGCCAGAGCGCGACGCGGCGCGCCAGGCGGCGGGCGTCGTCCTGCGGAGCCGCGGCCTCGTGGACGGCGATCATGAGGCCGCGGACTGTAGCACCTTCGGCGACCGACCCGTGCCGATCAGAACACGCTGGGATCGGTCACGCGCAAGACCTCACCGGGCGCGTACTCCGAGGACCAGGCGACGGGCTCGGCGCAGGGCGCGGGCGGCGGCTCGACGCCGTCGCCGGGCAGGAACACGGCGAACGCGGCGCGCTGCGCGTCCCCGTCGACGTTCGACTCGCCGCAGAGCGCGGCGGCGGTGCCGTCCTCCGAGACGGCGACCCGGTACTGGCCGTACGTGCTGCCCGCGACCATCCAGTCGATCGACGCCGCGGCCGCGAGCTCGTCGGCGGTGAGGGCCGACTTCTGCTCCCCGGGTTCAACGGCCGGGATCGCGGCGATGGCGACGTACTTCCCGGTGCGCTGCGCGAGCGCGTGCTGCGCGCGGGCGAGCCCCTGGAGCTCGGCCGTGACCTGCGACTGCTTCGACCGGAGCTGGTAGCGGATGAAGTTCGGGATGGCGATGGCGGCGAGGATGGGGATGGCGCCGAAGATCGCCGCGATCACGATGACGACGATCGTCGGGGTGTTGCTCTTCCGCGGGACGCCCAGCGCCGCGGCGATGCTGGCGCGGCACCGCGGGCAGGCCTGCACCGGGCCGGGCAACGCCTGGCCGCAGCTGGGACAGAACCGGACTGCGCTGGACGGGGTCATGCCGGGCTCCCTCCCGAACGACGTTGGCGGCGAGCGTACCGGCGAGCGGTGCCCAGTTCAAGCAACCGAGAGCAAACGACGCGGATGGACCAGGGCGCGGCGGCGGGTCGGGTGGAGGAGCACCGGGCCGAGCCGCCGGCGCTCCCGCGGACCCCGTGGGCGGAGCCGCGCCCGGCCTGAGCGGGGGGGGCGGGGAGCGCGGCGCGCCCGCGAGCCCTATCTCGGAGTGCATGGCACCTCCCGCCGCCGATCCCTGGCCCGAGCTCCCCCTCGCGCCCTGGCGCTCCACCCGCGACGCGCTCCACCTCTGGAGCCAGATCGCAGGGAAGACGCTCCTCGCGGCAGCGCCCGCGCAGAACCACTGGTGGCACACGGCCCTGCAGGTCTCGCCGCGCGGCCTCCGCAGCCTGCCCGCGGCGCTCGGGGAGCGGGCGTTCGAGCTCGAGCTCGACCTGCTCGACCATCAGCTCTCCGTGCGGACCGCGGACGGGCGCTCGGCCGCGCTCGCGCTGGGGTCGGGCACCGTCCGCGACTTCTACCAGCAGTACCTCGCCCTCCTCCGCGGACTCGGGATCGGGGTGCACATTTGGACGAGGCCGGTGGAGCTGCCGGATCCGGTCGTCCCCTTCGACGAGGACGTCGAGCACCGCACGTACGACCCCGCGCACGCCCGGCGCTTCTGGGAGGTTCTGCGCCGGTGCGACGCGGTGCTCCGCGGGATGGCCGCCGGGTTCGTGGGCAAGCAGAGCCCGGTCCACTTCTTCTGGGGCAGCTTCGATCTGGCCGCAACCCGGTTCTCGGGCCGGCGCGCGCCCGAGCGGCCGGGGGCCGACCCCGTGACCCGCGAGGCGTACTCGCACGAGGTGATCTCGTTCGGCTTCTGGCCGGGAGGCCGCCTGCCCTCGGGGGCCGAGGTCGACGAGCCGATCTTCTACGCGTACCAGGCGCCCGAGCCGCCGGGCCTCCGGGAGAGCCCGATCGCGCCCGTCGGCGCGCGCTACGACGAGGCGCTGGGCGAGTTCGTGCTCCCGTACGCCGAGGTGCGGGCGCGGGAAGATCCCGCCGCCGCGGTCCGCACGTTCTTCGAGGACGTCTACGACGCCGGGGCCGCCCTCGCGGGCTGGGATCGCGCCGCGCTCGAGCGGGCCGCGCCGTCCACCCCGGAGCGGCTGCCCGAGGTCGGGCCGCATCCTGCGCGGGGACACTGATCGAAGCTCGGAGGAGCCATGTGCGATCACCTGACGAAGCTCGCGACGCCGCGTGACCGTCCCGTACGACCGACCGCCGACGGCTGCGAGGACTGCCTCCGGATCGGCGGCCGCTGGGTGCACCTGCGGCTCTGCATGACCTGCGGCCACGTCGGCTGCTGCGACAGCTCGCCGAACCGGCACGCGACGCGGCACTATCACGCGTCCGATCATCCCGTCGTGAAGTCGTTCGAGCCCGGGGAGACGTGGGCGTGGTGCTACGCCGACCAGGAGCTGTCGGAGAGCTTCCCCGCGTTTCCGGAGGAGTCGGCGGGGGAGTACCACGCGCCGGCGCCGTGACCCCGGGTCACCGGAACGGCACTCCCCGCCCGTCCCCTCGGCGAGGAGCCCCTTCAGCTCCTCCTCGGTGTGAGGGCCGAACTGCTGCCCGTCGCGGGCGTAGTACCAGGTCGTCATCTCGCGCCCTCCGCCGGCGCCGGTCGCGACGCCCTGAACGCGCAGTCTCGTCGGCCGCCCGGGGACGGGTCGAGCCGGGTGAACGCGACGCGGCAGAGCCGCTCAGGCCCCCGCCACGCGCGCCCAGACGGCGCGAGCGCCGGCGAAGTCGGCCCGCACCGGCGCGCGCTGCCGCGCCTTCGCGCCCTGGAGCACCATCGCCCCCGGCTCCGCCTCGATGGCCCGCACGCCCTCGCGGACGAGCGCGTCGTCGAGGGGCACGAGCGCGGTGCCGTAGACGAACGTCCGGTCGCCGCCGGCCGGCACCTCGAACACGGTCGGCCGGCCGAGGAGCTCCGGGTTCGCCCTCGCGTACGCGAGGCCGAGGTTGAAGCTCGAGACGCCGTTCTCGGTCCCGAGGCAGAAGACGCGATCGTCGCCCCCGTCGTAGAGCGCCCACGGCGTGGACGTCCGGCCGCCGTACTGGAGCCAGAGTTCGTTGAAGCTCGAGGCCACCTCGCCCGCGGGGAGCCCGGCCGCGCCGGGGAAGAAGCAGACGTACGCGAGCCGGAGGACCGGGTTCACGACGCAGCTCCAGCCGAGCGAGAGCTTCGGGGAGATCGCGCCCATGACGAAGTCGGAGTGGCCGATCATGCCCGGGACCTCGCCGAGGTCCGCGGTGCCGCCCGCGCGGAGCGGCGCCTTCGCGAGATCGTCGAAGGTCGCGCCCTGGGCGAGCCGGCCGGTGGGGTCGAACTCGGTCCCGACCGGCGCGGACATGAACCGGTCCGCGGCGAGGCTGATCCGGCAGCCCGCCGCGAGGAACGGCGGGCCGAGCGTGTTGTGGCGGACGAGGTTCACGAGCTGTGCGGCGGCGCCGTCGTTCCGGACGCGGATGATCGAGTGGTAGGCGGGTTCGCCCGGGAAGATGACGTCGAGCTTCTCGAACGAGAGCGGCAGCGCCGGCGCCGGGCTCTCGAGCCGCGACCGCGCCCAGGCCGCGCCCGTCTCCGGATCCTGCCCCACCGCCACGAGCCGCCACTCGTCGTTCGCGCCCCACCCGTGCACCGGGTGGGAGACGCCGTCGACGACGCACGCGCCGCCGAAGCTCGGCGTGCACGGGAAGTCGCCGGCGATCTGGTGGAGCAGCTTCACCTTCCAGTACGGGGCGTGGGCGGCCTCGGACCACGGCGTGCCCGAGGTGTCGCGGAAGTCCGGGAGCCAGTGGGCGTTGAGCACGCTCGCCCCCCGCCGCGCCGCGAAGACGGGGACCATCCCGCCGACCGCCTCCACGACGGTCACCACCTGGTCGTTCGACAGGACCACCGCCTGCCTGCCCATGTACTCGACGCGCCTGGCTTCGGTCGTGGCCACGAGGACCTCCTCCCGAGCAGTCTAGCCTCGATCCCGAGCCCGTGAACGAGCCAGCGCCCGAGCCCGGGTCCACGGCTTCTCCGGGGCGGGTGTCGCGGGACGCCCTACGCCGTCGCCTCGCCGACCCGGTCCATCCCGGTCCGCGGATCGCGCTCGACCACGTAACGCGCCGCCGGCGGGACGCCCTTCCGCGCGTCGAGGTACGCCCGGTAGCTCGGCGCGTACCAGCCCCGCGCCTCGAACACCTCCGCGTCCACCCCGAGCAGCGCCAGCGCCACCTCGCACGCCTCGCGGGCCGCGCCCGCGCCGGCGGGCGCGTGCACGACGTAGTCGCAGAGCCCGTTCCGCCGCGCGTACGCCTCGACGAGCGGCTGCGCGGGCCGGGCCACGAGGAACCGGGCCCCGCAGCGCTCGGCCATGCCGAAGTCGATGACGTCGTCGAAGACGAAGAGGAGCTCCTCGGGATCGAGGCCGCGGCGCGCGCAGAGGTGCTCGAGCGCGAGCCGCTTGTCGAGGAACCCCATGTACAGGGCGTCGAGGCGGTCGCGCTCGGCCAGCGCCTGGGCGGCGGGGTCCCGCTGCCCCGAGATGATGACCATCGGCGGGACGGCGGCGCTCCCGCCGCGCCGCCACAGGGCGTAGCGCAGGAGGTTCAGCCCCATCGCGTCGATCTCGTTGAACGCCGCCGGCGCGCCCGGGCCCTTCTGCCCGGTCCCGAGCACGCCGTCCCAGTCGAGCACGACCGCGCGGCAGCGCGCGAGCCGCTCCGCCAGCCGCTCGGGCGCGGTGGCGAACCGCTCGGCGCCGAAGAGCCGCGCCACCTCGGCGGGCGTGCGCCCCTCGCCGGCCTCAGCCAAGGAGGCCCATCCGCACGAGGTCCTGGACGTCGAGGAGGCCCAGCGGCCGGTCCGCCTCGACCACCACGACGTTGTCCACCTTGTGGTCCTGGAACATCTTCGCCGCCTCGTAGAGGAGCGCGTCGGCGGAGAGGGTGAGCGGCTTCGCGCTGTGGCCGACCTGCGCGAGGGGGCGGGAGAGGATCCCGGTCCCGTCCTTCTGGAGGTCGCGCCGGAGATCGCCGTCGGTGAACACGCCCGCGAGGCGGCCCTGGGCGTCGGTGAGGGCGACCGCGCCGAGGCGCGACTCGGTCATCTTCACCAGCGCCTCGGAGACCGGCGCGTCGATGGTGCAGATGGCCTTGCCGCCCGAGCCCATCGCCTCGCGCACGCGGACCGTCATGAGGGTCGTGTGCTCGAAGAACTGGCTCGTTCCGACCTCCGTGAGCGCGTGATCGCAGAGCCGCTGGAGCACGCTCCAGGGGACGGTGCACACGTCGGCGCCGGCGAGCAGCGCGGAGCGCACGTGCTCCGGGTGGCGCACGGACGAGTACATGATCTTGGTCGTGTACCCGTAGCGCGCCTTCACCTCGGCGCACTGCGCGAACAGGCGGTTCGCGTCCTGCCCCTGATCGTGCATGCGGCCCGCGAGCGGGCAGACGAAGGCGGCCCCGGCCTCCATCGCCATGTACGCCTGGTTGAGCGAGTAGACGAGGTGGACGTTGACGCGGTTGCCCGCCTTGGTGAGCGTGTTGCAGGCGCGGAGCGCCTCGAGCCCGACCGGCACCTTGAAGACCGGCTTCCGCTGCAGCGGGAGCGCGAGGATCTGCTCCGCGGCGGCGACGATCTCGTCGTGCGTCCGGCCGAGCGCCTCGACCTGGAGGTCCGGCACCATGCTCGAGAGCTTCACGATCGCCCCCGAGATGTCGGTGATGCCGTGCTTGTGCATGAAGGTGGGGGTGGTCGTGAGCGCCTTCACGAAGCCGAGCTTGAACGCAGCCTCGATCTCCTTGAAGTCCACCGAGTCCAGGTACAGTTCCATCCGATGTTCCTCCGGTGATGCCGGTTCGACTGGTGCCCGTGCCCGCGCCCGTGCGCCGGCCGTGGCGGGTCTATCACTCCCCCAGCTGCTTGCGCACGAGGGCGTCGAGCTCGAGAAGCGGGGCGAGGAAGGCCTCCAGCTTGTCGAGCGGGTACTGGCTGGCCGCGTCGCAGTGGGCGCGGGCCGGATCGGGGTGCGTCTCGATGAAGAGGCCGTCCACCCCGGCGGCCACCGCCGCCCGGGCGAGCACGGGCATGAACTCGCGCAGGCCGCCGCGCGGGTCCGCGCTGGGGATCCCGTAGCGCCGGACCGAGTGGCCGATGTCGAAGACGACGGGGTAGCCCAGCGCGCGGAAGTGGTGGAACGCGCGCGGATCGACCACGAGGTCGTTGTAACCGAACGTGTAGCCACGCTCGGTGACCACGATCTTGCGCGACCCGGCGTCCTCGACCTTCTTCACCGGCTTGGCCATGTTCTCGGGGGCGAGGAACTGGCCGTGCTTCAGGTTCACCACGCGGCCGGTCTTCGCGACGCCCACCACGAGGTGCGACTGCATGCAGAGGTAGGCGGGGATCTGCAGCACGTCCGCGACGTCGGCCGCCGCGCCCACCTGCTCCGGGTAGTGCACGTCCGTGACCACCGGGAGGCCCGAGCGCTCCTTCACCTTGCGCAGGATCGCGAGCCCCTCGTGCAGGCCGGGACCGTGGTCGAACGCGAGGTCGCTCCGGTTGTCCTTCATGAAGGACGACTTGTAGATGACCGGGATCGAGAGCCGGCGGCCGAGCTCGACCAGGCGGTCGGCCGTGCGGAGCATGAGCTCCTCGTCCTCGACCACGCAGGGCCCGGCCATGAGGAACGGCCGCGGGCCGCCCAGCACGGCGTTTCCGAGCTGCACCTTCACCTTCGACATCCAAGTCCCTCCGATCGGGCCCCCTCGACGGCGGGGCATTATGGCGTATCGCCGACCTGCGCGGGATGAAAGATGCCGTGGCGGGCGGGCGCTCGCACGGTCGAGTGCAGGTGCGGGTCTCACCCGCGCGCCTGCTCCCCTCGGGCGGGGCCAGCCTGACCGTGTATGCCGTGCGCAAGATGCTGGTGGGCCGGCTCGCCGGCCTGCCCCGCAAGGGAACGGGGCGTTTCCGTAACCACGCATCAGGAGGGAGCTCATGAAGCGCATGAAAACTCGTCTGCGCAGCACCCTGTGGACCGGGCTCGTGGCCGCCGCGCTGCTCGTACCCGGGCTGGCGAAGGGCGTCGGACTCACGGTCGAGGGCTTCTACGGCCTCACGCGGCCGCCCGAGACCAACATCTCGAACGCGCTCGAGGACCGGAACATCTTCGACGATTCGCTCCAGCTCGCCGGCGCCGACGTGCTGATCCGGCTCGGCGTCTTCGAGTTCGGCGCCATCGCCGACGTGAACTGGGGCGAGGGCACCGCCACCCAGAGCGCGATCGGCGGGCTCGCCGGCTTCGCCGTGCCGCTCGGCCCCGCCCGGCTCGACCTCCTCGGCGAGATCGGCGGGCAGCGGTACGGGAACCTGGCCAGGAACCCGAACATCGCCGACACGGACCGGCGCGACCAGTGGCTCGCCTACGTCGGCCTGCGCCCCGGCCTCGCGTTCAAGGTCGGCAGCGGCGGGCCCGGCCTCCTCGTCGGCATCTGGACGTTCGCGCGCTGGGATCTCCAGAAGGAGGACGTCCCGGTGACGCTCGAGGGCGGCGGGACCGGCGACTACGAGCTCGGCGGCGTCACGCTGGGCGCGACGCTGCGCGTCGGGGTGGATTTCTAGGAGCCGCAGGACCGGCGCGGGTAGAACTCGGGCATGCCGACCGAGCTGCCCGAGCTCACCCGCGACGACCTCCTCCGCTACGGCCGCCAGCTCGTGCTCCCCGAGCTCGGGGAGCACGGGCAACGGCGGCTGCGCGCCGCGCGCGTCCTGCTCGTCGGCGCCGGCGGCCTCGGCTCCCCGGTCGCGCTGTACCTCGCGGCGGCGGGGATCGGCACCCTCGGAATCGTCGAGCCCGACCGGGTGGACGTCTCGAACCTCCAGCGCCAGGTGCTGCACGGGACGCGCGACGTGGGGCGCAAGAAGCTCGCCTCGGCCGCCGACCGGCTCCGCGACCTCAACCCGGGCGTGGAGGTCGTCGCCCACGACGCCTGGTTCTCGGCCGAGAACGCGCTCGCGCTCGCGCGCGCGTACGACCTCGTCGTGGACGGCACCGACAACTTCACGGCCCGCTACCTCGTGAACGACGCGTGCGTGCTCGCGGGCAAGCCCAACGTGCACGGCGCGGTGTTCCGGTTCGAGGGGCAGGCGACCGTCTTCTGCGCCCCCGGCGGGCCGTGTTACCGGTGCCTGTACCCGGAGCCGCCGCCGCCCGAGCTCGTCCCGAGCTGCGCCGAGGGCGGCGTGCTCGGCGTCGTCCCCGGGCTCGTCGGCCTCCTCCAGGCGACGGAGGTGGTGAAGTGGGTGGCGGGGATCGGGACGCCGCTCGTCGGCCGGCTGCTGCTCGTCGACGCGCTCGGCCCCGAGTTCCGGACGGTCCACGTCCGCCCCGACCCGCGCTGCCCCGCCTGCGGTACGCGCGAGCTCCGGGAGGTGCGCGAGGTGGCCTTCGCGTGCGTCGCGCCGGCGGCGCGCGCGGTGCCCACCCTCGCGCCGGCCGAGCTGCGCGCCCGGCTCGCGCGCGGCGACGACCTCGATCTCGTGGACGTGCGCGAGCCGCACGAGTGGGCGCTCGGGCGCATCGACGGCGCGCGCCACGTGCCGCTCTCGCGGCTCGACGAGGCGCTCGCGTCGTTCGACGGCGGGCGCGAGGTGGTCCTCTACTGCGCCGTGGGCGCCCGGAGCGCGCGCGCGGCCGAGCGGCTCCTCGCCCGCGGAGTGACGCGGGTCTGGAACCTCGAGGGCGGGATCCGGCGGTGGGAGGAGGAGCTCGGCCCGGGACGCACGCGCTGAGCCCGTGTCGCCCTCCTCTCCCGTAGGCCCCGGTTCACTGATCGTCCTGCATCCTCCTCCGACGGCGCTCCGACCACCCCGGACGTGGTGGGCGCGCGCCGTCGCCCTCGGATCTCCACAGATTGAGATCGCCGGGTTCGAACGAGGGACGAGAGATGATCGAGGGCTCCGCGCAAGGGTCCGGGCGCTCGCCGCGGTGCGGGATGGTGGGCGGCGGCCCCGGCGCCTTCATCGGCGACGTTCACCGGAAGGCGATCGCGCTCGACGGGAGCGCGGCGCTCGTCGCCGGGTGCTTCACTCGCTCGCACGAGAACACGCGCTCGACCGGGCGCGCGCTCGGTCTCCCGGACGACCGCCTCTATCGCTCGTTGGACGAGATGGCCGAGGCGGAGTCCCGGCGGAAGGACGGCATCGACTTCGCGGTCGTCGTCACGCCGAACGGCGCCCACCACGCGGCCGCGACGGCGTTCCTCTCCCGCGGCATCCCGGTCGTCTGCGACAAGCCGCTCGTCTTCGAGGAGAAGGAAGCGCAGGAGCTGAAGGCCCTCGCCACGGCGAAGGACCTCCTCTTCTGCGTCACGTACACGTACACCGGCTATCCCGCGATGAAGCACGCGCGAGAGATGATCGCCCGCGGCGACGTCGGCCCGGCCCGGTTCGTCCACGCGGAGTACCCGCAGGAGTGGCTCGCGACCCTCGTCGAGCATGAGGCGGACCTCGACTTCCCGGACGTCGAGGACGGCCTCTCCGGCGTCCGGTTCATCGGGCGACGCGTGGAGAGCTCGCAGCAGGGCGCCGTCTGGGTCGATTTCTGAATCGAGGAACCGAGGAGGAGCAAGCATGGCACGCCCCGTCACCCTGTTCACCGGCCAGTGGGCCGACCTGCCGTTCCCCGTCCTCTGCCAGAAGGTCAAGGCGATGGGCTACGACGGCCCCGAGATCGCCTGCTGGGGCGACCACATGGAGCCGCGAAAGGGCGCCAGCGACCCGCGGTACGTCGAGGCGAAGAAGAAGGTCCTGGCCGAACACGGGCTCCAGGTCTTCACCCTCGGGGCGCACCTCGCGGGCCAGTGCGTCGGCGATCTCTGGGACCCGCGCCTCGACGCCTTCGCGCCCGCCGAGTGCAAGGGGAGCCCGGAGAAGACGCGCGCCTGGGCCATCCAGGAGATGAAGTGGACCGCCCAGGCGGCCCAGGCCATGGGCTGCAAGGTGGTGACCGGGTTCATGGGGTCGGCGGTCTGGAAGTACTGGTACTCGTTCCCTCCCACGACCGATCAGATGATCGACGACGCGTTCAAGCAGATCGTCGAGCTCTGGTCGCCGATCCTGGACGAGTTCGACCGGTGTGGCGTCCGCTTCGCCCTCGAGGTCCACCCGACCGAGATCGCCTTCGACTTCTACACGGCGCGTCGCCTCCTGGACGAGTTCAAGGGGCGCAAGACGCTCGGCTTCAACTTCGACCCGAGCCACCTGCAATGGCAGGGGATGAAGCCGCACCTGTTCATCCGCGACTTCGCGGACCGCATCTACCACGTGCACATGAAGGACTGCGCCGTGACCCTCGACGGGCGGGCGGGGATCCTCGGCTCGCACCTCGCCTTCGGCGACAACCGGCGCGGCTGGAACTTCCGCTCGCTCGGGCACGGCGACGTGGACTTCGACGCCATCATCCGCGAGCTGAACGCGGCCGGCTACCGGGGCCCGCTCTCGGTGGAGTGGGAGGACTCGGGGATGGAGCGCGAGTACGGCGCGCAGGAGGCGCTGCGGTTCGTCCGCAGGACCGACTTCGCGCCGTCCTCCATCGCCTTCGACGACGCGATGAAGGACGCATCGAAGAAGTACTGAGCCGCATGACCGGCGTACTCGTACAAGCCGAGAACATCGGGAAGGAGTTCTCGTCGGTGTGGGTCCTCCGCGGGCTCAGCGTGGAGGTCCGCACCGGCGAGATCCTCGGCATCATCGGCGAGAACGGGGCCGGCAAGAGCACGTTCATGAAGATCCTCTCGGGGATCTACACCCCGAGCGCCGGCCGGCTCCTCGTGGACGGGCAGGAGGTCTCGATCCGCTCGGCGGAGGACGCGAAGCGGCTCGGGATCCGGCTCATCCCGCAGGAGTTCAACCTCGTCCCCGATCTCAGCGTCTACGAGAACGTCTTCCTCGGGAACGAGCTGCGCACCCGGGCAGGCCTGCTCGACCGGCGGGCGATGATCCGCCGCACGGCCGAGGTGCTCGCCTCGCTCGAGGTGCAGGTCGCGCCCGACGCCCGGATCGACACGCTCAACGTGGCCCAGAAGCAGATGGTGGAGATCGCCAAGGCGCTCGCCTTCGACGCGCGGCTCCTCATCATGGACGAGCCGACGACGGTGCTCACGCGCCACGAGATCGGGCTCCTCTTCGACCGGATGCGGGCGCTCCGCGCGCGCGGCGTCACGCTCATCTACGTCTCGCACAAGCTCCGCGAGGTGAAGGAGATCACCGACCGCGTGATGGTGCTCCGCGACGGCGCGTTCGTGTGCCTGGAGCCGACCGAGGCGCTCCCGATCGACGAGATGGCCCGCCGCATGGTGGGCCGGGAGCTGTCGCAGGTCTTCCCGGAGAAGCAGACCGGCGCCGGCGACGTGGCGCTCCGCGTCCACGGGCTCACGGTCCCGGGCGTCCTCCAGGGCGTCTCGTTCGATCTCCGCAGGGGCGAGATCCTCGGGTTCGCGGGGCTGGGCGGCTCCGGCCGCACCGAGGTGGCCGAGACGATCCTGGGCGTGCGCCGGCCGAGCGCCGGGACGATCGAGGTCGAGGGCCGGCCCGTGCGGATCCACTCCCCGCGCGACGCGGTGCGGGCGGGCATCGGCTACCTGTCGGAGGATCGGCAGGGCTCGGGCATCCTCACGCAGCACTCGCTCGTCGCCAACGTCTCGCTGGTCTCGATCCGGAAGTACCTGCGCGGCGGCCTCATCGCGCTCCGGCGCGAGCGCGCCGCCGCCGCGGCGTACGTGCAGCAGTTCGGGATCCGCACCGCCGGCCTCCACGCCCGGCTCGAGTCCCTGTCCGGCGGCAACCAGCAAAAGGTCTCGCTCGCGAAGACGCTCGACCCGGGGCCGCGCATCCTCATCGTGGACGAGCCCACGCGCGGCGTGGACATCGGGGCCAAGCGCGACATCTACCGCTTCGTCCACCAGCTCGCCGACGACGGGGTGTCGATCGTCCTCATCTCCTCCGAGCTGGAGGAGGTCCTCGGCATGTGCTCGCGCGTGCTCGTGATGCGCGCCGGGCGGCTCGTCGCCGAGCTCACGGGGGAGCACCTCAGCGAGGAGGAGATCATGTTCCACGCCACGGGCGTGAAGGAGACCGCCTAGCCATGGCCGTCGTCGTCCCCGTCGCCCACGCCTCCCTCCTCGATCGGCTCCGCCGCTTCAACTACGCGCCCCTGCTCGCGCTGCTCGTCCTGGTGGCGATCTCCGCGGTCATGAGCGAGCCGTTCCGCTCGGTCGGGAACGCGCTCAACATCCTGCGGCAGGCCTCGTACTTCGGGATCGTCGCCCTCGGGATGACGTTCGTCATCATCGGCGGGGGCATCGATCTCTCCGTGGGCTCGATGCTGGCGCTCGTGGGGTACGTGGCCATTTGGGCCCTCAACTCCATGACCGGCGGGATCGGCCCGGAGGCGTCGCAAGCGTGGCCCGTCGTGGCCGCGGCCGTCGCGGCCGTCGCGCTCGGCGCGGCCCTGGGGCTCGCGAACGGCCTCGCCATCGCGGTGGGCCGGATCGCGCCCTTCATCGTGACGCTCGGGACGCTCGCGATCTTCCGCTCGATGGCGCTCTACCTCGCCGACGCCGGCGAGCTGCGGTCGGTGAACGCCGTCTACGGCGACATGGGCGCGAGCCGCATCCTGGGCGTGCCGACGCCGATCTGGGTGTTCATCGGCCTCGCGGTCCTGCTCGACCTCCTTCTCCACAGGACGAGATACGGGCGCCACGTCTGCGCCGTCGGGTCGAGCGAGCGGGTGGCCCAGTTCTCCGCCGTCGCCGTCCACAAGGTCCGGACGCTCACCTACGTGATCGCCGGCGCGACCGTCGCCGTCTCCGCCGTGTTCTGGTCCGCCCGCACGAACTCGATCAACTCGACCAACTTCGGCCAGGGCGAGGAGCTGAACGCGATCGCGGCCGTGATCATCGGAGGCACGCCGATCAACGGCGGCCGCGGCTCGGTCTGGGGGACCGTGGTCGGCGCGGTCATGCTCCAGATCATCAACAACATGCTGAACATGATGTCCGTCTCGCCGTACCTGCAGGGCACGGTGAAGGGCCTGGTGATCATCGTCGCCGCGCTCATCCAGCGCAGGCTCTGAAGCGAAGCACCCGCGCCACCCCTTCGCGGCGCGGCCCCCGTCGTCTCGATCCGAGAGGGAGTCCATGAAGAAGACACTGCTCGTCGCGCTGGCGTCTCTCCTGCTGCCCACCTTCGCGCTCGCCCAGGCGAGGGTGAAGGTGGGCGTCTCCATCCCCACCGCCGACCACGGCTGGACCGGCGGCATCAACTGGTGGGCGCAGAAGGCCATCAAGGACTGGCAGGCCAAGGACAAGAACGTCGAGTTCATCCTCGTGACCGCCGACAGCCCGCAGAAGCAGGTCAACGACGTCGAGGACCTGATGACCCGCGGCATCAACGCGCTCGTCATCCTCGCACACGACTCGTCGACGCTCACCCCGGTCGTGAAGCGCGCCTACGACCGGGGGATCTACGTCGTCTCGGTCGACCGCGGCCTCACCGAGAAGGCCGAGCACGTCTACATCGCAGGGGACAACCCCGGCCTGGGCGCGGTCTCGGCCGAGTGGATGGGGAAGGCGCTCGGCGGGAAGGGGCAGATCGTCATGCTGGAGGGGATCCCCACCGTCATCAACACGGAGCGGGTCGAGGCGTTCCGGAACGTGATGAAGACCCGGTACCCGGGCATCAAGATCCTCGAGTCGCAGCCGGCGTACTGGGACACGCAGAAGGGGCTCGCGCTGATGGAGAACTACCTCCAGAAGTACAAGCAGATCGACGGCGTCTGGGCGCAGGACGACGACGTCCTCATCGGCGTGCTCCAGGCGTACAAGGAGTCCGGCCGCAAGGACGTGAAGGTCATGCTCGGCGGCGCCGGCTCCAAGGTGATGATCAAGCGGATCATGGACGGCGACCCGCTCGTCCGCGCCGACGTGACCTATCCGCCGAGCATGATCGCCACCGGGATCAGCCTCGGCGTGCTCGGGGTGCGGAACCAGCCGCTCGAGGGGTTCTATCAGCGGAAGATCCCCTCGCGGATCGTCCTCGCCGCCGAGCTCGTTACGAAGGAGAACGCGAAGGACTACTACGTGCCGGAGTCGGTGTACTGAGGCCACCTTCAGGAGCGAGGAACGGCCGCCCGGGGGCGGCCGTTCGGCTCCCGGTCCCGACGAGGCCTCAGACCTCAGGCTTCAGGTCCTCAGGACGCGGTACGAGCCTGAGGCCCGACGCCTGAGGCCTTCCTCTACCGCTTCTCCGCCGAGAACCGGTAGCTCGTCGTCGTCGCGTACTTCTCGCCCGGCCGGAGCACCGTGCTCGGGAACTCCGGCCGGTTGGGCGAGTCCGGGAAGTGCTGGGTCTCGAGGCAGAGTCCCGCGCGGTGCCCGTAGACCTTCCCGCCCTTCCCGCGGAGCGTGCCGTCGAGGAAGTTGCCCGTGTAGAACTGCACGCCGGGCTCGGCGGTGCGCACCTCCATCACCCGCCCCGAGCGCGGCGCCACGACGCGCGCGCACGGCCAGGGCGCCGCGCCGGCCTGGTCGAGCACCCAGTTGTGATCGTAGCCGCCGGCGCCGTCGAAGCCCCGCGCGAGCTTGATCGCC
>DASPMI010000145.1:0-11139 GCA_035627135.1 Anaeromyxobacter sp. | reverse complement strand
GGCTGGGGCTGGGGCTGGGAGGCGGCGACGATCGCCATCGACGGATCCGTCTGCGCCGCGCGCCAGCCCACCGCGGCGACCGCCGCCGTGGCGATCGCCCCTGCGGCCCACGCGACCCGTCGCAGCCGGCGCGGCTCGGGCAGCGGGAGCGTCGTGCGCGACGCGGCCGGAACCTCGGCCGGCGCGAGCGCCAGCGTCGGCGGCAGCGGCGCCTCGCGGGCGGGCGCGGCGGGCGCCTCGACGGGGCAGGCGAGGAGCGCCGCCCGGAACGCGTCGGCGCTGGCGGGCCGGTCGTCGCGCCGCTTGGCGAGCGCGGCGAGCACGAGGCGCTCGAGCGCGGGCGCCACCCGCGCCCCGGCACGGGAGAGCGGCGGCGGCGGATCGTGCAGGTGGCGGGAGGCGAGCCCGAGCGGCGTCTCGGCCTCGAACGGAAGGCGGCCGGCCAGGACCTCGTGGAGGATGACGCCGACGGAGTAGAGATCGCTGCGCGGGTCGAGGGGCTCGCCGCGGATCTGCTCCGGGCTCATGTACGCGGGCGTGCCGAACACCGTGCCCTGCCGCGTGAGGCGCGACTCGACGTCGCCGTCGGCGACGGTCGCGATCCCGAAGTCGAGGACCTTCACGCGGTCGGTGCCGTCGCGCGGATCGACCATCACGTTCGCGGGCTTGAGGTCGCGGTGGATGATCCCGAGGCCGTGCGCCTCCGAGAGCGCGGCCAGGATCTGCGCGCCGATCCCGACCGCGCGCGCCTCGCCGAGCGGTCCGGCCGTCGAGAGGAGCTGCGCGAGCGTCACGCCCGGCACGAGCTCCATCACCATGAACAGCGTCCCGGTCTCGGTCTCGCCCGAGTCGAGGAGCGCCACCGAGTTCGGGTGCGAGAGCCGCGACACGGCCCGCGCCTCGCGGTGGAACCGGGCCACCGCGCCGGCGTCCGCCGCGGCGCCGCGCCGGAGCACCTTCACGACCACGGTCCGATCGCGCGCGAGGTCCGTCGCGCGGTACACGTCGCCCATGCCGCCGCGCCCGACCAGCGCGTGCAGGAAGTACGCGCCCGCGAGCGTCGCGCCGACGAGCGCCTCGGCCGCGTCCACCGCCCCGGCCGCGTGCAGCCCCGCGCCGCAGAACGCGCAGAACAGGGCGCCGGACGGCGCCTCGCGCTGGCAATCTCCGCAAACGGCCATGGAGCGCACATCGTAGCACGCCGGCGCCGCGACTCCTCGCGCCGGCCCGGCCCGGCCCTCGTCTACAATGTGGGCTCCCCATGCCGAGCGGACCCACGCCCCTCGCCCCGCTGATCGTGATCTCGCGCGACGGCGCGGGGCGCGCGCGGCGCCAGGCGTTCCTGCGCTCGCCGGTGCGGATCGGCCGCGATCCCGCGGGGGAGCTGGCGCTCGACGATCCGCACGTCTCGGCGCGGCACGGCGTGCTGGAGTTCGACGACGCCGAGGTCCGCTACACCGATCTCGGCTCGCGCAACGGCTCGGCCCTGGACGGCCGGGCGGTGCCGCCGCACGCGCCGGTCCGCGTCGCGCCGGGCCAGGAGCTCGCGCTCGGCGCGGTCCGCCTCGCCTTCGAGCGCGCGCCGTCCCCGCGGCGCGAGCCCGAGCGGCGCGACGAGGCGCGGCCCGGGCGCGACACGATCCAGCCCGGGGCCGTCACGGCGATGCTCCTCGCGCTGGCGCGGGCGCCGGCGGTGGACGCGGGGGAGGCATGGGCGGCGAGCCTCCACCCCGGGCTCCGGGTCGGCCGGTTCGAGCTGGTGCAGGAGCTCGGGCGCGGCGGGTTCGGGGTCGTCTACGAGGCGCGCGATCTCCAGCTCGGGCGGCGGGTGGCGTTCAAGGCGATGCGCCCGGGCGGCGCGCTCGACGGCGCCGCGGGCGCGGGTCGCGACGGGCTCCTGCGCGAGGCGGAGGCGGCCGCGCAGCTCAGCCACCCGAACGTCGTCCAGCTCCACGACGCGGGCGCCTGGGGCGGCGGGCCGTTCCTCATCTACGAGCTCCTGCGCGGGGAGGCGCTCGCGGACCGGCTCCTCCGCGGTCCGCTCCCGCCGGCCGAGGCGCTCCGCGTGGCGGTCGAGGTGGGGCGCGCGCTCGCCCACGCCCACGCCGCGGGCGTCGTCCACCGCGACCTGAAGCCCTCCAACGTCTTCCTGACGGAGGAGGGCTGGGTGAAGGTCCTCGACTTCGGCCTCGCGCACGTGCTCGGCGGCGCGGGGAGGATCGAGGGAGGGACGCCCCGGTACATGGCGCCGGAGCAGGCGCGCCGGGCCGCGCCCGCCGCCGCCGCCGACGTGTTCAGCGCGGCGGTCGTGCTCCGGGAGACGTGGCTCGGGCCAGGGGTCGAGGACCTGCGGTGCCGGGAACCCGGGCCGCTCCCCGGCGCGCCTCCGCCCCTCGAGGACCTCCTCGCGCGGGCGCTCGAGGAGGACCCCGCGCGCCGGCCCGGCGACGGCCGCGCGTGGCTCGAGGGGCTCCTCGCGGCGGGGCAGGCGGTCACGAAATGAACGTGGCGCCGCTCCTCACCTCAGCCCAGCGGGCCGGCGCGGCCGTGCCCGGGATCGTCACGATGATCGTCACCTCCGCTCCCCTCGCCGTCCTCCTCCTCGCCACCGCGCTCCCGGCGGTGACGTCCGCCGCCGAGGCGTTCGCGGTGCTGCCCGTGGCCGAGCCGCCCGGTCCGGACGCGGCCCTCGGGGATCTCGCCGCCGAGGTCCGGGCCGCGCTCGCCCTCCGCGGCGCGGGGGTGCTCGCGCCCGAGGCGCTGCGCGATCGGATGACCGGGAGCGCGCCCGCCGGCGCCCTCGCGGCGGCCGAGGCGGCGTACCAGGCCGCGCTCGAGCTCCACGCGCGCGGCGACTTCGAGGGCTCGATCCGCGCGCTGCGGGCGGTCATCGCCGAGCTCGAGTACCTGCCGGCGGGCGGGGAGGTTCACGCACGGTGGCAGCGCGCCATGCTCCGCCTCGCCCGCTCCGAGCAGGCGGTGGGCCGCCGCGGCGAGGCGCAGGCCGTGCTGCAGCGGCTCCTCCGGGTCGACCCGGCCCTCGAGGTGGATCCGCGCCTCTACCCGCCCGGCTTCCAGCGCCTCGTGGAGGAGGTGCGCGCCGAGACGCGCGCGCTGTGGACGCGCCGGCTCGCCGTCGAGGCGCAGCCGGGCGTGCAGGTGCTGCTGGAGGGGCGCGACGCAGGCCCGGCCCCCGTCGTGCTCGAGCTCCCGCCCGGGCGCTACCGGATCGCGGGCGCGCTGGGCGGGATCCGCTCGCGCGAGGTGACGGTGGATCTGACCGGCGAGGACCGCCGCGTCGCGCTGGACCTCTCCCTCGCCGAGGTGCTGCGGCCCGACCGCGGCCCCGGGCTGGCGCTGCCGGCCGGGGACGGGCCGGGCCGGGTGATCGCGGCGGGCGCCTTCCTCGATCTCGACCGGGTGGTGTCGGTCCGGATCGGCGAGCAGGGCGGCCGGGCGTACCTCGCCGCCTCGCTCCACGACGCGCGCCGCGGCACGACGATGCCCGAAGGGCAGGTCTTCCTCGCCGACGGGCGGCTGCCCGCGGGCGGCGCCGCGGCCCTGGCCGCGCACCTCCTCGCCGGCGAGGCTTCACCCATGGTCACGGTCGTGCCGGTCGCGGACCTCCGGCCGGTCCTCCCGGCGCTCGACACGCCGCGGCCTGGGTGGCTCTGGGACGGCGCGCGGCGCCCCGAGGCCCGGAAGTACGGGTGGATGGCCACCGGGGGCGCCGTCGCCGCGGTGGGCCTCGGCGTGCTGGCCGTCGCGCAATCCCAGGCCTCCAGGTCAGCCTACGGCGATGCAAAGGGGATGCTGGACGAGAACGGAGATGTTGCCTACGGCCACACGCTGGCGGAGTACAATGCCGCCATCCGAAGAGGAGACCGCGCGCGCAGCGTGGCGAACGGGTCGGCGATCGGGGCAGGTGCCTTCGCCGTGAGCGCGGTCGTGCTGGGTATCGTGAGCTACCGCCGGACCGGCGAGATCGGGCCGATCCGGTTCTGACCGCGTGCGGCGGCCGCGGTGCCTGCGGAGGGGAACGGATGCTGGCCGCCGAACGGTGTTCACCGACTCGCGATCGCGTGCCCGCCGCGCTCCTGGGCGTCGCCGTCGCCGGGCTCCTCGCCGCTTGCGGGGGCGGGCGCCCGGACCCGCTCCCGGACGACCGGCCCGTCCTCCAGCTCTCCCGCTCGTCCGTCCGATGGGAGATGGACGCGTTCGACCTCGGGTCGCTCGCGCCGGCGGACGCGGTCCTCGTCGAGATCGCCAACGCGAGCGCGAAGCCGGATCCCGCCGGCTTGCCCACCATCTCCGTCGAGTACCTCGACCTGCACGACAGCTGGATCGGCGTGGCGGAACTCGACCGCGCCTTCTGGGTCGGGATCCCGGACCCGGAGCACGGCGGCGTCGCGCATGTGATGGGTGGCGGCACGTACCGCGCCCGGATCGCCGTGACGTGGGAGGGCGCTGCCAACTCGCCTGCCTACGTGGACGTCGAGCTGAACGTCCGCCCACACCCCAACACGTGGGCGCTCGGCAGGCCGCTCGTGCAGCGGTACCGCGCCAGCCATACCCTGACCGCGCTCGACGATGGAGGGGCGGTCATGGCCGGCGGCAGGGACCTGTCCCGCTCGCCGCAGGGAGAGCCGCCGGCGGTGCTCGGCTCGATCGAGCGCATGAACCCGGTGACGGGCGCCTGGTCCGCGTCCGCGTTCCTGCGGCGTGCGCGCGAGGAGCACACCGCCACGCGCCTCTCCGACGGCCGGATCCTGTTCGCCGGAGGACGGAACGACGCCGCGCCGCTCGCGCCGCCCGACGCGACCTGGGAGATCTACGACCCCGACCAGGGCAGGATCACGGAGGAGGGATCGCTCATCCGCGGGCGGTATGGCCACGCCGCCGTGGTCCTCGCGGACGGCCGGGTGCTGCTCGTGGGCGGCTGGAACCGCGAGGACGGCGGCGTGCTCGGCGGCGCGCGGAGCTGCGAGATCTTCGATCCCGCGGACCCCGTGAACCCCGTGCGGTCGGTCGGCTCGCTCCACGGCGACGCCGCGGAGTCGACGACGGCGGTCCGCCTCCCCGACGGGCGCGTGCTCGTCCTGAACGACACGCCGCCCGCGCCGGGCGCGACCGTCGGTCTGGAGATCGGCGCCGAGCTCTTCGATCCCGCCACCGAGACGTGGACCCGTGTCGCCTCCCGGACCCAGCCTCGCATCCTGAACGGGATGGCGGCGCTGCCCGATGGCAGGGCCCTCGTCTTCGGGGGCATGTACGCCGATCCCGTCGTCGATCCCGAGGCGCCGCTCGACGGGCTCACCTACCTAGCGACCTCCGAGATCTACGATCCGACGACGGACCAGTGGTCGCCGGCGGGCTCGCTGCGCGCGCCGCGGCTCCTGATCCGGGACGCGTCGGTGGTCCTCCCGGGCGGGGAGGTGCTCCTCGCGGGCGGATCGATGAACATCCTCCTCGGCTTCACGCCCATCGTGGAGGTGTTCGACTCCGCGAGCGAGACCTGGACAGTGTCCGGCTCGCTCCAGACCGACCGGACCGCCCACGCGGTCGCGCTGCTCGACGACGGCTCGGTGCTCTCGGCGGGTGGATGGCCCAACGCCGCAGGGTTCCCCGCCGAGCGGTGGTACCCGCGCGCACCCTGACCGGAGCGGATCCGATGACGCCCCGTCGGCTCGCCCTCCTGTGCCTCGTGACCGCCGCCTCCGCCTGCGGTGGACCCCGCCCCTCGCCCCTGCCCGATGAGCCGACCCTGCAGGTGTCGCGGCGGGAGCTCACGTTCACGATGGGCGCGTACGAGCAGGGGTCGGTCTCCCCCGCCTTCGACGAGGTGCTCGTCTCGACCTCCGCCCCGCTGGCGGGCGCGCCGACCGTCGCGGCGCAGTACGAGCAGGGCGATGGCTGGCTCGAGGGTGACCTCACGCCACGGTCTCCGGGCTACGCGCTCACGGTGCAGCCGGCGCGCGTCGAGCTGCTCGCGGCCGGCACGTACCGCGCACTCCTGCTCTTCCGCTGGCCGGGCGCGGTCAACGCGCCCGTGGTCGTCGACGTCGAGCTCACGATCCGACCGCACCCACAGACCTGGGAGCCCGGGCCGATGAACGTCGCGGCGTCGCGCTCGTCGCACAGGACGACGGCGCTCCTCGACGGCGGTGCCCTCGTGGCCGGCGGGTTCCCGGTCGAGGCTTCGATCGAGCGGCTCGATCCTTCGACGTGGACCTGGTCGGCGGCGGGGACGTTCCGGGAGGCGCGCTGGAACCACTCGGCGACGCTCCTCCACGACGGGCGAGTCCTGTTCGCCGGGGGCCAGAGCCAGAGCGGCGCCGCGCCCGGCGGCACGTGGGAGCTCTGGGACCCGGCGCTCGGCGGGATCTCCGAGGCCGGCCGGCTCGCGAAGGATCGCTGGTACCACGCCGCGGTTCGCCTGCTCGACGGCAGGGTGCTCCTCGTGGGCGGCTACAGGCGCGAGGACGGGCCCGCGGAGCCCGTGCGCGGGACGCGGAGCTGCGAGCTCTTCGACCCCGCGACCGAGACCTCGACCGAGACCGGGGCGCTGCACGGCGACGCTCCGGAGGCGATCACGGCCGTGCTCCTCCAGGACGGCAGCGGTCGGGTGCTCGCGATCACCCGGACCCCGGAGGGCGCGCAGGTCGGCGCCGAGCTCTACGATCCCGAGGACGGAACGTGGACCGTGGCCGCCTCGCGCGCGCAGCCGCGGGTGCAGCACGCGACGGTCGCGCTCCGCGACGGCCGGGTGCTCGTCTTCGGGGGCAGGGATCCCGAGGCGTCGCTCCCGCTGCGGAGCTCGGAGCTCTACGACCCCGCGACCGACCGGTGGACGTTGGCCGGCGAGCTCGCGGCGCCGCACGGCTTCATCCGGGAGGCGGCGACCCTCCTGCCGAGCGGAGCGGTCCTCGTCGCGGGCGGCGCGCTCAACCACCCCGACGACGCGTCGTTCCAGTACACCGAGCTCGTCGAGACCTTCGACCCCGCGACCGAGGAGTGGACGATCGCCGGCGCGCTCCGGCACGAGCTCGTCATGCACACCGTCACCGCGCTCGGCGACGGCAGCGTCTGGGCCGTCGGCGGGGTCTTCGACCTGGACGGCGGCGTCCCCGACGTCTGGCGCCCGCGGGAGCCCTGACGGATGAACCGCTCCGTGCCCGGCTACCCGCGCGCGCTCGTCGTCCTGGTCCACGACGCGGGCGGGGTCACCCGCCACGCCTACCTGCGCTCGCCCGTGCGCATCGGGTGCGATCCGCAGTGCGAGCTGCTCCTCGAGGCGCCGGAGGCCGGGGAGCGGCACGGCCTCGTCCAGTTCGACGAGCGGGAGGTCTGGTACACCGATCTCGGGTCGGACGGCGGGACGGCCGCGGGCGGCGTGCGGCTGGGGGCGAACACGCCCGTGCGGCTCGACGCGGGCGTCGCGCTCGACATCGGCCCCGTCCGGCTGACGTTCGAGCGCGGCACGCTGCCCGGCGCGTCGCTCGCCTCGATCCGGCCGGGCACCGTCTCGGGCATCCTGCGCGAGATGGCCCGCGCCCCGGACGCGCCCCGCGACGACGCGTGGGCGGCGCCCCTCCACCCCGGGCTCGCGATCGGCCGGTTCGAGCTCGTGCGCGAGCTGGGCCGCGGCGGGTTCGGCGTCGTGTACGAGGCGCGGGACGGGAAGCTCGGACGGCCGGTCGCGTTCAAGGCGCTCCGCCCGCTGAGCGCGCTCGAGGCAGGGCTCGGCACCGAGTTCCTGGAGCGAGAGGCGGAGGCGGCCGCGCAGCTCTCCCACCCGCACATCGTCCGGCTCCTCGACGCAGGGAGCTGGGCCGGGGGCCCCTACGTGATCTACGAGCTGCTCCGGGGCGAGGGGCTCGAGGCGCGGCTCGCGCGCGGGTCGCTCGAGCCCGACCGGGCTCTCGAGATCGCGGTCGAGGTGGCCCGCGCGCTCGCGCACGCGCACGAGGCCGGGGTGGTCCACCGGGACATCAAGCCGTCGAACGTCTTCCTCACGGAGGAGGGCTGGGCGAAGGTCCTCGACTTCGGCCTGGCCCACGTCCTCGGCGCGTCGCGGCAGCTGCCCGGCGGGACGCCGCGCTACATGGCGCCCGAGCAGTTCGGGCGCTCCGCGCCCGACGCGCGCGTCGACGTGTTCGCGGCGGCGCTGGTGCTGCGCGAGGCGTGGCTCGGGCCCGGGCTCGACGATGCGGGGCTCCGCGCCCCGGGGCCGCTGCCCGGCGCGCCGAGGAGCCTCGACGACCTGCTCCGGCGCGCGCTCGCCGAGGATCCCGCGGGCCGCCCGGCCGACGGTCGCGCCTGGCTCGCCGGGCTCCTCGAGGCGCAGCGCGACCGTGCGCGGCCCGGCACGGCCGAGGGCGGGAGATGAGGGATCCGCACATGACCTTCCGTGAATGTCGCACCCGCGCGTTCGCCCTCGCCGTCGCGCTGCTCGCCTGCGAGGACCGGCCGTCGCCGAAGCCGAACGACGGGCCGCGCATCCAGCTCTCGCGGAGCCAGGTGGCGTTCGAGATGACGGCGTTCGACGCCTCGTCGATCGCCCCTGCGCTGGCGACGGTCGAGGTCGTGAACGTCGGCGAGAAGCCGGACCCCGAGGAGGATCCGGCGGGCGAGGTCACCTTCCTGGCCGCCGAGAGCTGGCTCGACGGCGGCTTCTGGCGCACGACCGACGGGTGGCAGCTCGAGCTGGCGCCCGCTCGGCTCGCGCTCCTCGACGCCCGCGTCTACCAGGCGACGGTCTGGATCTACTGGGGGACGGCGACCGCGCCCGAGCCGGTCGAGGTCACGCTGACCGTGCGCCCGCACGCGCGGACGTGGGCGGAGGGGAGCGCGCACGTCCGGCCAGGACGGATGATGCACACCACCACGGCGCTCCCGGACGGCAGCGCAGTCGTCATCGGCGGCCGGCGCGGGACGTTCATGGAGTTCCTCCCGCCCGAGCCGGTGATCGAGCGGTTCGATCCCTCGACCGGCGAGTGGTCCGAGGCGGGGACGATGTGGAGAGCCCGGGAGCAGCACACGGCGACGCTCCTCGCGGACGGGAAGGTCTTCGTCGCGGGCGGGACGAGGCTGGACGCGTCGGCGTCGATCGCGCGGAGCACCTGGGAGCTCTACGATCCGGCGACGGAGGCCGTCACGCACGGCACGCTCACCCCGGACCGCACCTCGCACGCCGCCGTGCTCCTCCGCGACGGGCGCGTTCTGCTCGTCGGCGGGACGAGCACGGTGACGGGCCAGGGGGCGAACCTGCGGACCTGCCAGCTCGTCGACGCGACCACCTCGCCGCCGACCTTCACGGACGGCGGGACGCTGAACGGGACGGCGCTCCGGAGCGACCTGGCCCTGCTCGCGGACGGCAGAGTGCTCGCCACCACGACGGTGGACGGCGTCGAGACCGGCACCGAGATCTTCGACCCCGGAACGCGGCAGTGGACGCTCGCCACGCCGCGGCTCCACCGGCGCGACCACCACGCGACCGTGGCGCTGCCCGACGGCCGGGTGCTGGTGTTCGGCGGGAGCGTGGTCGACTCCGGGACACGGGTGTTCCCGCCCGCCGCGGAGCTCTGGGACCCGGAGACGGGGGAGTGGTCGGAGGTGCCGGAGCCGCTCGCGCACCGGCTCTCCGCGTACGACGCGGTCGTGGTCCTCCCGGGCGGGGAGGTGCTCGTCGCGGGTGGGATCACGGACTGGCCCGACGGGCGCGTCGTCATGACGACGCTGGTCGAGGTCTTCGATCCCGGGTCGCTGACGTGGTCGATCGACGGCGCGCTCGTCCGCCCCCGCGGGCACCACACGGTCACGCTGCTGGAGGACGGGCGACTGCTGGCGGTGGGCGGCATCGACGCGGGGGACCACGCCGAGCTCTGGCAGGAGCCGCCGTGACCGGCGCGCGCGCGCTCCACCCCGGACGCGCCGCGGTCGGGCTCGCGCTCGCGGCGGCGCTCGCGGCGGCGCTCGCCGGGTGCGGAGGCCGCCGCCCGGAGCCCAAGCCCGAGCGGCCGCTCGTCCAGCTCTCGCGCTCCCGGCTCTCGTTCGAGCTGGACGCGAACGACGTCCGCACGCTCGCGCCGCCGAGCGCCACCGTGCAGATCGTGAACGCGGGGGCGAAGCCCGATCCGGCCGGCCAGCCCGTCCCGCGCGTGGAGTACGGCGGCGCCGCCGAGTGGCTCGTCGTGGACGTCCGGCCGACCGAAGCCGGGTGGGAGCTCACGGTCGAGCCCGAGCGGCTCGAGCTCGTCGCCGCGGGCGACTACCTCGCGACCCTCCGGGTCTCCTGGGAGGGCGCGAGCAACTCGCCGGTCGCGGCCGAGGTCGCGCTCACGGTCCACCCGCACTTCACGCCGTGGACGCCGGGGTCACCCACGGCGCGCCCGACGCGGGCGGGGCACACGGCGACGCTCCTGCCGGACGGCGACGTGCTCGTGATCGGGGGCTATCCCATCGGCGGCGCCCGCGCTCCGGATCCCGCCGTGGAGCGGTTCGGATCCGCGACGGGTCTCTGGGCCGACGCCGGGCGGCTCGCGCGGCGGCGCGAGGCGCACACCGCGACGCTCCTCGTCGATGGGACCGTCCTCGTGGCCGGCGGCGGAGACGGGTGGGCCTCCGCGGGAGAGGAACCCGACGGCACCTGGGAGCTCTACGATCCCCGGACCGGGACCGTCCTCGACACGGGGCCGCTCGCGGCCGAGCGGAGCAGCCACGGGGCGGTGCGGCTCGCCGATGGGCGGGTGCTGCTCGTCGGCGGCTGGAGCGAGGAGACCGGCGTCGGGGCCGACACGCTCCGGTGCGAGCTGTTCGATCCCGCGACCCGGACCTCGCGCGAGGTGGGCGCGCTCCACGGCAGCGCGACCGGCGCGACGCCGGTGCTCCTCGGCGACGGGCGGGTGCTCGTCACGACGTACGACGAGGACGGGCTCGAGGTCGGCACCGAGATCTTCGATCCGGTCACGGAGACCTGGACGGTGGGCGCGTCTCGGCTGCACCGCCGCGCGTACCACGCCACCGTGCGCCTCGCCGACGGGGAGGTGATGGTCGCTGGCGGAGACTCCTTCGACGCGGCGCGCACGCCGCAGACGATCTACCCCGCGGCCGCGGAGCTCTGGGATCCCGACACCGAGA
>DASPMI010000144.1:0-7505 GCA_035627135.1 Anaeromyxobacter sp. | reverse complement strand
GCGGTGCGCACCTCCATCACCCGCCCCGAGCGCGGCGCCACGACGCGCGCGCACGGCCAGGGCGCCGCGCCGGCCTGGTCGAGCACCCAGTTGTGATCGTAGCCGCCGGCGCCGTCGAAGCCCCGCGCGAGCTTGATCGCCGGGTCGTCCGCGCCGATCTTCTCGCCGACGCGCCGGGGCGTGCGGAAGTCGAACGGCGTCCCCTCGACGCTCCGGAGCTCGCCGGTCGGGATGAGCCCCGGCCCGACGGCCGTCGTGCGCGACGCGTGGATCTGCACCTCGTGGTCGAGGATGGAGCCGCTGCCCTCGCCCTCGAGGTTGAAGTAGGAGTGGTTCGTGAGGTTCACGTGCGTCGGGCGATCGGTCGTGGCCGCGTAGTCGATCTGGAGGGCGTCGCCGGCGACCGTGTAGACCACCGTGACCGAGAGGTTCCCCGGATAGCCCTCCTCGCCGTCGCGCGACAGGTACGTGAGCTCGAGCGCCGGTCCGCGCGGCGACGTGAGCGGCCGGGCCGACCAGACGACCTTGTCGAACGTGCGCGCGACGCCGCCGTGCAGGTGGTTCTCGCCGTCGTTCCGCGCGAGCGTGTACGCGGCGCCGTCGAGCGTGAAGCGCCCGCGGGAGATCCGGTTCCCGACCCGTCCGATGATGCTGCCGAAGTACGGGTTCGCCTTCTGCACATAGCCGGCGACGTCGTCGAACCCGAGGACCACGTCGGCCCGCCTCCCCGCCGCGTCCGGCGCGAGGATCGACACCACCGTGCCGCCGTAGGTCGTGACGCCGACGGAGAGCGGACCGCTCTCGAGCGTGTAGAGGTCCACGGGGGTCCCGTCGGGCAGGGTGCCGAAGGGACGCTTCTCGATCCGCGACTCGGACATGTGGTGGCTCGCTTCCTGAGGTCCCGCGCCCGTCGGAAGCCCGGCCGCGGAGTGGTTCGGCTGAAGCTTACTCCGGCGCGGCCAGCGTGACCTGCACCATGAGATCGCCGGCGAGCTGCTCCAGCCGTTCGCGCAGGCGCCCGGGATCCGCGCCGGCGGGCACGCTGACGCGGGCGTGCGAGCGGAAGAGGAGCTCGCCCGACATCGGCGCGACCGTCCGGTCGGTGGTGAGCTCCTCGATGTTCACGCCGTGCTCGGCGAGCGCGTGCGAGATCTCGCGGACGATGCCGGGCCGGTCGAGCCCCACGAGGTCGAGCACGAACGGGCGCGCCCCCGGCAGGCCCGCCGCGGCCGGGCCGGAGTCGATCGTGAGCTTGAGGCCGGCGGCCTCGAGCCCGCGGAGCGCGGCGACGAGCGCCGCCTCCTGGCCGGCGGGCACCTCGATCCGGAGGATCCCCGCGAACTTCCCGGCGAGGTGCGCCATCCGGCTCTCGAGCCAGTTGCCGCCGTGCCGGGCGATCGGCTCCGCGATGGCCTCGACGAGGCCGGGACGGTCGGGGCCGAGGAGGGTCAGGACGAGGTCTGGCATGACACCCGCTTCAGCACGCTGAGCGCATCACCCACGGTGAACGGCTTGTCGAGGTGAGCCGCCGCCCCGCGCGGCGCCTCGTGCGTGCAGGCCGACATGGTAACCACCGGGGGCCGCGCCGGCCGGTGCTCGAGCGCGCGGAGCACGCCCTCGCCCGAGAGCCGAGGCATGCGGAGGTCGAGGAGGATGACGGAGGGGAGCGGGCCGCGATCCAGGCGCTCCAGCGCCTCCTGCCCATCCGCCGCTCCCTCGACCTCGGCCTCTGCCGCGAGGCTCGTGAGGAGCAGCTCGCGGATGTCGGGCTCGTCTTCCACCACCAGGATCCGGAGCGGGGTAGAGCTCATCGACTGCATCCTTCCAGACGGGCGAGGTGCGCTGCGCCAGGCGTCGCTTCGAGTGCCGCGCAGTATGGCGAACGCGTGAACGAACGCAAGGAGGGCGAGCGGCCAAGTTGGGCGGCGCCGCTCGACCGAGCTCCTCGCCGGGCCGTTCACCCTCCTTCCACGCTCCTTCCACGCGCCATCCACACGCCCGTCCACGCGGGAAGCCGCCCCACGCCGGCAGCGGGCGCCGGAGCGGCGGGGAGCCGCGGCGCGTCGCCGGCCCCGTCGGCGGGAGGGCGCGCCGCAATCCACCCGGGCGCGGTTGGAGCAAATCGGCTAGCATCCCGCCGTGCCCAACCCGTCCCGTACTCGCCCCCAGCCTCGAGCCACGCCCGAAGCCGCGCCGGCGTCCCGGGCCCTGCCTCTCGCCCTGCTCGTCCTCGCGCTCGCCGGCGTCGGCGTGGCGATCTACCTGTGGCTCGTCCACGAGCAGGCCAAGACCGGCGGCTCCGCGTCGTGCGACATCAACGCCACCGTGAACTGCAGCGACGTCGCCCGCTCGAAGTACGCGGTGTTCCTGGGCGTCCCGATCGCGGCATGGGGTGGCCTCGTCTACCTCGCGATGGCTGGCCTCGCGGCGAGCGCGCTCGGGCGCAGGCGCCCCAGCGCGAGCTGGCCGGGCGGCCTCTCGTTCGCGCTCGCGGCGTTCATGTCGGCCGGGGCGGTGGTGCTCGCGTACATCTCGCACGCCGTGCTCGATCGGTTCTGCGTCGCATGCGCGGTCTCGTGGGCGATCTCCTTCGGCCTCCTCGCCCTCACGATCCCGCTGGTGCGACGCGCCGGCGGCGTGGGCGCCGCGCTGGGCGCGGATCTCGCCGCCCTCGGCGCGCGGCGCGGCGCGGCGTGGGGCGGGGCGGCGGCCCTGGCCGCCGCCGCGATCGCGCTCGTCGCGATCTACGCGCGGCCGGCGCCGCCACCCGCGCCGAGGAGGAGCCTCCAGGACATCCCGCGCGCGGTGGAGGTCATCCCCGTCGGCGCCCCGGGCTCGCTCGTCATCTACGAGTACAGCGACTATCTCTGCCCCGCCTGCGCCATGATGCACGCCGACGAGCGCTCGATCCTGGCGGCCCGGCCCGACGTGCGGTTCGTCCGGCGCCACTACCCGCTCGACAACACGTGCAACCTGCAGCTCCAGCGGCAGATCCACGCGGGCGCCTGCGCGCTCGCCCGCGGCGGCATCTGCGCCGAGAAGATGGGCCGGTTCGACGCGTACGACGACCTTGCGTTCGCGCAGCAGGCGTCGCGGCCCTCGCCGGAGGCCCTCGCGCAGCAGCTCGGGCTCGACCCCGGCGCGTTCCAGAGCTGCATGGCGTCACCCGAGACCGAGCAACGCCTCGCGTCCGACATCGACGCGGCGGGCCGGGCGGGCGTCCAGTTCACCCCGGCGCTCGACGTCAACGGGAAGATCCACTCGCGCGACACCCTGCGGAGCATCCTCGGGCTTCCGCGCGCGCCGTGACGGGCCGACCGTCGGGCGCGCTGGCTCGCGCAGCGCGAGCGTGAGGCAGATCAGTTCCGCTCGCTGGCGGGGAGAGGCGCCGCGCGGACGTGGTCGGCGAGGGCGTGGTCGGAGCCGGCGATGTGGCCGGCGAGACCGGCGCGCACGTCGATGGCGAACGCGAGCGCGAGCTCCCGCTCGTCGCGCTCCAGCGCCCCCTCGACCTCCTGCATCGCCTGGGTGAGCATCCGGTGCTCCTCCTGGTGACGCTGCCGCCCCGGATAGCTGCTCGCCGTCATCAGGAGCTCCTCGCTCCCGAAGTGCATCCCGCTGTACGCGACGAGCTGCGCCGCGAGCCGCCTCGCCTCGGCCGGCCGCCCCTGCTCGATGGCGTCCGCGAGGGCGGTCACGAGGGCGATCTGCAGGTGGTGCTCGTGGTCGAGCGCCTCGTGCCCCAGGTCCAGCTGTTCGTTCCAGGCGTGGGCGCCGATCATCGTCTCTCCCCCTCCCTCTTTTCAGAGCAGGCCCCTCCGAGGCAACGCCCGGGCGGGGGCCGCGGCATCTCCGGGGCCTCGCTCCAGCGGCTGTCCGAGGCCACCCATCCTTCGTCGCCGACCGGGACGACGCGCGCAGCGCCCGGCGCGTCCCGGATCCATGGAGGGTTTCGTGTCACCGACACCAAGTAGGGCCTTTCTCGCCTCCGTGGTGCTCCCACACGATATCGGCCGAGAGGGGGGATGTCGGTGAACCTCGCCGTGGTGGCACCTGCCGTCTTCGGCCTGGCCTGGGTCGTCGCCGTCGCCCGGCGCGCGCCCGACGGCGCCTTCCTCTCCGCGACCCGGATGGTGGCGGGCGGCGCGGTCGCGTTCGCGGCGGCCTGGTCGGGCTATGCGGTGCTCGACCGGTACGGCCTCCGGATCTCGTGGGAGGACCTCACCGCGGGTGGCCGCGGCAGCGTGGTCGTCGCGGCGGCGATCGGCTTCGTCGAGGAGAGCGCGAAGCTGGTCGGGCTCGCCCTCGCCTCGGTCGGCGCCCGCCGCGGGCGCGGCCAGGTCCTCCGGCGGATCCTCGGCGTCTCGGCGGTGTTCGCGTCGCTCGAGTGCGCGTTCACGCTGGGAGGCGGCGACGCCACGGTGATCCTCGTGCGCGCGGCGTTCGCGCCCATCGCCCACGCGGCGCTCGCGATCCCGCTGGGCCTCGCGATCTCGGGCGGGAGCCTGGCCCTGCGCTGGGCCCTCCCCGCCCTCGCCGTCGCCGTGCTGCTCCACGGCGCCTCCGACCTCGCGCTCGCGATCCCCTCGGCCGGGCGGCTCGGCCACGCGGTCATCCTGTCCATGCCCGCGGTCGCGCTCCATCTGCGGAGCCGGATGATCTGGGCGCGGGAGGCGCGGGCGGCGTGACGAGCGGGCCCGGATCGCGGGCGCCCTTCGATCGCGCACGCACGAGGATCACGTGCACGCCGAGCGTGGCCGCGGCCGCGAGCCGAGTGGACCGCGACGCTGGAGATCCCGGAGGGGCTCGCACCGGTCGAGCTGCTCGGCAACTGTTCGAGCAGCTGGGCCTGCCCGAGCCCCGCCGGTCCGCGTTCTCCGGGGAGCGGGGCGCCGCGCTCCGGACCCGGCCCCGGCAGCTCGCGGAGGAAGGTCCTCGGCCGGAGCTGGTCCTCACGCCTGCGGCAAATGGCCGGGCGCCGTGAGGCACGCGCGTTCCGAGCGGACCGGGAGTGAACGCGGGGAGGGCTCACGCGGCCCGCACGACGTGCGGCGCGACCTCGGGGGACCGTTCCGCGGCCGGTCCTCTCGGGTGCCGGACGGTCCGGCCTCTTGCCGGTTTCACTCCGCGAGCTAGAGTCGGCGGGCGCGTTCCAGCCAAGCGCGCCGTCGTGCGCGACGCAACCCAAGGAGACCTGAGATGAAGAAGCTCGCTTTCGTGATCGCGGCCCTCGCGATGGCGCTGCCGGCGGCGGCGCAGCAGAAGCAGACCCGATTCGGACTGGGCGTGTCGATCACGCCGGAGTCGGACATCACGCCGACGATCGAGCTCTACATGCCGATCGACCTCGGCGCGACCCTGCGGATCGAGCCGTCCCTGGGCATCTTCACCTCCGACTCGGACGGCCTCGACACGAGCGACATCACGCTCGGCGCAGGCGTGTTCCTGATGCGGCGCCCCGCGCAGTCCGTGACGATGTATTACGGCGGCCGCCTCAAGCTGAACCTCGCGAGCGCGGACGATGGAGTGGAGGACGACTCCGGCGTCGACGTCACCCTCGCCGGCGCACTCGGCGGCGAGTACTACCTCGCCCCGAGCTTCTCGCTCGGGCTCGAAGGACAGCTCGGGTTCTACACGAGCTCCGAGGTGAGCGGGGACGCCTCCGGGTTCTTCACCACTGGACTCGGCTTCCTGCGCCTGTTCTTCTGAACGGCTGCGGGATCCGCGATCACCCCGGGGCCGAACGGGACTATCCTCTTCCTCGCGCCGCGCACGGACGCCCGCAAGCGGTCCGGTACGACGCGAGGAAGCCCTTCCACCGCCCCACCTCGATCCGCTCCAATCCACGGATCTCCCGGTGAGCAGCCAGGTGCGCGCGCCGTCGGGAGACACCGCCGTCTCGTGCACGGGCGCCAGCGGATGAGCCGAGCGCCACTTCGCGAACCCCTTCGCGCCCGCGGCCGGCTTGCCGGAGACCTCGAGAGCGAACTTCTCGACGCCTCCCGAACGCGCGTCGACCACCATCGCCTCGACGTCGGGCGGGCGACGCCGGGATCGTCGCCGTCCCTCATCTGGCGGCAGGTGGTCGTCTGCCCGTAGGCGAAGAAGCGGGAGTCCTCGTCCACCCGAGGAACTCCACGTCGGTCATGCAGCACCCGTCCCTGGCGAGCGCCGGCGCCGGGCCGAGCGCGGAGGCGACGAAGAGGAGCGCCGTGCTGCAGCAGCGGACGCTTCTCATCGGCGAAACGTACCACACCGCCAGATCACGGATCGTGATCGACCCAGGCGACTCACGGTGCTCGGCACACGAACAGCGTGTGCGTCGACCCGAGCGCGCGGTCCGCCTCGATGGCGAGGCCCGCCTCGCCGATGCAGCGGACGAGATCCTCCGAGTGGTACATCCGGCTCTGGCCGTTCGCGATCGCCGTGAAGTAGAGGGACGTCCCGTGGAGGCACAGCCGCCCCACCTCGTTCGGCTGGCGATCCCAGAACGGCTCGTTCACGTACAGCCGCCCGCCGGGCGCCAGCGCGGCGCGGCCGCGGCGCAGCAGCCCGACGATGTCCGCCTCGGGGAAGCAGTCGAGGAACTGGCTCATCCAGACCACGTCGAAGCCGGCCGGGAACGCGAGGCCATGATCGCGAAGCTCGACGGCCAGGCCCTTCACGCGGCCGGCGACGCCCGCCGCCTCCGCGTCGCGCGCGGCCATGGCGAGCTGTCCGGGATGATCGAGGATCGTCACCTCCACCTGCGGATCCCGGCGCGCCGCGGCGATCGCGAACCGCCCGGTGTTCCCGCCGACGTCGAGGATGCGGCGCGGAGCGCGCTCGAGGAGGACGTCGAGCGCCGCCGCGAACACGCCGTCGGAGTAGAAGTGGTCGAACGCGAACCAGCTCCGCTGCGCGTCCGCCGGGAGCTGCGCGAGCCCTTCGTACACCGTCTCCCACGGACCGAAGACCCCCAGCCCGACCGGCCGCTCCTCGCGGAGCGATCGCTCGAGCGAGAACGCGCCCTGGTAGCAGACGTGATGCACGAAATCCATGTTCACCCGGGTCATCTCGTCGTGGAGCACGAGCCGCCCCGCCCGCGTGATCCGGAACCGCCACCCCTCGGCCCGGCAGAGGTCGAGCGAGAGGCACGCCTCGAGCAGCACGCGCGCGGCGTAGAGCGAGACGCCGGCGCGGTCGGCCACTTCGGCCGGCTGGAGCCCGTCGTTGCCGGCCGCGTCGAGCGCGGCGAGCACGCCCATGTCGCGCGCCGCGCGCGCGGCCTGGAAGAGGAGGGGCGCGAAGGCGAGGCGCTGGACGTCGAGGTAGTGGGTGAGGGGACCGGGCCGGCTGTTCTCGCTCAACGGGACGCTCCTTGCGGCGGGACGGACCCGTTCGAGTACACCAGGAGCGCCCCTCCCGGCGAGGCCCCTTCGCGGCGAGCGGGTGAGCGGACGCTTTCGGATGACGCGCCCGCGACCTCGGTGTGATGAATCCTGTACGCGCTCGCGCTCATCGAG
>DASPMI010000143.1:0-6296 GCA_035627135.1 Anaeromyxobacter sp. | reverse complement strand
GCAGGGTCATGATGGCGGACGTGTCGCCGCCCGCCAGGTCCTGCATCTTCTGGATCTGGAACTGGTGGACCATCTCGTGGGTGGCCACCTCGATGAACCGCGAGTGATCGCCGAAGTAGGGGACCGTCATCTTGAGGTCCTCGGGCGAGGTCACGCCCAGCACGGACTCGGTCACCTGGAACACGTTCTGCGTCTGGAACTCGCGCTGGGTCGCGTAGAGGATGAAGGGGATGCGCCGGGTCGGGTTGTAGTGGAAGGCCTCGACGAGCCGCGCGTAGGCGCTCTCGATGGCGGGCAGCGCGCGCCGGGCCTGCGCCTCCTCGGTGGCGTAGTAGTAGAGGCGGATCCCGCCCGGGCCGCCCCCGAGCGGCGCCACGTCCACGGTGCGCCACTGGAACGGATACCAGGCCACCTGGTTCTGGCCCGGCCGCTCCGGGTAGACGAACACCTGCTGCAGGTCGAGGTCCTCCGGGTGCGCCATCGCCTCGGCCCGCTGGCGCGCGCGGGCCGCCTCCGCGAGCCGGTCCAGCGTCTGGAGCCGCGCGCCGAAGGAGGGCCCGCCCGAGATGCCGGGCGCGCCCTGCGCGGCGGCGGCGAGCGGAAGGAGGGCGACGAGCCCGGCGAGGAGCCTCATGCCGAGAGCTTACGCAGGGTGAGGGCGAGCGACGAGCAAGAACCTCGGGAGACGCTCCGCGCGGGGCCCGGCGGTTCGACCCTTGCGCGACGCCGGCCCCGACGCTACGAGCATGGCCCCCATGGCCTCCCCGCGCGCCGAGCCGGTCGTCCGCATCCGCTGCCCGCCCGACGAGGAGGCGCGCTGCCTCGCGGCGCTCGCGCGCGGCGGCTTCCAGGGCGAGCGGGTCCTCACGTGGGTGGTGGTCCGGGACGCGCCGCCGGACGCGGTCAACGAGGCGCTCGCCGCGGGGGGCGCGGGCGTGCGGGTCGCTGGGCGCGAGCGCATCGGGCAGCTCGTGGGGTGGCTCCTGGATCGGGGCGGAAAGCTCGACGGCAAGGCGGTGAACCTCGAGGCGCTCGTCTCGCGCACGCTCGAGGACGCCGGGCTCGCCGCCCGCTACCGGCCGCGGCCCGGCCCGGAGCTGGTCGTCGCCGCGCGCGAGGAGTACGAGCGGCTGCTCGCCACCGGGGCGGCGATGCTCGCGTGGGACGAGTTCGTCGAGCGGTTCTGCCAGCCGAAGGGCGCGTCCTGACCGCCCGCGCCTCGGGCCATCACCCCATCGCGACGCGCAGCAGGTTCAACGCCTCCCAGGCTGCCTGCCGGCGGATGCGCGTCCGGTCCCCCGGGTAGCGCCGCGCGACCGCCTCGGTCCCCGCGGGCCCGGCGAGGGCGAGGTGGACCGTGCCGACCGGCTTCTCCGGCGAGCCGCCCGAGGGGCCCGCGATCCCGGTGATCCCGATCCCCCAGGTCGCGCCGCCCGCCCTGCGCGCGCCCTCGGCCATCGCGCGCGCGACCGGCTCGGACACGGCGCCGTGCGTCGCGAGGACGGCGCCGTCGACGCCGAGGAGCCGCTCCTTCACCGCGTTCGCGTACGCGACGACGCCGAGGTCGAGGACCGCCGAGGCCCCGGGCACCTCGGTGAGGAGCTGCGCGACGAGGCCGCCGGTGCAGCTCTCGGCGAGCGCCACCCGCTCGCCGCGCGCCGCGAGCCGGGCGACGACCAGCTCCGGGAGCTCGTCGCGGTCCTCGCCGAAGATCTGCTCGCCGAACACGGCCCGGACCTGCGCGCGGACCCGCGCCGCCCGCTCCGCGGCGCCGGCGCCCGGCACCATCCACTTCACGTGAACCTCGGGCCAGTGGGCGCGGTAGCCGAAGCGGACGCCCGCGTTGGCGGGGTCGTCCATCACGGGCCGCATCCGGTGATCGGCGTGCGACTCGGGGACGCCGAACAGCTTCACGAGGCCGGCCGCCGGGGTGTCGCCGAGCCGCGCCGCGAGGCGCGGCAGCAGCCAGTCGTGGCAGAGCCCCTTGTACTCGAGCGGCACGCCGGGGAAGCAGACCAGCTCGCCCCGGCCGACGCGGATCGCGAACCCCGGGGCGGTGCCGTGGGCGTTCGGGATCACCTCGGCGCCGCGCGGGAAGCGCGCCTGCTTGGCGTTGTTCGGCGTCATGGTGCGCCCGAACCGCCGGAACCGCTCCTCGATGGCGCGGAGCGAGGGCTCGTCGAGCTCGAGCGGGACGCCCAGCACCTCGGCGACGGTCTCGCTCGTCAGGTCGTCCTCGGTCGGCCCCATGCCGCCGCTCAGCACGACGAGGTCGGCGCGCGCGGTGGTCTCGCGGATCGCCGCCGCGAGGTCCGCGCGTTCGTCCCCGACGAGCGTCTTGCGGCGCACGAGCACCCCGAGCTCCCAGAGCCGGTCCATGAGCCAGGGCGAGTTCGTGTCGACGAGCTGTCCAGAGAGCAGCTCGTCGCCGGTGGCGAGGAGCTCGACGGCCACCTGCGATCCGGTCGCGGAGAGGCTCATGGCGCGAGGACCGCGGGGAAGGCGCGGAGGAGCCCCTGCAGCACCGCCCACCCCAGCACGCCGGCCCCGACGTCGTCCAGCATGACCCCGAGCGCCGTCTTGATCCGGTCGAGCGCGGAGATCGGCCAGGGCTTCGTCATGTCGAAGATCCGGAAGAGGACGAAGCCGGCGAGGGCGGTCCAGACGTTGAACGGGACGAAGGCCATGGTGAGGAGGTAGCCGACGACCTCGTCCACGACGATGGGCGAGGCGTCGCCGACGCCCCAGTAGCGCGCCGCGCGCCCCGCGGCGACGACGCCGAGCACGAGCAGCGCGGCGGTCACGGCGAGGTGGACGGTTCCGCCGAGCCGGGAGAGGACCCAGGCGAGCGGGATGGCCCCGAGCGTCCCCATCGTGCCGGGCGCGACCGGCGAGAACCCGCAGGGCCCCCACGCCGCGAGGAGCACCCACCCGCCGGGGCGCGCGCGTTCGGCGCGGAGCGGCGCGCGGGAGCGGAGGCGGGCGCGGAGTCGTTCCGCGGGGGAGCGGTGGGCGGGCGCGGCGGGTCCTGGCTCCCCCCATGCCGCGCTCATCTCGTCGGTGCCGCGACTGTCTTCGGGGCGGGGAGGATCGAGCACGCGCTAGATGTACTCGTCCTGCTCTTCCTTGTCGCCCTCGACGTCTTCGGGGTCCGGCTCGAGGGCCTCGTCGGCCTCGAGCTGCGCCCGGACGGAGGCGGGGAGCTGGGCCCGATCGAGGGTGCGCGCGCGGAGGAAGACCGACTCGGCGATCCCCATCGCCAGGTACGCGGTCATGTACACGACGAGGACGAACGAGGCCCGCGTGGCGAAGCCGACGAGGAGCCCGACGCCCACGACCGCGACGAAGACGGAGAGACTGCGGCGGGAGAGGTGCGCGTCCTTGAAGGTCCGGTAGCGGACCGTCGAGACCATGAGGAACGAGAGCAGGACCACGACGAGCGCGATCGGGACGCGCTGCGCGGCCTCGGTGGGCGCGCCGAACTCCTTGTAGTGGGCGATGACGAGCGCGGTGATCGTGCCCGCGGCGAGCGGGATGGGCAGGCCCACGAAGAACCGCGACGACCCCTTGTCGCCCCGCGCGGCGAGCACGTTGAACCGGGCGAGCCGGAGCGCGCCGCACGCGACGTACACGCAGGAGAGGAAGATCCCCGCGAGCCCGAGGGGCGCGAGCGCCCACTTGTAGACGAGCAGGCCGGGGGCGGCGCCGAACGAGATCACGTCCGCGAGGCTGTCGAGCTGCACGCCGAAGTCGGACTGCGTCTTCGTCATCCGCGCGACGCGGCCGTCGAAGGCGTCGAAGATCATCGCGAACACGATCGCCAGGGCCGCCTGGTAGAGCTGCAGCGGCGTCGCCTCGCCCGCGCACAGGGTCAGCGCGTAGAACCCGAGGATGATCGAGCTGACGGTGAAGAGGTTCGGCAGCACGAACATCGCCTTGCGCAGCTTGATCTGCACGCCGGTCTCCTCGGGTGGGGCCGCGGCGTCCGTCTCCGCGTGCGCTCGCCCGCCGTGCCGCCGCGGGACGAAAACCGCACGAGGCTGTCACTTCCGGCGCGGCTTGTCGAGTGAAGTTCCCGAGTTCTTGCAAGGCTCTCGGGAGGTTTCCCCCACCCCAAGGTATACGCGCGCCCCCGACCCGCACTCCACCCACAGCACGGGGTCGGCCAGCCACCGGTTCATCGACGCGGCGACCTTGGCCCCGCTCGCCGCCACCACGGCGGGGCCGCGCCCGCTGCAGCGGTTGCCCTGGAGGCGCCCGTCCGCACCGTCCATGAACACCAGGCACCCCGCGTCACCGCCGGTCGCGTCGAGCCCGCGGGCCTCGACCGAGCCGCCGAACGCCTCGAGCGCCGCGCCCCCGCAGCGCGTGAGCGTTCCGCCGTCGATCGAGAGCTGTGCCCGACTCACCTGGACGCAGTCGCCGAGGACGCCTGCCTGGAGGTGCGCGCCCGAGGCATCGAGCGCGTACGCCTCCACGCGCGCCTTGCCCGTCACCGCGAGGCCGCTCGGCCCGGGCGCGCGCACGACCACGTCGTCGAGGCGCGCCGTCCCGCCGGAGATGGTGACGCCCGCCTCGGCGGACGGTCCCGTCACGGCGACCCGCGCGAGCGTCGCCCGTCCGCCGAGCTGGGCCACCCCCGCCCGCCCTCCCCGCACGCGCGCACCGTCCAGCCCGAGCGCGCCCGAGTGGACCAAGACCCCGTACTCGTCGCCGGCGAGGTCGGCGTCGGAGGCCTCGAGGGTCCCGCCGCCGACGTAGGCGCCGAGCGCTCCCCCCACGAGCGAGACGCCGTTCGCCCGGACCGATCCGCCGAGCACCTTGAGCGCGGATC
Source organism: Anaeromyxobacter sp. (assembly GCA_035627135.1). Classification (GTDB taxonomy): domain Bacteria; phylum Myxococcota; class Myxococcia; order Myxococcales; family Anaeromyxobacteraceae; genus Anaeromyxobacter. The sequence continues at coordinate 1,462 of DASPMI010000143.1, read as the reverse complement.
TCGGGCCGCTCGCCCGCAGGGTGAGGCCCTCCAGCTCGACGGCCCCGCCCTCGACCACGAGCCCGTCCTCGCCCTCGGGCGCAACGACGACCGTGACGCCCGCGCCTGCGCCGGCGATCCGGATCGGAGCGCGGACGCGGCCCAGCGAGCGCTCGTGGCGTCCGGCCGCGAGGCGGATGGTGTCGTCGGGCCGGGCGGCGGCGATCGCCGCGGCGGGGTCCGCGCCGGGGGCGACGTCGATGGTCGCGGCGAGGAGCGTCGGGAGGAGGGCGCCGAGCAGCATGAACACAGTTGTACACCGGGCCCGGGCGCGGGCCCGGGCTCGTTCGCGGCCGGGCTACCGGGGCCCGCCCGCCGAGCCCGACCGGGGCGACACCTCGACGAGGCGGTCGCCGGTGAGCCACGGGAGCGGATCGGTCACCTGGCCGGCGCTCCAGACCTCGAAGTGGAGATGCGGCCCCGTCGCGCGGCCGGTCTGGCCCACGAGCCCCACGAGCTGCCCGGCCTGCACGGCCTCGCCGGGCGCGCAGAGGACGACCGAGAGGTGGCTGTACCTGGTGGTCACGTCCCCGGCGTGGCGCACCTCGACCATGAGGCCGTGCCCGCCCGCCGGCCCGGCGCGGACGACCCAGCCGTCCGCGGCCGCGGCGACCTGCTCGCCGCGGGGCGCCGCGAGGTCGAGGCCGCGGTGCATCCGCCGCGCGCCGTCGAGCGGATCGGTGCGGACGCCGAACATCGACGAGATCCCGGCCTGCTCGATGGGCCAGCGCAGCGCCGCCGGGCGGGGCTTCGCGAGGAGCGCGAAGCCCACCGCGCGGGCGGTCTCGATCCGGAGCGCGAGGCGCCGCGCCCGGGCCTGGACCGCGTCGGCGAGGTCCGCCGGCGCCGGGCCGTAGCGGCGGAGGTCGAAGTCCCACTCGGCGTCGAGCGTGACGCGGGCGCGGACGAGCTCGAGGAGCGGCGTCTGCGGCAGCGGCCGGAGGAGGTAGTGGTCCAGGTCGGCGGCGAGCCCGCGCCAGGCGAGGGCCGCGTCCCCGGGGAAGCCGCGGCCCTGAGGGGCGCGGCCGCGGCGTGCGCGCGCCTCGGCGACGAACCGGAGGAGGACCGGATCGATCGCCGGCCCCTGCGGGGCCTCGGTGGCGACGACCTCGGGCGCCGGGTCCTTCACCGGTGGTGCGACGTCGACGTCCTCCGGATCGGGCCGGACGTCGAACCCGGCCTCGTCGAAGCTCATCTTCTGCGGGGCCGAGGCGCAGCCCGCGCCCGCGAGGAGCGCCCCCAGCGCGAGGCCGGCGAGTGGGCGGAGCTGCGGCGATGGAGCGAGGCGACGCACCGCAGGCGATCCTAGCAGCGCAAGCAAGCTTTCCGCCCTGTGGGGCCGGGTGCGCGGGGGCCGCACGCCACCCTCCGAGTGATAGCATCGGAAACCACATGCCTCCGCGCACCGCTCCCAAGGCCCGCC
>DASPMI010000142.1:0-90066 GCA_035627135.1 Anaeromyxobacter sp. | reverse complement strand
CTCGATGAGGTCCTTCGGGATCGCCGCCATGTTGACGGTGATGAACGGCCCGCGGCTCCGCGCCGAGTTGCCGTGGATCGCCCGCGCGACGAGCTCCTTGCCGGTGCCCGACTCGCCCATGAGCAGCACGGTCATCTCCGTCCGCGCCACCCGGCCGATCTCCTTGTAGACCTCGACCATCGCGCCGGAGCGGCCGATGAGCGTGTCGAGCACCGACGGCTCGCGCCGCCGCCCGCCGTCCACGGGATCGTCGTGCTCGGGCATCGGCTCGGGCTCCGGGGCCGGCTCGCTCGCCTCCTGCGGTGCGGCGGCGAGGTCGCGCACGAGCCGCTCGACGCGGGAGAGGTCGAACGGCTTGCCGAGGTAGTCCGCGGCGCCGCGCTTCATCGCCTCGACCGCGGAGCGCATCGTGTCCTCGGCGGTCATGACCACGACGAACGGCGAATCGGCGCGGCCGCCGATCTCGCCGAGGAGCTTGAAGCCGTCGTCGCCCGGGAGCCGCACGTCGAGCAGCACGAGGCCGATGCCGTTCTTGCCGCTGCCCTGGGCGCGGAGCTTGTCGCGCGCCTCCTCGGCGCTGCCGGCCTCGTCGAACGGGACGCCGGCGCGCTCGCAGGTGCGGGCGAGGACGAAGCGGACCGAGGGTTCGTCGTCGACGATGAGGACCTTGCGCACGCGGATCTCCTGCGGGCTTGCTGCCCGGATCATGGGCAGCATAAGCAAGAGCTTTGCCAGGACGCCGGGTTCACGGGCAGCCTACTGCGCGCCAGGCGCGCACCTGGCGGCCCTCACGGGACGTCGAGGGGGATGTAGATCGCCGCCTCGACTCCGCCCCGGGGTCGGTTCTTCACCTCGATGCGGCCTCCGTGCGCCTCGACGATCCGGCGCGAGATGGCGAGGCCGAGGCCGGTCCCGTGCGGCTTCGAGGTCGCGAACGGCGTGAAGAGCCGGTGGAGCATGTTCTCCGGGATGCCCGGGCCGTCGTCGAGGATCGCGATCCGGGCGAGCGGGCGGGTCCGGCCGCTGGCGGAGCGCACGCGGACGCCGGCGACCCCGGTCTCGAACTGGACGCTCGGTGCCTCCACGCCCGCCGCGGCCTCGATCGCGTTCCGGACGAGGTTCAGGATCACCTGCGTGAGCTTCTCGGCGTCGCCCTGGACGGGCGGCAGCGAAGGGTCGTACCGCTCGACGAAGGAGATCTTCTCCGCGCCCGGGAGACCGCGCGCGAGGACCACGACGTCGCCCACCACCTCGTGGATGTCCACGGGCGCGGTCTGGAGCGCGGCGGGGCGGGCGAGGTCGAGCAGCTCTCGGACGAGGCCGTCGACGCGCTTCGCCTCGCGGGCGATGACCTGCGCGTACTCGCGCGCCGGCCCCTCCGCCTCGCGGGCGAGGAGCTCGGCCGAGCCCTGGAGGCCTGCGAGCGGGTTCTTGATCTCGTGCGCGAGGCCGGCCGCGAGGGCCTCGAAGTCGAGCGCCTGCTCGGTGGCGCGCGGCCGGCGGACCACCAGCACCGCGCCGATGCAGGCCGCGCCGTCGACGAGCGGCGTCGCCTCGACCGCGAGGGACGCGCCGTCGGCCGGCCCCGGGAGCTCGATCGACTGGCTCTCCTGGGTGGCGCGGGCGCGATCGGCGACGGCCGCGAGCGGAGAGCCGCCGGGGAGCGCGCGGACCGGAAGCTCGACCGCCCGCTCCCGGGAACGCCCGAAGAGCTCCTCGGCCGCGGGGTTGAGGTGGAGCACCCCCCCGTCGGCCCCGACGACCAGCACCGCGTCGGCGAGCGAGTCCACCGTCGCGCGCGCGATGGCCGCCGGCAGCGGGGCTGCCTTGCCGGACCGGGACACGCGTGGCTCGCTTCCTAGAGCGCTTCCTCGCCGCGCTCGCCGGTGCGGATGCGGATGACCTCGTCCACGGGGACGACGAAGATCTTGCCGTCGCCGATCCGGCCGGTCTTGGCCGCGCGCTCGATCACCTCGACCACCCGGCCCACCATCGCGTCGGCGACGACGACCTCGATCTTCACCTTGGGGAGGAAGTCCACGACGTACTCCGCCCCGCGGTAGAGCTCGGTGTGCCCCTTCTGCCGGCCGAAGCCCTTCACCTCCGTGGCCGTGAGCCCCGCCACCCCCACCTCGGTGAGCGCCTGCTTCACCTCGTCCAGCTTGAACGGCTTGATGATCGCCTCGACCTTCTTCACGTTGCACCCCTGCGATGAGTGGATGGTTCAGCCCTCTCGGGCAGTCGAGAGGTCGAGCGGACGGCTCCACGACCTGTTGCTCGAATCTTGTGCTCGTGCTGCCCGCGTTTCAATCAGTCCCGACGACGGTCCCAGGCTCATTTCGCCGCGCCTCGCCTGCCTCTGCGCCTCGCGGCTGCGCTCACGCTCTTCGCCGGAGGGTTGGTGCAACGGCCGGGCCACGGAGTTGCGCGGGATCGGTGCTCGGCGGACAGTGGTCCGTCGACCGTGCCGTGACCTGACGACCTTCGACCGACCATGTCCCCCCTCTCGCTGATCCTCGTCGCCGGCGCGGCGGTGCCGATCCTCTCCGCCCTCCACTATGCCTTCTGGTCGTGGCGGCTCCGCGCACCGCCCCGGGAGGACGAGCTCCTCCGCGCGCGCACGCGCGACGGCTGGGAGCTCGCCATCGGCCGCTGCCGCCCGCGCGGGCCCGCGCGCCGCCTGCCGGTGCTCCTCGTGCACGGCATCGCCATGAACCGGCAGGCCTTCGAGTTCGGGGTGCCGCCGTACGCGCTCGCGGCGCACCTCGCGGGGGCGGGCTTCGACTGCTTCTCGCTCGACCTGCGCGGGCACGGCGACTCGCGCCGGCACGCGCGCGGGGCGCCGCGGCGCTGGAACCTCGACACGTACCTGGCCGAGGACCTGCCGGCGGCGTTCGACGCGGTCCGGGCGGCGACGGGCGCGGCCCAGGTGCTCTACGTGGGCCACAGCCAGGGCGGGCTCCTCGGCCTCGCCGCGGCGGGGCTCCACCGGGAGCGCGTCGCGGCGGTGGTCGCCCTCGCCGCGCCGGCCCACTTCGACGTCCAGGAGCGCGTCAAGCAGCTCGTCCGGTGGAAGTACCCGCTCCGCGGCGCGTTCACGCGCCCGATCGCCCGGATGGTGGCGCCGTTCACGGGGTACTGGCACCCGCGCCCGGCGGAGCTCGCGATCAACCTGCGGAACGTCGAGCCGCGCGTGTACCGGCGGCTCATGGCGAACGCGATCGAGAACATGAACCCGGGCGTGCTCGCGCAGTTCGAGGCGTTCGTGCGCGAGGACTCGTTCCGCTCGATGGACGGGAAGGTCGATTACCGCGCCCTCCTCGAGACCTGCCGCCAGCCGGCGCTCTTCGCGGCCGCGGAGCGCGACGGCCTGGCCCCGCCGGCGGTGGTCCAGGCGGCGTACCGGCGCTGGGGCGGGCCGAAGCGGTACGTGGTGTTCGAGCGCGACTACGGACACACCGACCTGCTCCTCGGCCGGCGCGCGCCGGAGGTCGTGTATCCCGCGGTGCGGGACTTCCTGCTCTCGGTGATCGGGGACGAACCCGTGAACGAGCCCGCGCCCGAGCCCGAGCCCGGGGGGACGATCGAGGTCCGGGCGTGAACCACTCGCAGTCCGGGCGGTAGCTCTCATCCGCTGGGGGTGCGGTGCTGGTGTCCGCTCACCCTGAGCCTGTCGCCGCCCGACCGACACGGGTTAGCATGCCCCGTGCGCCGCCGCTTCGCCCTGGTCGCCGCCCTGCCCGCGCTCGTCGCCCTCGCGACGATGGCGTTCTTCGCGGACCGGCTCATCCGGCATGCGCTCGAGACCGAGCTCGAGGCGCGGCTCGTCGCGGCGGCGCGGGCGGCGGCGGCGTCGCTGCCGGCGGAGCGGTTCGTGCGGCTCCGGCCGGGCGACGAGACGAGCCGGGTCTACGGGTACCTCCGCGGGCGGCTCGAGGCGCTCGCCCAGGCGACGGACACGCGCATCTTCGTCGTCCGGCCGGACCGGACCGCCCTCGCGGACTCCGCGGGCCGGATCGAGATCGGCGAGCCGATCCCGGCGCTCGAGCGCGATCGGTTCGAGATCTCGCAGGCGGCGGGCGGGCACGCGGTGGCGAGCCAGGTGCTCTTCGAGCGGGACGGGCTCCTCTACAAGACGGGCTACGCGCCGATGCGCGACTTCGACGGCCGGGTGGTCGCGGTCGTCGGCGCCGACGGCGCCGCGCCGGCGTTCGAGTCGTACCGGCGGTTCCGGCGGCTCTTCGTCCTGATCGCGCTCGGCGGCGCCGTGCTCGCCGCGGCCGTCTCCGCGGCGGCGTCGCTGTCGGTCACGCGGCCGCTGCTCCGGCTCACGGCCGAGGCGCGCCGCATCGGCCGCGGCGACCTCGGCACGCCCGTGCGCGAGCGCCGCTCCCGCGACGAGATCGGCACGCTCCGGGACACGCTCGAGGAGATGCGCCGGGCGCTCCACGCGCGCGACGAGGAGCGCGAGCTCCTCCTCGCCGGCATCGCCCACGAGGTGCGGAACCCGCTCGGCGCCCTCGACCTCTTCGCCGGCGTCCTCGCCGAGGAGCTCGCCGGGCGGCCGGAGGCGGTGCACGTCGACCGGCTCCGGAGCGAGCTCTCCGCGCTCGAGAAGGTCGTGAGCGAGTTCCTCGAGTACGCGCGGGTGCGGAAGCCGGTGCGGGAGGAGATGGAGCTCTCCACCGTCGCCGCGGAGGTCGCCGACCTCTGCGTCCCGCTCGCGGCCGCGCGCGGCGTCACCCTCTCCGCCACCGGCACGGGCGTGCTCCGCGGCGACCGCGAGCAGCTCCGCCGGGCGCTCGTGAACCTGACCCGGAACGCCATCGAGGCCGCCCCCGCGGGCAGCGAGGTGGTCGTGGCCGCCGTGGGCGGCCCCCGGACCGCCGTGCTCGAGGTGCGCGACCGCGGCCCCGGGCTCTCGCGCGGCGCGCGGGAGAACCTCTTCCGCCCGTTCTTCACCACGCGCGAGAAGGGCACCGGCCTCGGCCTCGCCCTCGCGAAGAAGGTCGCCGAGGCGCACGGCGGGAGGATCGCGTTGCTCGACCGCGAGGGCGGCGGGACCGTCGCGCGGGTCGAGGTGCCGGCGGAGGGCGCCCGCGCGACCGGCACGGTGCGGGTCGTCGGCGGGAAGTGACGGGTTTGCGTGGGCGGACTGGAGGAGGCGGTGATGTGGACGATCGGGCGTGGCGCTCGTGGTCCTGCTCGGCGCGGTGGCCCTGGGCAGGGCGTGGGTCCGGCCCGGCTCCACTGCGCCCATCACCGATCGTGACGGCCGGCCGGTGCCGGGCAGCGTCGCCGCGCTCGTGAAGGTGAAGCTCGGCGGCGCCCTGCTCGCGCAGCGGAGCGTCGTCGCGAGGTACGGCGGCGAGGTCCACGGGAACCCGCGCGGCGCGATGCTGCTCCTCCTGCGCGCCATGCTGCGGACCCGCGAGTACGGCTGGCGCGACCGGGTGAACGTCTTCCGCGGAGCCTTCGCGGGCATGCGCCTCCTCTGGCCGCAGATCCTGTCGATCGACCTGTTCGCGCAGGCGCCGGAGCTGAAGGTGCCCGTCTGGCTCCTGCTCGGCCGGCACGACCGGGAGGCGCCCTCGGCCGTCGCCGAGCGCTACCTCGAGGCGCTCGCCGCGCCGCGGAAGACGCTCGTCTGGTTCGAGCGGTCCGCGCACTTCCCCGACGTGGAGGAGCCGGACGAGCTCCACCGGGTGCTGATCGAGCGGGTGCTGGGAGAGACCGCGACCGCTCGCCCTTCGACGGGCTCAGGGCGAGCCGGACTTCACGTCAGTTCATCGTCAGCGAGAGGTTGAGGCCGGTCGTCAGGATCGAGACGGTCTGGTCGCTCCCATTGCTCATCCGGTTGGACGAGTAGCCGAACTGGGCGGCGACGCCGATGCCCCAGCGAGACGGAGGGCGCAGCCACTCCTTGCCGATCGCGACGCGAACACCCCCGCCGAACTTGCTGTTCGTGGACGAGCCGTCGGCGGAGGTCACGACGAGCCGGGTCAGGGAGGGGGTCACCGAGTAGAACCAGTTCGCGCGTCCCGGGTCGAGGTAGCCACGCAGCATCGGACCGGTGGCGATGAGGACGAACCGTCCAGCGCCGGTGTCCTCGACGTCCACTCCGACCGAGCTCCAGACCTCCTGGCCGAGGACCACTTCCTCGCTGACGGACCAGCCGAACCCCAGCGCCGACGAGGCTCCGACGAACGACAGGTCCCGGTCCTGGTCGGCGGCCTTGGGCGCCAGCCAGCTCCCGCCGAGCTCCGCGTGGAAGAAGAACCCGGAGTGTCCGGGGGTCACGTTCTCGTACCAGCCCTCCTCTGCGCGCGCTGCGAGGCTCATCACCGCGAGCAGAAGGGCCGCTGCATACCGGACGTTTCGCATGGATGAACCCCTCGAGAATCGAGTCCGCCGTCGTTGCACTCCCCGTCAGGGTATCAGAGCGCCGGTGCCCGGTCCATCTAGGTGCCTCGCGAGCTGCAGCAAGCGCTGCGCGCCTACCCGTGCGCCTTCCGGTGATCGATGACCCGCTTCGCCTTGCCCTGCGAGCGCTCGAGGGTGTTCGGCGCGACGAGCTCGACCGTCATGCGGATGCCGGTGACGGCGTGGATCTCGCGATCGATCCGGTCGCGCAGCTCGACCATCTGGCGCATCTCGTCCTTGAAGTCGCCGGGCCGGACCTCGACCTTGACGACCACCTCGTCGAGCGCGCCGGGGCGCGAGACCTCGATGAGGTAGTGCGGCGCCGAGCCCTCGACGCGGAGGAGCGCCTCCTCGACCTGCGACGGGAACACGTTCACGCCGCGGATGATGAGCATGTCGTCCGAGCGGCCCTTCACGCGGCTCATGCGCGCGCCGGTGCGGCCGCAGGGGCACGGGCTCCGGTCGAGGATCGCGAGGTCGCGCGTCCGGTAGCGGAGGATCGGCAGCGCCTCCTTGGTGAGCGAGGTGAACACGAGCTCGCCGAGCGTGCCGTCCGGCACCGGCTCGAGCGTCTCGGGGTGGATGCATTCGACGAGGAAGTGGTCCTCGTTGACGTGCATGCCGGTGCGCGCCCAGCACTCGCCGGAGACGCCGGGGCCCATCACCTCGGAGAGGCCGTAGTTGTTGAACGCGAGGATCCCGAGGCTGCGCTCGATCTCGACCCGCATCTCCTCGGTCCAGGGCTCGGCGCCGAAGTGGCCGAGCTTCAGGCTGATCCGGTCCGGCGTGAACCCCTTCGCCTCGAACACCTCGGCGATGTGGAGCGCGTAGGACGGCGTGCAGACGAGCACGTCCGCCTGGAGGTCCTGGATGAGCTCGATCTGCTTCGGCGTGTTGCCGCCGCCCAGCGGGACGATGGCGGAGCCCACCTTCTCGATCCCGCCGAACAGGCCGAAGCCGCCGGTGAACAGGCCGAAGCCGAAGGCGATGTGGACCGTGTGCTCGGGCCGGAGGCCGCCCGCGGTGAGGAACCGGGCGCAGAGGCCCGCCCAGGTCTCGAGGTCCTTCTTCGTGTAGGCGACGAAGGTGGACTTCCCGGTCGTGCCGGAGGAGCCGTGGACGCGGGCGACCTCGGCCCGCGGGACGGCGCAGAGGCCGAGCGGGTAGGTGCGGCGGAGGTCGTCCTTGACCGTGAACGGCAGGCGCCGGACGTCGTCCGTCGAGCGGACGGCGGCCGGGTCCACCTTCGCGGCGGCGAGCGCCTCGCGGTAGAAGGGCACGCGCGCCACGCGCTCCAGCGTCTCGCCGAGCCGCTTCGACTGGAGGGAGCGGAGCTCGGCGGCGGGGAGCGTCTCGGCGGGATCCCAGATCCGGTTCTCGAACGGGGCTTTCACGGGCGGCCTCACATCCCGGCCCGCGCGAGGAGCTCGGCCGCGGGCACGAGCCGGACGCCGTGCTCGGCGAGGATCTTCTCCGCCTTGTCGGGGTCCTCGACGCGGAACAGCAGGGTCGCCGCGGCGCCGCGCGCGAACGGGTACATGTACTCGATGCCCAGGCCGGCGCGCTCGAACCCCTCGAGGATCTCGGCGAGCCCGCCCGGCTTGTCGGGGACGTCGACGGCGAGGACCTCCGTGACGTTCACCACCACGCCCTGCGCCTCGAGCACCTTCTTCGCCTTCTCCCAGTCCTTCACCACGAGGCGAAGGATGCCGAACTGCTGGGTGTCGGCGAGCGACATGGTGAGCACCTGGATGCCCGCGTCCCCGAGGATCTTGCAGGGGAGGCGGAGCTGGCCGGGCCGGTTCTCCAGGAAGAGCGAGAGCTGACGGATCTTCATGGCGGTTCCTCGCGGATTGCGGGTTCTCGAAACGTCTCTCTACACCTTCCGCTTGTCCAAGACGCGCTTCGCCTTGCCTTCGCTCCGCGCGATCGTGCGCGGCGCGACCAGCGTCACCTTCACGCGGATGCCGAGCACGTGCTCGATGGCGGTCCCCAGCGTCTCCTGGAGGGCCTGCAGGCCGCGGATCTCGTCCGAGAACACCTCGGCCGTCACCTCGACCTGCACCTCCATCTCGTCGAGCCCCTTCTCGCGGGTGAGGACGATCTGGTAGTGCGGCAGCGTCCCCTCGACCTTGAGGAGCGCGGTCTCGACCTGCGACGGGAAGACGTTCACGCCGCGGATGATGAACATGTCGTCCGAGCGGCGGCCGATGCGGCGGATGCGCCGCAGCGTGCGGCCGCACGCGCAGGGCTCCGGGTTGAGCGCGGTGATGTCCCGGGTGCGGTACCGGATCATCGGCATCGCTTCCTTGGAGAGCGTGGTGAGCACGAGCTCGCCCTCCGCGCCGTCGGGCAGGACCGCGCCCGTCTCCGGGTCGACGATCTCCGGGTAGAAGTGGTCCTCGAACAGGTGCAGCCCGTTCCGGTGGACGCACTCGATGCCGACGCCGGGGCCGATGATCTCGGAGAGCCCGTAGATGTCGTGGGCCCGGATGCCGGTCTCCTCCTGGATGTGCTCGCGCATCGAGTCGGACCAGGGCTCGGCCCCGAACACGCCCACCTTGAGCTTGCCGAAGCCGATCTTGGCCTCCTTGGCCTTCTCGATGAGGTGGATGAAGTAGGAGGGCGTGCAGCAGATGGCGGTGACGCCGAAGTCGGCGAGCACCATGAGCTGCCGCTCGGTGTTGCCGCCGGAGATCGGGATCACCGTCGCGCCGAGCGCCTCGGCCCCGTAGTGCGCGCCGAGCCCGCCGGTGAAGAGGCCGTAGCCGTAGGCGTTCTGGATGACGTCGCCCTTGTGCAGCCCGCAGGCGGCGAACGAGCGGACCATCACGCTCGACCAGACCTGCACGTCGGCGTCGGTGTACGCGACGACGATCGGCTTCCCGGTCGTGCCCGAGGAGGCGTGCAGGCGGACCACCTCGCTCATCGGCGAGGCGAAGAGGCCGAAGGGGTACGTGTCGCGGAGGTCGGCCTTGACCGTGAACGGGAGCGCCCCGAGGTCGGGGAGCGCGCGGATCGCGTCGGCGCCGAGCTTCCGCGCGTCCATCCGCTGGCGGAAGAGCGGCACGCGCTCGTACGCGCGCCGCACGACGGACTGGAGGCGGCCGAGCTGCAGCCGCTCCAGCTCCTTGCGCGGCAGGAAGTCCGGCGCGCTCGCCGGGTGGAAGCCGCCTTCGGGATCGTTCCAGAGGGTCTTCACGGAGAGCTCCTGTCGTCACGAGCGGGGGAGCGGGGTCGCCTTGCCGAGCTGGAACGCGGCGTCGTTCACCGCGTGGAGCCGCTCCGGGAGGGCGGCCTGGATGGCCGCCTGCCAGTGCTCCTCGGGGATGTCGAGCTGGGCGGCGAGCATCCCGAGCAGCGCGACGTTCAGGCTGCGCTTGTTCGCGAGCTTCTCCTCGGGGATCGCGTCCGGCGGGATGAGGACGCCGCCGGGCTTGAGGAGCGGCTTCGTGACCGCGACCTCGGAGGGCGCGAGCACGAGGAGGAAGTCGGCCTCGCCCGCGGGGATCATCGGGGAGAGGACCGCGTCGCCGAAGCGGACGTCGGAGGTGACCGAGCCGCCCCGCTGGCTCATGCCGTGGATCTCGGCCTTCTTCACGTCGCGCCCGGCGCGGAAGACGGCGTCGGCGAGGATGTCCGAGGCCTTGATGACGCCCTGCCCGCCGAGGCCGGCGACGACGACGTTGACGACCTTGCTACCCATTCTCCACCTCGCACGCCGCGACGGTCGCGCGCTTCGCGTCGGCCGCCTTCTCGTACTTCCGGATGTCCGCCGCCGCGAGGATGCACGGCCGGCGGGCCACGATGACGGTGAGCTCGGGCTTGGCCAGGCTCTCCGCGAGGATCCGCTCGAACGCGCCCGGGTCCGGGATCGGATCGACGACGTGCACGTTCGCGACGCCGAGCGCCCGGGCGAGCCCCTCGATCGAGAGCTTGCCGGTCGGCTCGTGGCCGAGCGTGCGGCCCGTGCCCGGGTGCTCCTGCTGGCCGGTCATCGCCGTCGTCCCGTTGTCGAGGACGACGAGCACGTGGCCGGTCGCGGGCGGGTTGTAGATCATCTCGATGAGGCCGTTCACGCCGGTGTGCACGAACGTCGAGTCGCCGATGATCGAGACGACGCGCTTCGCGTCCTTCTCCGGGAGGACGTGCCGCAGGCCGAGGCCGACGCCGAGCGACGCGCCCATCGCGACGCAGGTGTCCATGCCCTGGTACGGCGGGAGGACGCCGAGCGTGTAGCAGCCGATGTCGCCGGCGACGATGCAGTCGAGCTTGCGGAGCGTGCCGTACACCGGGTGGTACGGGCAGGCCTCGCAGAGCTGCGGGGGCTTCCCCTTCGGGAGCTCCGGCTCCGGCGAGCGGTCGTTCGCGAGGATCCGGCGCACGCGCTCGACGCTGAGCTCGCCGAACCGGAACGAGGGGTCCTTCGCCTCGACCTGGATGCCGGCGGCGAGCAGCGCCTCGGCGAAGCAGGGGTCGCCCTCCTCGACCACGACGCACCGGGCGACGCTCCGCGCGAAGGCGCGGATCCGCTCGAGGGGCAGCGGGTGGAGGAGCTTCAGCTCGAGCAGGCTCGCCCGCGGCGCCGCCTCGGCGGCGTGGCGCGCGGTCACGCCGGCGGTGATGATGCCGAGCTCGGCGCCGGCCCGCTTCTCGACGGCCGCCTCGGGCGCCTTCTCCGCCCACGCCTGGATCTCGTCGAGCTTCTTCCGGAGCCGCCGGTGCGCGGGGCGCGCGTAGGCCGGGATCATGACCCGCGAGGCGATGTCGCGCTGGAACGCGGGCGCCGCGGGCGCGGGCACGTCCGTCCGGCGGGTCAGGATCGTCTTCGAGTGGCAGACCCGCGTCGTCATCCGGAGCAGGACCGGCAGCTTCCAGCGCTCGGAGAGCTCGAAGGCGGCGATCGTCAGGTCGTAGGCCTCCTGCGAGTCGGAGGGCTCGACCATCGGCAGGCCGGCGGCGACCGCGTAGCGCCGGTTGTCCTGCTCGTTCTGCGAGGAGGCCATGCCGGGATCGTCGGCCGAGACGATCACGAGCCCGCCGGTGACGCCGGTGTAGGCCGCCGTGAAGAGCGGGTCCGCGGCGACGTTCAGGCCGACGTGCTTCATCGTCACGAGGGCGCGCGCGCCGGCGAACGCGGCGCCGATGCCGACCTCGAGGGCCACCTTCTCGTTGGGCGCCCACTGCGCGCGCCCGCCGAGCTCGTGGAAGACCTGCAGGATCTCCGTCGACGGGGTGCCGGGGTAGCCGGTCCCGAGGTGGACCCCTGCGTCGCGCGCTGCGGCCGCGACCGCCTCGTCGCCGGAAACGAGCCGCCGCGCACCGATTGCTCGGGCTTCGCCTTGCATCCGCTCTCCTCTGCCGGAGCCGGGGTCGCCATCCCGCGGGGGAGACCCCGCGCTGCGCGCCCTCGTCCGGGACGTTCGAAGTGACCCGCATGGTACCGGATGGGGGCGGGCGAGATCACCTGCGATCCGACCCCACCGTGAACGAGCCCGCGCCCGAGCCCGAGCCCGAGCAGCCGAACGGGGTTCATTCTGGGACGAAACGCCTACTTCCCCCGCGCGCGGCGCCCCGTCGCGGCGCTGAACCGGGAGCGGCCGCTGTGGGCCTCTTCCTCCCAGAGCCGCTCCCCCCCGACCATCGCCAGCGCATTCGCGCCGAGGCGCGCATTCGGCGGGAGCTGCTTGAGCTTCCGGGAGTTCCCGCCCCCGAGCACGACCTCGTCCACGACGAACGCCGCGGACACCTCGCGGACCACGCGGTCAACGGTCTTCCGCCACGACGCCTTGCCGAGGCGGAGGAGCGCCCGCTCGCCGACGTAGTCCTCGAGCTCCCCGTTCTTGTAGGGCATCCGCGCCAGCTCGAGCGGCACGAGCGTGCCGTCCGCGACGAGCGCCGCGCCGAGGCCGGTGCCGAGGCCGAGGAAGAGCATCGTCCCCTTGCCCGCGTAGCTCCCGAGCGCCTGCATGGCCGCGTCGTTCACGAGGCGCACGGGTTTGCGCGCGGCCTTGCGGAAGTCGAACCGCGTCCAGCCGCGGCCGAGGTTGGCGGGCTCGAGCGCGACCTTGCCGCCGGCGATCGGGGCGGGGACGCCGATGGTAACCGCGTCGAACTTCCAGCCGCGCTCGGCGATCGCCCGGAGCGCGTCGCGCATCATCCGCGCCGGGGTGAGCTTCTTGCCCGAGGGGATCTTCACGGTCTCGTCGTGCCCGGTCACGTGCAGCTTCACGTTCGTGCCGCCGACGTCCATCACGAGGACTCGCTTGGCCATGTCGGGCGCCTCCGCCGATGGTAGCTTCTCCGAAGGTACACAACTTGGCGCGCTCCCCTCAGCAGGAAAGATCGACGTCCTCGGAGCGCCGCGCGGCTGCCGCCTGGACGCTGGCGGCGCTCCTCCTCGTCCCGCTCCTCTGGGGATACAACTGGGTCGTGATGAAGTCGGCCCTCGCCTACGTGGGGCCGTTCGAGCTCGCCGCCTGGCGCTTCGTGCCCGCGGGGCTGCTCCTCCTCGCGCTCCTCGCGCTCTTCGCTCGGTCGCGGCTCACCCGCCCCACGTGGACGCTCGCCTGGGCCGGCGCCGTCCAGACCGGCCTCAACACCGCGCTCTCCCTGTTCGCGCTGCGGCAGGGCCCGGCGGGGCGGGCCGCGCTCCTCTGCTACACGATGCCGTTCTGGGTGGTCGTGCTGGGGTGGCCGATGCTGCGCGAGCGGCCCGGGCGGATCCAGGCCATCGCCCTCGGCGCCGCGGGCGCGGGCCTCGCGCTGGTCTTCCTCGGCGGCGCGGGCGCGGCGGGGAACGTCCGCGCCGCGGCGCTCGCCACGGGTTCGGGCCTCGCCTGGGCGTTCGGCGCGGTCGTCACGCGCCGGCTCCTCGTGCGCGAGCGCGCCGACCCGCTCGGCGTCGCGGCGTGGCAGATGCTCTTCGGCGGGCTCGGCCTCTGGGCCGCGGCGGCGCTCTCGCCGGGCCGGCCGACGGAGTGGTCGCCGTACCTCGTGTTCGCGGTGCTCTACCAGATCCTCCCGGCGACCGCGGTCGCGTGGGTCCTGTGGACCGCGCTGCTGCGGCACGTGTCGGCCGGGGTCGCGAGCCTCGCGATCCTGTCGACCCCGCTCGTCGGGCTCGCCGCGAGCGCGCTGGAGCTCGGCGAGCGGCCGCGCGGGCTCGAGGCCGCCGGCCTCGCGCTGCTCGTGGTGGCGCTCGCGCTGGTGGGGCCGCTCGCGGTGCGGGACGCGCGGAAGCCGTAGCGATTCCCACGGCGCGCGGGAGAGCTATCCCCAGGGCGCGCGGGGCATGGCCCCGAGCACCAGGGGCCGATGCCGCCGAGCGCCACGTGGTCGATCCGCTCGGCCGCGTTCAGGTTCACGTGGTCGACCACCCGCACCGCGCGGTCCTTCGCGCGGTCGATGCGGTGGTCGAGCTGCTCACTGAGCTCGCGCCCAGCCGCCCGGGTCTTCCGCAGGAGAGATACGCACGGGCCACCTCCGCCGACGAGGGGTGCAGGGCCGCCGCGACGAAGGCGGGGTCGCGCAGCTGTGACGGGTCCAGGCGGTTCGCGTCCCACTGCTGCTTCAGCGCGAGTGTGCGACGTTCGATTTCGACGAGGTGCGCGTCCCGCGCCGCCTCGACCCGTCGGATCACGCGGATCTCCAGCTCGTCCGCCGCCTGCTCGAGCCAGGACTGCGCCGGTGGTCGAGAGGCTCGTAATCCGCGCTCGCACGTCCGCCCTCGGCTGCCGACATCCGCGCGGCACTCCTCGCACGAGGCTAGGCCGCCCGCTGCTCGCCCGGCGGCGGCGCGTCCCCGGTCCCGAACGCCGTCGCGAGCACCTGCGCGTCCGGGGCGCGCGTGACGAGCGAGACCGCGGGCACGACGAGGAGCGGGAGGAGCATCGCGACCGCGCCCGCGAGCGGCACGCCGTCGGCGCCCCAGGCGACGAAGAGCGCCACCGCGGAGGCGAGGCCGACGGCCATGCCGGCCCAGACGCCCGCGCGCGTGGTCCGCTTCCAGAAGAGGCCGAAGAGGTACGGCGCGAGGAAGACGCCGGAGAGCGTGCCCCAGCTCATGATCATGAGGTTCATGATGAGCGTCGGCTTCTGGAGCGCGATGAGGAGCGAGACGCCGACGAACACGGCGCACAGGATCCGCAACAGCGCCATCGTGCGCTTCGGGTC
Organism: Anaeromyxobacter sp.; assembly: GCA_035627135.1. GTDB lineage: Bacteria > Myxococcota > Myxococcia > Myxococcales > Anaeromyxobacteraceae > Anaeromyxobacter. The sequence goes on along the minus strand of DASPMI010000142.1, from coordinate 75,468 downwards.
CTTCTGGTGGTCGACGAACGCGCCGTAGATGTCGATCGCCACCGCCGAGCTGGAGACGAGCACGAGCGAGGAGAGGCTCGACATCGAGGCCGAGAAGACCATGAGCACGATCACCAGCACGAGCGCCTCGGGCAGCCCGGAGGTGGTGATGAAGTGCGGCATGATCTTGTCGAAGATCGGACCCTTGGGGCCGATGAGGTCGGCCGGGAGGCCGGCGCGGTAGTAGAGGTGCGTGAGCGCGCCCGAGTAGTACGCGCCGAAGGCCATGAAGAGCGCGAAGACGCCGGCGATCGTCATCGCCCGGGTGACGTCCTGGCGGCTGCGGATCGAGTAGAACTTCTGGACCATCTGCGGCAGCGCCCACGGGCCGAAGCTCGTGATGAGGACGAGGGCGGCGAGGGTGAGCCAGCCGGGGACGGCGACGGCGAGGCCGCCCGCGCCGAGCGTCTTGGTCGCGACGAGCGCCGGGGCCATGGTCGCGGGATCGGAGAGGAGCTCCCGCGTGGCCGGGCCGAACCCGTCGGCGCTGGCGCTGTGCGCGAGCAGCCAGACCATGATCATGACGCCGGCGAACTCGACGATGCCGCGGATGAAGTCGGAGATGGCGACGGCGAAGTAGCCGCCCATCACGAGGTACACGGCGGTGAGGCCGGTGAGGAAGTAGAGCGCCGCCTCGTACGGGATGTGGAGCGTCATCTCGAAGAGGAACGAGAGGCCCATCAGCACCGACGCGGAGTAGGGCACGAGGAAGACGAACATCACCGCCGCAGCGAAGATCTGGAGCTTCGGGTCCTGGAAGCGCGCCTTCAGGAACTCGGGCATCGTGATCGCCGAGAGGCGCGCGGTCATGTCGCGCGTGCGGCCGGCGAGGACCTTCCAGGCGGCGAGCGTGCCGATGGCCGTGTTCCCGAGGACGATCCACATCGTGTAGATGCCGAAGCCCCAGCCCAGCTTCCCCGCGTAGCCGATGAACAGCACCGCGGAGAAGTAGGTCGTGCCGTACGCGAAGGCGCTCATCCAGGGGCCGAGCGAGCGGCCGCCGATGAAGAAGTCCTTCACGTCCTTGGTCTTCCGCATCGAGAGCCAGCCGACCCAGAGCATGACCAGGACGTACGCGACCACGATCGCGATCGACACGGAGGCGTTGGACATGGCGGGGGAGCTTACTGCAATGGACCGCTCAGAGGTACGGCGACAGCAGCCGGGCGAGCCCGTCGCGGAGCCGGAGCGCGAGCGGCCTTTGATCCATGTCACGAAGCGTGACCGGGCGGGCGAGCCGCAGGCGGCTGTCGATGAGCGCGTCGAGGTCGCGCGCCACGCCGGCGTCGTAACACTCCACGTCCAGCTCGAAGTTGAGCCGGAGGCTCCGCGGGTCCCAGTTGGCGGAGCCGATGAGCGACCAGACGCCGTCGACGGTCATCGCCTTGGCGTGGTCGAAGGGCGGGGGTGAGAGCCACACCCGGCAGCCGCGGTCGAGCACCTGCCAGAGCTGGGCGTTCTGCGCCCACTGGACGACCGGGAGGTTCCCGCGCTCGGGCAGGACGACGTCCACCTCGACCCCGCGCATCGCCGCGACGTTGAGGGCGGTGATGAGCGGCTGGTCGGGCAGGAAGTACGGCGTGACGATCCGGATACGGCTGCGCGCCGCGGCGAGCACGCCGAGCAGGATCCAGCGGATGGCCTCGAAGTCCTCGTCCGGTCCGTCCGGGATGCCGCGGGCGAGCACGGGGCCGGCGGCGACGGCGGGCGGGAAGAACGCCGGGCCGTCGAGCTCTTCTCCCGTGGTGAAGAGCCAGTCCTCGGCGAACGCCGACTGGAGGTGGCCGACCACCGGCCCCTCCAGCCGCGCGTGCAGGTCGATCGACGGGTTGGGCCCGCCGTCGCGCGGCATGAACGTGTCGCGGATGTTCATGCCGCCCGTGAACCCGACGCGCCCGTCGGCGACGAGGATCTTCCGGTGATTCCGGAGGTTCACGAACGGGAGCCAGACCGGCGAGAAGCGCGGGAGGAAGAGGGCGGTCCGCACGCCGTTCCGCCGGAGGGCGCGGTGGACGGGCGGCCAGCGGTACCGCACGCCGATCGCGTCGATGAGGACGCGGACCTGCACGCCGCGGGCCTGGGCGCGGGTGAGGGCGTCGACGAACGCGTCCCCGACGAGCCCCGGGTCGAAGATGTACGTGCAGAGGGTGACCGACCGCTCCGCCGCGTCGATCGCCGCGAGCATCGCCGGGTACGCCCGGGCGCCGCCCGCGAGGAGCTCGATCCGGTTCCCGGCGACGAGCGGCCGGCGCACGACGGAGTCGGCGAGCTGGACGAGGGGCGCGAGGTGGCTCGCCCCCGGCGGCAGCGCGGGCGGAGGCGGGAGGTCCTCGGGCCGGGCCCGGACGTCCGGGAGCCGGAGCGCCTGCGCCCGGCGGCGGATCCGGTTCACGCCGAAGACGAGGTACGCCGCCGCCCCGACGAGCGGGACGACGAGGATGAGGCCGAGCCAGCCGAGCGCCGCGCGCACGTCCCGCTTGTTGAGGATGGCGTGCGCCGACGCGAGGACCGCGGCGACGATCGAGAGGATCGCCGCGACGAGCTGCCAGGTCTCGAGCACCCGCGCCACCGAGGGATCGAACCAGAGAACGGCGGCGGGGGCGAGGAAATCCCCGGGGCGGAGCTGAAGTTCCGCTCGCCGAGCGCCTCTCGTAGGGCGGGCGGACGTGGGACCGTACCCGCCCGTGCTTCGACAGGCTCAGCACGACCGGACGAGAGAGCACCGCTCGCCCTGAGCCTGTCGAAGGAGCGGGGCTGGGCCGCCGGTCACGCCGCCGCCGGCCTCGCCTCCGTCTTCACCCGCGCGAGCAGCGCGGCGAGGTCGTCGCCGGTGAGCGTCTCGCGCGCGAGGAGCGTGCGGGCGCCCTCCTCGAGCACGGGCTGGTTCGCCTTGAGCAGGTTCCGCGCCCTGCGGAACGCGCCGTCGAGGAGCTCGCGCACCGCCAGGTCGATCTCGCGCGCGGTCTCCTCCGAGTAGAGCCGCCGCGTCCCGGTCACCTGGCCCAGGAACCCCTCGGGCTCGGTCTGGTAGCTCACGGGCCCGAGGCCGCCGGCCATGCCGTAGCGGGTGACCATGCTCCGGGCGATGTCGCTCGCCTTCCCGAGGTCGTCGGCGGCGCCGGTCGAGTAGTGGCCGTACACGAGGTGCTCCGCGGCGCGGCCGCCGAGCAGGACGGCCATCTTCGCCTCGAGCTCCTCGCGCGTCATGAGGTAGCGGTCCTCGGTGGGGCGCTGGATCGTGTAGCCGAGCGCGCCGATGCCGCGCGGGATGATCGAGATCTTGTGGACCGGGTCGGTGCCGGGCAGGGCCGCGGCCACGAGCGCGTGGCCGAGCTCGTGGTGCGCGACCACCTCGCGCTCGCGCGGGTTCAGGATCCGGTTCTTCTTCTCCAGCCCGGCGATGATCCGCTCGATGCCGGCGTTGAAGTCCTCGAGCGAGATCTCCGCGGCGCCGCGGCGCGTGGCGACGAGGGCCGCCTCGTTCACGAGGTTCGCGAGGTCGGCGCCGGTGAAGCCGGGCGTGAGCGCGGCCACCTGCTCGAGCTGCACGCCGGGCGCGAGCTTCACCTTCTTCACGTGGACCTCGAGGATCGCGATCCGGCCGGCGCGGTCCGGCCGGTCGACGAGCACCTGCCGGTCGAAGCGGCCGGCGCGGAGCAGGGCGGGGTCGAGCACCTCGGGGCGGTTGGTGGCGCCGAGGAGGACGATGCCGGCCGTCGGGTCGAAGCCGTCGAGCTCGACGAGGAGCTGGTTGAGCGTCTGCTCCTTCTCGTCGTGCCCGCCCATTCCGGCGACGCTGGCGCGCGCCCGGCCGAGGGCGTCGAGCTCGTCGATGAAGATGATGGCCGGGGCCTTGGCGCGGGCCTGCTCGAAGAGGTCGCGGACGCGGGCCGCGCCCACGCCGACGAACATCTCCACGAACTCGGAGCCGGAGATCGAGAAGAAGGGCACGCCCGCCTCGCCGGCGACGGCCTTCGCGAGGAGCGTCTTGCCGGTGCCGGGAGGGCCGACGAGGAGGACGCCCTTGGGCATGCGCGCGCCCAGGCGGCCCTGGCTCTTCGGGTCCTTGAGGAACGCGACCACCTCCTGCAGCTCGGCCTTCGCCTCCTCGACGCCGGCGACGTCGGCGAACGAGACCTTGGTGTCGGTCTCGACGTAGACCTTGGCCTTCGACTTGCCGATGGACATGAGCCCGCCGCCGAGGCCGCCGCCCATCTGCCTCGCCATCCGGCGCGAGAGCCAGATCCAGACGCCGAAGAAGAGCGCGGTGGGGACCACCCACGACAGGATCATCGGGATGACGTCGCTCTCGAACCGGCCCTGGAACTTCACCCCGTGGCCGTCGAGCTCCTTGGCCATGTCGGCGTCCACGCGGATCGTGACGAACCGCTTCTTCCCGCTCGGGAGCGGCTCCTTGAGCTCCCCCTGGAGCTGGTCCTGCGAGACCACCACGGCCGCGACCTTGTTCTCGCGCACGAGCCGCTGGAACTCGCTGTACGGGATGGCCTCGATCTGCGAGCGCGCCCAGGACTCCTGCAGGAAGAGCACGCCGAGCACCGCGAGGATGGGGAAGCCGACGTTGAGCCAGGTCTTCTGCTTGTTCATGGTGGTCTCCGATCCGCTCCCTGGTTCGTAACCACCGCCCTGCCTTCGACAAATACGAAATTTGTACGGGATCTGTAGGAATGACCGAAAGGTCCGCCCGCCCGGCCGGCCCCCCGGGCCCACCATGTAGAATCGCGGTGATGGCTCGCATCCTGGTGGCCGACGACCACGACGCCATGCGCGAGGGCATGGTCCTCGTCCTGACCCGCCTGGGCCACGACGTCCAGGGCGTGCGGGGCGGCGCGGAGGCGATCGCCGCGTACCGCAAGCGGCCGGCCGACGTGGTCGTGACCGATCTCCGGATGCTGCCGGTGGACGGGCTCGAGGTCGTGCGCCAGCTCCGCGCCGAGGATCCCGACGCCACGGTGGTCGTCATCTCCGCGCACGGCACGATCGCCACGGCGGTCGAGGCGATGGCGCTCGGGGCCATCGACTTCGTCGAGAAACCCTTCTCGCCGGAGGTGCTGCGCGCGCGCGTCGAGAAGGCGGTCCAGATCGCCCGCGAGCGCCGCGGGGCGCGGACGGACCGCGGCCGGGTCGAGGCGCTCGACGAGGACGCGGCGCGCGAGCACGACCCCCACGGCATCGTCGGGCGCTCCGAGCCGATGCGCCGGGTGCTCGACCAGGTCCGGCGGATCGCCTCGACCGACGCGACCGTGCTCGTGCTGGGCGAGTCGGGCACCGGCAAGGAGCTCGTCGCGCGGGCCATCCACGACGGCGGTCCGCGCCGCGACCGGCCGTTCGTCTCGATCTCCTGCGCGGCGATCCCCGAGGGGCTGCTCGAGTCGGAGCTCTTCGGCCACGAGCGCGGCGCGTTCACCGGCGCGGTGAAGCGCAAGCTCGGCCGGTTCGAGCTCGCGGACGGCGGCACGCTGTTCCTCGACGAGGTGGGCGAGCTCGCGCCGTCGATCCAGGTGAAGCTCCTGCGCGTCCTCCAGGAGCGCCGGATCGAGCGCGTCGGCGGCGAGGGATCGATCGAGGTGGACGTGCGCCTGGTCTCGGCCACGAACCGCGACCTCGCGAAGATGGTCGCGGACGGCCGGTTCCGCGAGGATCTCTACTACCGGCTCGCCGTCGTGCCGGTGCGGCTCCCGCCGCTCCGCGAGCGGCCGGGCGACGTCGAGGAGCTCGCGCAGGTCTTCCTCCGCCGGGCGGCGCCGCGGATGGGCCGCAGGGTGACCGGCTTCAGCCCCGCCGCCCTCGAGCTCCTCAGGCGCCACCGCTGGCCGGGCAACGTCCGCGAGCTCCAGAACCTCGTCGAGCAGGCGCTCGTCTTCGCCGACGGCCCGGAGATCCGGGCCGAGGACCTGCCCGAGGGGCTGCGCCGGCCGGCCCCCGCGGCCGGGCTCCCCATCCCGACCGGCGATCGGAGCCTGCCGGACGTGCTCGACGATCTCGAGCGGGAGCTCGTCCTCGCGGCGATGGAGAAGGCGCGCGGGGTGAAGGCCGAGGCGGCGCGGCTGCTCGGGATCAAGCCGTCGGCGCTCTACTACAAGCTCGACAAGTACGGCATCGCGCGGGACGAGCCGGACGGCGGCGCGCCGTGATCCGACGGATTTTCGAGGGCGGACCTCGCCGATCGCCGCCGGCGCGCCGCGCGGCGCGCCGTAACCCATCGGAACCTCGGCGCCCCGGCGCGGCACGCCGGTTGCTCGACGTGGAGCTTCGCCGATGATCTGCCCGCTCCTCCTCGCCGCGATGCTCTCCGCCGGTCCGGACGTGGACGCGCTCCGGCGCGAGCTGGACGACGTCGCGAGCCGGATCGAGGCGCTCAAGGCCCGGCGGCGCGCGGGCGAGCCGATCGAGGACGGGTCGCTCGAGCGGCTGCTCGTCCGCTCGCAGGAGCTCGCGGAGGAGCTCGAGGGTGCGCGCCCGCGGCCGGCGGCGGTCCCGCCCGGCCCCGATCCGCGGTGCGAGCTCGCGGACGAGCTCCGGGAGCAGGCGGCCGCGCTGCGCGAGGAGGCGGCCCAGCTCATGGCGGAGGCGGCGCAGGTGAAGGCGGAGCTCGCCCGCTCCGTCCGCGAGGAGCCCCCGAGCTCGCGGCCGGCGACGTTCACGAGCGATCTGCAGCAGACGGTGCTCGATCCGGCGACGCGCGTCGCGGCCCTCGCCGAGCGCCGCGCCGCGCTCGAGGCGCAGGCGCGGGCGCTGGAGGCGCAGGCGTCGATCCTCGACGCCGCCGCCGACGCGCTGGAGCGCTCCGGCACGACCCCGTGAATCAGCCTCCCGGGGATCCCCCGCGTCCGGGCACGGAGAACCGTCGACGGTTTTCCGAGCGCGCGGCCTGAAACACACACCCCGGACGGCGCCAGGGCGGCGCAACCCACGGATATTCCCGGGACCGCATCGGGGTACGCTCGTTGCAGCGCTCCCGGGTCGCATGTCCGATCCCCTCCGCCGGTTCGGCCGGGTCGCGCTCCTCCTCGCCGGTGCCTTCGCGCTCGGCGGCGCCTCCGCCGAGGTGGCCGTCCGCACCAAGGCGGCGGTGGACCACGAGGTCCGGGCCCGCGAGCTCGGGGCGGCGGGCGAGCTCATCTCGCTGCAGCTCACCACGCCCGAGGGCCAGGTCGTGGCGCAGCCCCGGCTCATCACGGCCGCGGGGAGGCCAGCGCGCCTGCTCCTGCACGCGCCGGGGAGCCCGGACGAGGTCCTCATGTCGTTCCGGGTGGAGACGGCGCGCCAGCGGGGCGGGCTCATCTCGGTCCGGTACGAGCTGAGCTTGCCCGACCGTTCGCTCCGGACCGAGGGGAGGCTCCGGCTCCTCCCCGGCGTCCGCCAGGCGATCCGGCTGCCGGAGGGCGAGCTCGTCGCGACCTTCCTCGCTGTCCCGTTCCCGTCGGCGCACTTCGACCACTACCTCGAGGCGGAGCGCGCGCGGCGGCGGGCGGAGAGCTGAGCAAGGGACGGCGTGGTGGAGGACCTGCGCGAAGCGCGGGTGACGATGATCCTCGGGCGCGGGCGCGGGCTCGTTCACGGGGAACAGAAGGGGCAGGGGCGCACGGGCCCCTGCCCCTTCACTTCCGTACGAGCTTCACGTCACGGGCGAGCGGCTACCAGTAGTACAGGGCCGCCCACCCGAACGCGCCGGCGCTCACGTCGAAGTAGTAGTACCCGTCGGACCACTTCGCCGGCATGGGCATCTGCCCGCAGGTCTTCGCGACGCCGTTCACCTTCACCGTGCGGCCGTCGAAGTTTGAGCAGCCCCAGCCGCCCACGTTGGCGCTGGTGCGGTAGCAGACGGCGCCGGTCGTGTTGAAGTTGCCGCTGTTCGTCGCCGTCATCGTGATCGCGTTGGCGCACGGCGCGGTGCCGCCGGTGGAGCTCGGGTTGAACGTGGCGGTGGCGGTCCGGGCGGCGGTCATGGAGAGCGTGCACGTGCCGGTGCCCGTGCAGGCGCCGCTCCAGCCGGCGAACGTCGAGCCCGCCGCCGCCGTGGCGGTGAGGGTCACGGTCGTGCCGGAGGCGAAGCTCGCGGAGCAGGCCGTGCCGCAGTTGATGCCGCCGGTGCTCGAGGTGACGGTGCCGGTCCCGGTGCCGCCCTTCGTGACGGTCGCGGTGTAGTACGTGCCGCCGCCGCTCGTGTTGAACGCCGCGCCGACCGACTTCGCCGCGTTCATGGAGACCGCGCACGTCGTCGCGGTGCCGCTGCAGGCGCCGCTCCAGCCGCCGAACGTGGAGCCGGAGGCGGCCGCGGCGGTGAGGGTCACCGTCGTGCCGGAGGCGAGGTTCGCGGAGCAGACGCCGCCGCAGTTGATGCCGCCCGTGTTGGAGGTGACGGTGCCGCTGCCCGTGCCGGACTTGGTGACGGTGAGCGCGTACGTCGGCGGCGGAGGCGGCGTCGTCGTCCCCTTCGAGATGTACGCCTTGGCCCACTTGCCGGACTCGGTGAGGTTCGCGTCGGTCCAGGGCCCGGTGGCGCTCGCGCCGACGAGGAGGGCGCTGGCGGTCTCGGCCTTGTCGTTGAGCGACCAGTTGGCGGAGCTGATCTTGTTCGTGTCCATCCACGCCGCCCAGTTGTTCGACTCGGTGGCGTTGAAGCCGCCGTTGCCCGAGGCGTCGCAGGTGCCGTACTCGGTCACGAACACGGCCTTGCCCTTCGCCATCGCGGCGTCCGCCCTGGAGCGGAGCGAGGCGCCGTGGCTGCCGGCGTAGAAGTGGAGCGTGTAGGCGGTGTTGGCGTCGGCGAGCGGATCGTTCGCGGCGATGTCGACGTCCTGCGACCAGGTCCCGGAGCCGGCGATCACGAGGTTCTGGCTCCCGGCGGCGCGGATCGTGTTGATCACGGCCGTGTGATAGCTCTTCAAGGTCGACCAGCTCTGCGTGGTCGGCTCGTTGAACGTCTCCCAGATGAGGTTGGGCGACGCCGCGTACGCGGTGGCGAGCTCCTGGAAGAAGGACTGGGCCTCGGCCTGGTGCAGCTCGTGGCTGTGCCAGTCGACGATCACGTAGATGCCGGCGGCGATGGCGCCGTCGATGACCGCCTTGGCGCGGGCCATGTTCTGGGCGCGCTGGCCGTCCACGACGCCGCCGCCGGAGTGCACGCCGATCGCGGCGCGGACCACGGTGGCGCCCCAGCCGCTCGCGAGGTTCGACACGGCGGTGGCGTTGTAGAAGCGATCGCCGCCCCAGCCCGTGTTGCTCCAGAAGAGGCTCATGCCCTTGAGCTGCACGGGCGTGTTGGCGGCGTTGCAGATCTTGTTGCCGCAGACCTTCAGGCGGCCGTGGGTGGAGACGGCGGAGGCGGCGGGCGCGCTGGGCGCGGACGCCGCGGTGTCGTCGACGGGCTCGCCGCCGCAGGCGGCGAGCAGTCCAGTGAGGAGCAACGAGAGGAGCGACGGGAAACGGGCCTTCATGCTGTACCCCTTTCAACGAGGGGAGCTCCGCGAACCGACGAACTCGGGAAGCGCGTCCTCGTAGGTGGTGCGTCGAGCTTCGGAACTCGAATCGGGAGCGACAAGCCCGTGACGCGAGGGACGCGCGCGCGAAAAACGTTTGCCGCGGTTCGCGCGTTCCCACGGTCCGCGGCGAACGTTTGCGCGCACGAGTAGGTGTCACCGGTGGTGACGGCCATCGTTTGCGGGCGCGTGCGGGTGCGCGCCGGCCCGGGGGTGGGTGCATTCACCGATGGTGACCAGGGTCGGCGCGGACCGAGCGCGCGATCGCCCTCACCTCGGCGCTCGACGTCGGCGGGTCCCGCACCGCGGCGCACACCGGGCCGGCACACGGCGCGGCCGCACGGAAAGCGAAAGGGCGAGCGCCTCGCGGCGCCCGCCCTTCATGGTTCACCGTGCGTCTACGTCGGGTCCGAGCCCGGCCGTCACCGCACGATCGACCACTGCTGGTTGTAGCTCGAGTTGCTGTACCACATCTGGCAGACGCTGCCGTCGGCGGTGGCGCCGCCGGTGTCCACGGCCTTGCCGGTGGTCCGATTGACGATCCTGTAGTAGCCGCCGCCGAGCGACACGATCTGCCATTGCTGGTTGGTGTGCGAGTTGCTGTACCACATCTGCAGGGTGCTGCCGTCGTGGGCCGCCCCCGCGCTGTCGATCCCCTTCCCGTTCGTCTGGTTGAGGATCTTGTAGTAGCCACCGCCCGCGTCGACGATCCTCCATCGCTGGTTCGTGCTGGTCCCGCTCGACCACAGCTTGACGGCGCTGCCGTCGGCGGTCGCGCCGGCGCTGTCGAGCGCCTTGCCGGACGCGCGGTTGACGAACTTGTAGGAGACGTTCGGATCCCACGTGCCCGGCGGCGGCGGCGGGGTGGTGGTGGTGCCCTTCGCGATGTACGCCTTGGCCCACTTGCCGGACTCGGTGAGGTTCGCGTCGGACCAGGGGCCGGTGGCGCTCGCGCCGGGGAGGAGGGCGCTGGCGGTCTCGGCCTTGTCGTTGAAGCCGCTGTTGCCGGACGCGTGGCAGGTGCCGGGTCCGTCGTGGCGACGTCGACGTCCTGCGACCAGTTGGGCGAGCCCACGACGACGAGGTTCTGGCTGCCCGCGGAGCGGATCGTGTTGATGACGGCCGTGTGGTAGCTCTTCAGCGAGGACCAGCTCTGGGTGGTCGGCTCGTTGTACGTCTCCCAGATGACGTTGGGCGACGAGGCGTAGGTGCGCGCGAGATCGCCGAAGAACGCCTGCGCGTCGGCCTGACGCAGCTCGTGGGTGTGGAAGTCCGCGATCACGTAGATTCCGGCGGCGATCGCGCCGTCGATGACGGCCCTGGCGCGGGCGACGTTGGCGGCGCGCTGTGCCGCGTCGGCGTAACCCCCAGCGCCCTCGACGCCGATCGCCGCGCGGACGAGGGTGGCGCCCCAGCCGTTCGCGAGGTTCGACACCGCGGCGGCGTTGTAGAAGCGCTCGCCGCCCCAGCCCGTGTTGCTCCAGAAGAGGGTCATGCCCTTGAGCTGCACGGGCGCGTTGGCGGCGTTGCAGATCCGGTTGCCGCAGACCTTGAGGCGACCGTGCGTGGAGACGGCGGAGGCGGCGGGATCGCTGGGCGCGGACGCCGCCGTGTCGTCGACGAGCTCGCCGCCGCAGGCGGCGAGCAGTGCGGTGAGCAGTGCGGTGAGGAGGAGCGAGAGGAGTGACGGGAAACGGGACTTCGTGCTGGACCCCTTTCAACGAGGGGGGTTCCGCGAAGCGACGAACTCGCGAAGCGCGTCCTCGTAGGTGAGGCGAGCTTCGGGGTTCGGCGCCGCAGCGACAAGCCGGTGGCGCGAGGGACCACGAAATGCGAGCCCGGTGCACGCATTCACCCACGGTGATCAAGGGTGGCCGCCTCGTGGCGCCTGACGTCGGCGGCCCGCGCACCGCGGCGCACGCCGGGCCGGCGTGCGGGGCGTGTCACGCAAAAGCGAAGGGCGGACGCCTCGCGGCGCCCGCCCTCGCGCACTTCACCAGCCGTCTACGTCAGGTCACCAGACGTAGATGCTGGCCCACGGGTACGTCCCGGCCGACACGGAGAAGTACGTGTAGCCGCCGACCTGCGCGAGCGGGAAGGGGCCCGCGCCGCAGGTGGCGGTGGCGGTCCCGCCGTTCACGCTCACCGTCCTGCCGGTGAAGTTCGAGCAGCCCCAGCCGTTCACGCGCTGGGCGGTCCGGTAGCAGACCGCGCCCGTCGTGTTGAAGTTGTTGGTGTTCCCGGTGAACGTGATCGCGTTCGCGCACGGCGCGGTGCCGCCGGTGCTCGAGCCGTTGAACGTCGCGGTGGCGGTGCGCCCCGCCGTCATCGAGAGGACGCACGTGGCGGAGGTGCCGGCGCAGGCGCCGCTCCACCCGCCGAACGTCGAGCCCGAGGCGGCGGTCGCGGTCAGCGTCACGGTCGTGCCGCTCGCGTAGGAGGCGGAGCAGGTCGAGCCGCAGTTGATGCCGCCCACGTTCGAGGTCACGGTGCCGCTGCCCGTGCCGGACTTCGTGACGTGGAGCGTGTAGCTCGTCCCGCCGGTGCTGCCGTTGAAGGTGGCGGTGACCGAGCGGGCCGCGGTCATGCTGACGATGCAGCTCCCGGTCCCGGTGCAGGCGCCGCTCCAGCCGCCGAACGTCGACCCGCTGGCCGGGGCCGCGGAGAGCGTCACGGTCGTGCCGCTCGCGTAGCTCGCGCTGCAGGTCGCGCCGCAGTTGATGCCCGAGGGGTTGGAGGTGACGGTGCCGCTGCCCGTGCCGGACCTCGTGACGCCCAGCGTGTAGCTCGTCCCGCCGCCGCTGCTGCCGCGCGCGATGTAGGCCTTCACCCAGGCGCCGGACTGCGTCAGGGCGCTGTCCGGCCACGGGCCGGTGGCGCTCGCGCCGCCGACGAGGGCCGACGCGGTCTCGGCCTTGTCGTTGAGCGACCAGTTGGCGGAGCTGATCTTGTTCTGGTCCATCCAGTTGGCCCAGTTCTGCGACTCGGTCGGGTTGAAGCCGCCGTTGCCGGACGCGTCGCAGGTGCCCCACTCCGTCACGAACACCGCGTAGCCGCGGCTCATCGCGGTGTTGGCCTTGTCACGCAGGTACTGGCCGTGCGTGCCCGCGTAGAAGTGGAGGGTGTAGGCGGTGTTGCTGTCGGCGACGGGGTTCGCCGTGGCGACGTCCACGTCCTGCGACCAGGTCGGCGAGCCGACGACGACGAGGTTCTGGCTGCCCGCGGCGCGGATCGTGCGGATCACCGCCTCGTGGTACGCCTTCAGCGACGTCCAGGACTGGCTGGTGGGCTCGTTGTACGTCTCCCAGATGACGTTGGGGGAGGAGGCGTACCGGGTCGCGAGCTCCTGGAAGAACGACTGCGCCTCGGCCTGGTGCACCTCGTGGCTGTGCCAGTCGACGATCACGTAGACGCCGGCGGCGATGGCGCCGTCGATGAGGGCCCGGGCGCGGGCGACGTTGGCGGCGCGGTCGCCGCTCATGATGCTGCCCGTGCCGTGCACGCCGATGGCGGCGCGGACGACGGTCGCGCCCCAGCCGGCGACGCTGCTGACGGCGGAGGCGTTGTAGAACCGCTCGCCGCCCCAGCCGGTGTTCGACCAGAACCAGCTCATGCCCTTCAGCTGGACCTGGGCGCCGCTCGCGTTGCAGATGCGGTTCCCGCAGACGCGGAGGCGGCCGTTGGTGGAGACGGCGGAGGAGGCAGGCGCGGACGGCGCGGACGAGGCCTGCTCGTCCTGCGTGAGCTCGCCGCCGCACGCGGCGAGGATCGCGGCGCAGGCGAGCGGGAGCAGCTTTCGAAGAGTCATGTTCGATCCCTCACGGGGCAGGGTGGTGTGGCGACGACGGCGGTGCTGCGCAGCCTTGGCCCTCCGACCGGTCGCCGGCGCCGCCGCGCGAGCGGTCGGCGCCGTCCTCCGGGCGGAGGGGTACGGGTACGGCAAGGAACGTTTTAGTAAGGCAACGCTAGTCAACCGGGTCCCGGGTGGTCAAGGTGCCCCGGCCCCATGGGCCCGAGTGGGACATTGACTTCGTCGCAAACGATTGCTGCAAACGTGTCCGTTCAACGTTTGCGCGCGATTGATACGAGGAGTGAAGCGCGCGAGCCCTCGCCCGCGGGTCAGGGCATCCGCGGCGGGGCGGTGGAGGCTCGCACGACGAGCTTCGGCTCGACGAGCGCCTCGGCAGGCGGCGCCTCGTCGCCCGACAGGAGCTGCTCGAGCGCGCCGATGGCCTCGCGGGCCATCGCCGCCCGGTCCTGGCGGACGGTGGTGAGCGGCGGGAACACGTACGCGCTCATCTCGATGTCGTCGAACCCCACGAGCGAGACGTCGTCCGGGATCTTGAAGCCGAGCTCGAGGAGGCGCCGTGCCGTGGCGATGGCCACCACGTCCGAGGTGGCGAAGATCGCCGTCGGCGGCGCCTTGCTCCGCATGAGCTCCTGCACGTGGCGGCCGAGCTCGACGGCCCGCACGTGGGCGGCGGTGCCGCAGGGCGGGCCCGCGAGGACGTCCTCGTCGCGCAGGTTGACGCCGCGACGGCGGAGCGCCGCCGCGAACCCCTTCACGCGGTCGCCGGTGCTCACCGCCGTCCGGTCCTCCCGCAGGACGGCGAGCCTGCGGTGTCCGAGCGAGAGCAGGTGCTGGGCGACCAGCGCGCCGCCGAGCTTGTTGTCGGAGGCGACCGAGGGCCGGCCGGCCACGGGCCGGTCGAGGTAGATCGTGGGGAGCCGACCTGCCGCGGTGCTCCGGTCGGAGGCGCGGACGAACAGGACGCCGTCGACCTGGCGCGCCTCGAGGTCCTCGAGGAGCCGCCCCTCGCGGTCGGGGTTCTCGTCCGACTCGCACAGCAGGGTCTGGAGGCCGCGCTCCGTGAGCGCCTGCTGGATCGCGTGCGCCAGCTCCGCGAAGAACGGGTTGGCCAGGTTCGGGAGGATGAGGCCGACGCTGTCCGAGCGCCGCGCCCGCAGGCACCGCGCGCTCAGGTTGACGCGGTATCCGAGGCGGTCGATGGCTTGCTGGATCCGCCGGGCGGTCGCGACCGCCACCGGACCGCTGCCGTTGAGGTGCTTCGACACCGTCCCCACGGCGACCCCGGCCACACGAGCAACGCTCGTGATGGTGGCCCGGGGGCGCGCCCGAGCTCGAACGATCGGCATGCTCCGATTGAGGACTTCCCGCGCGTATGGGTCAAGTCGGGATCTCGGCAAGACCCTCTCTGGGAGCGCAAACGTTTTGCGCAGGGAGGCGCGAAGAGCCTCGCAAACGTTGTCATCCGCGCGGTCCGTGCACGGGAGGAAAACGTTTCATCGCGCTGGGGCGCAGGGGAGATCGGCGCGTCATCCGGAAAACGTTTCCGCGCTCGCGGGCGTGCCGCGAACGAGGCAGGCGCGGTGCTGGCGGCGTCGGCGGTCGCGTCGCACACGGGCCCTCGCGCCTGACGAGCATCCGGAGATTTCTCTGGAACTGAGGGTGATTGCGGAGGCTCCGGAGGGCCGATTGCGTTGTTCGCCGGGATCGGGCACATCCTCGCGTCACCGCGGAAGACCAAGGGCGACGGGCGCCGTTCGGCGCACCGGAGATCGAGGCCGTGCCGCGGCCGTGCAGTGAAGGTGAGCTGAGGCTGTCCCGTGTTTCGCGTTTTAGGTCCTTCAAGAGGAGTTCTCATGAGGCTCGCGAAAGCCCTGTTCCCGTTGCTCGTCGCCCTGGCCGTCCCCGGCATGGCGGCGGCGCAGAAGATGGATAACCCGTTCTCCGATGCGCCGAAGATGTACGTGAACCCCGCCTACCAGGCGAACGCGAACGCGGAGGCCGCGAAGGAGACGGACGCGGCGCTCGCCGCGCGGATGCGCCTCATCGGCAGCCAGCCGTCGGCGGTGTGGATGGACCGCATCGCGGCGCTGACCACCCTCGAAGGCCACCTCGACGGCGCGATCGCCCAGGGCGCGAAGCTCTTCCTCGGCGTCGTGTACGACCTGCCCGGCCGCGACTGCGCCGCGCTCGCCTCGAACGGTGAGCTCCCCGGCACCGCCGCCGGCCTCGCCCGGTACAAGACCGAGTACATCGACGAGTACTACCGGATCCTGGCGCTGCCGAAGTACGCGGCCCTCCGGATCGTGCTCGTGGTCGAGCCGGACAGCCTCCCGAACCTCGTCACGAACCTCGGCGACCCCGAGTGCGCGCAGATGGAGTCGTCCGGCATCTACCGGGACGGCGTCCAGTACGCCGTCAACCGGCTCGGCTCGCTCCCCAACACCTACCTCTACGTCGACGCCGCCCACTCCGGCTGGCTCGGCTGGCCGAACAACTTCGACGGCTGGGTCAACAAGATGAACACGATCTCCGCCGGCTTCACGGCGGGGAAGAACGCGATCCACGGCTTCGTCGACAACACCGCCAACACCCTGCCGATGAAGGAGCCGTTCATCTCCGGCAGCATGACGGTCGGTGGGCAGCAGGTCATGTCCGCGAAGTTCTACGAGTACAACCCGCTCGTCGACGAGGCCTCGTACTCGGCCGAGTTCTACCGCCGGTTCACGGCGGCCGGCTGGCCGGCCTCGATGGGCCTCCTCCTCGACACGTCCCGCAACGGCTGGGGCGGCGCCGCCCGGCCGACCGCGCCGTCGACCAGCACCGACGTCAACACCTTCGTCAACGCCTCCAAGGTGGACCGCCGCGCGCACCGCGGTCTCTGGTGCAACCCCTCGGGCGCCGGCATCGGCGAGCTCCCCCAGGGCGCCCCGGCCAGCTGGACCGCCCAGCACTGGGACGCGTTCGTGTGGGTGAAGCCGCCCGGTGAGTCGGACGGCAACTCCTACGAGATCCCGAACGACGAGGGCAAGCGGTTCGACCGCATGTGCGACCCGACGTTCACCACGCAGTACGGCGTGCTGACGGGCGCCCTCCCGAACGCGCCGCTCGCCGGTCAGTGGTTCCCCGAGCAGTTCAAGATGCTCGTCCAGAACATCTACCCGATCCCCGGCTCCGGCCCGCAGTGCATGGGTGTCCCGAGCTCGCCGACCAACCTCGTCGTGACCTCGCGCAACGCGAGCCAGGTGGGGCTCTCCTGGACGGCGGCGTCGGCGCCTCCGAACTGCACGCTCACCTACACCATCCACCGCGGCACGACGAACAACTTCACCCCGTCGGCCTCGACGCAGGTGGCGACGGGCGTGACGAACACCACGTACACGGTCTCCGGCCTCGTGCCGAACACGACCTACTTCTTCATGGTCCAGGCCGTCGATCAGATCGGCGCCGCCGGCTCGAACTACGTCCAGACCAACACCGAGAACGGCTACCAGCTCGCGATCACCAAGTCCGGCACGGGCTCGGGCACGGTGACGTCCAACGTCGGCGGGATCAACTGCGGCAGCACCTGCTCCGTCTACGTGGGCGCGAACCCGGTCCAGATCGTCACCCTGACCGCCACGCCGGCCACCGGCTCCTCGTTCACGAGCTGGACGGGCTGCACCCCGGTCGCGGGCACGAACACCTGCACCGTGGAGATGAACGGTCCCCGCACGGTCACCGCCACGTTCGGCGGCCAGTCGAACAACGCGACCCTCACCGTGGCCCGGTCCGGCACGGGCACGGGCACGGTCACCGGCACCGGCATCAACTGCGGCACGACCTGCTCGACGATCGTCCCGGTCGGCACGGTGGTGACCCTCACGGCCACCCCGGGCGCGAGCTCGTCGTTCTCGGGCTGGGCGGGCTGCTCGAGCACGACCAACGTCTGCGCCGTCACCGTCGCCGCGAACCAGACCGTCACCGCCTCGTTCACGGGCGGCGTCACGAACTACACCCTGACCGTCGGCACGGCGGGCACGGGCTCGGGCACCGTCACGGGCGGCTCGATCAACTGCGGCGTGGCGTGCTCGCAGCAGTCGCCGTCGGGCACCACGGTCACCCTCACCGCCACCCCCGCCGCGAACTCCGTGTTCTCCGGCTGGAGCGGCGCGTGCACGGGCACCGGCGCCTGCATCGTCACCCTGACGGCCGATCGGTCCGTCACGGCCACCTTCACCGCCCAGCAGACCGGTGACACGCCGGTCGCGATCAACGGCCGCCTGCAGCGCTGCGGCAACAAGATCTGCAACGCCTCGGGCACGCCGATCCAGCTGAAGGGCATGAGCTGGTTCTGGTCCAACACGGGCTGGGGCGCCGAGCGGTTCTACAACGGCCAGGCCGTCCAGAACCTCCGCACGCAGTGGGGCGCCACCATCGTCCGCGCCGCCATCGGTGTGCACGGCGGCGGCGGCTACGTGAGCGGTGACGCCGGCCCGCCGCCGAACCCGGCGGATCCGACCGGCAACATGACCCGCGCGCGCGCGCTCATCGACGGCGCGATCGCCGCCGGCGTGTACGTGATCGTCGACTGGCACAGCCACGAGCTCCTGCAGACGCAGGCGGTCGAGTTCTTCCGCACGCTCGCCACGCAGTACTCGAACGTCCCGAACATCATCTGGGAGCCGTTCAACGAGCCGACGACGCAGTCGTGGTCGCAGCTGAAGGCGTACCACACGGCCGTGATCAGCGCGATCCGCCAGGCCGGCAGCCAGAACCTGGTGGTCGTGGGCTCGCCGACGTGGTCGCAGGACGTGCACACGGCGACGGCCGATCCGATCGCGGACCCGAACGTCGCGTACACGCTCCACTTCTACGCCGGGACGCACACGCAGTGGCTGCGTGACCGCGCGAGCGCCGTCCTCGCGGCGGGCCACGCGATCATGGTCACCGAGTGGGGCACCGTCGACGCCTCCGGCAACGGCGGCTACAACCCCACCGAGTCGCAGCGCTGGACCGACTGGATGGACCAGAACCTCATCAGCTCCGCCAACTGGTCCCTCCACGACAAGCTCGAGAGCGCCTCCGCGCTCCAGCCCGGCGCCAGCTCCACCGGCCCGTGGCCGGACAGCGAGCTCACCGAGTCCGGCCGCTGGGTGAAGGCCTACATCGGCAAGAACATCCCGGTCCCGCAGTTCGCCCTCAGCGTCACGAAGTCGGGCACGGGGACGGGCACCGTCACCTCCACGCCGGCCGGCATCAACTGCGGCGGGACCTGCAGCTTCAACTACAACAGCGGCACCGTGGTGACCCTCACCGCGACCGTCTCTCCGAACGTCCGGTTCGACGGCTGGAGCGGCGCGTGCGCGGGCACGGCGACCACCTGCACGGTCACCATGTCCCAGGCCCGCAGCGTCGGCGCTGCGTTCAACGTCATCACCCAGGGGTACGCGCTCAGCGTCACGCGGTCGGGCACGGGGACGGGCACCGTCACGTCCACGCCGTCCGGCATCAGCTGCGGCACCACGTGCAGCTTCAACTACAACGCCGGCACGCTGGTCACCCTGACCGCGACGCCTGCCTCCGGCTCGACGTTCGACGGCTGGGCCGGCGCCTGCACGAACACGACGGGCAACTGCGTCGTGACGATGTCCCAGGCGCAGACCGTGGACGCCACGTTCACCTCGACCGCCGAGCAGTTCGTCCTCACCGTGTCGAAGGTCGGCACGGGCGCTGGCACGGTCGTGTCCGAAGACGGCGCGATCAACTGCGGCTCCGCCTGCAGCGCCAGCTTCGACATGGGCGTCATGGTCACCCTGACCGCGACGCCGGCGTCGGGCGCGACGTTCGAGGGCTGGAGCGGCGCCTGCTTCGGCACGGGTGAGGTCTGCGTCCTCGCCATGTGGGCGTCGCAGGAGGTCTTCGCCAGCTTCGACGGCGGCACCGTCCAGGAGTACACGCTGACCGTGTCGAAGAGCGGCACGGGCACCGGCTCGATCTCGGGCGCGGGCATCAGCTGCGGGACGAGCTGCTCCACGGCGAACGCGACGTACGCGGCCGGCACGATGGTCACCCTGACCGCCACCCCGGCCTCCGGCTCCTCGTTCACGGGCTGGAGCGGCGCGTGCACGAACACCACCGGCGCTTGCGTCGTCACGATGTCCCAGGCGCAGGCGGTGTCGGCGGCGTTCACCATCCAGGACACCCTGTTCCCGCTCACCGTCAACAAGACGGGCACGGGCACGGGGACGGTCTCGGGCGCGGGCATCAGCTGCGGCACGACGTGCACCACGACGTCCGCGAGCTACGCCCTCGGCACCGTGGTCACCCTGACCGCGACGCCCGCCACCGGCTCGACGTTCACGGGCTGGAGCGGCGCGTGCACCGCCACCACCGGGAACTGCGTCGTCACCATGTCCCAGGCGCGGACGGTGACGGCGTCGTTCACCGCCCAGAACCAGACCTACACCCTGACCGTCAACAAGTCGGGCACGGGCACGGGCACGGTCTCGGGCACGGGCATCAACTGCGCGTCGACGTGCTCCACGGCGACCGCGTCCTACAACAGCGGCACCGTGGTCACCCTGACCGCGACGCCGGCCTCCGGCGCGACGTTCGGCGGCTGGACGGGCGCGTGCACCAACGCGACCGGCAACTGCGTCGTGACGATGTCGCAGGCGCGGACCGTCACCGCGACGTTCAACGGCGGCGGCAACGTGCCCTGCTCCAACGCCACGACG
The DNA here is from genome assembly GCA_035627135.1 of Anaeromyxobacter sp. GTDB lineage: Bacteria > Myxococcota > Myxococcia > Myxococcales > Anaeromyxobacteraceae > Anaeromyxobacter. The sequence goes on along the minus strand of DASPMI010000142.1, from coordinate 55,402 downwards.
TTCTCGTGGAACACGGGCAACTTCAACACCACGGGCGCGGTCTGCTTCAGGACCACCCAGAGCGTCCGCGGCTGGGGCTGCTCCAACATGGCCGGCCGGACGGTCAGCGTGAACGGCGTCGCCGTGTCCTGCGGCGCGGGTCCGTTCCCGCTCCCGAAGGCCGCCGACGGCTACACGTACTTCTCGGCGACCGCCGGGCAGTACCCGTACGCCAGCATCTACGTCTGGCAGTAGTCGCGCCGGCGTAGCGAGTCGAAGCTGAACGGGCGGGGTGGCACTTCGGTGCCACCCCGTTCCATTTTCGCGAGGGCTACGCCCCCGGGCCACCGGCGAAGCCGGCGGGCCCCCACGGCTCACGACGCTGTTGCGAACGGTCCTCCGCGGGCTACCGTTCTCGCGTGTCCGAGCTCCTCGACCCGCCCGCGATCAAGCTTCCGCGCGCGTTCTACGCGCGCGACACGCGGGTGGTCGCGCGCGCGCTCCTCGGCAAGGTCCTCGTGCACCGCGACGGCGGCGTGCTCCGGGCGGCGCGGATCGTCGAGACCGAGGCCTACCACGGGCCGCGCGACCTCGCCTCGCACGCCCGCTTCGGGCGGACGCCGCGCGCCGGGATCATGTTCGGGCCGCCGGGGTTCGCGTACGTCTACCTGATCTACGGCCTCTCCCACTGCGTGAACGTCGTCACGGGGCCGGAGGGCTTCCCGGCGGCGGTGCTCGTGCGCGCGGCCGAGCCGATCGCGGCCTGCCTCCACGCGACGCGCGGGCCGGGGAACCTGTGCCGGGCGCTCGGGATCCGGCGGGAGCGGGACAACGGCCGCGACCTCACGGGCGACGACCTGTTCGTCCTGGACGACGGCGGCGGCCGGCCGCGGATCGTGGCCGGACCGCGGGTGAACGTCGACCACGCAGGCGCGTGGGCGGCGCGCCCGTGGCGCTTCGCGATCGCGGGGAGCCCGTGGGTGAGCCGCCCGCCGCTCCCCGCGCCGGCTACTGGAAGTCCGGCCACTCGGGCGGCGGGGGCGGCGCCTCGCGCTCGGGGAGCGCCGGGGGGGTCTGCGACGGTGACGCCCCGGGCGGCACGGAGTCCTCGCGGTAGAAGCGGCCCTTGAGCAGCCGGCCGTCGCGTCCGTCGAGGAGGAGCTGCGCGCGGTCCGTGAAACCGGCGAGGCGAAGATGCCACCGCCCCGCGGTGTCGAGGCGCGCGCGGTCCACGCGATCGACCCGCAGCGCGCGATCGTGGCAGAGCCGGAACCCGACGTCGGCGGCCTCCTGCTCCGAGAGCAGCCTGCTCGCCACCGGGGCGGGCGCGCCGCCGGGCGGCGGGGCGTACGCACGCTGGTACATCACGCACCCCGAGAGGAGGACGCCGAGCGCTGCCCCGAGGACGGTGGGTCTCATCGGGGCGAACTTATGCTATTCCGCGCCCGTGCTCCATCTCTCGGGCCAGGACAGCCGCTCGCTGGCGCGCAAGGCGGGGATCCCGGTCGAGGACGCGCGGCGGATCACCGGGGCGGTGATCGGCCGCCGCCGCGGGCTGCGCGACGCGCGGAACGTCCGGCGCGAGGTCCTGGATCGCGTCGCCGCGCTCGCCTCCCCGGGCGAGCTCCGGCGGCTCGAGGCGGTGGACGCGAAGGACGGGTTCCGCAAGTACCTGTTCGCCCTGCCCGACGGCGCGCGCGTGGAGGCGGTCCGCATCCCGCTGCACGGCACGCACCACGTCGTCTGCCTCTCCTCCCAGGCGGGCTGCGGCCTCGCGTGCGCCTTCTGCGCGACCGGGCGGCTGGGCCTCACCCGCTCCCTGAAGAGCTGGGAGATCGTCGAGCAGCTCCTGCACGTGCGGGCCGACTCGACGCTGCCCGTCACCGGGGTCGTGTTCATGGGGCAGGGCGAGCCCTTCCTCAACTACGACGAGGTGATCGCCGCCGCGTACACGCTGTGCGATCCCGCCGCCGCGCGGATCGACGCGCGCCGGATCTCCATCTCGACCGCCGGCGTCGTGCCGATGATCCGCCGCTACACGGCCGAGGGGCACAAGTTCCGGCTCTGCGTCTCGCTCAACGCCGCCATCCCCTGGAAGCGCGCCGCCCTCATGCCGATCGAGCACGGCTTCCCGCTCGACGAGCTCGTGGACGCGATCCGCGCGCACGCGGCCAAGGCGGGCCGGGTGACGGTCGAGTACGTGATGATGGCGGGCGTGAACACCGGCCCGGAGGACGCCGCCGCGATCGGGCGGCTCCTGCGCGGCATCCCCGTCCGGCTGAACCCCATCGCCGTGAACGACGCGAGCGGGCGGTTCCGGCCGCCCACCGAGGCGGAGTGGAACGTCTTCCGCGATCAGCTCGGGGCGGCGCTCCCCGGGCAGCCGATCGTCCGCCGCTACTCGGGCGGGCAGGACGAGCTCGCGGCGTGCGGGATGCTCGCGTCGCGGAGCAAGGAGCAGCGCTGAGCGCGCGCGAGCGCCGGCGACCGCCCGTCAGATCCCGAGCCAGCGCACGACGACGAGGTAGGTGAGCTCGTACACGCCCGCCGCCACGAGCGCCGAGGCCGGGATGGTGAGGACCCAGGCCCAGAGGATCCGGCCGGCGACCCCCCACCGGACGGCGCGGGTGCCGCGCGTCGACCCGACGCCGACGATGGCGCCGGTGATGGTGTGGGTCGTGGAGACCGGGATGCCCGCGGCGGCGAGGGCGAGGATGGTGACGCCGCCGCCCGTCTCCGCGCAGAAGCCGCCGATGGGCTGGAGCTTCGTGAGGTTGTGCCCCATGGTCCGCACGATCCGCCAGCCGCCGAACAGCGTGCCGAGTCCGATCGCCCCGTGGCACGCGAGCACCACCCAGAACGGCACGTGGAAGGGCTGCCCGACCCAGATCGTGCCGAACAGGATCACGCTGATGATCCCCATCACCTTCTGCGCGTCGTTGGTCCCGTGGCTGTAGCTGAAGATGGCCGCCGAGACGAGCTGGAGGCGCCGGAACCAGCGGTCGACCTTGGCGGGCGTGTTCCTCCGGACGATCCAGGTGGTGGCCACCATCATCATCGAGCCGAGGAAGACGCCGATGAGGGGCGAGAGGGCGATGAAGACGACGATCTTCAGGATGCCGCTGGCGATGAGGCCCTTGCTCCCGAGCGCGACGAGGCACGCGCCGATCATGCCGCCGGCGAGCGCGTGCGAGGAGGACGAGGGGAGCCCCCACCACCACGTGAGCAGGTTCCAGACGATCGCCCCGATGAGCGCGGCGAAGATGAACATCAGGACGAACGTCTCGCCGTTCCCCTTGAGGGCGTCGAAGTGGACGATGCCCTTCCCCATCGTGGCGGCGACCTTCAGCTCGGCGCCCCAGAGCACCGGCACGGCCGAGATGAAGTTGAAGAACGCGGCCCACGCCACCGCGGCGAGCGGCGAGAGGACCCGGGTCGAGACCACCGTCGCGATCGAGTTGGCCGCGTCGTGGAACCCGTTGATGAAGTCGAAGAGGAGCGCGGTGAGGACGAGCGCGATGACGACGGTGAGGAGCATGGCGGCGGAGGTGCCTCAGGCGTGCTCGAGCACGACGCCCTCGACCACGTTGGCGACGTCCTCGGCGCGGTCGGTGGCGCTCTCGATGAGGTCGATGATCTCCTTCCACTTCACCACTTCCAGCGGGTCGTTGCCGCGCTTGAAGAGCTTGGCCATCGTGCGGCGGGTGAGGGTGTCCGCCTGGTTCTCGAGGGAGTTGATCTCGCGGCACCCGGCGAGCACGACCTCGGGGTCCTTGCGGAACGTCCGGAGGCCGCGCACCACCTCGGCCATCTTCTCGGCCTGGGCGACGAGCACGGCGGCGAGCTCGCGCGCCTCCGGCATCACCTGGTCGATGTCGTAGAGGGCGATGCGCTCCGCGGCCGCGTCGGCGAGGTCCACGACATCGTCGATCCGGGAGAGGAGCCGGTGGATCTCGGCCCGGTCGAACGGGGTGATGAACTGCGTGTGGAGCCGGGCGAACGCGCGGTGGGTGATGTCGTCGGCGCGGTGCTCGATCTCCTTCAGCGCGGCCACCTTCTCCGGGACGCGGGTGAAGTCGTCGAGCAGATCCTTCAGCGCCTTCGTCCCCTCGACCACGGCGTCGGCCTGGGCCTCGAAGTCCGAGAAGAAGTCGTCGGACTTCGGCATCAGCCTCTGAAGCAGAGTCATCGCGTGCGGCCTCCGGATGTGACGGTGGCGGCACCTTACCGTGTCCCGCGGGCGCCGGCGCGCCGATCCGTTCGGGCCTCCTGCCGCACCCTGGCATCAAAGGGGTACCCCAGTCGTTTCGCGGCCATCCAGGCTCTTGTGCCCGGGCGCGCCCACCTGTAACCCTTGGCGTTCACAGCGACCGACAACAGCTTTTCCCGCCCGGGGACTCCTGCGTCGTGGCTCGGAGTCCGGGCGGGCCTGGAGATCGCGACCGCGCATGCGCTTTCGCGTCAAGATCGGCCTCGTCCTGCTCGCAGTCGGCGTCCTGCCGGTGGCGCTCCTCGGCTTCGCGTCCTGGACCGTGAGCCGGGACGAGCTGCAGCGGACGGTGGGCCGGATGCAGACGCAGGCGGCGGGGGATCTCGCGCTCTACACGGATCGGTTCGTCGCCAACTCGGTGGAGCGGCTCCGGCTCGCGGTCGCCCCCATCCTCTTCGACGACTACAGCCTGGGGGAGCTGTCCGCGGTCCTCTCCCTGCCGTACCGGCAGCTCCCCTTCGTCTCCGTCCTCGCGGTGGTGAACGACGAGAGCGCGCCCGTCGCCGGCCCGGTGTTCGTGGACCGGGCTGCGGAGGGCGAGCCGGGGCGGGAGGCGATCACCCCCGCCGACCTGGACCTCTTCGTCGCCCACCTGCCGCGCGCGCCGGCGGCCGCCGGGGCCACCGCGCTCTCCGCCCCCTACCGCCGCGACGGCCCGCTCAAGCTCGCCGTGGCGCTGCGCATCGGGACGCATCGCGCGCTCGCGGCGGAGATCTCGCTCCGCGAGGTCGACGCGCGGCTCGCCGAGCTGCAGGCGGCGGGCACGCTCGCCTACCTCGTCGGCCCCGACGGCGCGCCGATCGCCGGGGCCGCGGGCGCGCTGACGGCCGACGAGCGGTACCTGAGCGAGGTCGGGTTCGAGAAGGACCAGGCCTGGTCGCGGCTCCTCGTGCGGGCCGACGGAGATCGCTGGCTGGCCGCGTTCGCGCCCGCGCCCAAGCTGCGCTGGGGCGCCGTCGTGGCGCAGCCGATGTCGGTCGCGTTCCGGGCGGCGGAGGCCCTCCGGACGTACACGCTCTGGGCGGCGCTCGGCGCGGTCGCGGTCGCCGCCGCGATCGGGTTCGCGCTCGCGCGCACGGTCACGCAGCCGGTGGCCGGGCTCTCCGGCGCCGCGGCCGCGCTCGCGGAGGGCCGCTACGAGGAGCTGCCGGAGCCGAAGCCCGGGGGCGACGAGCTCGCCGATCTCGCGCGCGCGTTCCGCCGGATGTCGGCGGAGATCCGGCGCCGCGACGAGGAGATCCACGGCTGGAACCGCGAGCTGCAGCGCCGCGTCGACGAGCGGACGGCCGAGCTCAAGGCCGCGGAGGACCAGATCCTCCGCACCCGGCGCCTCGCCGCGCTGGGCTCGCTCGGGGCGGGCCTCGCGCACGAGCTCAACAACCCGATGACCGCGATCGTCGGCTACCTCGCGATCCTCCGGAAGCAGCTCCCGGCCGACGGCCCCGCGGCCGAGATGATCCTCGCCGCCCAGGAGCAGGCCAGCCGGGTGACGCGCGTCGTGGAGGAGCTCCGGAGCTTCGCCGACCAGGAGCGGACGATCCACGGCCAGCCCTTCCCGCTGCGCCGCCCGGTGCAGGACGCGCTCTCGCTCTACGAGGGCCGGTTCCGCGCGGCGGGCATCCGGGTCACGGCGCAGTTCGACGACCTGCTCCCCGACGCGCAGGGCGACCCGGTCCAGATCCAGCAGGTCGTGGCCCACCTGCTCGACAACGCCATCAACGCCATGCCGGCCGGCGGCGCGCTCGAGGTCACCGTGAGCTCGATCGCCGGGGACGCGCTCCGGCTCCGGATCGCCGACACGGGCAAGGGGATCCCCGTCACCATCCGCGAGCGGATCTTCGACCCGTTCTTCACCACCAAGGACGACCCCGAGCGGATCGGGCTCGGCCTCTCGGTCTCGCACAGCATCGTCGAGGCCCACCACGGCCGCATCGTCGTCGACAGCGCCGAGGGCGTCGGCGCGGCCGTGACGGTGCTCCTGCCCGCGGCCACCGCGGCGCACCTCGCGTGAGGAGGAGGGACCGCATGAGCCAGCAACCAAACGGTTCGAGCGGCGTGGGGGCCCCGCGCGAACGCGCTGGGGCGGGGGCGCAGCCCCCGGCCATTGTCACCGCCGAGCTCCTCGCCCCCGCGCTCCTGCACGAGCTGAAGCAGCCGCTCACCGGCGTCGACGCCGCGGCCGCGCTCCTCGAGCGCGCGCTGGGATCGCTCCTCACCGGCCGGGAGGAGTGGCTGCTCCTGCGCCAGCAGGTGGTCCGCCTGGCGGAGGTGATGAGCGAGTACGACGCCCTCTTCCACGCGGGCGACGCGAGCGAGGTCTCCTTCGACGTCGGCCCGGTCGTCGCCCGGGCGGTGCAGCTCCTCGCGCACCGCGTCCGCCCCCTCTCCCGGCGGTTCGCGCTCGCCCAGGCAGAGCGCCCGGCGCGGGGGTACGGCTCGGCCGCCGCCGTGGTCCACGCGGCCACCAACATCCTCGGCAACGCCCTCGACGCGATCGAGGGCGCGGGCCGCGACGCGCGGGTCGCGGTCCGGGTCCTCGCCGGTGGTCCGGGCGCGCAGGTCCAGGTCCGCGTCTCGGACGAGGGGCCAGGCATCCCCGAGGCCGTCCGGGCGCGCCTCTTCGAGCCGCGGTTCAGCACCAAGCCGCCCGAGCGCGGCAGCGGCCTCGGCCTCCACCTCTCGCGCCAGCTCATGGCCCGCTTCGGCGGAGAGGTCTTCCTGGTCGATGCCGCCGACCCGAGCCGCCTGCCCTGGGCCGTGACCGAGTTCTGCATCCGGATCCCCTCCCCGCCGGCCGGGAGGTCACCGTGAACCGGCGCCTCCTCCCGGCGCTCGCGCTGATGCTCGTGGCGAGCGCGGCGACGGCTTTGGCCGCCGATCGGGCGCCCTCGGCGCGCCCCGCCGCTCCGGCTGGCGCCGCTCCGGCCGAGGCGCGCGCCGCCGCCGCGCCCACCCCGCGGCTCGCTACCTGGCGCGAGTCGGCCCGCCGCCCTGCCGACGTGCCGCCCACCGCGATCGTCCGCGCCGCACGGCGCGACCGGGCGGGCCCCACGGCAAAACGCCGGGCCGGGGCGCAACCGGCCAAACCCGAGCCCGTGGAGATCGTCTGGCATGCGAGCGGGAGTGATTGAGACTCGGGGCTCGCGCGCTCCGCGCGGGTCCCTCGCCCCGACGTCGAGGCTCCTCGCCCTGGTGCTCGCCGCCGCGCCCGCCGCCGTCCGCGCGGACCCGGACGCGCTCGGCGCGGGGGGGACGCTCGCGATCGCGGCCGACCCGCCGCGGCTCGTGCTCGGGCGCGACGGGGGCGCCGAGCTCCGGATCGCGGCCCCGCCCGAGCTCGCCGAGCTGTCGGTCACCGCGAGCGCGGGGAGGGTCGAGGGGATCCGCCGGCTGCCCGCGGGCGGGTTCACTGCACGTTACGTCCCGCCGCAAGAGCGCCACCCGCAGGTCGCGATCCTCGCGGCGGTCGGCCGGATCGGCGACGCCTCGCTCGACGGGTGGCTCGCGGTGCCGCTCTCCGGCCAGGGCGACGCGCGGGTGCGGGCGACGCCGGGCACGGACGTGTCGCTGCGGATCGGCGACCGGAGCTTCGGGCCCGCGCGCGTCGGCCCGGACGGCCTGGCGATCGTGCCGGTGGTGGTCCCGCCCGGCGTGCGGGAGGGGCACCAGGGGTTCACCGCGGTGGACCTGCGGGTGCCCGAGACGCGCCTCGTCCACGCCGCGCTCGACCGGACGGCGGTGGCGGCGGACCGCGCCGAGGTCGTCCGCTTCTACGCCTACGTGATCGCGCCGCACGGCGCGCCGCGGGGCGGCGAGGCCCCGCGGGTCGAGCCCACGCGCGGCACCGTGGCGCTCCGCGCGCGCGAGCCCGGCGCGTTCGAGGGGACCTGGACGCTCCTGCCCGGCCCCGCCGGCGAGGAGCGCCTCACGGTGCGACTCGAGGGGTTCCCGGCCTCGCGGCTCGGGCTCGCGGTCACGGCCGTCGCCGGCCCGCCCGCCGCGGTCGCGGTGACGTTCGATCGCCCCGCGTTCGTCGCCGGGAGGGGCGACGACGTCGTCGTCACCGCCCGGGCGGTGGACGCGGCGGGGAACCCGACCACCGGGACCGTGGTCCTCACCGCCGACGCCGGGACGCTCTCGCAGGAGGAGGTCGGGCCGGGGGCGGTGCGCGGCGTGCTCCACCTCGCGCCGCGGCTCGAGGGGCGCTCCCAGGTGGTCGTGCGCGGCCGGGTCCCGCCGGGCGCGGCGGGCGGCGAGGCGGCCTTGCCGCTCCAGGCCGGAGCGCCGGTGCGCGCGGAGGTCACGCCGCGGGTGGCCTTCGCGCACGGCGACGGGAGCTCCGAGGGCGTGCTGACGTTCGCGCTCTGGGACGAGCACGGGAACCCGGCCGCGGGCGCGCCGAGGGTGGTCACCGAGCCCGGCGCCCGCGCCGCGCGCGTCGCGCCGGGGGAGGGCGGCCGGTGGGAGATCCGGGTCCGCGCCGCCGCCGTGGACGACCTCACGAAGACGCGCGTGCAGGCGGAGTCGGGCGGGGCGCGCGGCGAGGCGGAGCTCTGGCTCGTGCCGCCGCGCTCGCGCCAGCTCGCGCTCCTCGCCGGCGCGGGGCCGCTCGTGCCCACGGGCGGGGCGCGGCTCGGAGGCCACCTCCATCTCGGCGCGGACCTGCCCCTGCCCGAGCTCGTCGCGCTGCCGCCCCAGCGCACGCTCGCGCTCCGCCTCGAGTACGTCGGCACCGATCGCGAGCGGCGGGCGCCCGGCGGATCGCGGACCGGGACCACCGGCGCGGTCCTCGCGGGGCCGGTGCTCCGGGGGCTCTTCCCCGGCGGGCGCTGGTTCGCGGCGGCGACGGCGGGGCTCCTCGTCGGGACCGGCGAGCGCGCGGACGGGGAGACCGCCATGGGGCTCGGGCCGGCGCTGCGGCTCGGCGTCGGGCTCTCGGTCCCGGCGCGGCGGACGTCGCCGTTCCTGGAGCTCGGCGCGCTCGCCGCCGGCGACACGCCCGCGGGCGCGTTCACGGCGTTCACGGTGACCGTGGGCGTGCGGCACGACTGGGTCCGGGCGGCGCCCGGGAAGGAGTGAGCGGCATGGCGACCTTGCTCATCGTGGACGACGAGCCGGTGATCCTCGACGTGTTCCGCCGGTTCCTCGAGGGCGAGGGCCGGACGCTCCTCCTCGCCGGCTCGGCGCGCGAGGCGATCGAGCGGGCGGCGGAGGCCGGCGACATCGACGTGGCGCTCGTGGACAAGAACCTGGGTGACGGCTCGGGCCTCGACGTCGCGCGCCGGCTCAAGGCGATGAAGCCCGACGTCGAGGTGATCCTCGTCACCGGCTACGCCTCGCTCGACTCGGCGATCCAGGCGGTGCAGATCGGCGCCTACGACTACGTGACCAAGCCGGTCTCGGACTACGAGGCGCTGAACCTGAAGGTGGAGAACGCGGCCGAGAAGGTGCGGATGAAGCGGGCGCAGCGCGAGCTCGTGGCCCGCCTCACCGAGAGCGAGGGGCTCCACCGCGGCGTGTTCGAGACGTCGTCGGACGCGATCCTGCTCGTCGACGTGGAGAGCGGGTTCGTCGAGGACGCCAACCCCGCGGCGGAGCGGCTCTACGGCCGCCCGCGCGCCGCGATGCGCCGGGTCCGCCTCGCCGAGCTGCTCGACCCGGAGGTCGACGGCGCGCCGCTCGCGGCCGGCGCCCGCGCGGCGCCCTCCCGCCACCGCCGCGCCGACGGGTCCACCTTCCCCGTCGAGATCACCGTGGGAGAGCTGCGGCTCGGCGAGCGCGCGCTCCGCGTGCTCTCGGTGCGCGACGTCTCCGAGCGCGAGGCCGCCGAGCAGGAGCGGCGCGCGCTCGAGCAGTCGCTCCGGCAGGCCCAGAAGATGGAGGCCGTGGGGCGGCTCGCCGGCGGCGTGGCCCACGACTTCTCCAACGTCCTCGCGGTCGTGCTCGGGTACTCCGAGCTCCTCATGCAGGACCTCGAGGGCGGCGACGCCCGGCGCTCCGACCCCGCGCACCGCGAGCCCGTCGAGGCGCGAGCGGGGGCGCGCAGCCACCGGCTGCGCGAGTGCGCGGAGGGGATCATCGAGGCGGCGAACCGCGCCGTGGGGGTGACGCGCCAGCTCCTCACGCTCTCCCGCAAGAAGCTCCTCCGCCCCGAGGTCCTCTCGCTGGACAAGGTCGTGCAGGACCTCGGCAAGCTGCTCAACCGGGCCATCGGCGAGCGGATCGAGATCGAGACCGCGCTCCAGCCGGGGCTCTGGCCCGTGCTCGCCGACGCCGATCAGCTCGCGCAGGTGCTCCTCAACCTGGCGGTGAACGCGCGCGACGCGATGCCGGAGGGCGGGAAGCTCGAGATCGCCACCGCCAACGTGACGCTCACGGCGCCGGCGCGCGAGCTCGATCTCGCCGCAGGGCGGTACGTGACGCTCACGGTCCGAGATCACGGCTGCGGGATGACCGAGGAGGTCCGGGCGCGCATCTTCGAGCCCTTCTTCACCACCAAGGAGTCCGGGACGGGGCTCGGGCTCGCGACGGTCTATGGCATCGTGCGGCAGGCGGGCGGCGCGATCCGGGTGGAGTCCGGCGTCGGCGTGGGCACGACCTTCACCGTCTACCTCCCCGCGGCGGAGGACGCGGTCCGCCGCGTGGTCCTCCCGATCTCGGCGGCGGCGCCCCGCGGCCTCGGCGAGACGGTCATGGTCGCCGAGGACGAGGACGGGCTCCGGACGCTCCTCGGGCGCGTGCTCTCCGGGAGCGGCTATCAGGTGGTCTCGGCGCGGAACGGCGCGGAGGCGCTCGAGGCGGCGCGCTCGCGCGGCGGCAAGGTGGACGTGCTCCTCGCCGATCTCGTCATGCCCCGGATGAACGGGGCGGAGCTCGCCGAGGCGCTCGCGCGGATGCAGCCGGGCCTGAAGGTCCTGTTCATGACCGGCCACACCGAGGACGCGCAGGTGCAGGAGCGGCTCGTGGACGGCGACGTCGAGCTCATCCACAAGCCGTTCACCGGCGAGACGCTGCTCGGGCACCTCCGGCGGCTGCTCGGGCCACCGCGGGCGAACGCGTAGCGCGCCGCGGCTACCGGGCGTCGGGCGACGGCGGTTCCGGCCGCGCGCCCGGCTCCACGCCCGGCGTCGCGCGCCCGGGCTGCCCCGGCTGCTGCGCCGCCTGTCCGGGCTGCCCCGGCTGCAGCGGCGCGGGCACTGGCACCTCCATCGGCACGACGCCGACCTGTCCCTGCACGGGCCGGGCGACCTTGACGTATCGGGCCGGCACCTGCCCGCCGGTGCCGAAGTGCATCGCGCCGCTCTCGTCCTGCCAGCGGTAGAGCTCGCCCTCGTGGAGCCCGCCCTGCTGGTGCGCCGGCGGGGGCGGATCCTCGCGCGCAGGGAGGGCCGCGGGGGCCGGCTCGGGCGTCACCGCCACCTCCGCGGGGCGCGCCCTGGGCGCGACGGAGGGCGGCGTCGGGAGCGCGGCCCCGTCGAAGCCGAGCGTGACCGTCCGGCCGTCGGCGAGGTCCAGCGAGATCTGCGTGCCGTCGGCGACCGCGCGGGCGGAGTCGCGGACCTCCTCGTCCGACTCGCCGCGGAGCCAGGAGTACGACGTGCGCATGTCGGCGGCGCGATCGCCGGCGAGGATCTCGGCGCCCTTGTACTCGCGCTCCACCTTCCCGCGGTTCCACACCTGGGCGAGCGTCACCTGGCTCCAGTTCGGCGACTGGACGCCGGCGGCCGGGAAGAGGTCGAGCACGACCAGCTTCTCTCCGCCCCTCGAGATGAAGACGAGCCCCGACGGGACGGGGAGACAGGTCGAGCTGCTCCAGATCGTCTTCCCGCCGGCGACCGTGAGCGCCTGCACCTGGCACGTGGCCGCGGTGCCCCTGGACTCGCGGCGCAGGCGGAGCTCGACCTTGCCGTCGCCCGAGCGCTGCGACCAGTCGAAGGACATCGCGCCGCTCGCCGCGCCGGCGTCCGTCTTGCTCGTGCAACCTGCCGCCGAGATCACGATCGCCAGCGCCAGGGCCGCCTTGAGGGGGCTCGTGCTCATGAGGCAACCCTAGCAAATCGGCGGGTGGGGAGCGAGGAAGGGGGGCTTCGGTGTGTGTGGGTCTGGGTTGACGAGTGGAGAAGCCGGGTGCGGGACCGGGAGCGGGTTCGGCAGCGGGGACGGGAACGGGGACGGTCGGCGGGTACGGCGCACGGCCGTGGTCCCTCAACGCTCGGGCCCGCCCTTTCTCAGCTCGACCAGCGTGGCTCCCCACCCACCTCCGTCCTCCCCCGCGAGCCGGAACGAGGCGACCCGGGGATCGCGCCGGAGCAGCGCGTGCACGCGCTCGCGGAGCGCGCCGGTGCCCTTGCCGTGGACGATCCGGAGGTCGGAGAGGCCAGCCTCGGCGCAGGCGCCGATCCACTCCGGGACGAGCGAGCCCACCTCGCGCGGCGAGAAGGCGTGGAGGTCCAGGGTGCCGTCGATGGGGAGGGCGACGGCGGCGTCGGGGCCGGGCTCGTCCGTCTGCTCGCCCGGGGGCGGCGGGTCGGCGGGGGGAGGCGGTCGCCGGGACATCGCAGGCCGGACTATAAAGCCCGCCTTGGACCTGGGTCACCACCTCGACCGCCTGTCGGCGCTCCTCGCGGCGGAGCGCGAGGAGGAGCGCGCGCGGTTCGCGGCGGCGCGCGGGCGGCTCTCGCTCGCGGAGCGCGAGGCGCGCGGGCTCGCGGTGGCGGACGTGGAGGCGGTGGAAGAGGGCGCCCTGGGCGACCGAGCTCTCGTGACGTTCGCGCGGGGCGGGAAGCCGCTCGCCGGCGGGAAGATCGGCGTCGGGAGCCCGGTGACCGTCCGCCTGCGCCGGGAGGAACGCCCGGACGCGCCGGCGGGCGTCGTCGCCCGGCGGACGCGCACCCAGCTCGCGGTGGCGTTCGACGAGCCGCCGCCGGACTGGGCGACGGACGGCCGGGTGGTGCTCGAGCTCGAGCCCTCGCCGGTCACGTGGGAGCGGCTCGCGGCCGGGCTCGAGCGCGTCCGCGACGCGAAGGAGGGCCGGCGCTGGCACGCGGTGCTCGCCGGTGGCGCGCCCCGCTTCCGCGCCGCCGCGCCCGGCGCCGAAGTCCCTGGGCTCGCGCCCCTCGCGCGGCTCAACCCGGAGCAGCGCGCCGCGCTCGACCTCGCAGACCGCGCCGAGGACCTCGCCCTCGTCCACGGGCCGCCGGGCACGGGCAAGACCACGGTGCTCGTCGAGGTGATCCGGCGCGCCGCCGCGCGCGGCGAGCGGGTGCTCGCCGCCGCGCCGTCGAACCTCGCCGTCGACAACCTCCTCGAGCGGCTCGCCGCGGCGGGCCTCGCCTGCGTCCGGGTCGGCCACCCGGCGCGCGTCCTGCCGGGGCTGCTCGCGCACACGCTCGAGGCGCGCGCCGCCGAGCACGAGGCGGCGCGCATCGCCCGCGCGCTCGTGGACGAGGCGCTCGCCCTGCGCCGGTCGGCGCGCAAGCGGAAGGCGCGCCGCGGGCCCGGGCGGTTCAGCGAGTCGCGCGCGCAGGAGCGCGACGCGCGCGCGCTGCTCGCCGAGGCGCGGACGCTGGAGGCGCGCGCGGAGGCGGAGGTGCTCGCGCGCGCCGAGGTCGTCCTCGCGACGCTCACCTCGCTCGACTCCCGCGCCCTCTCCGGCCGCCGCTTCGGGCTCGCCGTCGTGGACGAGGCGACGCAGGCCCTCGAGCCCGCCGTCTACCTCGCGCTCCTCCGCGCCGAGCGCGCCGTGCTCGCCGGCGACCACCTCCAGCTCCCGCCCACGGTGCTCTCGGCCGCCGCCCAGGAGGGCGGGCTCGGGAGATCGCTCTTCGAGCGGCTCGCCGGCGCGGACGCGGGCTCGTTCGGAGCCACGGCGCGGGCCACGCTGGCCGAGCAGCACCGGATGAACGAGCGGATCATGGCCTTCCCTTCCGAGGCGCTCTACGGCGGACAGCTGCGCGCCCACCCGGACGTGGCGCGCTGGGCGGTGGACGACGCGCCGCTCGAGTGGATCGACACCGCCGGCCGGGGCTTCGAGGAGGAGATCCCCGAGGGCTCGGACTCGCGGCAGAACCCGGGTGAGGCGGCGCTCGCCGCGGCGGAGGTGGAGCGGATCCGGGCGCTCGGCGTCGCGCCCGGCGAGATCGCAGTGATCTCCCCGTACGACGCGCAGGTGCAGCGGCTGCGCGCACTCCTCGCGGGGCATGCCGAACAGGGGGTGGAGATCGACACCGTCGACGGGTTCCAGGGGCGCGAGAAGGACGCGGTGATCGTCTCGCTCGTCCGCTCGAACGACGCCGGGGACGTCGGGTTCCTCTCGGACGTGCGCCGGATGAACGTGGCGCTCACCCGTGCGCGGAAGAAGCTCGTCGTCATCGGCGACGGCGCGACCGTCGCGCGCCACCCGTTTTACCGTGCGTTCGTCGAGCACGCCGAGCGGGCCGGGGCCTGGCGGAGCGCCTGGGACCGGTTGTGATGGGGGGCTCGGGACCCATGGTCGGTGCGGGGGGCGTCTGGTAGCATCCGTCGCGGTCGAGGGGATCTCGAATGAACGAGGGCGACCGCCCCGTCTCGGAGCACGCGGTGCCGGCGGGCAGGGCGGAGGACGTTCAGGCGGCGTCCCGCGCCACGCCCGGCGGGCAGGGCGAGCTCGCCCAGCTCGAGGCCGTGATGCACGCCATCCCGGACGGCGTGATGGTGTTCGACGCGGCCGGGACGCTGCTCCGCATGAACCCGGCGGCGGAGGAGATCTGGCGCAACGCGGGCATCGAGGTCCGGTACGGCCCGCCGGACCCGGACGCCCTCGCGCGCTTCCAGCTCCACGGCGAGGACGGCAGGCCCCTCCCGCGGGAGCGGTGGCCCGCCTGGCGCGCGATCCGGGGCGAGACCCTCCGCGGCGTGCACGTCACGTTCAACCCCAGCGGCGCCCGCCCGCTCTGGATGCTCGTGAGCGCTGCGCCCATCCGCGACGCGGACGGCGCCGTCACCGGCGCGGTGCTGACGTTCTCCGACGAGACCGCCGTGCGCGAGCTGGCCGAGGCGCGCGACGACCTCGTGCGCATGGTGAGCCACGACCTCCGCGCGCCGCTCTCGGCCATCTACGGCCAGGCGCACCTCATCCGCCGCGCGGCGGGCGAGTCCGACAAGGTCCAGGCCCGCGCCGCCGCGATCGAGCGGAGCTGCGAGCGGATGAGCGGCATGATCCAGGACCTCGTCGAGGTGACGCTGCTCGAGGCGGGGCAGCTCCCGCTCGCGCCCGCCCGCGTGGACGCCGCGACGCTCCTGCCGGACATCGTGGACGGGCTGCGCGGCGGGATGGACGTGGACCGGGTGCGGCTCGAGGTCCAGTCGCCGTGCTGGGCCAGCCTGGATCCGGCGCGGCTCGAGCGGATCGTCGTGAACCTCGTCTCGAACGCGCTCAAGTACTCCTCGGGCGACGTCCAGGTGCTCCTCACGGGCGAGGGCGGCGACGTCGTGCTCACGGTCGCCGATCGCGGCGTCGGCATCTCGACCGAGGACCAGGCCCGGATCTTCGAGCGGTACTACCGCGCCCGCGGCGAGCGGCAGCCCGAGGGGCTCGGGCTCGGGCTCTACATCACGCGGCTCCTCGTCGAGGCGCAGGGCGGGAACGTCGAGGTGCAGAGCCAGCTGGGGAGCGGGAGCACCTTCCGCGTGCGGTTCCCGGGAGCAGGGGGCGCGTGATCCGCTGCTCCTTCCGGCTCGCCCCCGGCGTCGGGCCGTACCTCGAGGCGCGCCTCTGGGAGTCCGGCATCCGGCGCTGGGCCGACTTCCCGGCGTCGCCGGAGGTCGTGATCTCGCCGGCGGTGGACGAGCGGATCCGCGCCGCCATCGCGCGCGCCGCCGCGGCCCTCGCGGCGGGCGACGCGGAGGGGCTCGCCGCGATGCTGCCGCGGCGCGAGCGCTGGCGCCTCTACGCCGCGTTCGCGCGCGACGCGGCGTTCGTGGACGTGGAGGCCTGCGGCGAGGACGTGGTCCTCGTCGGCGTGCTCGACGCCGAGGGCCCGCGCCTGTTCCTCCGCGGGCGCGATCTCGACGCCTTCCCGGAGGCGGCGCGCCGCTGGAAGCTCCTCGTCACGTACAACGGGCTCGCCTTCGACGTGCCCGCGCTGCGCCGCGCCTTCCCCGGCTTCCGTCCGCCCCGCGCCCACGTCGATCTGTGCCACCTCTGGCGCCGGCTCGGGCACGTGGGCGGCCTCAAGCGCCTCGAGCGCGACGCGGGCGTCGGCCGGCCGCCGCACCTCGACGGGCTCGGCGGCCGCGACGTCGTCCGCCTCTGGCGCGCCTGGGAGCAGGGCGACGCGGACGCGCTCCGGCTCCTCGCCGAGTACAACCTGCACGACGCCGTCAACCTGCGGCCGCTCATGGACCTCGGCTACAACAGGGTCGTGGAGCGGCTCCGCCTGCCGGCCGAGCCGGTCCCCGTCGCCGAGCGCGGGGACTTCCGTTACGACATGACCAAGGCGCTGAGGTCGTTGTGAGAACCGCCGGGGTCCACGGCCAGGGTTCGCGTCGACCCCGGGTGCGGGTTCCGGCGCGGAAACCCCGAGGATCCCGACGTGCGTCGCGGGCCCCGTCGTTGCACTCCCGGGCAGGGCCGGGTCCCCCGGACACGCATGGCAGCGACCGCCGACTACGTCTGCATCTTCGTCCGCGCGACCGGCGACCGGCTCCGCGCTGCGGAGCGCCTCGTCCTCGCGCTGCCGCTCATCCTCGGCGAAGACCTCCTCGACTGCGGAGTCCGGTACCAGGCGCAGGCGAAGCTGCTCGGGGTGACGGTCCGCCTCGGGGGCGAGGCCCCCTCCGACGCAGCGCGCGACCGGCTCGTGTTCTGGACGGCCCGCGCCGGGGGGCGGGCGGTGGCGGTCGATCGGCTCGAGGCCGACGACCGGAGCCGGCTCGAGACGTACCTCGCGAAGCCGACGCACGCGCTCTCGGGCGTCGCGCCCGAGGAGCTGTTCGAGATCACGGGCGCGTTCTTCACGGAGCTCGGCGCGGCGCCCGACCGGCGGCGCTCCGCCGGTGAGCGGCCCCAGCTCGTCATGGACGTCGGCGGGCCGGGCTGGGACGGCGTCCGCTGGGACCCCGGCGAGCGCCGGCTGTTCGTCGCCGCTCCGCTCGCGCCGCCGGCGGGCGACGCCATCCCGCTCTTCCTCCGCGTGCCCGGGCAGCAGAAGCCTGTCCAGGTCCGCGCCACCGTCGCCGACGTCCGGCCGAGCGCCGCCGCCGCGCCGGGCGAGCCCGCGGGCTACCTGCTCCAGCTCGAGGACCCGCCGCCGGCGCTCGTCCAGGCCCTCGACGCGGCCGCGCCCGCGCCGGTCCACGACGCCCGCGCGGCGCCGCGGTTCCAGGTGAACGCGCCGGTGAAGGTGTCGGCGCCGGCGGCGGCGAAGCCCGCCCGCCACCTCATCGAGTACGCGACCGACCAGGAGCTCGCGGCGGACTTCGTCCAGAACCTCTCGCAGGGCGGCGCGTTCGTCCGCACGCCCAGCCCACCCGCCGTCGGGTCCGAGGTGGAGCTGGAGCTGCGCCTCCCGAACGGCGCCGAGCTGAACGCCACCGCGATCGTCGCCTTCACCAACGCGAACGGCATGGGCGTGCGGTTCCAGCTCGCCCCCGACGCCCAGGCGATCCTCTCGAACGCGATCGCCCATATCTCGGCCCGCGCGCGGCGCGCCCTCGTGGTGGACGACGACGAGCTCGTGTGCCGCATGATCGCCGACGCCCTGCGCGACCGCGGGTTCGAGGTGATGACCGCGGGGACCGCGGCCGAAGGGCTCTCGATCCTCTCCGAGGAGCTCCTCGCCCTCGATCTGCTCGTCACGGACGTCGTGATGCCGGGCATGACCGGCGAGGAGCTCGTGCAGCTCATCCGCAACACGGGCGGCGAGGTCGAGCTGGCGATCGTCGGCGTGACCGGGAGCCTCGAGCAGGGGATCGACAAGCGGCTCGAGGCCGTGGGCGCCGACGCGGTCCTCGACAAGTCGCTCGGCCCCGATCTCATCGCCCAGGCGGCGGACGCGGTGCTGGAGCGGAAGAGGCTCAGCGCGCAGGGGTAGCGAAGCTCCCGTGATCGAGCCCGAGCCCGAGCCCGCGCCCGAGGGGTTCCCGGGGTCGGGCTCGGGCGCGAGCACGGGCTCGGGTGGTAGCGCCGGGCCCCGTTCAGGTTTTCGGTTTCACGGCCGGCCCGGCGCGTTTAGACTTCAGTCGGCCCCCGCATGCAGGACGTCCACGGAAACACCCTCGGTCTCAAGCCCTCCCAGCTCCACGCCCTCCGCCGCACGTACCGCCGTCGCGTCGACGCCCGGTCGATCGTCTCGCCGGAGCTCGCCCGCCACCTCGTCGAGGTGTCGCTCGAGACCGGCCGGCAGATCGGCGTGTTCCTCGATCGCAAGGGCGACGTGCAGGCGGTCATGGTCGGCGACGCGCGCAAGCTCGAGCTGCCCGACGTCGGCCGCGCCCGCGCCGGCGAGAGCCGCCTGCGCGGCCTGCGGCTCGTCCACACGCACCTGAACGGCGAGCCGCTCACGCGCGACGACCACACCGACCTCGCGCTGCTCCGGCTCGACCTCGTCGCCGCCATCGAGGCGCGCGAGGGCGGGCTCCCGGGCAAGGTCCACTGGTCGTACCTCCTGCCCGAGAACCCGCAGGGCGAGATGTGGAAGGACGAGGTGGCGGAGAGCGTCCACGCGCTCGACCACGACTTCCTCGCCGGCGCGCAGGCGCTCGAGGAGGAGTTCGCCCGGGCACGCGCGGTGCGGCGCACGGGCGGCCGCGAGCGGGCGATCCTCGTCGGCTTCGGCGGCCGGGACCGCGGCCGGTCGGAGGCGGAGGCGTCGCTCACGGAGCTGAAGGAGCTCGCCCGGACCGCGGGCGTCGAGGTCATCGACGCGACCCTGCAGCTCCGCCGCGACCCCGATCCGCGCTACCTCATCGGCAAGGGCAAGCTCGAGGACATCGTCCTGCGCTCGATGCAGCTCATGGCGACGATGATCGTCTTCGACTCCGATCTCTCGCCCTCGCAGGCGCGCCACATCGCCGAGGCGACGAGCCTCAAGATCCTCGACCGCACCCAGCTCATCCTCGACATCTTCGCCCAGCGGGCGCAGAGCGCCGACGGCAAGCTCCAGGTCGAGCTCGCGCAGCTCAAGTACCTCTACCCGCGCCTCGTCGGGCGCGACGACTCGCTCTCGCGGCTCGCGGGCGGGATCGGCGGGCGCGGCCCGGGCGAGACGAAGCTCGAGATCGACCGCCGCCGGGTGCGCGACCGGATCACCGCCCTCGAGCGGCGGATCGAGGCGCTCGGCGCGAACCGCACGCTCCGCCGCAAGCAGCGCAACGCCCGCGGCCTGCCGGTGCTCTCGATCGTCGGCTACACCAACGCCGGCAAGTCGACGCTCCTCAACGCCCTCACCGACTCCGCGGTGCTCGCCGAGGACAAGCTCTTCGCGACGCTCGACCCGACGAGCCGGCGGCTCCGCTTCCCGCGCGACCGCGAGGTGATCATCACCGACACCGTCGGGTTCATCCGCGACCTGCCGCCGGACCTCGTGAACGCCTTCCGGGCGACCCTGGAGGAGCTCGGCGACGCGGACCTCCTCCTGCACGTCGTGGACGCGTCCGATCCGCGCCACGAGGAGCAGATGAAGGCGGTCGAGCAGATCCTCGGCTCGCTGAACCTCGGGGAGAAGCGCCGGATGATCGTCTTGAACAAGGCCGGCCGGCTCGCGCCGGGGCAGGCCGAGGCGCTCGCCGGCGGGCGGCGGGACGCGGTCGCCGTCTCGGCCGTGACGCAGGCCGGGCTCCCCGAGCTGCTCCTCCGGTGCGAGCGGCTCCTCTGGGCCGACGGACGGGTGGAGCTCGGCGACGTGGTGGCCGCCGGAGACGGCGAGGACGACGGGGCCGCCGCCCCTGCCCCCGCCCGCGCCGAGCCGGCCGTGGCCGTGCCCCACGAGCGGGCGCCCGAACCCCTGGCCGCCGTCCCGCCCGAGGACGCCCCGCCCGGCCGCCTCCTCCCGGCCTCCGTCCGGCGCGTCTCCTGATTCCACGCTTCGTGCGATGATGCGCGCCCCCATGCGCCTGCGTCCGCCTGTCCATCTCCTCGCCGCCGCCGTCACGACCTTGGCTCTGGCCCTGGCCGCCTGCTCACGGGGCGACGTCGCGGCGCGCAACCGGCTCTTCGCGCACGCCGAGGGCGACGACGCCCAGGCGGCGTTCGACCCGGAGCACCCGGAGCGCGCGCTCGCGCTCGACGCAGACGAGGTCGCCGAACGGCTCGGCGCGTTCCAGTGGAGCGGGGCGGTCGAGTGGTCGATCGACCGCCCGGCCGGCGCCCCGCTGCACGTCACGGAGCAGCACGCGGTCCGGCAGTCGACCTCGGGGGCGTTCGAGGTTCGCGCCGACGTCGATCCGGGGCTCGGTCCCCACGCGGTCACCGGCAAGCACGTGATCTGGGTGGACGGCATGACCTACGCGCGGGCGCTCCCGGCGCCGTTCCGGCAGCGGCCCACCGACCGCGGGCGGGACGCGCGGCGCTACCGGGAGGACAGCTTCGGCGTGGTGCGCACCGTGGCCGCGCTCGTCGGCCCGGCGCTCCGGCTCGAGCCCGCCGGCGCGGGCGAGGTCCTCGGGCGAGAGGTGCGCAGGTACAAGTTCACGCTCGGCGAAGGCGCCCCACGGGGCGAGGCCGCCGCGCCGGCCGGGTTCCAGGCCCAGGATCCGGACACCATGCTCCGCCAGGGGTTCCTCGCGGGCGCGCGCGCCACGAAGGCCGAGGGCGAGCTCGAGCTCGACGCGGCCACCGGCGCGCCGCTCCGGGCCCGGCTGACCGCGAGCTTCGAGGCCCCGCCGGCCGGCAAGGCCGCCCCGCCCAAGGTGACCGTGACGGTCTCGACGAAGGTCGCGGCGCTCGGCGGCGAGG
Source organism: Anaeromyxobacter sp. (assembly GCA_035627135.1). Lineage (GTDB taxonomy): Bacteria > Myxococcota > Myxococcia > Myxococcales > Anaeromyxobacteraceae > Anaeromyxobacter. The sequence goes on along the minus strand of DASPMI010000142.1, from coordinate 34,220 downwards.
TGAAGGTCGTCTCGCCGCCGGCGGGCGCGCTCCCCGACGAACGCAAGCCGGCCGGCCCCTCCGCCGCGCTCGAGGCCGCGGGGCTCAAGAAGCGAGGCGAGGAGCGCCCGGCTCCAGAGCCGAGCGGCGAGGGGGAGTGAGGCAGACCCGCGCGTGCCCGTTGGGCACCTCCTGCCTAGCTTCACGGTCGGAGGGATCGTCTCATGCCACGCGCGCTCTGGTTGCTCGCCGCCGCGCTGCTCGCGGGCGGCTGCTCGATGTTCCAGGACAGGAAGGCGGAGTTCCAGCCCGTGTCCGACGCCGACTACGGCCGGCTCGCGCCGGACCAGCTCGGCCCCGTGAACGCGGCGCGCGACCAGCTCTTCGCGGCGCGCGACGAGGTCGCCCGCGCGAAGCTCCGCCTCCAGCAGGCCGAGAACGAGGCCGAGCTCGCCCGGGCGGACCAGTCCATGGTGAAGGCCGCGATGCAGCGCGCGAAGGCGGAAGGGAACGTCGCCCGCAAGTCGAACGCCCCCGAGGCGAAGGCGAAGGCCCAGGAGGCCGCCGCCCAGGCCGAGCTCCAGGCCCGCTCGGCGCGGGCGCACCTCGCCTACGCCAACCAGCTCGGCCGGGCCCGGCAGGCGGAGCTCGAGGCCGCCGAGGCGCTCGTGCGGGTGCGCGAGGCCGAGCACGAGCAGGCGAAGCTCCAGGCGCTCTCCCAGGCGGGCATCCCGGCGGCGACCAAGTACGACGCGTCGCTCTTCGCCGCGCGCGTCGCCGAGGCCCGGAGGGAGCACCTCGAGGCCCAGTCGGAGGCCCGGGTCCGCCTCGCCGAGGCGCAGAAGGGCGAGAACACCTGGCGCACCCTTCACGCACAGTACGAGGAGCGGGTGCAGGGGCAGACGCCGGCGACCGCCACGGGGGCTGGGGCGCCGGGGCCGCAGGCGCCTCCTGCGGAGGGCGGGGAGAAGGCGGAGGGCGTGGGGAGCGCGGAGGACGCGAAGGCCCCGTGAGGGAGAAGCCGGGTGCGGGACCGGGAGCGTTCCCGCGTCCGAACCCGCTCCCGGTACCGCACCCGGCTTTTCGCTTTCCTTCCCTCCCCGGCCGTGCTCTCAACAGGCCGCATGAGCCGCTTCCGCCAGTTCGCGTTCTGGTTCCTCGGCTTCAACGTCGCGATGGTGCTCTGGGGGGCGCTGGTGCGGGTCACCGGCTCCGGGGCCGGGTGCGGATCGCACTGGCCGCTCTGCAACGGAGAGGTCGTACCCGGGCTTGCGGCCGTCGCGACGAGGATCGAGTTCACGCACCGCGTCCTCAGCGGCATCGACCTCGTGCTCGGCGTCCTCCTCGTGGTCTGGGCCTTCCGCGCGCTGCCCCCGGGCCACGTGGCGCGCAAGACCTCGACCGCGGCGGGCGTGTTCCTCCTGCTCGAGGCGCTGGCGGGGGCGGCCCTGGTGCTCTTCGGGTGGGTGGTGAAGGACGCGTCGCCGGGCCGCGGCGGCGCGGTGGTCGTCCACCTCGTCATCACCTTCCTGCTCATCGGCGCGGCCGCGCTCACCGCGGCCCTCGCCGATCGGCCCGCCGGGCTCGTCCTCCGCGGCCGCGGCCCGCTCGTGGCTGCGCTGAGCCTCGGGGTGGGCACGCTCCTCGTCGCGGGCGCGACCGGCGCGATCGCCGCGCTCGGCAACACGCTCTACCCGGCCGCGAGCCACGCCGCGGGGCTCGCCCAGGAGCTGAGCGAGCAGGCGCCGCTCCTGCTGCGGCTCAGGCTCGTCCACCCGTTCGCCTCGCTCGCGGCCGCGCTCGTGCTCGTGGTCTTCGCGCGCGCGGCGCTCCAGACCGGCGACGACCGCCTCCGCGCGCCGGCCCTGCGGCTCCTGCTCGTGCTCGGGCTCCAGGTCGTGGCCGGGACGCTGAGCTGGTGGCTCCACGCGCCGATCTTCATGCAGCTCGTCCACCTGCTGCTCGCGGACCTCGTCTGGATCGCGCTCCTCTGGCTCGCGGCGGACGCGCTCTCGGGGACGCACGAGGCTGCCATGCAGAGGTCCGGCGGAGCAGTCCTCCCGAGCCCGTGAACGAGCCCGGCTTCTCGGCGGCGACAGGCTCGGGTCAGGGCTGAGCCCGTTCGTTCCTCGGGCTCGGGCGCGGGCGCGGCTCGTTCACGGGTGTGGGCCGAGCCTGCTCCACTCCACCTTGAGGCAGCGGTCCTGAACGACGAGGATGCCCTCGCGCGCGAGCTGCTGGGCCGCCTCGTCGTTCCGGATGCCGAGCTGGAGCCAGACGGCGCGCGGGCGCTTCGCGATGATGTCGGGCAGGTGGGCGGGCACGTCGGCGGGGCGCCGGAACACGTCGACGATGTCCACGTCGCCCGGCACGTCCGCGACCTTGCGGTAGACCGGCTTCCCGAGGATCTGCTTCGCGTCCGGGAAGTAGACGGGCACGGGCACGATCTCCAGGCCGGCGTGCGCGAGGAAGGCGGGGACCGAGTACGCGGGCTGCTGCGCCTGCTCCTCCGTCTTGATGCCCAGCACCGCCACGCGCCGGGTCGAGGCGAGCAGCTTCCGGATGCCTTCGTCGTCGGAGATCAAGTTCTCTTCCCAGGCCGCCATGCACTGCTTCTGTGCGGGGCGGTGGGCGGGCGCAAGGGCTCGAAGGAGGCGGCGGGCGCCCTCCCGGCGCGCCGGGAAACGGGCGTGGAATCGGGCGGTTGCCCCTCGCGCGGGTTCTCGCCGCACGCGCGGCGAAAAGTGGACACGTCAGGCCCGGCCCCTAGCATGAACCGCATGCAGACGAAGAAGACGGCGACCACGGTCGTGACCGAGCCCTCCGCCCAGGCCGCGCTTCGCCGCGGCGCGACGACGGAGCTCACGCCCGAGGAGGAGCGGGTGATGAGGATGCGCCTCGGCGCCTCTCCGGCGCGCGGGGCGCGGCTGGAGACCGTCGCCGGGCACCGGACGGATCTCGAGATCGAGCTCCTCGCCGCCGAGATCGAGGCGCACCTCCGCTGGCGCGAGCACCAGGCCACCGCCGCCCGGACCGCCGCGCCCCGGCCCTCCCGCACGAAGGACAAGATCATCCGCGCGCTGCGCCGGAAGGGCTGAGCGCCAGCGCGGCCGTTCCGCCGAGCGGAGCGGCCGCGGAGTCGAGGGCGGGCTCCTTCGGAACCACCCGGGCGGGACCGCGCACGGAAGGGTCTCGCGCTCGCGCTTGCCCAATGCTCCCGTCTGGGTCCAGGATCCGCTCGTGCTGATGCGCGCCTTCTCCACCCTCTACTGGGCGTACGCGGTCGCGACGATGCCCTTCCTCATGGCGGGGGCGTTCGTCGTCTTCCTCGTCACGTGGCCGTTCGATCGGCGCCGCGTCGTGCTGCACCTGTACTCGTGCATGTGGGCGACGCTCTACATCGTCTCGAACCCGTTCTGGCGCGAGCGGTTCATCGGGCGGAGCAAGCTGCCCTGGCGCGGGCCCGCGGTGATCGTCGCGAACCACCTCTCGCTCCTCGACATCCTCGTGCTCTACGGGCTGTTCCGGCCGTTCAAGTGGGTCTCGAAGGCGGAGCTCTTCCGCGTGCCGATCGTCGGCTGGAACATGGCGATCAACGACTACGTCCGGGTCTGGCGCGGGGATCGCGAGTCGGTCCGGAAGATGATGCAGCATTGCCGCGAGCACCTCGCGCGCGGCGCGCCGGTCCTGCTCTTCCCGGAGGGCACGCGGTCGCTCGACGGTCGGTTGCAGCGGTTCAAGGACGGCGCCTTCAAGCTCGCGTTCGACGCGCAGGTGCCGGTCTTCCCGGTCGCCCTCTCCGGCACGTACCAGGCGCTCCCGAAGCACGGGACCACGATCCGCGGGAAGATGCGCGCGCGCGTCGAGGTCCTCGATCCGCTCCATCCGAAGGACTTCGAGAGCGCGGACGCCCTGCGCGACGCGACGCGCGCCGCCATCGCCGCGGCGCTGCCGCCGGAGCACCGGCCCGAGGCGCCCGCGGTCGCGGCCCTGTAGGCGCACTGGAAACGGCGCTGCTCGGCCGTTAGAGAGGGCGTGGTCGTCGGGCACGGGCTCGGGCTCGGGCACGTGCTGGAAGGCAACGTGAGCATGCCCCCCCGGAAGATCTCCAAGGTCCTCATCGCCAACCGCGGCGAGATCGCCGTCCGGATCATCCGCACCTGCCGAGAGATGGGGATCGCGACGGTCGCGGTCTACTCGGACGCGGACCGCGGGTCGTTCCACGTCCGGAACGCGGACCAGGCGGTCCACGTCGGCCCGGCGCCCTCGCGGCTCAGCTACCTCGACGTCGGCCGGATCCTCGACGCGGCCCGCGCGACGGGCGCGGACGCGATTCACCCTGGGTACGGCTTCCTGTCCGAGAAGGCCGAGTTCGCGCGCGCGGTCGAGGACGCGGGGCTCGTGTTCATCGGGCCGCGGCCGGAGTCGATGGAGGCGATGGGGGTCAAGACCACCGCCCGGAAGAACATGGCCGCGGCGGGCGTGCCCACGGTGCCGGGCGCGCCGGCGCCGATCGCCGTGCTCGAGGAGGCGCGCGCGCTCGCCGACCGCATCGGCTACCCGGTGATGATCAAGGCCGCGGCCGGCGGCGGCGGCAAGGGGATGAAGCGCTGCGACCGCGCGGCCGACTTCGCGGCGATGTGGGAGTCGGCGCAGCGCGAGGCGGCGAGCGCGTTCGGCGACGACCGGCTCTACCTCGAGAAGTTCCTCGACCAGCCGCGCCACGTCGAGATCCAGGTGTTCGCCGACGGTCACGGGAACACGATCTGGCTCGGCGAGCGCGAGTGCTCGGTGCAGCGCCGGCAGCAGAAGGTGATCGAGGAGAGCCCGAGCTGCATCGTGGACGCGCGCATGCGCGAGGCGATGGGCGAGGTGGCGGTGCGGGCGGCGCGGGCGGTCGGCTACCGCGGCGCGGGCACGGTCGAGTTCCTCGTGGACGCGGGGCGGAGCTTCTACTTCCTGGAGATGAACACGCGGCTCCAGGTGGAGCACCCGGTCACCGAGATGGTCACCGGCCTCGACCTCGTGCGGATGCAGCTCGAGGTGGCGCAGGGCGAGCGCGTCCCGGCGCAGGAGCAGCTCGTCCGCCGCGGCCACGCCATCGAGGCGCGCGTCTATGCCGAGGATCCGGCGCGGGGCTTCCTGCCCTGCCCCGGGAAGATCACCTACCTCCGCGTGCCCGCCGGCCCCGGCGTCCGCGACGACTCCGGCGTCTACAGCGGGTGGGTGGTGCCGCAGTACTACGACCCCATGCTCTCCAAGCTCGTCGCCTGGGCGCCGACGCGCGACCAGGCCATCGCGCGCCTCCTCCGCGCGCTCGACGAGTACACGGTCCACGGCATCACCACCAACCTCCCGTACCTCGCGGCGGTGCTCCGCCACCCGGCGTTCCGCTCGGGCGAGTACGACACCACGTTCTGCGCCCGGCACGCCGCCGAGCTCGTCCGCGCGCCCGACCCTGCGCTCGAGGACGTCGGCCTCATCGCCGCGGCCATCTCCGCGCACCGGCGCGACGCCGAGCAGGCCGAGGCGTTCGCCGCGCGCGCCGGCGCGGCCGGGGCGGGCGCCTCGCGCTGGCTCCGCCAGGGCCGCGCGCGGGTACTCCGGGGAGGTCCGCGGTGAGCCGTCCGAGCTCGTACGTCGCCCTCCTCGACGGGGGCAGCCGGGAGCGCAAGGTCGAGGTCCGGCCGCTCGCGCCAGGGATCTACGAGGTCCGGCTGGGCGACCGGGTCCACCGGGTGGACGCGTGGCGGCACGATCACGGGACGCTCTCGCTCCTCGTGGACGGCGTGAGCTGGAGCGCGACGCTCGACGAGCGCGACCCCGCGGTCCACGTGCGGGTGAAGGACTCCGTCTTCCCGATCGAGATCCTCGACGAGCGGCGGCTCCGGCTCCGGCGGGCCGCGGGCGCGTTCACGCTCGAGGGGAAGCAGACCGTCTTCGCGCCCATGCCGGGCAAGGTGGTGAAGATCCTCGCGCCACTCGGCGCCGAGGTGGCCGAGGGCCAGCCGCTGCTCGTCATCGAGGCGATGAAGATGGAGAACGAACTCCGGAGCCCGCGCGCGGGGAAGCTGGTCGAGCTGCTCGTGAAGGAGGGGCAGACGGTGGAGGCAAACGCGCGGCTGTGTGCGGTGGAGTAGGGGAAAGGAGACCGGCTTCAGGCCACGGGCTCCGGGCTACAGGGAACAGACGTGAACGCGCCCGGTGCTTCCTGAAGCCTGTAGCCCTCCGGGCCGCCCCCGGCGCTGCATGCTACTCTCAGACCCAGTGCCCGACGATCCCCGCCCGCCAGGTGGTCCTCCTCGCCCACGGCCGGCGCCCGCGATGCCGCCGCCGCGCCTGGAGCGCGTCCAGCCGACCGGCGCCCCACGGCCGCCGCCCTCCGGCGCGCCGGTGACCCCGCCCGTCGCGCCCGGTCCCGCGGCGCCGGCCCCCGCCGCGCGCCCGCCCGTCGCGCCCGCGGCGCCCCGCCCCGCGCCCGCGGCCCCGCCCCAGCCGCCCCGGCCCGTGCCCGGCGCGAGCTACGGGATGGCCGCCCGCGAGGTGAGCCCGGAGGCCGCGATCGGCGCCGGGCTGCCGCTCGTCGGCGACCTCGCGCACGCGTCCACGCTCCGGCTCTTCGGCCTGGCCGCGGCGGCGCAGGCGACGGGCGAGCTCTCGATCAGCACCGAGGGGCGCGCGATCACCTACACGCTCTTCTTCCGCCGCGGCGCCGTGGAGCACGCGGGATCCTCCGATCCGGCCGACGACCTCGGCCGGTTCCTCGTGCGCAAGGGTGTGCTCACGCCGGAGAAGGCCGTCCTGGCGGAGGCCGCCCGGGCGGCCTCGGGCGGCGATCTCGTCGGCGCGCTCATCGCGACGAAGCTCGTGAACCCGGGCGACGTGGCGGGCCTGCTCCTCGACCGCGGGGCGGGCGTCGTCGCCCGCGCGCTCGCGTGCGAGGCGGGGAGCTTCTCGTGGGAGCCGGGCGTCCCTCCGCCGCCGTCGGCGTTCCCGCTCGGCACGCCCTTCGCGGCGCTCTGCGCCGCGGTCCGGACCCTCGACGTCTCGGCCGCGCAGCGGCGCCTCGGGGTGCGCGAGCGCGGCGCGGCCTCGCGCACCGCCGGCCGCGTGCGGCTCGAGGACCTCCGGCTCAATCCCCAGGAGGCGCGCGCCGTGGGCCTCTTCGACGGCGCGCGGAGCCCGGCCGAGATCGCCGCGGCGGTGCCGGCGGAGGCCGGCACGGTGCTCCGGATCGCGCTCCTGCTCGGCGAGCTCGACCTGCTCACCTTCGGCCCCCCGCGCGCGCTGCAGGCTCCGGTCGCCAAGCCGCCGGCGGTCGCGGCCGCCGCGCCCGCGCCCCGTCCGGCTCCTGCCCCGCCCGCCGCCGCTGCGCCCTCCGCCGCCGCGACGGCGGCCGCCGCGCCGCCGCGACCGGCCACTCCACAGCCCACCCCGCCGCCCGCCGCCACACCTCCTCCAGCCGCTCCGCCGCGGCCCGCCGCCGCGCCTCCGCGCGCGGCCACGCAGCCTCCGGGGGCCGGGCCGGCGCAGAAGCCCGCTGCGACGCCCGCCGCCGCCCCGGCACGCCCTCCGGCCCCGGTGGCCCCGCGCCCGCCATCCGCCGCCCCGCGCGCGGCCGCCCCCGCCCAGCCTCCCGCGGCCGGGAGCCACGACGCCGCCGCGCTCCGTGCGCTGCTCGAGAAGCACAGGACCGCCGACCACTTCGAGGTGCTCGGCGTGAAGCGCGACGCACCCGCACCCGCCGTCAAGGTCGCCTACTTCGGGCTCGCCCGGACCTACCACCCGGACACCGTCCCCGCCGACGCGAGCCCGGAGATCCGGAAGCTCTGCGCCGACCTCTTCGCCCGCATCTCCGAGGCGTGGGCGGTGCTCGGCGACGAGGCGCGCCGGGCGGAGTACCTGAAGGAGCTCCAGTCCGGTGGCGCCGCGGACGTGGACGTGATGCGCATCCTCCACGCCGAGACCGTCTTCGGCGAGGCCACCGTCCTCGTGAAGGCGCGCCGGTACGAAGACGCGCGCGCGAAGCTCGAGGAGGCCGTCCAGCTCAACCCCGAGGAGCCGGAGTTCGGGATCTGGAAGTCCTGGTGCGAGTTTCTCATCGCGCCGGACAAGAAGCGCGCCCAGGGCCCGGCCGCCGCCGCCATCGAGGCGGCGCTCAAGAAGAACGAGAAGTGCGCTCCCGGGTACCTGTTCCTGGGCCAGATGGCGAAGCTCGTCGGCGACCTGAACCTCGCCGAGAAGCACTTCAAGCGCGGGCTCGCGGCGGCGCCGGACCACCAGGACCTCACGCGCGAGCTGCGGTATCTGAAGAAGTGATCGTCCCGAGCCCGTGAATGTCCGAGCCCGAGCCCGGGCTCGGGCTCGTTCACGGGTGAGGACGGACGCAGAGCCTGCTATATCGACCCCGCCATGCCCGCCCCCACCAATCCCCGCAAGCGCGCCCTCATGCCCTCGTCCCCGCTCCGGAGGGCCCTGCGCGCCGCCGGCCATCACCTCTCGCCCGTGGTCCAGGTGGGCAAGGAGGGGGTGACGCCGGCGGTGATCGAGCAGCTCCACGGCGCGCTCGCCGCGCACGAGCTCGTGAAAGTGAAGGTCGGGATCGAGAGCCCGGAGGACCGGTTCGAGGCCGCCGACCGGCTGAGCCAGGACGCGGGCGCGCAGATCGCGCAGATCCTCGGCCGGACCATCCTCGCGTACCGGCGCCACCCCGAGAAGCCGCGGTTCGAGCCGCTCACGCCCGCGGAGCGGGAGGCGAAGGGGATCCGCGAGCCGGCGCGCGAGGTGCCCGAGCGGCGCGGCGCGCGGGGTCCGCAGCGGCGCCGTGCAGCGTCCCGGCGCTCGAGCGCGCGGCGCTGATCTGAGACGCAGGGACGGGGACCCAGCGAAGCTGGGGGACGAGCGCAGCCCCCTCGACCACGCTAATGCAGCCCGCCGTCCCGCCCCGGCACGTAGCGCGGCGAGGACGCGGGCGCGTCCCCGCCGTCGAACCGGCGGCGCGCGGCCTCGATGTCCTCCTCGTCGGCGATCCCCTTCTCGAGGAGCAGGCTCTCGGCCACCTCCGCCTGCGTCACCGCGTGCGCGACGTCCGCCTCGGTCGCCTCGACGCGTGTGGCGAGCTCGCGCATGCGTTCCTGCACGCCTCTCAGCTCGGCGCGGAGCTTGCGCTCCCGGAGCAGCATGCGGGCGACGCCAGCGGCGACTGCGAGCGCTGCAGCGACGGAGATCGCGAAGGACACGAGCGCATGCTAGCTGGCCCCTCGCGGGGGGTTCAAGGTGACGCATGGCCCCACCTGCGCGTGCCTGTCGGAACTTGTCGTGCGGACGCGGCTCTGTATGCTCCGATGTCGTGCAGGACCGCCCGAACCTCACGCTCGCCGTGAAGAGGCTGGTCCGCGACGTGGCGAAGCGCCTGCCCGAACTGTCCCACGTCCGCGCGTCACGGGTGCTCGTCGTCGCCGGGGAGGCGCGGCGGACCTCGCGGGCCACGATCCGGCCCGCGCACTTCCGGGCGAGCCGGCAGCGCGCCGCGGGCGGGTCCGTCAAGCCGCTCGTCAAGATCAAGGGCCGGAAGATCCTCTACGTGATCACCCTGCGGCCGCTCTGGTTCGTCTCCTCGACCGCCGAGCAGCGGATCGGGACGATCCTCCACGAGCTCTATCACGCGTCGACGCGGTTCGACGGCACGCTCCACGCCGGCCGGCGCCACGGGCGGCTGCCGCTCCGGAAGTACAACCGGCGGGTGCAGGGCCTGCTGCGGAAGTACCTCGCGATCGCCCCTCCGGAGATCCTCGCGCCGTTCGCGCACCAGGGAGAGGCGCGCGTCCGGATGTGGCTCGAGGGGCCGGGCTCGTTCCAGGACGCCGAGTACGCGGGCCGCAGGCTCTACACCGAGCAGCAGCTCTTCTACGGGCTGGCGCTGATGCGCGGCCCGAAGAAGGCTTCCGGGAGGCGGCTCCAGGGTCCAGGCTCCAGGCTCCGGGAGAAGCCGGGGAGCAGTCCCCTGTAGCCTAAGGCCCGAAGCCTGTAGCCTGGCCGCACCATGATTCGACGGATCCAGCTCCCCGAGGACGCGACCGGCCGCCTCGATCGCGCGCTCGCCGACGCGCTCGGGCTCGGCCGGGCGGCGGTGAAGCGGGCGTTCGCGCTGGGTGAGGTGCGCGCGGGAGGGCGCCGGGCGCGCCCGAGCGACCCGGCGACGCCGGGGCTCGCGGTGGAGCTCGAGGTGGAGGACGCGGCGGGGCCGCCCGCGCCCGAGCCGGACGCGCCGCTGCGGGTGCTCGCGGAGACGGCGCGGGTCGTCGTGGCCGACAAGCCGGCCGGGATCGCGGTCTACCCGCTCGCGCCGGGCGAGGGCGGGACGCTCGCGAACGCCGTCGTCGCGCGGTACCCGGAGTGCGCGTCCGCCGCGCCGTCCGCGCGGGAGGGCGGCGCGGTGCACCGGCTCGACCTCGAGACGAGCGGGTGCGTCGCCTTCGCCCGCGATCGCGCGGCGTGGGACCACCTGCACGCGCTGCTCCGCGGGCGCGAGGCGGAGAAGCGGTACCTCGCGCTCGCCGCGGGCCGCGTGGCCGCCGGCGGCGTCTGCTCGGTGCCGCTCGCGCAGCGCGGCGGGCGGGTCGTGCCGGCCGCGGACGAGCTCACGCTGGACCGGCTCGAGGGGAAGGGGTTCAAGCCGCGCCCGGCGGAGACGCACTTCGAGGTGGCGCGGAGATTCCGCGATCACACCCTGCTCGAGGTGCGGCTCGTCACGGGCGTCATGCACCAGATCCGCGCCCACCTCGCCCACCTCGGGCACCCGGTCGCGGGCGACGCCCTCTACGGCGGCGCCGCCGCCGCACTTCCCGGGCTGGCGCGCCACTTCCTGCACGCGGCGCGGCTGCGGCTCGCGGCGCCGGGGGGCGGCGTCGTCGAGGCGGAGAGCCCTCTTCCTCCGGAGCTGGAGGGGGTCCTCGCCCGGCTGCCGGCGGCGGAGGGGTGAGGGTGCGGCGGCGGGGGGCTGGCTTCGAAAGCCGGGTGCGGGACCGGGAGCGGGTTCGTTGCCGGGGGCGGGGACGGGGACGGGGGACGGCGTTCGCGATTCAGCGCTGCGTGGTCGCGTGCGGCGTGTCCGTCACGAGCCCGATCGTGTTCACCCCCGCCGCGTGCGCGGCGTCGAGCACCTGGAACGCCTGGTCGTAGCTCGCCTCGTCCTCGGCGTCGAAGAAGAGCGGGCGCGAGGGGCGGCCCTCGTACGCGGCGCGGAGCCGCTCCATCGCGGCGGCCACGTCGAGCTCCTCGCGGTTGAGGCGCACGCGGCCGCTCGCGAGGACCGTGAGCACGAGCTGATCGGGCGGCACGCGATCCGGCGGGACGGCGTGCACCTGCGGCGGCGCCTCGGGGATGCGCAGGAACTTCTGCTTCTCCGCGAGCGGCGTGAGGACCATGAAGACGATGAGCAGCACGAGGACGACGTCGACGAGGGGCGTGATGTTGATGTCGCTCACCGGGCGGCGCGAGCCGAGCAGGGGCGTCATGGCGTCTCCCTCCGCTGCTCGACGCCGGCGAGGCTCACGCCCGGGAGGCGCGCCTTCGCGAGCTCGCGGGCGAGCGCGCGCACGTCGCGGTACCGCACGTCCTTGTCGGCCTTCACGAGCACCGCCGCGCCCGGCCGGCGCGCGAGCTCGTCCTTCACGGCGCCCGCGAGCGCCTCGCGCGCGACCTCGGCCTGGTCCACCCAGAGGCGGCCGTCGCGCGTCACCGAGACGACCACCGGGTCGCCGCGCCCGTGGAGGTTCGAGAGCTCGCGCCCGCGCGGGAGGACGACCGCCTTCCCGCGGGTGAGCATCGGCGTCACGACCATGAAGACGATGAGCAGGACCAGCACCACGTCGACGAGCGGCGTGACGTTGATGGACGCCCGCAGGCGCCGGTCGCCGAGGTCGGCCGCCATCGCCTACCTCTCCTCCTTCAGGAAGAAGTCGACGAGCTCGGTGGCGGAGTCGGTGATGTCCACCTGCATGTCCTCCACGCGGCCGGTGAGGTAGTTGAACATCATCACCGCGGGGATGGCGACGAGCAGGCCGAAGGCGGTCGTGACGAGCGCCTCGGCGATGCCGTCGGAGACGGTCGCGAGGCCGCCGGAGCCGGTGGCGGCCATCGCCTGGAAGGCGCTGATGATGCCGATGACGGTTCCGAGGAGGCCGACGAACGGCGCCGTGGAGCCGATCGTCGCGAGCGAGCCGAGGCCGCGCCGGAGGTCGTTCACCGTCCGGAGCGCGCTCCGGTCCACGGCCCGGTTCACCGCCGCGATGACGTCGAACCCGGCGCCCGACCCGCCCCCGCGCCGCGCCTCGCGCCCGCTGCGCCACTCCTCGAGCGCGGTGCCGAGCACGCGCGGCAGGTGCCCGTGCCGGAGCGTGCGCGAGAGATCGATCGCCTCCCCGAGCTTCGCCGCGGGGAGGAGCTCGCGCAGCCGCTCGGCGAAGAGGCGGGAGGCCGCCTGGGCCCGGCGGTAGGTGAAGAGCCGCTCGGCCATGACGCCCAGGGAGTAGACGCTCATGAGGAAGAGCACGGCCGCGACCGCGATCGCGAACGGGCCCATGCTGGCGAGCATGTGGCCGAGGCCGAACGAGGGCGCGCCGCCGGTGGCGGCCTGGGCGAGGGGGATGGGGAGCGCGGCGAGGTGCATTCTCGATCTTCCTCCAGCGAGGTCGGCCCGGGGCACCGGGCGGGAAGCTCAACGGAACCGGAACCCGTACTTCTTCGTGCGCGAGGTGGGGCGCCCCTCGGCGTCCGTCCCCGGGATCCAGCGGCACCGCTGGATCGCGGACCACATCGCCCTGCGGAGCGGCGCGCCCACGTCCGGCTCGAGGGCGCGGAAGTCGCTCAGCGCGCCCGAGGCGCTCACCCGGAACTCGACGTAGATCACCGTACCCGCGCGCTCGGGGTACCGCTCGAGCTCGGGCTCGCGCGCGGCGCTCCGCTGCATGCACGCGGCGTCCTGCGCCACCTCGAGGTTCCGCCGCGCCGCGTCCTCGGGCGCGTCCTCGACGACGCGGCCGGGCGCGCCGAGCGCGCCGACCGGGCCCGGCGCCGGAGCGCCGCCCCCGCCCCCGGGCGCGCCGCCGACGACGCCCTCGTCCGCGCCCGGGCCCGGCGCGGGCGCGGGCTCCGGCGGCGCTGCCGGCGCCGGCGGGAGCGCCTCGGGCACCTCGCGCGGCTGGACCAGCTTCGGCGCCGGCCTGGCCTCGGGCGGCGTGGGCTCGGGTGGCTTCGCCTCGGGCGGCTTCGGCCGCGGCCGTGCGGCGGGCATCGGCGTCCCCGCCTGCCCGGGCGCCTTCTCCGGGGCAGGCGCCGGCGGCGCGGGCGCGGGCGGGACGAAGGTGACCGGGACGAGCCGCTCCTCGACGTGCCTGGCGCCGAACGCGGCGCCGGCGGCGACGGCGCCGCCGAGGACGAGCACCTGCACCACCGTCGAGCCGAGCAGGAACCGGGCCCTCCGGGCCGCGCCCCCGCCGCGCTCACGCCTCGTCACCTCGTCGAACACGCGCCCGCCGCTGTATGCGCACCCCCCCCCTGAAGTCAAACCCCGTGAACGAGCCCGAGCCCGCTCCCGCGCCCGAGCGCAGCTCGCGGGACCCCCACCGCAGCGGGGGCGCCCGCGACCCGACCGTCCGAACCCTCGCTTGACAGCCTGCCCGGCGGGGTCCTAAGACCGGGAAACCACGCAGGTTCGCTCGCGCGGGCTGCTGCCCCGGAGGCAACGAATGGCGACGTCCTCACGCCGGCCCGACCGGCTCGCCTGGTGCGGGCTCGTCCTCGCGCTGCTCTTCGCGGGGGCGGCGCGCGCGCAGACGATGGGCGCCATCTCCGGCGCCGTCGCCGACGCGAGGACGGGCAAGCCGGTCGTCGGCGCCACCGTGCAGGCGGAGGGGCCGGGGATCGAGGGGAACCGCACGGTCCTCTCGGAGGCGGGCGGCGTCTTCACCGTCGCCGACCTCCCCGCGGGCACCTACACGCTCTCGGTCGCGATGCCCGGCTACGAGCCCTACCGCCGCGCCGACCTCGTCGTGAAGGAGGACACGACGCTCCGCGCCAACGTCCGGCTCGCGGCCGCGGGGGGCGAGGTCGAGGAGGTGGTCGTCACCGGCTCGCGCATCCGCCGCAAGGACCTCACGACGCCCGCGCCCGTGACCGTCATCGAGCGGAAGGAGATCGAGGAGAGCGGCGTCGTGGGGCTGGGCGAGTTCCTCCAGCACCTCCCGGTCCAGGGGAACGCCGCCAACGCGCAGAAGGCGTACGGGAACGACGGGCAGGTGCGGGTGGACCTGCGATCGCTCGAGTCGAAGCGGACCCTCGTGCTCGTGAACGGGCGGCGGATGGTGGCGGGGGGCTCGGGCGGCGACTCGCCGGTGGACCTCAACACGATCCCGCTCGCGGCGGTGGAGCGGATCGAGATCCTGAAGGACGGCGCCTCGCCGATCTACGGGTCGGACGCGGTGGCCGGGGTCGTCAACGTCATCCTCCGCAAGAAGTTCGAGGGCACGCAGGTGAGCGCGCTCTCCGGCGTGTCGAGCCGCGGCGACGCGCGCAGCTACGACCTCTCCGCCTCGACGGGCATCTCCGGCGAACGCGGGAGCGCGTTCTTCTCGATCGGCTACCAGGAGCAGCGGCCGCTCCTCGGCCGCGATCGCGGGTTCTCGCGCGAGCCCCTCGCCTACGACTTCTCGGACGGCACGGTCTACCGCACCGGCAGCGGGCGGATCCCGAACGGCATCGTCGAGGTGATGGATCCGGCCCGCGTCTGCGCCGATCCGGCCTCGATCGGGAACGCGCTGCTGCGGCGGATCTGCCAGGACTGGGTCGACAGCGCTCCGGACGATCCGGCGTGGCGCTGGGCCGGCTACACCCACGACCCCGGGGCGCCCGGCGGCTTCCGCCCGCTCGGCGTCGACGACGTCTACAACTTCCAGACCGAGAGCTCGCTCCTCACGCCGGCGCGGCGGCTCCAGCTCTTCGCGACCGGCAACTACGAGCTCCACCCGCACGTGCGCGCGTTCTACGAGGCCTCGTTCGTGAACGCGCAGAGCTCGAAGAGCGCGCCGCCCGCGCCGGTGGACTCGTTCCTGGTCTCGGGCCAGAGCGTCCACAACCCCTTCGGCGCGGACCTGGCGGTGACCCGGCGGTTCGTCGAGCTCGGCCCGCGCCGCTACGAGCAGGAGAACGACGCCTTCCGCGTGGCGGGAGGGCTCGAGGGGGACCTGGGGAGCTGGGCCGGCCCGCTCGACGGATGGAGCTGGGACCTCTCCTACGTCTTCGGTCGCAACGTCTCCCGCGACACGGTCGACGGGGCGTTGCGCCTCTCGGCGCTGAACCAGATGGTGGGACCGAGCTACGGCGACGCGGGCGTGCCGAGGTGCGGTACGCCCGGCGCGCCGATCGCCGGCTGCGTCCCGCTCGACGTGCTGCACGGGCCGACGGCCCTCACGCCGGAGCAGCGGAGCGCCCTCGCCTTCCGTGGCGTGTCGCACGGCTTCAACGAGCTGCACGTCCTGTCGCTCGCGGCGAACGGGCGGCTCTTCACGCTCTGGGCGGACCGACCCGCGGGGCTCGCGGTGGGCGCCGACTGGCGGCGGGAGTCGGGCGGGTACACGCCGGATTCGCAGGAGCAGCTCGGGGACAGCTCCGAGGGGCACTTCGGGGCGACGCGCGGCGGGTTCTCGACGCGCGAGGCCTACGCAGAGCTCGTGCTCCCGCTCCTCTCCGGCAGGCCGCTCGTGGACGACCTCGAGCTCCTGGCGGCGGTGCGGGGGGTCCGCTACTCGAGCTTCGGGACCCATACGTCGTACAAGCTGGGCGGGCGCTGGCGGCCGATCCGCGACGTGACGCTCCGCGGGACCTTCTCGACCGCGTTCCGGGCGCCGAGCGTGCTCGAGCTGTACGAGGGGAACTCGGACTCCTGGGAGAGCGAGAGCGATCCCTGCAGCGATCCCTCGGACGACATCCGCCAGCAGTGCGAGGACGAGCCGGGCCCGCTCCCCGGCGCCTACGGGCGGGGACAGGTCCGGGCGATCGTGGGCGGGAACCCGGACCTCCAGCCGGAGACCGCGCGCATCCTCACGGCCGGCGTGGTGCTGGAGCCGCGGTGGGTGAAGGACCTCTCCTTCACGGTGGACTACTGGGCGATCGACATCGACGACACGATCGGCCGGCTCGGGACGGGGAACATCCTGACCCGGTGCTACAGCGGCGACGGGTCCGGCGCCGCCTACTGCGGCCTCGTCCACCGCGACCCCGCCACCGGGCAGATCTCCTACGTGGACGACGTGCTGGTGAACCTCGGCGGGACGGTCACGAGCGGGATCGACCTCGCGGGGCGCTGGATCGCGCAGGCCGGCCCGCTCGGCCGGTTCCAGCTCTCCCTCGACGCGACGTACCTGCTCCGCTTCGACCAGACGTACGCCGACGGCTCGCGCGCGGAGGCCGCGGGCACCTACGACCTCGACTTCATCCTGCCGCGCTGGCGCGGCGTCGCGGGCGTGAGCTGGCAGCGCGGAGGGCTCGGGATCTCGACCGCGGCGCGGTACATCGGCTCCTTCGAAGAGTGCTACGCGGGCTCCTGCACGCTCTACCCCGAGTACGCGCGGACGGTGCCCGCGAGCGTGGTGTTCGACGTGGCCGCCGGGTGGCAGGTGCGGAGCGGCCTCGGCACCACCGCGCTCCAGCTCGGGGTCCGTAACCTGTTCGACCGCGCGCCACCGTTCGTCTACAACGGCGCCGACAACAACACCGATCCCGCGTACGACTACGTGGGGCGGTACTGGTGGGGGCGGGTGACGCAGGTGTTCTAGCGCTACGTCTTCCGCTCCGTCCGGTAGGGCCGCTCCCCCGCCTGCCGCCGGACCGAGTCCACCGCGTCCACGATCCGCTCCACGCTCTCGAGCGTGTCGGCGACGACGCTCGCGCGCTCGGCTGGGTCCGCCTCCGCGCCCGCGCGGCCGAGCCACTGGACGTTCGACTTCACGACCGCGAGCGGGTTGTTCACCTCGTGCGCGACCCGGGCCGCGAGCCGGCCCACCTCGGCGAGCCGCTCCGCCTCGACCCGCTGCTGCTCGCTCTGCGAGAGCCGCTGCTGGATCGCGAGCCGCGCCCGCTCAGCGGCGAGCCCGAGCTGCCAGGCGTGGCGCGTGGCCACGGTGGACCAGATCGCGAGCAGGCTCATGACCGCCGAGAGGAAGAGCCACGCGGCCACGTCGCCCCACGACTGCCCCTCCGCGAGGCGGATGAGGGCGCCGCCGATCCCGCACACCGCGCCGTTGACCGCGGCGATCGGCGGCACCTCGACGACGCCGAGGAGGACGAGGAAGGGCGTCGCGAGGAGCATGCCGTGGTAGACGCTCGCGGTCCCGCCGTCGAGCGCGATGATCGTCACCACCGCGAACGAGGTGGCGAGCGAGACGAGCTGGGCGGCGCGCATCGCGCGCCGGGGGTGGCTCGGGCGCTGGAGCGCGGCGGCGGCGAGGAATGCGCCGATCCAGAGCGCGCGCACCGCCGCGACCGCCGCGAAGCGCGGCTGGGAGACGTCCACCCAGTAGAACGAGGCGACGACGACCGCCGCCAGGCCGAACGTGAGCCGCCGGAAAGCGAGCAGGCCCTCGGACGCTGCCAGCGACGGGAGCTCGCCGCCGGAGACGGGGCCGGGCCCGCGCGGGATCGGGCGTTCCAGCAATCGCGAGCGTCGCGCGTTCATCGTCTGGTGAGGCGCCAGCGACGACGCTCGCACGGCGGCTGCGCAGGCGGAAGACCGAGCGCTCGGGACAGCGGTGCGCGGGACCCGGATCCCCGACCCGGGGTTCGCCCACGGAATCTCCGGCGCGCTCCCCGGGTTGCTTGGCGAGATGACCCGTGCTGACCACACAGGCTGGGAGCAGGATCCGCGCCCGCCGGCGCTCCGGGCGCGGCGGCGGGGGCTCGCCGCCCTGCTCGTGCTGGCGCTCGCCGCGCTGCCGGCCGCAGCGGCGGCCGGGCCGAGCTTCACGTTCGAGAAGCGCCAGGACGTGGACGGCGTCGCGTGGTCGGGGAAGCTCCGCGCGGGGGCCTACCAGACCGGCGGCAACACCGAGTCGTTCGGCTACTCCGCCGAGGGCCACCTCGCCCGCACGACCCGCACGCAGCGCCTCCTCGTGGGCGGAGCGGCCGCCTACGCGCGGTCGCGGCTGCTCATGCCGGCCGAGTCGGACGGGAGCCCGGGCATCGGGCCCGACGAGCTGCACGAGGAGACGCGCACGACGCGGAAGAGCTGGTCGGCCCACGCGCGCTGGGACCGCTTCCTCTCGGCCCGCGGCTCCCTCTACCTGCTCGCCGGCGCGGCGAGCGACGAGCCCGCCGGCAAGCAGCTCGTCCTCGGCGCCCAGCTCGGTTACGGGATGGACGTCGTCCGGACGAAGCGCCACGGCCTCCGCCTCGAGCTGGGTTACGACTTCTCCCGCGAGGATCCCGTCTCGCCGCCGTCGCGGATCGACATCCACTCCGCGCGCGTCTTCGCGGGCTACGCGGGCGAGGTGCTCGAGCCCGTGACGTTCGAGGCCTCGATCGAGGCGCTCACGAACCTCAACGAGGAGCAGGGCGCCGCCGGCGTCCTCGGGCCGTTCGAGGACACGCGGGTGCTCGCGAAGGCGCAGGTGCGGGTGAAGATCAACGGGACGCTCAGCACCGGCCTCCAGCTCCGGGCCGCGTACGACGCCGCGCCGGCCTCGCGCCCGCCGCCCCCCGGGGCGTCGTGGGCGGCCGGGTTCAAGCCGCTCGCCGAGCGGCTCGACACCACGAGCGAGCTGTTCGTGATGGCGAAGTTCTGACAGGACCATCCGCTCGCCCTAAGCCTGTCGAAGGGCGAGCGGGCGGATCAGCGCAAGCGTTCGTCGCGACCAGTCCGCGCCGCCGCGATCCGGTCGAGCAGCGCCGCGAGCCGGATCCCGGCCCGGGCGAGCGCGGCCTCGGTCCGGGGGCGCTGGGCGCGCGCGTAGTCGGGCGGCGTGAGCGGCTGGAGGTCCCGGTCGTCCGGGCTCCGGCCGAGCTCCGCGTAGAGCGCGCGCGCCTCCCGGTTCGACTCCTCGGCCCAGGCCGCCGGGTCGAGCGCGCCGGCCCAGAGCGCCGCCTGCGCGTGCGAGACCCGGTCGAGGATCTCGCGCGCGGCGCGCTGCGGGCCGCGCCTCGCCACGACGGCGGAGATCACCTCCACGTCCCACACGCGGTGCAGGTCCGTCTCGTCCCGCCCATCCCGGAGGCGCACGCGCAGCTCGTTCCCGCCGCGGTCCCGCCCGTCGCCGGCGTGCAGCGGCTGGTGCAGGTCGGCGACGAGGTGGACGAGCCAGCGGAGCGCGTCGGCCCGCGCCATCGCGCTGGCGCGCGGGTCGCGCAGGATCGCCTCCTGGCGCGCGATGGCGGCGACCGCGCACGCGCCCCGGGGGCAGTCACGGGCGGGCGTGTAGCGGCCGGACTCGAACGGGATGTTCACGTAGTGCCACGGCCCGGTGTCGCGGTCGCGGATCCAGTCGGCCCAGGAGCCGAGCTCGGGGGCGGAGAGGGGCACGTCGCCGGCGATCTCGCGGACGAGCGCCCGCGCCGGCGGCGAGAGGCGGGCCTCGGCGATGGTCCCGACGACCTCGTGACCGGCCGTGGACCACGCGCGGGTCAGGGAGGGCGCGAGGAGCGCGACGAGCGCGGCGGCGAGGGCGGGGCGGCGCGTCATGGCAGGGTGACCTCCGCCGCCGCGGGCGCCGCGAGCTCCGGCCGGGCGATCCGGGCGCAGATCGCCGCCGCCTCCTGGGCGCGCGGCGCGGGGACGAGGAGCTCGACGGGCGCGAACGGCGCGAAGGCGTGGAAGAGCGCGCGGAAGTACCGCGCCCGGGCCGCGGCGGGGATGCCGGCCTGCGCGAGCGCGGCGAGCGCGGGCTCGACCGCGTACACGCGGTGGAGCGCGAAGGCGGGGACGAGCGGCCCGAGGCGGCGGCGCGCGCGCGCCTCGGCGGCGAGGTCCATCACCGTCGCGCCCGCCATCACCGGGCCGAAGACTCCCAGGACCCACGGCCACTGGTTCCGGAACGCCGCCGCCGCGAACGGGAGCGCGGCCCCGAAGGCCACCAGCGCGATGGAGGCGCGGTGCGCCCGGGCGGAGGCCGCCGCCGCGTCGGGAGCTGCGGCGGCGCCCAGCCCGGCTGCCGACCAGGACGCGGCGACGCGGCTGCGCGCGCTGAACAGGCGCGCGAGGACGATCGCGAGCGCGACGGAGACGGCGACCTCGCCGGTGTTGCGGTGCGCGTCCAGGAACGCCGAGACGGAGTCCCAGGTCTCCTGCGACAGGAACGAGCGCCCGAGGCGCGGCGGCGACTGCATCACCCACTGCGCGGCGAGCCATGGCACGAGGCCACAGGTCGGCACCGGGACGCGCACCGCCCCGCCGGGCTCCCCGGGCCCTCCGCGCATCAGGCGCAGGGCGACCGCCAGCGCGGCGACCTCGAGCAGGAGGGGGACCAGCACGCCGGCGTCGCGCGCCAACGCCGGCACCTCCTGGAGCACGCCCAGGAGCTGAGCGACGAGGTCCGCGCCGAGCACCACCGCGAAGCCGTTGCCGAGCCCGTGCCGGCCGATGGCGAGCGCGACCGCGCTCAGAAGGGCGGTGCCCGCCACGAGCGTGAGGGCGAGGACGACGGGCGCGAGCCGCTCGCTCGAGAGCACCGGGATTCCCTCGGACGTCCCGACCTGCGCCAGCTCCTCCACGGTCCGGAGGGCCTCGTACGCCGCGAGCGCGATCGCGACGAACCACGCCGCGCGGGTCAGCGCCGCGCGGTCGGCCGCGGAGCCGTGCCGCCGCGCGCGGAGCCGCGGCGCCACCAGGGCGACGAGCTCCACGATCGCGAACGCGAGGACCACCGGCCAGAGCCCCACGTGCAGCACGGAGACGAGCGGGGCCGGGAGCAGGGAAGGCTCGGGGCGCCACGCGGCGTCGGGCGCGAGGAACGGCGCCGGCACGCGCTGGAGCGCCCAGCACGCGACGACGAGCAGCGCGGTCACGGCCGCGCGGCGCGCGACGTCCCGGCGAGCGAACGGTGCCGCGGCGGGCTCGGTCATGGCTTCCGATGATCCCCGATGCGGCGCTTCCCCACAATGGCGCGTCAGTCGAACACGCCCTCGACGTCCGGCGATCGCGAAGCTCGCGCCCAGCTCCGCCAGCGCGAACGGCACGGCCGCGATCGCCGCGACGACGAGGATGGACCCGCGGCGGGCCCTCGAAGACGAGCAGCGTGGTCACGCCGGCGCGGCGCGTGACGAAGCCCGGGGCCGCAGTCACCGCTCGTCCTTCGACAGGCTCAGGGCGAGCGGCTGGTGCGGCGCCGGGCTCGGGCTCGTGAATCGCTCGACCTTCGACAGGCTCGGGCCGAGCGGAGGGCGGGCACCCCGAGTTCGCGGTGGGCGTCAGCCCATGACGGCGACGATCTTCGACCCTTCCTGGAGCAGCTCCGGCGGGACCACGTCGCCCTTCACCGGCTTGCCGTCCACCGTGAGGCTCTTCACGCCGCGGCAGACGCCGGAGGGGTTCTGGACCTCGATCGACACGTTCTTGCCGCGGAAGTGCCGCTTCATCTTGAAGCCCGGCCACGTCTTCGGGATGCACGGGTCGATGCGGAGGCCCTCGACCTCGGGCCGGATGCCCAGGATCCAGTGCGTGGCGCTGTAGTAGCTCCACGAGGCGGTGCCGGAGAGCCAGGGCACGCGGGCCTTGCCGAAGTTCCGGTTCGTCTTCGAGTACGTGTTCTGGCAGTGCACGTACGGCTCGATCTCGCGGAGCTCGGCGCGGTCGTTGTACGCCGACGGCATGTAGGACCGGTAGTACTCGTAGGCCTGGTCGCCGTTCCCGTGCAGCACCTCGGCCATCACGACCCAGCTCTGGGTGTGCGAGAAGATGCCGGCGTTCTCCTTGATGCCGGGGTTGAAGAGCGTCGCCCGCATGATCTCCCGGTCGGCCTTGGCGAACGGCGGGTCGCACAGCATGACGCCGTAGGGCGTCGCGAGCCGCTCCTTCACGATCTTCATGGCCTGCTTCGACTGCTCGGGGGTGGCGGCGCCGGAGAGGACCGCCCAGACCTGCGTGTTGACGTAGATCTGCCCCTCGGGGAAGGACTTCGTGCCGTAGATGTGGCCGTCCTCGCCGATGGCCCAGATGAACCAGGCCCCGTCCCAGCAGACCTTCTGGATCTTGGCGTCGAGCTTCTCGCGCTCGGCCCGCGCCCAGGCGGCCTCCTCGGGCTTGCCGAGCCGGTCGGCGATCTCGGCGTAGACGCCGAGGCCGAGCCGGACCTGGAACGCGACGAACACCGACTCGCCGCGGTAGCCGAGGCGGATGCAGTCGTTCCAGTCGGCGGCGAGGCCGCAGGGGAGGCCGTTCCGGCCGGTACGCTCGAGGTTGAACTCGAGCGCGCGGCGGAGGTGGCCGAAGACGGTCGCCTCGCCCTGGTCGGCGTACGGGAGCACCTTCGAGTAGAACCCCACGTCGCCGGTCTCGGCGACGTACGCCGGCACCGCGTTGAAGAACCAGAGGCAGTCGTCGGAGCGGTACTCCTCGGCCGGCGGCGGCTTCTCCTTCCCCGGCTTGTGCGAGAACGGCTTGATGACGGGGATCGCGCCGCCGTTGGAGAGCTGGCCGGTGAGCATGAGCTCGAGCCGGTCCTTCACGCCCTCCCGGAGCAGCGGGATCGCGCCCAGCATGTCCTGGACGGTGTCGCGGAAGCCGAGGCCGTCGCGCTCGCCGTTGTAGATGAGCGAGGCGGAGCGGGACCAGGCGTAGGTGATGAGCGCGTTGTACGCGTTCCAGACGTTGACCATGTGGTCGAAGTCCGGATCGGGCGTCTCGACCTGGAGGGAGGCGAGCGGCGCCTGCTTCTCCTTCTTGAGCTTCTGGAACTCGGCCTCGCAGCGCGCCGGGTTCCCGAACTCGGCCACGGTCTTCTTCCCGTGCGTCGCGATCGTGCCGAGGCCGAGGAGGACGATGAGCTCCTTCGTCTCGCCCGGCGCGAGCGTCACGTTCACCTGCTGCCCGCCGCACACGTTGTCGCCGTGGGCGAGGAAGTTCGAGCACTCGCCCTTCACCACGGCGTCCGGCCTGGCGTAGCCGCCGTACGTCCCGAGGAACCGCTCGCGGACCGTCTCCACGCCGGCGAGCGGCGCGCCGGTGACCGCCATCCACGTCCGGTTGCAGCCGGTGAGGTCGTCGCCCTCGGCGAAGTCGAAGTTCGGGTTGCAGGTGATCCCGAGGATCCCGTCCTGGAGCGAGGCCTCGGTCACGAACTGCGAGTACTGGAGGTTCACGAGGTCCTGCCAGGTCTCCCACAGGTTCGCGAACTCACAGTACGTGAAGATCGACAGCTCGCGCTGCTCCTTCGAGTCGTTCTTCACCTTCAGGCGCCAGTACTCGAACGTCTGCCCGAGCGGCACGAAGTAGGTCGTCTCGGTGGAGATGCCCTCGTACTTGCTCTCGAGGATCGTGTAGTTGATCCCGTGCCGGCAGACGGACTGGTACCGGTCGAGGGGCTTGCCGACGGGCTGCCACGAGGCGGACCAGAAGTCCCCCGACTTCCGGTCGCGGACGTAGAAGTAGCGGCCCGGCTGATCGAGCGGCACGCCGTTGAACCGCATCCGCAGGAACCGGCCGGTCGCGCCGCTCCGGTAGAACGAGTAGCCGCCCGCGTGGTTGGTGATGATCGCGCCGTATTCGGTCGAGCCGAGGTAGTTGGACCAGGGACGCGGAGTGTCGGGGCGCGTGATGACGTACTCGCGGGCCGCGTCGTCGAAGTGACCGTATTTCATGTGCGTTGCGGGCTCCTGGGCAGGCGCGTGGCGGCCGCCGAGATGACCGCCGGAACGTGCCATGGCGACGCCCGACCGGCAAGCGCCGACCATCGGTCGGGCTCCGAACAAAGTGCGCGGAGGGAGGCTCCCGGCGCGCAGACCGGCCGCGAAAACGTGTGCGGAGGTCGGGCAGGTCGACGCGCCGCGGAACCGGGTGGCGAACGCGCGGGCGCGGCTAAAATCCCTGCGTGCGCGATCGCCGCTGGGATTTCCTCTACGACCGCGAGAAGGAGCCGGTCCGGGACTGGGTGCTCGCGCGGTTCGCCGAGCGGCTCGGGGACGAGCTCGCGTCGTGGCCGCCCGCCGACGTCGAGTGGTCGAGCGACGCGGAGCGGGCGCGGTGGGGCATCGGGGCGGCGGCGCACCCGCGCGACGACGTCATCCGGCTCGCGCTCGAGCTGGCGCGGCTCGACCTCGCGCGGGAGTTCGACGAGGTCGAGGCGCACCTCGCCCGAGAGGCGCACCGGCTCCAGTCCCCGGCCGAGGAGGCGGCGGTCCACCTGCTCGCCCGCCTGGTCACCGAGGCCTGCCTCGAGCTCAAGGAGCGGGCGGACCGGCTGCGCCTCGGCCGCAAGGACCTGATCGCGGCCGTGGACCAGGTGGAGCGGCGGCTGTTCCGGGTGACCCTCCGCTAGAGGCGAAAGCGCGCGCCTTTCACCGCGCCGTGCGCGTGCGCAGGTTCCTCGTGCCGCCGTCGAGGCGGGTCCCGATGCGCGCCCCACGAGAAAGCCATCGCCCATTCCTGGGCATCCCCGCCGTGCCTTCCGGCCGGGACCTCCGCGCCGGCCTGGACGTGATGCCGCCGGAGGCGCGACGGCTCGCTCGCACGGCTGGGGCCGCGCTGGCCGCGATCGCGCTTCTCACCGCGTTCGCCGCCTCGGCGCAGAGCCGGACGACCGGCGCGCCGCAGGCGCCGGGCGCGCTCGCCTGGCTGTTCGCGGTGTTCGTGGCCCTCGCCGTCCTGGGCGTGTTCTGGCTCGTCCTGACGCTCGTCCGCGGCCCGGACCGTCCGACCGATCGGCTGCCCGGAACGTCGCGCGATCGCACCTGACGGGCCGCCTCTCCGCCACACCCCACGGAGCGCAGCGCCGCGCGTCGTCGCCGGTCACGCTCTCGCGCGGGGAGGAACGCACATGCTCGCGGAGAGTCGCATCACGACGGTGTTGCCGGTGGTGAACGTCGAACGCGCCCGCCGGTTCTACGAGGAGCAGCTCGGGCTGCGCGGCGCGGAGGAGCGTCCGATGGGTGCCGTCGCGTACCACCTGCGCGGCGACGCCGTCATCGAGCTCTCGCCGCGCCCGGAGCCGACGAAGAACGTCTACACGGCGCTCAGCTTCGAGGTGGACGACGTCGAGCGCGAGGTGCGCGAGCTCGAGGGCCGGGGCGTCCGGTTCGAGGACTACGACGAGCCCGGCCTCCGGACCGTGGACCACGTCGCGACCCTCGGGCCCGAGAAGGCCGCGTGGTTCAAGGATCCCGACGGCAACGTGCTCTGCGTGCACCAGGGGGCGGGAGCCGTCCACTGACGCTCCTCCCGTGAACGAGCCCGCGCCCGAGGATCACAGCGGGTACAAGCCCACCGCGACCACGTCCTCCTGCGGCGCCCGCGCGAGGAGGTCGGCGACCGTGCGCGCCAGCCCCGGGACCACCCGGTCCGGGCAGAGCTCCGCGAGCGGCACGAGCACGAAGCGGCGCATCGCGAGCTCCGGGTGCGGGACGACGAGCCGCGTGTCGACGATCACCTCGTCGCCGTAGACGAGCAGATCGAGGTCGAGCGTCCGGGCCGACCAGCGCGGGCCCTCGCGCCGGCGCCCGGCGGCGTTCTCCGCCATCTGGAGGACCGCGAGGAGCCCCCGCGCGGTGAGCTCGGTCTCGAGCTCGAGCACCGCGTTGAGGTAGCGCGGCTGGGGCGGCCCGATCGGCGCGGTGTCGTACACGCGCGAGGCGCGCAGCACGCTCACGCGGGGCGAACGCTGGAGGAAGGACCCCGCCAGGGCGAGGTGGGCCCAGCGATCACCGAGGTTGGAGCCGACGCCGACGTACGCGCGCACCCGCCCCCGTGCTAACGCACCTTCGTCGCCGACGCCAGGGGACGCTACTTCCGGAGCCCGAGCACGTCCGCCATGTCGTAGCGGCCGGCCGGCTTGCCGGGGAGCCACGCGGCGGCCCGGACGGCGCCGGTCGCGAACTGGACGCGGGTGGTGGCGCGGTGGACGAGCTCGACGCGCTCGCCCTCGCCCACGAACAGCACCGTGTGCTCGCCGACGACGTCCCCGCCGCGGAGCGTCTGCACGCCGATCTGCCACGGCGGCCGCTCGCCGGTGATGCCCTCGCGGGCGAAGCAGAAGGCCTCGGCGGGCGTGCGCCCGAGCGCCTCGGCCGCGACCTCGGCGAGCCGGACGGCGGTGCCGGAGGGCGCGTCGCGCTTGTGCTTGTGGTGGAGCTCGACGATCTCCACGTCGAACCCGGGCCCGAGCAGCTTCGCCGCCTGGCGGACGAGCTCGAACAGCACGTTCACGCCGACGCTCATGTTGGGCGAGAGCACGACCGGGATCCGCTTCGCCGCTGCGTCGATCTCGGCCTTGGCCTCGGCGGAGAGGCCGGTCGAGCCGATGACGATCGCGACGCCCCGCTCGGCGCAGAGCTTCGCGTGGGCGACGGAGGCCTCGGGCAACGTGAAGTCGACGACCACATCGGCGCCGGGCAGCGCCGCGGCGAGGTCCGGCTGGACCTTCACGCCGACCTCGACCCCGAGCCCCGCGACGAGCCCCGCGTCCTTGCCCACGGCCGGCCCGGGCTGCTCCGTCGCGCCGGAGAGCGTGAGCCCGTCCGCGGCGCGGACGAGGCGCGCGATCTCCTTCCCCATGCGGCCGGCGACGCCGGTGACCACGACGTTCACGTTCTTCGTGCTCATGACAGCACCCCGCAGCGGACGAGCGCCTCGCGCACCTTGGCCAGGCTCGCCTCGGAGACCGGCGCGAGCGGCAGCCGGAGCTCGGGGCTGCACTTGCCCATGAGCCCGAGGGCGGCCTTGGCCGGCGCGGGGCTCGTCTCGACGAACATGGCGCGGATGAGCGGCGCGAGCTTGACCTGCCGCTCGCGGGCGTCGGCGACGTCGCCGCGGAGCGCGGCGGCCACGAGCTCCCGCGTCGCGCGCGGGGCGACGTTGGCGACGACCGAGATGACGCCGTGCCCGCCCATCGCGATGTACGGGGCGATGGTGAAGTCGTCGCCGGACAGGTACGTCATGCCGTCCCGGCCGATGAGCTCGAGCAGCTGGAGCTGCCGGTCCATGTTGGCGGTCGCGTCCTTGAGCCCGACGACGTGGCCCGCCTTCACGAGGCGCGCGGTGGTCTCGGGGAGGAGATCGACCGAGGTGCGCCCCGGGACGTTGTAGGCCACCACCGGGAAGCGCGTCGCCTCGGCGATCGCCGCGTAGTGGCGGAAGAGCCCCTCCTGCGTGGGCTTGTTGTAGTAGGGCGTCACGACCAGCGCGGCGTCCGCGCCGAGCTCGCGCGCCGTCTTCACCGCCGCGATCGCCTCGTGCGTGCTGTTCGAGCCGGCGCCGGCGATGACCGGCACCTTGCCGCGGACGACGTCCAGCGTGGCGCGGATCACCTCGGCGTCCTCGGCCGGCGAGAGGGTCGCCGTCTCGCCCGTGGTTCCGCAGGGGACGATCGCCTCGGTGCCCTCGGCGAGGTGCCAGGCCACGAGCTCCCGGAGCTTGGCGACGTCCACCGCGCCGTCCTTGAACGGGGTGACGATCGCCACCATCGAGCCTTGGAATCGCGCCATGCCGTGCTCCTCGAGATGGGCTCGGGCTCGGGCTCGTTCACGGGCTCGGGACCGAGGGGTGTGGGACTTTAGCGTATCCGCGGTGCCTTCCGCCGGACGAAGCCGGGGGGCGGGCTCTCGTCAGGGTTTCCTGTCCGGCTCCGTCGCCGAGGGCGTCGCCGGCCGGGGTGGACGAGGGGGCGCCTTGATGCCGCAGGCGCCTGCGAGGAGGAGGAGGGCGAGCGCCGCCAGGGCCGAGGAGCGGGCGCGCGTCACGCGCGCTCCCGGCGCGGGCGGAGCGCCTGGCGCCAACGCCGCAGCTCGGTCCGCACCTGCTTCGGCCCGGGCGCGCCCGGAAGCTCCCGGCGCGCGAGGCTCTTCCGCGCGTCGAAGCAGGCGAGGACGCCCGCGTCGAACCGCGGGTGGAACCGACTCCACTCGTCGGCCGTGAGGGCGGCGAGCGGCCTTCCCTGACGCACCGCGTACGCGGAGGCCTTCCCCACCGCCTCGTGCGCCTCGCGGAACGGCACCCCGCGCTCGACGAGCCACTCGGCCGCGTCCGTCGCGAGCGCCTCGCCCGAGCCCAGCGCCTCCGCCATCCGGTCGGCGTGGAACTCGGCCGTCTCGATCGCCCCCGCCAGCGCGTCGGCCGAGAGCAGGAGCGCCTCCGGCGCGTCGAGGAGCGGCCGCTTGTCCTCCTGGAGATCGCGGTTGTACGAGAGCGGCAGCCCCTTCACGACCGTGAGGAGCGCGACGAGATCGCCCACCGTCCGGCCGGTCCGCCCGCGCACGAGCTCGGCCACGTCCGCGTTCTTCTTCTGCGGCATGAGCGACGAGCCGGTCGAGAACGCGTCGGACAGCGTCATGAACCCGAACTCGCGCGTCGTCCAGAGCACGAGCTCCTCGCCGAGCCGCGAGAGGTGCACGGCCGCGAGCGCGCAGGCGAAGACGAGCTCGATGGCGGAGTCGCGATCCGACACCGCGTCGAGCGAGTTGCGGGTCACGCCGTCGAGGCCGAGCGCCTTCGCGACGCGCGCGCGGTCGAGCGGGAGCGTGGTCCCTGCGAGCGCCCCCGCGCCGAGCGGAGACACGGCCGCGCGGCGGCGGACGTCCGCGAGCCGGTCGCGGTCGCGGCCGAGCATCTCGACGTAGGCGAGGAGGTGGTGGGCGAGCGAGACCGGCTGCGCGCGCTGCAGGTGCGTGTAGCCCGGGAGCACCGTCCGCTCGTGGCGCTCCGCCTGGCCGAGGAGCGCGCGCTGGAGCCCGGCGAGCGCGGCGTCCAGGCGCGCGCAGGCGCCCACGATGAAGAGCCGCTCGTCGAGCGCGACCTGGTCGTTGCGGCTCCGGCCGGCGTGCAGGTAGCCGGCGTCGCGCCCCACGAGCTCGCCGAGCCGCCGCTCGACGTGCGTGTGCACGTCCTCGAGCGCCGGGTCGAACCGGATGGCGCCGCGGGCGAACTCCTCGCGGACCTGGTCGAGCGCGGCCACGATCCGCCGGGCCGCGGCCTTCGGGACGATGCCCTGGGCCGCGAGCATCGTCACGTGGGCCTGGCTCCCGCGGATGTCCTCGGCGTAGAGCTTGCCGTCGTCCTGGATGGAGACGGAGAGGGCGACGAGGCGCGGATCGGCCTCGCCGGAGAGCGCCGCCCGGGAGACGGGCCGGGCGGCGGGCTTCGGGGAACGCGTCGGTCGCTGGGTGGCCATGCGGAACGCTGAACTCGATCAGAACCGGGCGGCGAGCCCGAAGGCGATCATCCAGGCCCACGAGGAGGCGTCCATGCCGCCGAGCGGCCGGAGCACGCCGGCGTCGAGCCAGCCGGAGAAGGCGGGCGAGGGCGAGAGCGTGGCCCGCAGGTCCGCCTCGATCGCCAGCGGCCGCTCGCCCGGGTTCGCCGGATCGAGCGGGCTGTCCTCGGTGGCCGCGACCGACCGCGAGCTGGGCGTCGAGGCGGCGAGCTGGGCCTGGGCGTACATCACGGAGCCGTCGATCGTGAAGCCCGGGAGCGCCGTCCAGCGCACGCTCGGCTTCGCGTAGTACGAGTCGGTCACCTGGCCGAGGATCCGCCGGTAGAACATGAGGTCCACCTGGTACGCCGGGTTGAATCGGAAGTTGTTGATGGTGTTGTCCCCGGGCCGGCCCCACTGCGGCCCCTCGATGGAGCCGTAGTTCGGGCGGAGCTGGGCCTCGCCGCCCGCGCTGCGGGTCGGGATGTTGCCGAAGCCGGGGGCGCTGTCGCCGCTGGCCGCGCCGATCTCGAACCCGAACGTGAACTTGGGGTTGTACGTGTACGCGGCCTGCACCACCCCGCCCCACTGGCGCATGGTGACGCGCTGCTCGTCGGTGCCTTCCTCGCCGGCGAACGCGTTCTCGACGTCGCCGGTGAGCCCGACGAGCTCCGCCTCGATCCGGAACCTGGGCCCGACCCAGCGCGCCCAGAGCGAGCCGACGTGGGCGTCGGCGCCGCGGCGGCGGAACCCGGCCTCGTCGCAGGGGTTCTCGTCCGTGCACCCGCCGGAGATCCACCCGGGGTGCACGTACTGCTGCGTGCGGCGCGTGTAGAGGAGGCCGAAGTTGACGGAGCTCTTGCCCGCCTCGACCTTGCGCCGGATCTCGTCCTCGTTGTCGAGCCGCGCGATCTTGACGCCGAACGAGCGGGCGTCGTCGTTGTTCTCCGCGTCGAAGGGCTGACCGTACCCCTCGCCGAAGCGGGGATCGGAGTTCAGGACGCCCTCGGCGTCGAAGTCGTAGAACGGCACGAACACGAGGCGTCCGACCGGCGTCCCGACCGGCGGGATCGCGAACTGGAGCCGGTCGACCGTGTCGCCGTAGTCCTGGTCGAGGCCGGTGCCGGCGTTGGCGAGGATCCCGAGGCCCCAGTGCGAGGGCATGCGGCCGAAGCTGAGCAGGCCGATGGGCGTCTGGACGTCGGCCCAGACCCGGCGCGGGATGATGAGCGGGCGATCGGCGCTGGGGTCGTCCTCGAGGTACGCGCGCGTCGAGCTCCAGTACGGGACGGGGTACGGGCTCCCCACGTCGTCGGAGAGCGTGCCGGCGTTCGAGCCGAGCACGTAGTTGTCGAGGACGTCGATCTGGGCGTGGACCCGGACGGCCTCGCTCGCGTTGATGGTGGGCTCGAGGCGGAGCCGCATGTTGGCCGAGGACAGGCGCGAGCCCGAGCGGAGCGGCTTCGGGAAGTAGTGGTGGTCGGCCGCGTCGAGGTCGTTCTTGAGGTGGAGCTTGTTGAGCATCTCGCCGCGGACCCGGAAGTAGCCGTCGAGATCGAGCACCTCGAGCTTCGGCTGGTCGGCGACGGCGCCCATGAACTCCTGGGCCGACTGGGCGCCCTGGAGCTCGGCGCGGACCTCGTTCCGGATCTCCTCCTTCGCCTTCTCGACCGCGGCCTGGATCGCGGCCTGGACCTTGGGGTCGGCCTCGACGCTGCCGTTGGCCGGCGCGGGGGGCTTCTTGTCCGCGCTCTGGGCGCGCGCGGCGCCGGCGAGGGCGAGGGATGCCACCAGGGCGGCGAGGAGGCGTGACATGCGTAGACCCCTTGAAGGGAGGAACGGCTGGATAAAACACGCGCCTTTACCGCGGTCAACTGTTCCGCGGGCGGGCCATTCCCAGGGGGTCGTGCGCCTACTTCACACCGCTGGCCGGGCGCACCGCGCGTTGCGGCGTCGCCTCTGGCGGGTGGACCTCGACGGCCATGACCTTGAGCGCCGTCAGCAGGCCGCCCACCTCCGAGCGGTCGCCGCCGGAGAGGGCGATGTGCGTGGCGTCCGCGACGGGCTGGCCGAACGTGGGATCGATGGCGATCCACTCGCCCGCGCTCCGGATCTCGACCCAGTCGTGCCAGTAGAGCCCCTCCTGGCCGCCCATCCGCGAGTAGACGAGGCCGTAGACCTCGCGCGCCGGGATCCCGATCGCGCGCGCCAGCGCCACGGTGAGGAGCGCGTGCTCGGAGCAGTCGCCCTGCCGCGCCCGGAGGACGTCGCTCGCACGGTCCTGGCTCGCGCCCATCGTCGTCGTGAGGAGGCGGTGGACGTGCTCGTTGAGCCGCTTCGCGGCGGCGTACGCGCCGGGGGCGTCGCCGGCGATCTCGCGGGCGAGCGCCACGATCTCGGGCGCGTCGGAGTCCACCGCGCCCGTGGCGGCGAGATCGGCCGGGTCGGCGCCGCGGCCGGCCTGCGCGAGCGGCGTGTCGCGCGCGGGGTCGGCGGCGGCGGGCGCGCGCGCGGTGACCGTGAGCCGCGCCGTGCCGTTGGGCCCGGCCTCGAACCGCTGCCGCTCCGAGTTGGTCCAGAACGGCCGCGGCAGGCCGGCGAGGTCGTAGGTGATCTTCGCGGGGACGTCGCTCGGCAGCGGGCGCGGCAGCGCCACGCGCCCGAGGAGCGGGAGGTCCACGTCCTCGAGCGAGGTCGCGCGCGCCTCGGGCTCCGGCAGCACCACGAGGCCGTCGCCCTGGCGGATGTCGAGGACGCGGCCGTCGTCGGCGATCCGGTACTCGAGCGGCATCCGGTCGCCGACCTCCTGCTCGGCGACGACCGAGACCTCCTCCTCCGCGCCGCCGCGCACGAGCTTCTCGCGGCGGACGAACGAGGTCTCCATCTGCTTCACCTTGATCCGGAGCGTCTCGATCACCGGCCCGCGCACGGTCGTCCGCCGGGCGGCCGCGAGCCGCGCCGGGTCCGCCTGCTCGCTCGGGACGGTCACCTCGAGGACGCGCTCGACGGGCGCGCGGCCGGGGGACTCGACCTTGACCGTGCAGCGGCCGCGCGCGCAGGTCCCGCGCAGGAGCCGATCGCCGCCGTCGCCGCGCATGTCGGCCGTGAACGAGAGGAGCCGGCCGCCGGGGCGCGCCTCGAAGATCCGCTCCTCCTCCTGCCGGCGCTCGACGGGGCGCCCGTCGGTCTTCACCTTGAGCACCATCGTCTCGCGCGCGACCAGCACGTCCTTGCCGTCGCGCAGCTCGCGGGTGAGGTCCGTCCGCAGCCACCCCGCCTTCTTCCCGCCGACGTAGAAGCCGAAGTACTCGGGACCCGCCGGCCGGCGGAGCGTGAGGACGTCGGGCGCCCCCGCCGTCCCCGCCGCGAGGGTCGCCTGCGGCGGGGGCTTCACCTCGGTCCGCGACCGCTGCTCGGGGCAGCCGGCCAGGGGAGCGGCGAGCGAGAGGGCGAGCAGGGAGGCGGCAGGTCTCGGCATCTTCATGGGGGCGGTGGCTCCTACGGCCAGGAACAGCGTGCTTCTACCAAAAACTCGCGTTCGGGGTCGTCCCGTCCAGAATCGCCCGCATGGGCGCGATCCTCGCCGTCCTCATGGCGCTCTCGGTCGTGGTCGCGGGCGTGAACGGGCGCATCCCCGAGCTCACCCGGGCGGCCCTCGAGGCGGCGGGGACCGCCGCCGCGTTCGCGATCGGCCTCGTCGGGGCGCTCGCCCTCTGGTCGGGCCTCATGCGGGTCGCCGAGGAGGCGGGGGCCGTCCGCTTCGTCGCCTGGCTGGCGCGCCCCGCCCTCCGGCGGCTCTTCCCCGGGGTGCCCGCCGATCACCCCGCCCTCGGCAGCGTGGTCATGAACTTCGCCGCCAACTTCCTCGGCCTCGGCAACGCCGCGACGCCGATGGGCATCAAGGCGATGCAGGAGCTCGAGACGCTCAACCCGCGGCCGGGCACCGCCACCGACGCCCAGGTGATGCTCGTCGCGCTCAACACCGCGTCCGTGCAGCTCGTCCCGGTGACGATGATCACGCTGCGCCTCCAGGCGGGCTCCCGCGCGCCGGAGGAGATCATCCTGCCGACGCTCCTCGCCTCCGCCTGCGGCGTCGTCGTGGCGGTCGCGGCGGCGCGCCTCCTCCGGCGGCTCGCGCCGGTGCCCGACGGAGCGTGAACGTCATGGGTCCGGCCTTCCAGTCCGCGTCGTCGTGGATCGTCGCGCTCCTGCTCGCGGGCATCCCGCTCCTCGCCCTGTTCCGGAGGGTGAAGGTCTACCCCGCGTTCCTCGACGGCGCGAGGTCCGGGTTCGAGACCGCCGTCCGGATCATCCCGGCGCTCGTGGCGGTGTTCGTGATGATCGCCATGCTCCGCGCGTCGGGCGCGATGGACGCCGCCGCCGGGGTGCTCGCGCCCGTCACCGAGGCGCTCGGGATCCCCGCGAGCGTCCTCCCGCTCGCGCTCGTGCGCCCGCTCTCCGGCGGCGCCGCCCAGGGCGTCGTGGCGGAGCTCCTGAAGACCGAGGGCCCGGACTCCTGGGCCGGCCGGCTCGCCTCGGTGATGGCCGGTTCCACCGAGACGACCTTCTACGTCATCGCCGTCTACATGGGCGCGGCCGGCATCTCCCGCCCGCGCCACGCGATCGCCGCCGGGCTGGTCGCCGAGCTCGCCGGGTTCACGGCGGCGGTCGCGGTCTGCCGGCTCGTGTTCGGGTCGTAGTAGAGTCGTCGCGTGCACCTCACGCGCCCGCTGACGCTCCTCCTCGCCGTCGCCGCCCTCTCCTCCACCGCCTGCAAGAAGACCGACGCCGAGCGCGCGGCGGCGGAGTGGGCGGAGCTGCGGGAAGAGCTGAGCGACTCGTACGCCCTCGTCCCCTACC
>DASPMI010000141.1:0-32166 GCA_035627135.1 Anaeromyxobacter sp. | reverse complement strand
GAAGGGCTTTGGCTTCATCTCTCAGGACGGCGGTGGCGAGGACGTGTTCGTCCACCACACCGCGATTCAGGCGGAGGGGTTCCGCAGCCTGCAGGAGGGGCAGCGGGTCGAGTTCGAGATCAAGAAGGGGCCGAAGGGCCTCCAGGCTGCGAACGTCCGGCCTTCGTAGCCGCGACGAGCCTGTTCACGAAGGGGGCCCGGCCGGACTTGGCCGGGCCTTCGTGTTTTCGACGCCGGACCTTCGAAGCCCACGTGCAGGAGGAGGACGCATGGCCTTCAACCCCGGAGCGACCAAGCGGCAGAAGGAAGCGGCCCGCCGCGATCACCAGGCGAAGAAGGAAGAGAAGAAGGAGCAGCGCCGCCGCGAGAAGGCCGAGCGCGGCGAGCGTCCCCTCGCGCCGGGCGAGGATCCGGACATCGCGGGGATCATCCCGGGCCCGCAGCCGAAGCTCGAGGAGTGAGCTTCACTCCACGGTCCAGCTCGTCCCCCCCGCCCCGTCCATGATCGCGACCCCCTGGGCCAGCAGCTCGTCGCGGATCGCGTCGCCGCGCGCGTAGTCCTTCGCGGCGCGCGCCGCGGCGCGCTCTGCGATCCGCGCCTCCACCGCCGCCGGGTCGATCCCGCGCCGCGCCGCGGCCTTCTCGCGGATGGCCCGGAGCGCCGCCGCGGGCTCCCGCCCGAGGATGCCGAGCACCCGGCCCACCGCGCGCACGTCGCGCGCGAAGGCCGCGAGCTGGGCCCTGTCGTCCGGCGTCTTCTTCCCCTTCCTGTCCGCCACCGCGTTCGCGGCCGTGAACGCCTCGGCGAGGAGCGCGAGCACCTGGGGCGTGTTGAAGTCGTCGTCGAGCGCCTGCAGCGCCTGGTCCACCATCGGACCCGTCCCCCCCGAGCCCGTGCTCGAGCCCGAGCCCGGAGCGCCCGCGGCCGCACCGGCGGAGAGCCGGTCCGCCTTCTCCAGCGTCTCGTAGAGCGAGCGCACCCGCCGCTCGGCCTCGGCGAGGACGACGTCCGAGAAGTTGAAGTCGCGCCGGTAGTGCGTCCCGAGCAGGAAGAAGCGGAGCCCCTCGGCGTCGAACCGCGCGAGCACGTCGCGGACGGTGAAGAAGTTGCCCAGCGACTTCGACATCTTCTCGTCGTCGATCTGGACGAACCCGTTGTGGAGCCAGTAGCGGGCGAAGTCGTCGGCGCGCGGGTCGTCGCTCGTCGCCGCCGCCGACTGCGCGATCTCGTTGGTGTGGTGCGGGAAGACGAGATCCTTGCCGCCGGCGTGCACGTCGAAGCGCGGCCCGAGGTGCTTGCGGGTCATCGCCGAGCACTCGATGTGCCAGCCCGGGCGCCCCGGACCCCACGGCGAGGGCCAGCTCGGCTCCCCCGGCTTGGCGGCCTTCCAGAGCGCGAAGTCGAGCGGATCGCGCTTCGCGTCCCCCGGCTCCACCCGGGCGCCCGCCTGGAGGTCGTCGAGGTTGCGGCGGGAGAGCCGCCCGTAGTCCGCGAACGAGCGGACGGCGTAGTAGACGTCGCCGTTGCCGGGCGCGTACGCGTGGCCCTTGCGGACGAGCGTCTCGATGAGCGAGACGATCTCCGGCATGTGGTCGGTGACCTTCGGCGTGACGTCCGGGCGGAGGTTGCCGAGCGCGTCCATGTCCTCGTCGAAGGCCGCGGTGAACCGCGCCGCGAGCGCGGACGGGTCCTCGCCGCGCTCGTTCGCGCGGGCGATGATCTTGTCGTCCACGTCGGTGACGTTCCGGACGAACTTCACCTCGAACCCGCGCGCCCGGAGGTGCCGGACGGCCACGTCCCAGGCCACGTAGCAGCGGGCGTGGCCGAGGTGCGCGAAGTCGTAGACCGTCGGGCCGCAGACGTAGACGCCGAGCTTGCCCGGCGCGAGGGGCACGAGCTCGCGCTTCGCGCCGGCGAGGGTGTCGTGGACGTGGATGCTCATCTCCGCTCCCGCGGCCTGAGGAAGAGGGCCCGGAAGAGGGCCCGCACGTTGATGGAGAGGACTCCGAGGAGGAGGATCGAGCCGATCACCGGCAGCCAGGCGCGGCGCGGGCGCTCCCCGTCCCGCAGCACCTGCCAGCCGTCGCCGACCGGCGAGCCGCGGGACCGCAGCTCGTCCACGATCGGCTGGTAGTCGGCGCGCCGCCCGACGGGCAGGAGCCGCCCCTCGTAGATCGCGGGCCCGGCGCGTCCGGGGCGGTCCACGACGAGGTTCGTCCCCGCGACCCGGCCCACCGTGCGCGGGTCGCGCCGCTGCAGCACCGGGACGGCGTTCGGATCGAGCGGCCCGCGGATCTGCACGAGCCGGTTCTCGCGCGCCAGCTCGAGCCGGTACGCGCCCGGGCCCCCGAGATCGATCGGATCCCGCGACGAGAAGAAGTAGGCGACGTCGGGCCAGAGCGAGGCGAGGAGCCAGCCGGCGAGGAACGCGGTCAGCACCGCGAACACGGGCGAGCGGGCGAGCGCCGCCCGCTCGCGGCGCGGCGGCGGCACGGGCGCGGACCGCCCGTCGAAGAACTCGTCGTCGCGCTTCGGGTCCTCGTCGCTCATCGCTCGCTCCGGTGGAGGACGACCACCGCGTGCGCGGCGATCCCCTCTCCGCGCCCCACGAACCCTATGCCCTCGCCCGTGGTCGCCTTCACGTTGACCTGGCCGGGCGCGATCCCCAGCGCCCCGGCGAGGCGGGCCCGCATCTCCTCGGCCCTCGGCGCGATCTTCGGCCGGCGCGCGGCCAGCGTCACGTCCGCGTTCCCCACGCGGAACCCGCGCTCCGCGGCGCGCCGGGCGATCTCCTCGAGCAGGACGAGCGACGAGACCCCCTTCCACTGCGGATCCGTGTCCGGGAAGTGGCGCCCCAGGTCGCCGAGGCCGGCCGCGCCCAGGATGGCGTCGCCGATGGCGTGCGCGCAGGCGTCGGCGTCGGAGTGGCCGAGGAGCCCGTCGCCCTCGAACTCGACGCCGCCGAGGACGAGCTTCCGGCCGGCGGCGAACCGGTGCGTGTCGTAGCCGACGCCCACGGCCACGGGCGCCTCGACCCGGGCGCGCGCGCGGGCGACGTCGTCGGGGCCGGTGATCTTGAAGTTGCCCGGTTCCCCGGGGACCAGGGTCACGGGTGCGCCCATCTGCTCGACGAGGAGGCACTCGTCCGTGGCGCTCGACGCGGCCGTCCCCGCGCGCTCGTAGGCGCGGAAGAGCACGTCGCGCCGGAACCCCTGGGGCGTCTGCGCGAGCCAGAGCTGGTTGCGGTCGAGCGTCGCCGCGACCCGCAGGGCCTCGCCGTCCTGGCGCTTCACCGTGTCGGTCACCGCCACGGCGGCGAGGGCCGCGCCGCCCTCGGCCGCGGCGCGCGCGACGCGGGACGCGAGCGCCGGCGTCGCGAACGGGCGGGCGGCGTCGTGGACCAGCACGATCGCCGCGTCCGCCGCGGCCGCGAGGCCGTTCCGGACGGAGTCCGCGCGGGCCGCGCCCCCGGGCACCGCCCGGCCCGGCTTCCCCAGCCCGGCGAGCTCCGCCGCGCCGCGCTCCTCTTCGCCCGGGGGCACGACCGCCACGAGCGCGTCCACCTCGGGGCACGCGGCCATCGCCCGGGCGGCGCGCCGCAGCACCGTCTCGCCGCCGAGGGCGAGCCACTGCTTCGCCGTCCTCGCGCGCTGGCCCGATCCTCCCGCCGCCAGGATCGCCGTCACGCGCTCGCCGTCGATCATCCCAGCCTCCCGTGAACGAGCCCGAGCCCGAGCCCGAGCCCGCGCCCGCACGGCCCCGACCAGCACCTCGGCTGGCACCCTACCTGCTACCCGCCCCGGCGTGCTCGAACTTTTCGGTGCTCGCGCCGGTACGGACCGCCAGACGTGCGACCGCCGCCCGGACGGAGGTCCGCGCGGCGGTCCGTGGCCCCGCTCCGCCGGGCGCCCGGGGCGCGCGGCGGAGGGCCCGCGATCAGCAGTTGAAGATCTTCTTGAGGTCGTCCTCGACGTCCTGCTCGTCGCAGGCCTTGGCGATCGCGAGCTCCTTGATGAGGAGCGAGCGGGCCGTGTCGAGCATCTTGCGCTCGCCGAAGGAGAGGTCCTTGTCGGAGCGGAGCAGGTACAGATCGCGCAGCACCTCCGCGATCTCGAAGACGCTGCCCGTCTTGATCTTGTCCATGTACTCCCGGTACCGGCGGTTCCAGGTGGTGGAGTCGACCGAGACCTCCTTCTCCCGGAGGATCCCGTAGACGCGCCGGACTTCCTTCTCCCCGATGATCTCGCGCAGGCCGACCGAGCCGACCTTGTTCATCGGGATCATGATCTTCATCCCGTTCTCGAGGATCCGCAGCACGTAGAAGGACTGGCGCTGACCGGCCACCTCCTTGTGCTCGATGCCCATGACCTCGCCGACGCCCTGACCGGGGTACACTGCCTTATCCCCGACCTTGAAGTTGGGGACTGCCTGACTCGCCTGAATTGCCGACATTCCTACCTCCGCTCCACCGCCCTGGCCGACGCGCCCTGCGGGACGCAGGCCGGGCGGGAGCCTAGTCGGGGGAGGCTATCACAAGTCTCCGACCCGTTCAATAACACTGGCGAAATCGGAACCTTTCGAGCCGCCCCTTCCGTGGCCCGGGAGGCGCCGTGACGCATGGCCGGCCGCTCGTCTGGCCCGCCGCCGGCTTCCTGTCCGGGGTGGCCCTCGGCGTCCAGCCCCTCGCCGCGCCCGGCTGGTTGCCCTTCCTGCTCCTCCTCGTCGCGCTCCCGCGGTTCCGGCCCATCGCGTTCTTGGCCGCGGGCTGGCTGGCGGCGGCCCAGGCCCGTGCGTTGCCCGCCGAACCACCAGCCGAGCCGGTGCTCCTCGAGGGCGGCGTGGTCGATCCACCCCAGCCGTGGGGCGACGACGTGCGGCTCCGGCTGGCCCTGCGGGACGGCGCGCGCGTCGAGGTCACGGCACCACCGCTCGCCTGGCCGCTCGCCGTCGGGGACGCGCTCCGCCTGGAGGCCCGGCTCCGGCGCCCCCCAGGCCCGGCCAACCCGGGCGGCAGGGACCGCGCCGGCCAGCTCGCGGCCGCGGGCGTTGCGTGGGTCGGCCGCGCGACGGGCCCCGCGATCCGGATCGCCCGCCCCTCCCCCGCCGCGCTGCTCGAGCGGGCGCGCGCACGGTACGCCGCGGCCTGCGAGCGTCACCTCCCCTCGCGCGAGGCGGCGCTGCTCCGCGCGATCGGGGTCGGGGATCGCGCCGGTCTCGACGACGCCACCCGCCGGTCCTTCGCGCGGAGCGGCCTCGCGCACGTGCTCGCGGTGTCGGGCTATCACCTCGTCGTCGTGGTGTTCGGGCTGTGGAGGCTGCTCCGCGCGGCACTCGTCCGCTGGGGCTGGCTCGCCGAACGGACCGACCCGGGAGCGCTCGCGGCCGCGATCTGCCTCCCGGCGACCGCCATGTACGCGCTCGGCACCGGCGCCAACCCGCCCGTGCTCCGGGCCGCGGTCGCCGCCGCCATCGGCCTCGGCGGCGTGTTCCTCCGGCGCGAGCACGACGCCGCCAACGCGCTCGCCCTCGCGGCCCTGGTCCTGCTCGCCGTCGAGCCCGCGGCGGCGCTCGACCCGTCGTTCCAGCTCTCGTTCGCGGCGGTCGCCGGCCTCGCCCTCTGGGCGGGGCCGCTGCGGCGCGCGGTCCCGTTCGCCGCCGCCCCCGGCACGTGGCGGCGCCGCCTCGGCGAGCCGCTGCTCCAGGGCGCCTGCGCCACGGTCGCGGCGTCGCTCGCCACGGCGCCGGTGCTCGCGTTCCACTTCCGCCAGCTCCCGCTGCTCGGCCTCCCCGCGAACCTCGCCGCACTCCCGCTCGGCGCCGGGCTCACGCTGCTCGGCGCGGTCGCGGGAGCGGCCGCTTCGCTCGACGCGGCTGCCGCGGCGCCGTTCCTGTGGGCCGCCTGGCCACTCGCCCGAGCTCTGCGGGCGATCTCGGACGTCGCCGCCGCGCCGCGCTGGAGCACGTTCGGCCTGGGCTCGCCGGGGCTCCTCGGCGCGGTGGCGTGCGCGGGCCTCGCCCTGCTCGCGACGCGGCTCCGCGGGAAGCGTCGCTGGGCCACCGCGGCGGCGGCCGCCGCCTGTCTCGTCGCCCCGCCCTGGCTCCGGGCAGAGGCCGCGCGCGCCCGCGGCGGCCTCGAGGTGATCTTCCTGAGCGTCGGACAGGGTGACGCGGCGCTGCTCCGGCTCCCGGACGGCTCGGCCGTGCTCGTCGACGGCGGCGGCGCGGTCGGCGGCGGCGCCGACCCGGGCGAGCGGGACGTCGTGCCGCTGCTCCGCGATCTCGGCGTCCGGCGCCTCGCGGCCGTCTTCCTCTCGCACCCGCACCCGGACCACGCGCTCGGGCTCGCGACGGTGCTCGACGCGTTCCCGGTCGCGCACGCGTTCGGCAACGGCGCGCCGGGGGACGGCGAGGCGGCGGCGGTGGTGGCGCGCCTGCGCCCGGCGCCGCTCGCGCCGGGCGAGTCGTGGGAGCGGGCCGGCGTCCGGTTCCAGGCGGTGGGCGGACCGCGCGCCGCGCTCGGCGAGAACGACGCCTCGCTCGTGCTGCGCGTCGAGTTCGGCCGGACGGCGATCCTGTTCGCGGGGGACGTCGAGGCGGCCGGCGAGGACGCCGCGGTCCGCGCGGGAGGGCTCGCGGCGGACGTCGTCAAGGTCCCGCACCACGGCAGCAGGAGCTCTTCGTCTCCGGCCTTCGTCGCCGCGGTCGCGCCCCGGTTCGCGGTCGTGAGCGCCGGCGCCGGGAACCGGTTCGGCTTCCCGGCGGCCGACGTCGTCGCCCGCTGGTCCGCCGCCGGCGCGCAGGTGGAGCGCACCGATCGCGGCGCGGTCCGGCTCCTTTCGGACGGCGCGCGGTTCCGCAAGGTCCCTGCCGAGGTCGTGCTCGACCCCGTGGCCACGCTCGCGGAAGGCCCATAACTTCCGCCCGTGGCCATCGACGACTTCGACCTGGCGGACGTGGCGGAGCGGCTCCGGCGGCACATCCCGCCGAACGAGCCCCCGGTCGGCTACCTGCGCGGCAGGAGCTACTTCCGCGACGTCCTCGCGCACGAGCTCGCGATCTCGGAGCTCGAGGCGGAGGAGCTCGTCGACACGCTGGAGATGAACGGCTACCTGCGGTTCACGGGCGATCCCGCGGAGCGCTCCGAGGCGGAGAGCCGCTGGGACATCCGGCCGGAGCACGGGGACATCGTGCCGTAGCCAGGCCGGGCCCTCCTCCCGGGCGCCGCGTCCGGCAGGCGGTCCGGGGAGCGCTCCGCGGTCCGCGGCGCGGACGGCGGACCGTCGAGGACCCTCGGGTTCTCGCGGAGTTGCGGCTGGCACCCGGCTTGGATCGTCGTGGCGCGTGATCGTCGAGGTCCTCCCGCCCGGCTCGCCCGAGCCGCTCCGGCCCGCCGTCGTCGGGCCGGTCACGCTCGGCGGCTCGCAGGCGGACGGCATCGCCGTGCCGGGGCTCCCGCCGGCGGCCGTCCGGCTCTTCCCGGCCCCCGCAGGCCTGGTGCTCGTGCCCGAGGAGCCGGGGCTCAAGGTGGGGCTCCGCCCCGTCGCGCCCGGGGGACGGCGCCTGCTCCGCGCCGGAGAGCGCGCCCGCTTCCGCGACGTCGCGCTGTCGCTCCCCGCGCCGGCGCCGGCCGAGGACACGCGCGTCGCCGCGGCCGCGCTGCTCCGCGGCGCGCGCCGCGACCCGGACGCACCGTCCGGACCCCACCTCGTCGTCCTCACCGGGCCGCAGGCCGGCGAGCGCGCCGCGGTCGGCGCGGGCCTCGTGCTCGGCCGCGGGCGCGGCGCGGGCCTCCGCCTCCTGGACGCGGCCGCGTCCCGCCGCCACGCGCGGATCGAGGTGACCGGGGCCGGGATCACCGCCGAGGACCTCGGCGCGAAGAACCGCCTGAGGGTCAACGGAGTCCCCGTCGAGCGGGGCCCGGTGCTTCTGCAACGGGGCGACCTGCTCACGGTCGGAGAGACGGAGATCGCGTTCGAGGGGCCGGGGGTGCCGGGTGCGCGGGCGGCTCCCTCGGGGAAGAAACGGGGAGAACGGGATCGCGCGGACGGCGGCGCCGGGCGGAGTGTTGGCGCAGCGCGGAGGGACGCGGCCGGGGCCCGACCGCTGGTCGCGGCCGCGTTGCTTGCCGTGGCGGCGGTTGCGCTTGCGGCGGTGGCGTCGTGCGGGTGAGGGAGTGGGTGGAAGACGAAGATGAAAAGGCCGGGTGCGGGACCGGGAGCGGGTGCGGAGGCGGGAGCGGGAACGGGGACGGGTACGGAGGCGGGTACGGGCACGGGGGAGGCGCTCTTCGATCACGAGAAGCTCGAGGTCTACCGGATCGCGCGCGAGTACCTCGTGCTCGCGACGTCGCTCGCGGCCCGGAAGATTCCACGCGATCTCCGCGATCAATTCGATCGCGCGAGCGCGAGCATCCTCTTCAACATCGGCGAGGGCGCCGGAAAGACCGCGAGAGCAGACAAGCAGCGTTCCTACGAGATCGCGCGAGGGAGCACGACCGAAGCCGCCACGCAGCTCGACGTCCTACGGATCCGCGGGCTCATCACTGCCGAGCAGTACGACAGCGCACGAGCGATGCTCGTGCGCGTCGCCCAGATGCTCAGCCGGCTCTGCGGCGGCCCACGATTCCGCTGACGACCCGTGCCCCGTCCCCGAACTCCGTCCCCGTCCCCGTCCCCGCCCCCGCAGCCGAACCCGCTCCCGGTCCCGCACCCGGCTTCTCCCCAACCCATCCCGCGGCCGAAGCCATCCCCGTCCCGGTCTTCCCCTCCTGGACCGCCCCCCCAGCAACTCCGCCCTCCCCTCACCCCTTCCTGAACGGATTCTCCACGAGGATGGTCTCCCCCCGATCCGCCCCGACCGAGAGCCCGACGACCTTCACCCCCGCGAGCTCCTGCACCCGCTGGATGTAGACGCGCGCGGCCTTCGGCAGGTCGTCCCAGGTGCGGAGCCCCTCGACCTTCTCGCTCCAGCCCGGCAGGTCCTCGTAGACCGGCTGGCAGCGCTCGAGCACCTCGGGATCGCCGGGCAGCTCCTCGAGCACCTTCCCGTCGAGGCGGTACGCGACCGCGATCCGCACGGTGTCGAAGCCGGTCAGGACGTCGAGCTTGGTGAGCGCCAGGCCGTCGAGGCCGTTGACGCGGGCGGCGTAGCGGAGCGCGACGGCGTCGAGCCAGCCGGTCCGGCGTGGGCGACCGGTCGTGGCGCCGAACTCGTTCCCGAGCTTCCGGAGCCGCTCGCCCGTCGCGTCGTGCAGCTCGGTGGGGTACGGGCCGCCGCCGACGCGCGTCGAGTACGCCTTGGAGATGCCGAGCACGTAGTCCACCGCGCGCGGCCCGAGCCCGCAGCCGATCACCGCGTTGCCGGCGACGGTGTTGGAGCTCGTGACGAACGGGTACGTGCCGTGGTCCACGTCGAGCAGTGTCCCCTG
Source organism: Anaeromyxobacter sp. (assembly GCA_035627135.1). Classification (GTDB taxonomy): domain Bacteria; phylum Myxococcota; class Myxococcia; order Myxococcales; family Anaeromyxobacteraceae; genus Anaeromyxobacter. Next base: position 22,738 of record DASPMI010000141.1, on the reverse strand, counting down.
CGCGCCCTCGAACAGGAGCGACTTCCCGGCCTGGATCGCCCGGTGCAGCCAGAGCGAGACGTCGGCCGCGTACCGCGCGATGCGCCGCCCCTGCTCCGCGGCGCGCTGCGCGAGCGCCGCGGCGTCGAGGTCGGCGGCGGCGCCGAGCCGGGCGAGCTCCTCGCGCGCCGACGCGACCCGCTCCTGCACCTTGCGGCGCAGCCGCTCCTCGTCGAGCAGGTCGCGGACGCGCAGGCCGCGGCGGGCGACCTTGTCCTCGTACGTCGGCCCGATGCCGCGCCCGGTGGTGCCGATCTTGGCCTCGCCCATCGCCTTCTCGCGCGCGAGGTCGATCGCCTTGTGCCACGGCATGATCACGTGCGCGTCCAGCGAGATCGCGAGCTGGCCGTCGTCCGCGAGGAAGCCCTTCTGCTTCAGCCGATCGATCTCCAGGATCAGCACCTCGGGATCGACCACCACGCCGTTGCCGATGACGCAGGCCTTGCCCGGGTGGAGGATGCCGGAGGGGATGAGGTGCAGGACGGTCTTCTCGCCGCCCACGACGAGCGTGTGGCCCGCGTTGTTCCCGCCCTGGAAGCGGACCACGACGTCCGCGTACTGCGTGAGCAGATCGACGATCTTGCCCTTGCCCTCGTCGCCCCACTGGGCCCCGACGACCACGACGTTCGGCATCTATCGACTCCCCGTGCGGCTGGCCGGGAGGACTCCGGGCGTCCGCGGCACGTCCGCGGAGAAACCCGCGCGCCCGCCGAGGGCGGGCGCGCCGAAGGCGCACAGGTGGTCCACGATACACCACGCCGTGGGCCGATGGCTCCGCTACGTTCAGTCGCACGCCGCGGGCCTCGCCCGGCTCACCGCACGCGCCGCTGCCGCACCCCTGCCCCGCCGGGGCGGGCGGGTCGCCCGCGGCCGTTTGCCCGCTCGAGGGCCTGCGTCGCGAACTCGAGGTCGATGGCGAAGCCGACGGCCGGGTCCGGCCGCCCGAACCGCGCCAGCAGCCCGTCGTACCGCCCTCCACCGGCCACCCGGCTCCCGGCCCCGGGCGCATACCCCGCGACGGTCAGTCCCGTGTAGTACCCGAGCCCGCGGGCCTCGCCGAGATCCACGGCGACCTCCGCGACCCCGCGCCGGCGGGCGATCCGGAGGGCCGCCTCGACCTCCTCGAGCGCCCGCGCGGCGCCCGGCACCGCCCGGACGAGGGCGCGCGCCCGCGCGAGCGCGCCGTCGCCGTAGAGGCCCGCGAGCGCCGGGAGCGCAGCCCGCGCCGGCCCGCGGCCGCGGCGGGCGAGCTCGGCGAGCGTCCCCTCCTCCTTGCGCCCGAGGGCGGCCCAGGCCGCCTCCTCCGCGTCCGCCGGGAGCCTCGCCGCGTCGACGATCGCGCGGGCGAAGCCGGAGTGGCCGACCTCCACGCGCGCGCCGTCGAGCCCGACGCGCGCGAGCGACTGCGCCAGCAGCACCAGCATCTCGGCGTCGGCGTCGGGTCCGCCCGCGCCGAGGAGCTCCACGCCCGCCTGGTAGACCTCGCGCGGCACGCCCGCCCGCGCCTCCCGCGCCCGGAGGACCGGGCCGTCGTAGCAGAGGCGTGCGGGCGCCGGGAGGGCGTCCGGCCGCGCCGCGTACAGCCGCGCGATCTGCGGGGTGATGTCCGGGCGGATGACCACCACCTCGCCCGAGCCCGGCTCGACGAACTTCACCGCGTCGGCCACGGCCGACGGCGGCAGCCCGCGCTCGATCACCTCGAGCCGCTCGAGCGTGGGCAGGAACAGCCGCCGGTACCCGAAGCTCGAGAACACGTCCTGCAGCCTGCCCGACAGCTCCGCGAGGTGCGCGGAGTGGTCGGGCAGGAGATCGCGGAGGCCGGAGGGGAGCGAGAGGTCGAGCATGGGGTCCGAACTCTAGCGCGCCCGCGGCCCTCGCGCGATGGCCGGGGCGCAGCCCCCGCTACAGCACGATCGCGCGGACGATCCGGACGTGCGGCAGCTTGCGGAGGCCGTCGAGGACCTCCTGCGACGGCTTCGAGTCCACGTTGAGGAACGCGAACGCGCGCGACTTGTCGTCGAGGCGCGAGAGCGAGATCCGGGCGATGTTCACGCCGGCCGTGCCGAGCGCGGTGCCGAGGTTGCCGACCACGCCGGGCGAGTCGTCGTTCTCGCACATGATGACGTTCCCGTCCGGGACGGCCTCGAGGCGGAAGCCGTCCACGCGCACGATGCGGGCGTCGTTCTTGCCGTAGACGGTGCCGGCGACGTGGACCGCGCCCGCGGGCCCGGTCACCCGGACGGTGACGAGGCTGGCGTAGTCGAGCGGCTCGGCGGTCCGGACCTCCTTCACGGCGAGGCCGCGGTCGCGCGCGATGGCGGGCGCGTTCACCTCGTTGACCGGCGTGTCCATGAAGTGGCGGAGGAAGCCGACGAGCGCCCGGTTCGCGAGCGGGCGCGACGGGTGCGCGGCGAGCTCGCCGGCGACCTCGATCGTCACCTCGGTCGGCCCGGACGGCGCGATCTGGGCGGCGAGCGAGCCGAGCTTCTCGACCAGCGGGAGGTACGGCGAGAGCTGCTCCATGACCTCCTTGGGCAGCCCGAGCACGTTGACCGCGTTCTTCACTACGCCCTGGTTCAGGTAGAGCGCGAGCTGCTCGGCGATCGCGATGGCGACGGCCGACTGGGCCTCCTCGGTCGAGGCGCCGATGTGCGGGGTGCAGGCGAAGTTCTCGAACTTGAACAGCGGGTGGTCGGCCGGGGGCGGCTCCTTCTCGAAGACGTCCATGGCCGCGCCGCCCAGCTGGCCCGACGCGAGCGCGTCGGCGAGCGCCTTCTCGTCCACGATCCCGCCGCGCGCGCAGTTCACGAGGAGCGCGCCCTTCTTCATCTTCGCGAAGACCTCGGCGTTGACGAGGTTCTTCGTCTGCTCGTTGAGGGGCACGTGGAGCGAGAAGACGTCCGCGTTCCGCCACAGCGTGTCGAGGTCGACGAGCTCCACGCCCAGCTTCTGGGCGGCGTCGGCGGAGATGAACGGGTCGTAGGCGAGGACCCGCATCTTGAGCGCGATCGCGCGGTCGACGAGGACCGAGCCGATGTTGCCGATGCCGACCACGCCCAGCGTCTTCCCGGCGAGCTCGTGCCCCTGGAACTTCTTCTTCTCCCACTTGCCCGCCTTGACGCTGGCCGTCGCGGCGGCGACGTGGCGGGAGAGCGAGAGCATGAGGGCGAGCGCGAGCTCGGCCACCGTGGTGGACGAGCCGCCCGGCGTGTTCATCACCACGACGCCGCGGCGCGTGGCGGCGTCGAGGTCGACGTTGTCCACGCCGACGCCGGCGCGACCGACCACCTTGAGCTTCTTCGCCTTGTCGAGGACCTTGGCGTTCACCTTCGTCGCGCTCCGGACCGCGAGCGCGTCGTAGTCGCCGATGATCGCCTCGAGCTCCTCGGGCTTGAGGCCGACCTTCACGTCGACCTCCAGGCCGGCCTTCTTCAGGATCTGGACGGCCTCCTGGGACAGATCATCCGAGACGAGCACGCGCGCGGTCATGGCCCCAACCTCCCGTGGCGCCGCCCGCCCGGGAGCGGGCGCGGGGCGCGGGTGAAGACGAATTCCACCGGCTTACCAGCGGCGACTTTGCGCGTCAACGAGCGCCGACGCGGAGCCCGTCGACCGCCGTGGCGACCAGCTCCGCCCTGGCCCGGTCGATCTCCTGCTCGTTCCCCGCGGGGACGAGCCCCATCACCATGCCGGAGAGGGTGAGCTCCATCGCCCCGAGCAGCGCCGTCGCCGCGACCACCGGGCTCGTCTCGCGCCGCAGCTCCCCCCGTTCCTGCCCCTGGCGCACGACCGCCGCGAGGAGGCGCACCGCCTTCTCGAACGTCTCCCGCGTGGAGCCCGCCCGCAGGCCCTGCGGCGTGCGGGTCACCTCGAGCATCAGGACGCGGACCGCCGCGGGCGCCGTCTTGTACACGTCGAAGACGAAGCCGAACATGGCGGAGATCTTCTCCGCCGCGGTCCCCGGCCCCGCGTCGATCCGCTCCAGCGCGCCGATGAAGATCGTCCACTGCTCGTCGAAGACGCTCTCGAGCAGCTCGTCCTTGTTCTGGAAGTAGTGGTAGACGAGGCCGTAGGCGACGCCCGCGGCGCGGGCCACGTCGGCGATCCGGCAGCCGTGGTAGCCCTTCTCCGCGAACACCCGGATCGCGGCGTGGAGGATCATCCGGCGCTTGTCCGGCTCCGGCGCGCCGTCGCCCGCCTCCTCGCGCACCCTCGGGGTCCCTCGCGGTCGCGTCGCCACGGGTCGATTCTCGTTTCGCCGTTCACGTTCCGGCAATCGCAATGGCTCGCCGGGCCCGGCTGCGACCCCGAAGGGACCGGACCACCGCGCGCGGCGCACGGCGTCAGGGGCGCTTCGTCGCAGCGCCCTGGAGGATCTTGGAGAGATCGACGTCCAGCCCGTACGTCATGTTGTCGCAGGCGTCGCGGCTCGCGCGCACCCGCACCGTGAAGCACCGGCACGGCGAGTCCCATGCGACCGCCGCGCGCTGGTCGACGATCTCGCCCGCGTCCACGTCCGCGCGGCTCTCCCCGCCCCGGCACGACACCGTCGGAGTGTGACGCGCGGTCAACTTGAGCTCGTACTCCAGCGCCGCCCCGCCCAGGACCAGCCGGGCGCCGGCCCGGTACCAGGCCTCCGGCGGAGCGGTCGAGGGCCGGAGGTCGAAGAGCGCGTCGACGCCCGCGCCCTGCGCCCCGACGGCGCCCGCCCCGGCGGCGTCGAGCGACACGTGGAGCGCGTCTCCACGCCGGTCACGGAGGCTCGCCCCCAGGCGCAGGCGCGTGAGCTCGTCGAGCCACGAGCGTTCCCATCCCGGAGCGCGCGGCGGCCGCCCGCCGAACGCGAGGAAGCGGACGCTCCCGTCGAGGCGGAGCGGCCCCCGGGCGGCGTTGACCGCGGCGAAGCTCTCGGCGAGGCGGCCGGCGCGTAGGTCCCCGTCCTGGCCCAGCGTGAGCCCCAGCGAGCCGTCCGGCCCGGCGAGCCGCGTCCCGAGCATCGCCCGCGCCTGCGCGTACGCACCGCCGGGCGCGGCGGAGAGCCCCTGCACGACGACGGCGTCCGCTCCGTCGAGCTCCGCGGGCGCCTCGAGATCGACGCGGTCCCACAGGTCGAACGCCGGGAAGGGCCGGTCGCCGCGGGGACGCCAGGGCGCGGTGCCGGCGAGGAGCTCGACCCGCGGGACGATCCGGTGCTCCACGCCGCCGGAGCGGCGCGCGAGCTCGGCCGAGGCGGAGAGCCCGGCGACCCCCCACGCCGCGGCCGTCGGATCGACCGCGTCGAAGGCGTAGCCCGTGACCGCGCCCCGGAGCCAGGGCTCGACGGAGATGCTGCGGCCGAGGAGCGCCGGCAGCGAGAGCTGCAGGCGCGCCTCGGCGCGCGTGACGGCCTCGCGCGGCAGCGGGACGACGCCCGGCGCGGGCGGTGGGCGCGCAGGCGCCTGGTCCGGATCCGCCGTCCTCGGGAAGCCGGGGTCGGTCGGGAGGAGCGGCGCCGCGTGGCCCTCGAACGGCGCGAAGCGCGTGATCCCCAAGCGACCCTGCAGCTCCAGCCCGCCTCCGCCGGACGGGAGGAGCAGCGCGGCCACGGAGGGCCAGCGGTGGAGCGCCGGCAGCGACAGGCCGAACCAGCTCGGCGCGCCCGGCCGGAACCGATCGTCGTGGGCGAGCGGCTCGAAGTAGGCCGCGCCGCCCTCGAGGACCCACCGCGCGCGGCGGTGCGAGACGAGCAGGTCGGACCGGCTGTAGTACGCGTCGTCGGGGAGGCCCGCGGCCGGGAGGTCGCGGAAGAAGAACGCGTCCTGCGCGAGCGCCAGGTTGCCCACGAGGCGCGTCGCGGCGCCGAGGCCCTGGCGGTGCGTGCCGACGATCGAGAGCCGCGGACCGCCCGCCCCGAGCGCCCCGGACCCCTCCGGCGGAGGCCGCAGGCGCTCCCGGTCGAGGTCCTGCACGAGGTGGAGCCGCACCTCGCCGTACGCGCGCTCCGCGGGGGCCCAGCGCACCTCCACCCCGAGCCCAGGCCCCTCGACCGCGCCGCCGGGCTGGTCGGGATCGTCCGGGCCGAAGAAGTACTCGGGCGTGAGGGTGAGATCGGCGCTCCGACCGACCGTGAAGTAGACGGGGAGCCCGACGGCGACGCCGGTGACGGATCGTACGGAGATCTCCGGGAAGAGCAGGCCGGACTGCCGGTCGCGGAGCGGAAGCGAGAGCCAGGGCAGCGCGAGCACGGGCACCGGCCGCGTGACGCCCACGAACCGGGGCGTGACCCGCAGCACGGGCCAGGAGAGCGAGAGCCGGTCGCCGTCGACCTTCGCGCGCCCCGCCGCGAGCTCCCACGTGGGCGCCCTCCCCGGCCCGCAGTCGCAGAGCGTCAGCCGCGCGCCGTCGATCCCGAGCCGGCCGTCCGCGTCGCCCTCCACGCGCTCGGCCGTGAGCGAGAGCCGGTTCCGGCCCCGCCGCGCCTCCGCCAGCGAGGTGATCCGCACCGGGTCGAGCGGCTTCTCCTTCAGGAACGCGACGACCTCGCTCGCCTCGAACGGGCCGTCGAGGACGGCGTGAATCGTCCCGGCCTGCACGGCGCGGGTCGCGTCGAGGAGGAGGACGCCGCCCGAGGCCCACACCTCGCCGGTCTCCGGATCGACCGTGGCGCGCGCGGCGCGCAGCACCACCCCGCCCCGGCGGACCACCGCGCCCCCGGCGAGCTCGTACCGCCCGGTCTCGCCGCGGAACACCACCTGGGCGGCCTCGAACGAGACGTCGCCGCTGGCCGCCGGGAGACCGGCGGGCGGCGCCGTGAGGCCGGCGAGGAGCGCGGCCGCGGTGAGGGCGGCGAAGGAGGTCACGTCGAGCGCGGAGAGGCCGCGCCGAGTCTACTACTCCGTGGGCGGGACCGCGCCAGGTTCCGCGCCGCCGTCGGCCGGGGCGGGCGTCGCGGCCGGCTCCGCCGCCGCCGCCGCGGGCGGCCGCTGGAAATCGACGGCGACCATGTCCCCGACGACCTTCTGCGCGTACGGCACGCGCTGGCGGAGCTTCACGGTCAGCACATAGCTCGTGCCCTGCCGGGACGGCTTGATCATCTGGACGGCCGACGGGAAGAAGGAGGTGTCGAGGAACCGCAGGTCGTTCGCGCGCGTGGCCCGCGTGTTCTCGACCTCGATCTGCACCGTCTGATCGTCCACGTCGGTGACGCGGAACTGCACCGCCGTGCTGGTCCGGACGAAGACGCGGGAGATGCCCGGGAGCTGCTTGAAACCGACCTCGCGGAGCTTGGCCGGCGGCGCGTCCGCCGAGAGGCGCTCGACCTCGCGCGCGGGCGTGGCGTCCTGGTCGCCCGGCGGCGTGCCGGCGACGAGCGCCGGCGCCTCGGCGGCCTTCCCCGACTTCCCGGACTTCGAGGCCATGGCCTCCTCGCGGGCGGCCGCGATCTCGGCCTCGAGCGCCTTCTGCTCCGCGTCCTCCTGGGGCGTGGGGGCGTCTGCGTCGGCCTTCGCCTTGGCCCGCGCCTCCGCGTCGGCCTTGGCCTGCGCTTCGGCGTCCGCCTTGGCCTTCGCGTCCGCGTCGGCCTTGGCCTTCGCCTCCGCGTCCGCCCTGGCCTGCGCCTCCGCGTCGGCCTTGGCCTTCGCTTCGGCGTCCGCCTTGGCCTGCGCCTCCGCGTCCGCCTTGGCCTTCGCCTCCGCGTCCACCTTGGCCTGCGCGTCCGCGTCCGCCTTGGCTTTCGCCTCCGCGTCCGCCTTGGCCTGCGCCTCCGCGTCCGCCTTGGCCTGCGCCTCCGCGTCCGCCTTGGCCTTCGCCTCCGCGTCCGCCTTGGCCTTCGCCTCCGCGTCCGCCTTGGCCTTCGCCTCGGCGTCGGCCTTGGCCTGTGCCTCGGCGGCTGCCTTCGCGTCCGCGTCGGCCTTCGCCTTGGCCTCGGCCTCCTGCTGGGCCTTCGCGTCCGGCTCCGCCGCCGGCGCAGGAGCGGTCGCGATGGCGGCCGCCCCGGCCGGCTTCGCGATCCGGACCACGAGCCCGGTGCCAGAGTCCTCGATCCCCGGCGGGTCGACCTCCATCGTGAACACGATGATGACCCGGGCGATCGCGCTGGCGTCCGAGCCGTACGAGAGGTTCTTCACCTGCTTCACGATGCCGCCCGCGCCGCTCAGCTCGGCGGCGACGCCCTCGAACCTCGACTCCGAGAAGTCGATGACGAACCGCGGCTCGTCGGCCATCGAGAAGGTCGTGAAGCTCGGCCGCTTGGTGCCCTTCACGGTCAGCACCACCTCGGCGCCGGCGTCCGCCACCTCGACCGCGGAGATGACGTTCAGTTCCACCGCACCCGCGGGGACGGCGAGGGAGGCGGCGAGGAGGGCGAAGAGATGGCGAGCGCGCATCGGAGGGCTCCGCAGTTTGGTCGCCCGGACGATAGCACGGGGAGCGCAAGCTCCCAAAAAAGCCGAGACAATGTAAGACGATATCTCCTACGGCCGCCCGAGGCGCTCCCGCGCCTCGCCGACGAGGTACAGGGAGCCAGCGACGCACACCAGCCCGGCGTCCGTCGCGGCGCGCCGGGCGCACGCGAGCGCGTCCGCGAGGTCCGGATGGACGTCGGCGGCGACGCCGAGCGAGCGGGCGAGCGCCTCCACGTCGGCGGCCGGTCGCGCGCGCGGGCTGTTCGGCGCGAGCACGTGCACGCGGCGGACCGCCGGCGCGAGGGCGGTGAGCATGCCGGCGTGGTCCTTGTCGGCGAGCACGCCGAAGACCAGCTCCACCGGGCGTCCGGGGTGGAGCGCGCGGAGGCCGTCCGCCAGCGCCGCCGCGCCCTGCGGGTTGTGGGCGCCGTCGAGGAGCACGCCCCCCACCTCCTCGAGCCGGCCCGGCCACCGCGCGCGGGCAATCCCCTCCGCGATCGCGTCCTCCGGCGCGCGCACGCCGCGCGCGTCGAGGGCGCGCAGCGCGGCGGCGGCGAGCGCGGCGTTGGTCCGCTGGTGTGGGCCGGCGAGGCCGATCGGGCCGTCCCAGGCCGCGGGCGCCACGGTGAAGGGCGCGCCGCGGCGCGCCGCCTCCTCGCGCAGGACCTCGAGCGCGCCGCCCGGCTGGTCGGCGTGCACCACCGCGGGGACGCCGGGCTTGAAGATGCCGGCCTTCTCGCGGGCGACGAGCTCGACCGTGTCGCCGAGGAGCTGGGTGTGGTCGAGGCCGATCCGCGCCACGGCGGTCACCGCGGGCGCGACCGCGTTGGTCGCGTCCCACCGCCCGCCGAGCCCGACCTCGACCACCGCGACGTCGACGCGCTCGATCGCGAACTCGAGCAGCCCGAGCAGCGTCGCGAACTCGAAGTAGGTGAGCCGCTCGTCCTCGCGGCCCTCCTCGTGCCACGGGCACGCGCGCCGGACCTCCTCGACCCGCGCCGCGAGCGCGCCGTCGGCGATGGGCGCGCCGTCCACGACGATCCGCTCGTGGAAGCGGACGAGGTGGGGCGAGGTGTAGAGCCCGACGCGGTGGCCGGCGGCGCGCAGCGCGGCGGCGGCCATCGCGCAGGTCGAGCCCTTGCCGTTCGTCCCCGCCACGTGCAGCACCGGGTAGCGCCGCTCCGGGTGGCCGAGCGCCGCGAGCGCCCGCTCCATGCGCTCGAGGCCGAAGCGCATCGCGAGCGGCTGGAGCCGCTGGAGATAGTCGAGGGGGTCGATCATGTTCGTGCCGCGGCGCCGGGTCCCGTGCGGCGCCCGGGCTCGGGCGCGGGCGCGGGCTCGTTCACGGGGTCATCCCAGGAGGCTGACGAGCTGGACGAGCCGGTCGCGCAGCTCGTGCCGGTGGACGATGGCGTCGATCATCCCGTGCTCGAGCAGGAACTCGCTCCGCTGGAAGCCGGGCGGGAGCTTCTCGCGGATGGTCTGCTCGATGACGCGCGGGCCGGCGAAGCCGATGAGCGCCTTGGGCTCGGCGATCACCACGTCGCCGAGCCACGCGAAGCTCGCGGCCACCCCGCCGGTGGTCGGGTGGAGCATCACCGAGACGAACGGCTTCTGGACCGCGCGGAACCGGTGGATCGCCGCCGAGGTCTTGGCCATCTGCATGAGGGAGAAGATGCCCTCCTGCATGCGGGCCCCGCCGCTCGAGGTGAAGAGGATCGCGGGGATGCGCCGCTCGGTCGCCCGGTCGAAGATCCGCGTCACCTTCTCGCCGACGACGGAGCCCATCGACCCGCCCATGAACTCGAAGGCGAACGAGCCGACCGAGACCGGCTGCCCGCCCAGGGCGCCGACGCCCGAGACGAACGCGTCGCGGAGCCCGCTCGACTTGAAGGTGCTCTTCAGGCGGTCGCGGTACTTCTTCGAGTCGCTGAACCCGAGCGGATCGGCCGGCCCGAGCTCGGCGTCGAGCTCCTCGAACGTGCCCGGGTCGAGGACGAGCTCGAAGCGGCGGCGGACCGGGAGCGCGTCGTGCTGGCCGCACTTCGGGCAGACGTTCCAGCGCTTCTCGTACTCGTCGCGGGTGCTCACCTCGGAGCAGGCCTCGCACTGATACCAGAGCGAGGGCGCCTCGGGCGCCGACGCGCCGTTGGTCGGGACCGGGCGGGTCTTGAGCTTCTTCTCTTTGGTGAACCAGGCCATGTGCGTTCTAGAACACGAACTCGTCGCCCTGCTCGAGCACCCGGACGTTCGGGAGGCGGAGGCTCGCCAGCTCGCGCTTCAGCGCCGCCCGGTGGGCGGGCTTCAGGTGATACAGCAGCACCGGGAAGCCGTCACGCTCGAGCTTCGCGAGCTCCCCGCGCAGGGTGCGCGGCGTGAGGTGCCCCGAGACGTCGGCGAGCCACTGGTGGGTGTCGGGGAAGGACAGCTCCACGAGGAGCGCGGCGAGGCGCGGCTGCGCGTTGACCCTCCGCCAGAATGCGTCGGTCGGGCCGGTGTCGCCGGAGATGCCGATCGTCGTCGCGCCGTCGGAGACGAGGAACCCCACCGACTCCACGGGGTGAGCCACGGGGACGGGCTGGAACCGGAGCTTGCCCGCGCGGAACCGCCCGCGCGGCGCGAACGGCACGAGCTCGAGGACGGGCGCGCGGCGATCGGGGATGCGGGTGAAGTCGGGCCAGAGCCGGTCGTTGAAGACGCTCTCCCGCAGCGTGCGCGCGCACTCGCGCGACGCGTGGACGCGGAGCGGCGTCCGGCGCCGGCCGACGAGCATGTCCGCGAGGAGCGGCACGTCCTTCACGTGATCGAGGTGCGAGTGGGTGAGGACGATGTCGTCCACGCGGAGGAGCTCCTCGAGCGACAGGCTCGCGGTGAGCGCCCCCGCGTCCATCGCCAGCGTCCCGTCGAGCAGGAAGCAGGTCGTCCGGTGCCGGGGGAGCTCCCCGCCGGAGCAGCCGAGGACGCGCAGCCTCAAGCCAGATCCCCGAACTGCGACTTCATCTGGAGGAACTCGAGGAAGCGGCGCAGCTTCCCGGCGTCCGGGACGAGGAACCCGTCCCGCTCGGTCGCGACGAACTTGCCGCGCAGCAGCTTGCGGACGGCCTCGTCGGCCTGCTCCGGCCGGACCCCCACGCGCTTCGCCAGCTCCTCCGGCGCGACCGCGACGTGGTGGCCCGCCGGCCCGCGCGGCGCACGCTCCGCCGCGGTGGTGAGGAAGTGCACGACGCGCAGCGACGCGTCGCTGAACAGCAGCGTCTCGATCTGCTCGTTGGTCTCCTGCAGCCGGTCGGCGAGCTTCTTGATCATCCGGAGCGCGATCTCCGCGTTCCCCCGGATCATCGCCTCGAACGTCCGGGCGTCGATGACCAGCACCTTGGAGGCCTCGGCGCAGGTGGCGGTGGCCGAGCGGGGCCGGTGGGTCAGGATCGACATCTCGCCGAAGAACTCGCCCGGCCCGAGCGTGGTGAGGACCTTCTCGAGATCGCCGACCGTCTTGCTGATGGTGACGCGGCCGGACTGGATGACGAACATGTCGTGCCCCGGCTCGCCCTCGCGGCAGAGCACGGCGCCCTTCGCGAACTCCCTGCCGAACCGCTGGAAGAGCTGGTCGTCCGTCATCGACAGAGGCTTAGCTGACCTGAAACGAGGGTGTCAATTTCGCCCCGTCGTCAGTGCTTGCACCGCCGCGCCCGCCGCGGTAAGGGGCCGCCATGCCCCTCACCTACCGCGGCGCCGGCGTCGACACCGACGAGGGCGATCGGCTCGTCGAGCTCCTGAAGCCCCTGGCCCGCCCCACCCTCCGGCCCGAGGTCCTCGCCGGCATCGGCGGCTTCGGCGGCCTCTTCGGCCTCGACGTGAAGAAGTACCGGGAGCCGGTCCTCGTCTCCGGCACGGACGGCGTCGGCACCAAGCTCAAGGTCGCGTTCCAGGCGAACCGCCACGACACGGTCGGCATCGACCTCGTGGCGATGTGCGTCAACGACGTCGCGGTCGTCGGCGCCGAGCCGCTCTTCTTCCTCGACTACTTCGCCACCGGGCGGCTCGCCGCGGAGCAGGGCGTCGAGGTCGTGAAGGGGATCGCCGAGGGGTGCCGCCGCGCCGGGTGCGCCCTCATCGGCGGCGAGACCGCGGAGCTGCCCGGGTTCTACGCGGACGGCGAGTACGACCTCGCCGGCTTCGCCGTCGGCTGCGTGGACCGCTCCCGGATCGTGGACGGCAAGACGGTGGTCCCGGGCGACCTCGTCCTCGGCGTCGCCTCGACCGGGCTCCACTCCAACGGTTACTCCCTCGCGCGCAAGGCGATGGAGAAGCACCCGCTCGATCGCCGCTTCGCCGACACGGGCGAGAAGACGCTCGCGGACCTGCTCCTCGAGCCGACGCGGATCTACGCGAAGGACGTCCTCGCGCTCCTCGAGGCCGTGCCGGTCAAGGCGTTCGCGCACATCACCGGCGGCGGCCTGCCCGGGAACGTCCCGCGCAACCTGCCCGACGGCACGAAGGCGGTCCTCCAGGAGCGCCGCTGGACGCGCCCGCCGATCTTCGACCTCGTGCAGCGCGAGGGCGGCGTCGAGCGGGACGAGATGTTCCGCACGTTCAACATGGGCCTCGGGCTCGTGTGCGTCGTCTCGCCGGGCGACGAGGCGAAGGCGCACGCGGTCCTCTCGCAGCGCGGGCTCCCCTCCTGGACCGTCGGCGTCATCGAGAAGGGCGGCCCCGGCGAGGCCACCTGCGAGGTGGTCCCGTGATCCGGATCGGCGTCCTGGCCTCCGGGTCCGGGACGAACCTCCAGGCGCTCCTCGACGCCTGCGCGGCCGGCCGGATCGACGGGCGGGTGGTGGTGGTGTTCTCGAACGTGCCGGGCGCGCGCGCGGTGGCGCGGGCCGCGGCGGCGGGCGCCGACACCGTGGTCCGGCCGTCGAAGGGCGTCGCCGACCGCGCCGCCTACGATCGCGAGCTCATCGAGGTCCTCCGCTCCCGCGACGTCGATCTCGTCTGCCTCGCCGGGTACATGCGCATCCTCTCGGCGGAGTTCATCGCAGCGTTCGGCCCGACCGCGGCCACCCGCGGCTGCCCGCGCCTCATGAACGTCCACCCGGCGCTCCTGCCGTCGTTCCCGGGCCTCCACGCGCAGCGCCAGGCGCTCGCGCACGGCGTGCGCGTGTCGGGCGCCACGGTCCACTTCGTGGAGGAGGGCGTGGACGCCGGCCCCATCATCGTGCAGGCCGCGGTCCCGGTCCTGCCGGGCGACACCGAGGAGGCCCTCGCGGCCCGGATCCTGGTGCAGGAGCACCGGATCTTCCCCCAGGCGGTCCAGTGGTTCGCCCAGGGCCGCCTCTCGCTCGACGGCCGGACCGTCCGTCTGGAGGGGGCGGGCGAGCCCTCGCCCGCCTTCACGAGCCCGCCGCTGGAAGCCGCCCCACCCCTCGCGTAGACTCCGCGGCCGTGGCGCAGACCCTCCGACCCCCTTCGACCCAGCGGATCTACGACGTCTGCATCGTCGGCTCACAGCTCGGCGGCGTCGTGGCCGGCGCGCTGCTCGCCCGGCGCGGCCTGCGCGTGCTGCACGTCGCCCACGGCGAGCTGGGCCAGGGCTACGTGCACGACGGCTACGCGCTCCCCTGGGGACCGGCCGCCGTCCCGAGCCCTCGCCACATGCCCGCCGCGGAGGCGGTGCTCGCCGAGCTCGGCCTCGCGACCGACGTCTCCCGGGCGCTCGAGCCCTCCGACCCCGATCTCCAGCTCCTCCTGCCGCGTCACCGCGTGGACGTCTCGCGTGATCCCGCCGTGCTCCGGGCGGAGCTCCGCCGCGAGTGGCCGGAGCAGGCCGAGGCGCTCGAGACGGCGTTCGGGCAGCTCTCCGCCCACTACGACGTCACCGGCTTCTTCCTCAAGGCGGCGCCGCCGCTGCCGCCGGACGGCTTGACCGAGAAGCTCGCCGTCCGCAAGGCGCTCAAGCAGGCGCAGAGCGCCCCCAACGCGCCGCGCGAGGCGGTGGGCCGGAGGTCGGTCCTCGCCGAGCACGAAGGGCACGAGCTCGTGGGGAGCCTCCGGACGATCGCGCGGTTCCTCACGTACCTCGACGGCCCCGTCTCGCCGTTCTCCGAGGTCCGGCTCCTCGGCGGTGCGCTGCGCGGCACCCACCGGCTCGCGGCCGGCCAGGGCGCGCTGCGCGAGCTCATCCGCCGGCGCATCGTCGAGTCGCGCGGCGAGCTCAAGGGCGGCCCGGGAGAGCCCGCGGTGGTCCGCGCCCTCGATCTCGACGAGGGCCGGATCGCCGCCGTCCACCTCGCCGACTCGCCGGACACCTTCGTCGCCCGCGCCTACGTGCTCGCCGCCGACGCCGCCGCCGTGCGCGCGCTCCTCCCCGCCGACGCGGCCGAGGCGCGCGCCGCGCGCGTGCTGGGGCAGATCGCCCCGCGCCGGCGGCTGTTCTCGGTCAACCTGGTCGTCAAGCAGGCCGCGCTGCCGCCCGCGCTCGGCGACAACGTGTTCGCGCTCCGCGACCCGGCCGCCGGCGACGGGATCGACAACGCCGTCTTCCTCCAGATCCTCCCCGCGCGCCGCGACGTGAAGAAGGGCGCGGGCGAGGTGGTGACGGACGAGCGGGTGATCTGCGCGAGCGCGTTCATCCCGGCGGCGGCCTCCCGGGACGACCTCTCCGCGGCGGCGGCCCGCATCCGCGAGGCGGTCGCGGACGCCATCCCCTTCTTCGAGCGGCACCTCGTGAGCGAGTCGGCGCCCGTGCTCAACGCGCCCGCGCACCAGCAGGAGGGGGTGCGCATGCTGTCGCAGCCCCTCTACGAGACCGAGCTCGACGGCAGCCTCGGCATCACCGGGCTGCCGGTGCGCGCGCCCTGGAAGAACGCGTTCTTCGCCGGCCGCGAGGTCGTGCCGGGGCTCGGGCTCGAGGGGGAGTTCTTCGCCGGCATCCAGGCCGCGGGCCATGTCGCCGCAGCGCTGGGGCGCAAGGACGTGCTGAAGTAAGGGTCGGGTCGCGCGGCGCCGGCCTTCCCTCTTGCGCTTCCGGCCCAGATCAGTAATATCCCGCGCTCTTTCGGCTTTCGAGCTTCGGAGCACCCAATGGCACGCCGCTGCGAGATCTGTGGGAAGGGCCCGCTCGTCGGGAACACCGTCTCCCACGCCAACAACAAGAACAAGACCCGGTCGCTCCCGAACCTGCGCTCGGTCCGCGCGAACCTCCAGGGCGAGGTGAAGCACATCCGCGTGTGCACCCGCTGCCTCAAGGCCGGCAAGGTCCTGAAGGCGGGGCGCGGGCGGGCCGCCGCTGCGACGGCGTAGCGCCCTCGTCGGCCCGCAGCCAGGCTCCGGGTGAGCGGACAAGGTCGCGTTCCCATCACCGAGCGGCTTCACCCCGACGGCCCCAGGCTGGAACGGCTCGGGACCGCAGCTCTCCTCGCGCGCCTGCACGCCGGTGATCGCGAGGCCGTGCGCGCCGTCTCGCGCGCCCTCCCCTCCCTCACGAACCTCGCCGGGGACGCGATCGCCGCGCTCTCCGCGGGCGGCCGGCTCGTCTACGCGGGCGCCGGGACCTCCGGCCGCCTCGCGGCGCTCGACGCCGCCGAGTGCCCGCCGACGTTCGGCGTGCGCGCGTCACGCGTCGTCGCCCTCGTCGCCGGTGGGCCGGCGGCGCTCCGCCGGGCGATCGAGGGCGCCGAGGACGACCGGGCGGCGGCGCGGCGCGCCGTGCGCGCGGCGCGGGTCGGGCCGAAGGACCTCCTCGTCGCCGTGAGCGCCTCGGGCCGGACGCCGTACGCGACCGCCGCGATCGCGGAGGCCCGCGCGCGCGGCGCGCGGACCGCGCTGCTCACGTCGAACCCCGGCGCGGACGCGGGCGCCGATCGCCTCGTCGTGCTCGACACCGGGGCGGAGCGGATCGCGGGTTCCACGCGGATGAAGGCCGGCACGGCCGCCAAGATGGCGCTCGGCCTCCTCTCGACCGCCGTGTTCGTCCGCCTCGGCGCCGTGCGCGGCGGGCGGATGGCGGCGCTCCGCGGGACGAACGAGAAGCTGCGCGCGCGGGCGGTGCGGAACGTCGCCGCGCTGCTCGGGGTGGGCGCGGCGGCGGCGCGGCGGTATCTCGTCCAGGCGGGGTGGGACGTGGGGGTGGTGGTGGAGCGGCATGGGCGCGGGGTGGATCTGGATCGAGATCGGGCGCGGGCTGGGGCTGAGGCTGGGGCTGGGGCTGGGGCTGGGGCTCGGGCTCGGGCTCGGGAGGAGTGACGGATGGCACGGGAAGAAAAGTCGCTGGCGCCGGCCGAGGTGGTGCAGGCCCGCGCGGCGCTCGCCGCTGCCCGCGGGCGGCAGCGCCTCGACGTGATCCTCGACGCCAGGGATCCCGGCGCGCTCGTGCGGGCGCTCCCCGCCGACGAGCTCTACTTCACCATCCGCGAGATCGGGCTCGCCGACGCCGCGCCGCTCGTTCCGCTCGCCTCGCTCGAGCAGTTCCGGACGTTCCTCGACCTCGACGCGTGGCGCGGCGGCAAACTCGACCCGCACCGCACCCTCATCTGGCTCCGCGCCGCGCGCTCCGGCTCGACGCACGACCCGAAGGCCGCGGCGCGCTGGAAGCGGAAGCTCCACGGCATCGACCGCGAGCTCTTCTACTTCGTGCTGCGCGAGTCGGTGATCGTGCACGAGCTCGAGGAGGGGAAGGACCCGGAGATCCACTCCGACCGCGTCGTGCGCACGCCCGACGGGCGGTACGCGGTCGAGTTCCTGCCGCAGGGCGCGGAGTACTCCGCGCTCCGCGGGCTCCTCGACGACCTCTACGCCGACGATCCGTTCCAGGCGGGCCGGTTGCTCGGTTCGCTCCAGTGGGAGGTCCCGTCCGAGCTGGAGGAGACCGCCCACCGCTGGCGCGCCGGGCGGCTCGCGGACCTCGGCATCCCGCCGCTCGAGGAGGCGCTCTCGTGGTTCGCGCGGCCGCCCCGGACGCCCGCGCCCCAGGGCGCCGAGGCCGACCCCGGCCTCCCCGACCGCCCTCCCGGCTTCTGGCTCGCCTCGCTCGCCTCCGGGTCGCTGCTCGACCGCGGCGCCGACGCGCTGGAGCCGCTCGACCGGCCGGCGCTGGAGGGCCAGCTCGTCGCCGCCGCGAACGCCGTGCTCGTCGCGGATCAGGTCGACGTCGCCGACCCCGACGCCGTGCGCGCGTCGTTCCAGGCCGCGCGGGCGCTGCTCGAGCTCGGCCTCGCCGCGCGGCTCCGGGCCGAGCGGCGCCCACTCGACGGACCCGCCGCCGCGGAGGTGCTGCGGGACGTGCCCGCGAAGCGCCTGTTCCAGGAGGGCTTCGGCCGCGTGCTCGACCTCAAGTTCCGCGCCGAGCGGCTCGTGAAGGCCGGCGGCGCCGGCACGCGCGAGGCCCCGCTCCTCGACGCGCCGCTGGGCGAGGCGCTGTTCGCGCTCGTCGCGAAGCGCCCGCGCTACTCCCCCGGCCTTGAGGCGCCGCGGGAGGAGTGGGCCACGCTCGCCGCCGCCGCGTACGCGCCGCGCGCGTTCCTCTCGGAGGCGGAGCTCGCCCGGACCGCGGCCGCGCTCGACGACTGCGAGGGGCTGCTCGCCCTCGCCCGGACGCTCGGCCTCGCGGTGTCGCTCCCCGGCACGCCGCCCCCGCGGCTCACGGCGATCTACCTGACGGCCCTCGCCAACGAGCGGCTGGGGCGCGGGTTCGCGCCGGCGCCGATCGCGGCGGCGGAGCTGGAGCGGGCCGTGGCGGCGTTGGCCACCGCTCGCGCTGCGCCTGTCGTCGGGAGTTCCGCTCGCCCTGAGCTTGTCGAGGGGCGAGCGGCGATCGAGGATCCGCGCCTCGCGGAGGCGGGCCGCGCCGGCGCGCTGCTGCTGGAGCTCGCGCGAGGGCGGGCCGCGGAGCTCGCGCGGCTCGCGGACGCCGGAGAGCTCCGGGCGGAGCGCGTGACGGAGCTGGTCGTGCAGGCCTGACGCGGCACGTCCGCCGGAACACCCCAGCTCCTCGCGATCGTCGACCGCCGAACCTGAACCGAGCCTCTCGGACCCGCTCACTCCACCGGCGTGAACGAGAACGGCGCCTCGACCACGACCGGCTCCTCCGGCCGGAACGGCGCCTTCCAGGCCTGCACCGCCGCCCGCACGCACTCCGCCATCGCGGGCCCGAGCTCGTTCAGGACGACGGTCACGTCCCGCACCGCGCCGTCGCGCGCGACGGTCAGTCGGACGCGCACCTTCCCGCGGGCCGTCGGCCGCTCCCGCAGCACGTCCTCGTAGCAGCGCTGGAGCGAGCCGGTCCTCGCCTGGACGAACTCGCGCGCCCGAGCGTCGGGTGCGCGCGCGGCCGCGCGCTCCACGGCCGCGGCGAACGAGGGCGCGCAGAGCGCGACCGCGACGAGCGAGGCGATCCGGACCGGAGGCATGCTGGCAGCGTAGCACGCGGCCGGTGCCGCCCCGCGCCGCGCCCCGCGCGGTGCTCCCACCCGGACGCACGAGCGCCGCGCGCGGCTGCCATCGCCCCCACGTCTCGTTCACGACCGGCCGCGCTCGCGCGCGAAGCAGGTCGGCGAGCCTGCGCCCGGCTCGACCATGAACCGCTCCTCGAGCACGCGCAGTGCCTCGATCTGGTCGACGCGGAAGTTTCGCCGGCGCGATCGGGAAGGTCCCTACCCCTCCCCTCCGATGAACGTCGCCTCCCGTGCCCACCGCGCGGCCTGCTCGAGCTGCTCCTCGGCGAGCACGCCGGCCTCGCGGAGCATGCGCACCTCGCTCCGCATGTTGGTGTCGAGCAGGTACGGGCCGTCGGTGTTGATCGTGAACTTCACGCCGCGGTCCCAGAACCGCTTCAGGATCGTCCCGAGCTCGTCGAGCGAACCCACGGCGCGGGTCGCGAGGTTGGAGCTCGGGCAGATCTCGAGGACCACGCCCCGCTCGCGCAGGAGGTCCATCACCCGCTCGTCGCGCGCGGCGCAGATGCCGTGGCCGATCCGGTGCGGCTCCAGCTCCTCGACCACCGCGCGGACGCCCTCCGGGCCCGTCCGGGCGGTCTCGCCGGTGTGGACCGTGGTCTTGAGGCCGTCCTTGCGCGCGGCGGCGAACAGCTCGCGGTACCGCTTCACCTCCGCGGGCATGAGCTCGAGCGCGTTCCGCTCGGTCCCGGCGAGATCGATCCCCACGACGCCGCGGCGGCGGTAGCGGGCGGCCTTCTCGACCAGGATCTGGTTCAGCTCGAGCGGAAACTCGCGCGCGAGGCAGAAGATGAGCCCCGCCTGCACGCCGTACTCCATGCACGCCCGGTCCATGCCCCGGAGCGCGGCGTGGATGATGTGATCCAGGTCGCGCTCGCCGCCTTCGTTCCGCTTCATGGGGTTGAACCGCAGCTCGATGAGCGAGACGCGGGACGACCGGTACTCCTTGCCGATCACCTCGTAGATCGACCGCTCCAGCGCGGCCGGCGAGGACTGGATCCGCTCCGTCCACTGGTGCATCACCGCGAGGTACTCGTCGAGCGACCGGACCTTGCCGGGCCGCGCGGAGACGAGCTCCTTGAACTCCCAGTAGTCGGAGACCGGCAGCTTGAACCCCTGATCGTGGGCGATCGACCAGAGGATGTGGGGGGCGACGGCCCCGCCGACGTGGATGTGCAGGTCCGAGAGCTCTCGCGCCATGCCGGTGCTTAGCACGGCCGTCCCACGACGGCACGCCCGGATGGAGCCGGCCCTCCCTCCCGCGCCCGGGCTCCGGGGACCCGCCCGGCGCGACCGGACGGCTCCGGACAGGCCTTGAGCGGACCCGCGTCCGCCCCGATGATGACCACGTGACGGTCTACCTGGCGCGAGAGGCCGAGAGCCCGGGGCTCTCCGAGGGCGAGCTCCGCGACCTGCTCACCTCGACCTTCCAGGCGCTCGGACCGCGGCGGCGCGTGCTGATGGTTCCGCCCGACCTCACGCGCCACCACTCGTTCGCGGGACGGATCGCCGAGGTCGCGTGGGAGCACTACGGCGCCCGGCTCGCCGACGTCCTCCCCGCGCTCGGGACCCACGCGCCCATGACCGGCGACGAGCTCGCGCGCATGTTCGGGCGCGTCCCTCCGGGCCTGTTCCGCGTCCACCGGTTCCGCGAGGACGTCGAGACGCTCGGCCGGATCCCGGCGGCGGAGGTCGGCGAGCTCTCCGAGGGCCGCGTCGCGTACGACTGGCCCGCGCAGCTCCACCGCCTCGTCGCGCGCGGCGGGCACGACCTCGTCCTCTGCGCGGGGCAGGTCGTCCCGCACGAGGTGGCGGGCATGGCGGGCGGCGCGAAGCTCCTGCTCGTCGGGACGGGCGGGCGCGAGGCGATCGACCGGAGCCACTACCTCGGCGCGGTGTTCGGGATGGAGCGGATCATGGGCCGGGCCGAGAACCCGGTCCGCGCCCTCTTCGACCGTGCGTGGCAGCGGTTCGCGGCGCACCTGCCGGTCGTGCACGTGCTCACGGTCGTGGCCCTCGGGGCGGGCGGCCGCCCGGAGCTGCGCGGCCTGTTCGTGGGGGACGGCGACGACCCGGCGACGTTCGCCCGCGCCGCGGCCCTGTCACGAAAGGTGAACGTCACGCTGCTCGACGCGGCGCCGGAGAAGGTCGTCGTCTTCCTCGACCCGGCCGCGTACCGGAGCACCTGGCTCGGGAACAAGGCCATCTACCGGACCCGGATGGCGATCGCCGACGGCGGGGAGCTGGTCATCCTCGCCCCGGGCGTGCGGCGGTTCGGCGAGGACGCGGCCATCGACGCCCTCATCCGCGCGCACGGCTACCGGCCTTCGGCCGAGGTCCAGGCGCTGGTGGAGCGGATCCCGGAGCTCCGCGAGAGCCTGAGCGCGGCGGCGCACCTCGTCCACGGCTCCCCCGAGGGGCGGTTCACGGTGACGTACTGTCCCGGCGGCCTCGGGCGCGAGGACGTGGAGCGCGCCGGGTTCCACCACGGCGACCTCGCCGCGATGCTCCGCCGCTACGATCCGCGCGCGCTCAGCGACGGCTGGAACCAGCTCCCGGGGGGAGAGCGCATCTACTACGTGTCCAACCCGGGGCTCGGTCTGTGGGCGCAGCGGACGCGGTTCGAGGCCCGCGGCCCCTGAGCTACTCCGGCGCCCCGAGCCCCAGCCCGCAGTCCGGGCACTCCTTCACGTCCGGGCCGGCCGCGAAGACGTGGCCGCAGGCCGGACAGGTGATCTCGCCCCCGGCGTCGAGGTCCACGCCCGCGGCGCCGCGCCGCGCGGCCTCCAGCGCGGCCTCGTCCCCGAGCAGGCGCGCCCAGTCCGAGCCGATCACCTTGCGCGCCGCCTCGGCCTCCTCCGCGGGGACGTAGAGGTTCCAGCGGGGGCGCGCGCGCTCGTGCTCGTCCATCGGCGGGACCCGCTCCATCTCCGGCGCGAGCCCCGCCTCCTCGAGCTGGTTCCGCAGCTCCACCACGTTCGCGTAGTCGTACCGGACGAGGAGCACGAGGCCGTCGGCCACCGCGGCGCAGGTGACGCACTTCTCGCCCGCGGCGACGGGCGTGGAGCAGGTGGGGCACTTCGCCGTTTGCATCGGGGCACGCCTCCGGAAAGTTCGGGATGATACCCGGGACCGGAGCATATACACTTCGCCGCCATGATCGTCATCGACGGGAAGGCGGTCGCGGCCAAGGTCCGCGCCGAGGTGGCCGAGCAGGTGCGCGCGCTCCGTGCGAAGGGGATCGTCACCGGCCTCACGGTGGTGCGCGTCGGCGAGGACCCCGCCTCCGCGATCTACGTGCGCGGCAAGCGGAAGGACTGCGACGAGGTCGGCATCGTCTCGACCGAGCACCACCTGCCCGCCGAGACGAGCCAGGCGGAGCTCCTCGCGCTCGTGGAGAAGCTCAACCGCGATCCGTCCGTCCACGGCATCCTCGTCCAGCTCCCCCTCCCCGACCACGTCGACGAGCAGCTCGTCCTGAACGCCATCTCGCCGGCGAAGGACGCCGACGGCTTCCACCCGTTCAACGTCGGCGCGCTCTCGATCGGCATCCGGGACGTGCCGCGCCCCTGCACGCCGGCCGGCGTGATCCGCCTCCTCGACGAGGCCAAGGTCGACCTCGAGGGGAAGCGGGCGCTCGTGGTCGGCCGTTCGAACATCGTCGGCAAGCCGATGGCGGCGATGCTGCTCGAGCGGCACGCGACGGTGACGGTCGCCCATTCGCGGACCGTGAACCTCGCGGAGGAGGTGGCCCGCGCGGAGGTGCTCGTCGCGGCCATCGGGCGGCCGGAGCTCGTCCGGGGCGCGTGGATCCGCCCGGGGGCGGCGGTGGTGGACGTGGGCATGAACCGGCTCGCGGACGGGCGCCTG
>DASPMI010000140.1:0-2778 GCA_035627135.1 Anaeromyxobacter sp. | reverse complement strand
CGCGGGGATCGACGTCCAGCGCACGCCCGATGGCCTCGAGCGCCGCGCCGGAGGCGCCGCGCGCGCCCTCCGCCTCGGCGAGCGCGAGCCACGCGTCGGCGCTGTCGGCGTACGCCTCGAGCGCCTCGCGGGCGAGCGCGCTCGCCCGCGCCGCGTCCTTCGGGAGGACCTCCCGGGCCTGGGCGGCCAGCAGGTGCGCGAGGACCGGATCGCCCGCGCCCGGCTCGCCCGCCTCCCCGAGCTCGCGCTGCAGCTCCGCCGCCGCCGCGAGGTCTCCCTGCTCCACGCGCACGTCTCGCAGGCCCGCCAGCGCGGCGCGGTCCTCGGGCCCGAGCCGCACGTAGATCTCCGCCGCCTCGACGAGCATCCCGCTCCGCCGGTAGTCCTCGGCCAGCTCGCGCTCCACCTCGGGCCGGCGCTGCGGCGGGAGGTTCGGGCCCATGAGCATGTTGCGGTGGAGCCGGACCGCGCGCGCGAAGTCGCCCTCACGCCGGAAGAGCGCGCCGAGCGCGAGGTAGGTCTCGACGGCTTCGGGGTGCCCCAGGCGCGCCGCGTCCGAGAGGGCCTCGATGGCCGCGTCCGGATCGCCGAGGATCACCGACCGGACGCCCTTCAGGTAGGCTTGCGCCTCGTCCCGCCGGCGGCGGAGCCGATCGGCCAGCAGCGTCGCCACGATCGCGGCCGCCGCGGCGACGGCGAGGGCGGTCCAGAGGTGGTTCACGGCGCCGCGGCGTCGTCCGCGAACGCGGCCGAGAGCCGCTCCCATGCCTCGTCGAGGGCCTGCACGACCACCCGCGTGTCCGCGAGCACCGGCATGAAGTTGTTGTCGCCCGCCCAGCGAGGGACGATGTGCCAGTGCAGGTGGTCGAGGATGCCGGCCCCCGCGATCTGCCCGAGGTTCATGCCGAGGTTGAGCCCCTCCGGGCGGTACACCCGCCGTACGATCCGCGCCGCGCGCCGCAGCTCGGCCTGCACGTCGTCCCAGACGGCCGGCGCGAGCGCCTCGAGCTCCGCCCCGTGCGGCCGCGGGATCACCATCACGTGCCCGGAGTTGTACGGGAAGCGGTTGAGGCAGGTGAACGCGTGCGCCGAGCGGTGCACCACGAGGTGCGCGCGGTCCTCCGACGCGGGCGCCGCCACGAACCCGCAGAAGATGCAGCCCTGCGGCTTCTCGCTGCGGATGTACTCCATCCGCCAGGGCGCCCAGAGAGGCTGGTTCAAGGGGCCTCCGCGCTACCGCGCCAGGAAGTAGATGCCGGGCTCCTGCGCGGCCTGTGCCTCGCGGGCGATGCGGGCCCGCACCGCGTCCGCGGCGGCGCCGGCCGCCTCGCCCATGAAGCGCTCGAGGAACCGCGCCCGGTCGTCGGGCGGGTAGACGAGCTCCGGCTCGCCGCTGAGCTTCGCGTCCGCCTTCGCCAGCTCCACCGCGTCGTAGAAGTTCCCGAGCTGATCCACGAGGCCGAGCTTCTGCGCCTCCTGCCCGGAGATCACCCGGCCGTCCGCGACGGGGCGGATCTGATCGACCGACTTCTTGCGCCCTGCCGCCACGGCGGAGACGAACTGCTCGTACACGCCGTTGATGAGCGCCTGCCAGTAGGCGCGGTCCTCGGGGGTCATGTCGCGGAACGGGTTGCCGGCGTCCTTGAGCGGCCCGCTCTTCACCGTCTCCATCCGGACGTCGAACCGCTCGGCGAGCCCCTTGAAGTTGGGGAACTGGCTGATGACGCCGATGGAGCCGGTGAGGGTCCCCGGCGTCGCGACGATCTTCGGGCACGCCACGGCGATGTAGTAGCCCCCGGAGGCGGCGAGATCCCCCATCGAGCAGACGACGGCCTTCTTCGCGGCGAGCCGCTTCACCTCGTCGTGGATCTCCTGGCTCGTGCCGACCGCCCCGCCGGGCGAGTCGATGCGGATGACGACCGCCTTGAGGCTGTCGTCCTCCTCGAACCGGCGGAGCTGCTTGAGGACGGTGGGGCCGTCCACCCCGCCGGCACCCCCGCCGATCACCCCCTTGATCTCGACGACGCCGACGCGCGGACCGCCCGAGATCCCCGGCGAGTCGCCGCGCACCGCGCCGTAGGCGAGGAGCAGGAACCCGAAGAACACGAGGAAGAGGCCGCCGAAGACGAAGAGCACGATCCCTGTCGCGAGGCGATCGCGCCGCGCCGGCGGCGGGGCGGGCACCGCCGGAGGGAGCGGAGCGGACCACGCCGGCGGCGGCGCCGCGGACCAGCCGGGCGGTGGGCCCCAGCGTGGCGGCTCGGGCTGCGGGGCCGGCGAGGGCGTGGCCGGCGCGGTGGGCTCGGCCGCGGGCGGCTCGACCGGCGAGGTCGGGAGGGGCTCGTTCGGATCGGACGGGTTCATGGGTAGGGTCACGTAAGCATGCGCGGGCCACCCCCGCAACCGGGAAGCCGGATGGCGCTCCCCCGAAAAGGCAGCGGGCGGCACGCTCGCGCGCGCCGCCCGCCGCTCCACAATCCGACCGCCCTGATCCCTTCGACTCCGGGCCGGCTCCGCCGGCCCTACGCTCAGGGGCAGGCGGAGTCGAAGGGGGCGAGCTACTTCCGCCGGTTGAACTTCTCCATCAGGTCGCCCAGGCGGGCGCGGCCGTCGCCCTGGCGGCGCAGGTACTCGCGGTAGTCGTCCTCGCCGCCGTCGCGGTTGAGCTGCTTGATCGAGAGCGCGACCTTCCGGTCCTGGAGGTCCATGTCGATGACCTTCACCTCGACCTCGTCGCCCTCCTTCACCACGTCGCGCGGGTTCTCGACGCGCTCGTCC
>DASPMI010000139.1:0-6894 GCA_035627135.1 Anaeromyxobacter sp. | reverse complement strand
ACCGCGCGCGCCGGGGTGCTGTTCGTGACCCATCGCGAGGACGAGCTCCCGCGGTCCATCACGCACGCGCTCCGGCTCGAGCGCGGGCGCGTGGTGCACGCGGGCGCGCGGTGAGCGCGGACGCCCTCCGGGGCGGCGCGCGGCGGCGGAGGGCGCCCGGTGCTAGACTCGGACCGTGTCCGCCGTGCTCGCGAGCCCCACGATCCCCGCGCTCGCCACGCTCCTCGACGAGGCGGTCGCCGCGCGCGTCGCGCCCGCCGCGCAGGCGTGCGTGATCCGCGACGGGGTTGTGGTGCACGCCTCCGCGCACGGGACCCTCCCGGACGGCACGCCGGTGACGAACGACATCCGGTTCGACGTCGCGAGCCTCTCGAAGCTCGTGACGACGGTCCTCGCGGCCGTGCTGGCCCAGCGCCGGGTGCTCGACCTCGACGCGCCGGTGTGCGAGGCGCTGCCGGAGTTCACGGGCAAGGACGCCGTCACCGCGCGCCACCTCCTCGCGCACACGAGCGGGCTCGCCGCGTGGCAGCCCCTGTTCGCGCGGTGCGTGGCCGATCCGGTCGCGGGCGCGCTCTTCCCGCCCGCGGGGCTGGAGGGGGCGCGGCGGACGGCGGCGGTGGAGCGGTCGCGCGCGCTCGTCCTCGACGCCGTGCTCTCGGCGCCGCTCGCGGGCAGGACGGGCGAGCGCGTCTACAGCGATCTCGGGTTCATCGCCTTGGGCCGGCTCCTCGAGACGGTCGGGGAGGCGAGCCTCGCGGACCTCTCGGAGCGGCTCGTGCTCGCGCCGCTCGGGCTGCTCCGGACCGGGTACGTCGATCTGTCGGCGCCGGACGCCACCGCGCGGCTCGAGGGGGAGCGGTTCGTGCCGACCGGCGGGACGCGGCCCCGCGAGCCCGCGCCGGGGCAGGAGGGGAGGTTCGAGATCCCGCCGCAGGCGCCCGGCCTGGATCCCGGCCAGGTGGACGACGACAACGCCTATGCGCTCGGCGGGATCGCCGGCCACGCCGGCGTGTTCTCGACGGCGAGGGACCTGGCGCGCCTCGGGCAAGGGATCCTCGAGGAGCTCGAGGGCGCGAGCCGGCTCGGCGCCGCCGCGACGCTCGACGCCTTCGCGCGCCCGAGCCCGAGCCTCGCGGGCCCGGCGCGCGGGCTCGGGTTCGATCTCCCCGCGCCCGCGGGCTCGTCCGCCGGCGCGAAGCTCGGCAAGGCCGGGCCGCGCGGCGCGATCGGGCACCTCGGGTTCACGGGGTGCTCGCTCTGGATCGACCTCGACCGGCGGATCTCCGCGGCGCTGCTCACGAACCGCGTGTTCCACGGGCGGCGCAACGTCGACGGGATCCAGCGGCTGCGGCCGGCGTTCCACGATCGCGTGATCGACGCGCTGGAGGGCTGAACGGGCCTCCAGCCCGCCCACGGCGGGGTGGGCGGCGGCGTACATCGCGTCCCAAGGTCACGGGACAGCACCCTTTCGGCCTACACCCCAAGGGGCCTATCAAGGGGACTCCCTCTCGCCCGGAGTCCCGCCGATGCGCCTCCCCGTCACCTGCCTCCTGGCTGTCTGCGCGGCCCTTCCGCCCTCGGTGAATGCGGCGACGGTCTCGACCGCCGGCGCGAGCGTGAAGATCCTCCGCAACCAGGCGCCCACCGCGAGCCGCGCGGTCGCCATCTCCGCCGCCCGGAACGAGTTCGAGGCGTTCCAGATCCTCGTCACGGGCCCGGCCACCGGCGTGACGGCCAGCGCGACGGCGCTCTCGAACGGCACGACGGCGATCGGCCCGGTCCGCCTGTTCCGCGAGGAGCTCATCCGGATGGTCCACCTGTCCGCACCCGACGCGATCGTCGCCGCGGGCGGCTGGGTCCCGGACGCGCTCGTCCCCGACGTCGACGACGTCGTCGGGGAGAAGCGGAACGCGTTCGTGAACTTCCACGTCGCCGCCGGCGAGACGCGGGCGATCTGGGCCGAGGTCCGCGTGCCCGCCTCGGCCGCTGCCGGGACGTACACCGGCTCGGTCACGGTGCGGTTCGCGGAGGGGACCGCGACGGTCCCGGTGACGCTCACGGTCCACGACTTCGCGCTGCCGGCGAAGGCCTCGCTCAAGAGCGCGTTCACGCTCGCGTACGGGACGCTCCCGGCCGGCCACGGGATCTCCACCGCCGCCACGGTCTTCCCGCCGCTCCGCGCGCGCTACGGGCAGCTCGCCCTCGATCACCGGGTCTCGCTCGCCCCGCATCGCGACGGCGACACGTCGATCGCGCACTTCGAGGCGGCGTACGGTCCGCTCGTCGGCGGCACCGCCGCGACCCAGCAGCCGGGCGCGGCCCTCACGAGCGTCGAGTTCGTGGCCGGCCACACCAACACCGCCGGGATGAAGTCCTGGTACGACCACTTCGTCGCGAAGGGCTGGGGCGGCGACAAGCTCCTCCAGTACACGTGCGACGAGCCGCCGGCGACCTGCGCCTGGACCGACATCCCCACGCGGCTCCGCGCCGCCAAGGCGGCGAACCCCGCGTTCCGCACCCTCGTCACGAGCTCGCTCGGCCAGATCCAGGCGGCGGAGGCGAAGCACGGCATCGCCATCCTGCGCGACCTCGACCTCATCGTCCCGGTGATCAACCACCTCTGGGACAGGCCGGGCGAGGTGTACGCCGGGCCGCAGTACCAGAAGTACGCGAGCTTCGTCGCGAGCGGGCCGCGCAAGGAGCTCTGGGCGTACCAGAGCTGCATGAGCCACGGCTGCGGCGGCGCCAGCAGCCACTTCACCGGGTGGCCGAGCTACATGATCGACGCGAGCGCGGTCCGGAACCGGGCCATGCAGTGGCTCGAGTTCCTCTACGGCGTCACCGGCGAGCTCTACTACGAGACGACCATGGCGTACACGCACGACGCCTGGTCCAACCAGTGGGACTTCACCGGGAACGGCGACGGGACGCTGTTCTACCCGGGCACCCCGGCCCGCATCGGCGGCGCGACGCACATCCCGGTGGCGTCGATCCGGCTCAAGATGATCCGCGAGGGCATGGAGGACTTCGAGTACCTGAAGCTCCTCTCGGACCTCGGCGACCGCGCCATGGCACAGCGCGAGGCCTCGACGCTGTTCCCCTCCGCGTACCAGACCGCGCAGAGCCCCGAGGCGCTCATGGCCGCCCGCGCGCGGATCGCGCAGCGGATCCTGGCGCTCCGGAACGGCGCCGCGGCGCTCTCCACGGGCGCCCGGTACACGCCCGGCGTCCTCTTCACCGGCGACCCCGCGGAGCTGCCGGTGGCGCCGCTCGCGCTGTCCGGCGCCGCCGCGGGATCGGACAACACGGCCGACGTCCGCCTGTCGTACGACGACGACTTCCTGTACGCGAGCTTCGCCGTGAAGGACGCGGCCGTGGTCGTCAACCAGGGCGGTCGCGACGGCGAGGTCTGGGACGGCGACGCCGTCGAGCTCCTCCTGGACGTGAAGAACGACAAGGCCGTCGCGCTGGGGGCGAACCACTTCCACCTCCTCGTGAACGCCAACGGCGACCTCACCGACGAGCGCGGGAACGCGGGCGCCTGGGATCGCAGCTGGACCTCGGGCGCGACGTCGACGGCCGCCCGCACGGCGTCGGGCTGGGCGGTCGAGCTGAGGGTCCCGTGGGCGGCGCTCGGCGTCGCGCCGTGCGCCGGCGCCACGCTCGGCCTCGACTTCGCCATCGAGGACGTCGACCAGGCCGGCGCCTCACCGAAGCCGTTCGACTGGGCCCAGCTCTCGCGGTTCGCGCAGCCGAGCCGCTGGGGGACCCTGGTGCTCACGGCGCTCGTGGCCGGGGACCGCGTCCCGGTGCAGCGCGCGACCTCCGCGGTCGTGGTCGACGGCGACCTCTCGGAGTTCACCCGCGCGCCGGCGGTGAGCCTCGACGCCGCGGCCGCGAAGGCGGGCTCGGACAACAAGGTCGCCGCGCGGCTGCTCCACGACGCCACCCACCTGTACGTCGGCTTCACCGTCGGCGACGCCGCGCTGCGGATCGGTCAGGGCGGGCGCGACGGCGAGGTCTGGGACGGCGACGGCGTGGAGCTGCTGCTCGACCCGAGGCTCACGCGCAGCGCGACGCCGGACGCCGACGATCGCCACCTGGTGGTGAACGCGAGCGGCGATCTCACCGACGAGAAGGGGAACGCCGGGACCTGGGATCGCTCCTGGACCTCCGGCGCGGCCCTCGCGGTCGCGGGCGCCCCCGGCCGCTACACGGTGGAGCTCGCCGTCCCCTGGACGGCGCTGGGCGTCCCGGCGCCTGCGGCCGGCGCCGAGCTGGGCATCGACCTCGCCGCGAACGACCTCGACCTCGACGCGGCGCTCCGGCAGTTCGACTGGGCCGGGCTGGCCCGGTTCGCGCAGCCCGCGCTCTGGAAGCGGGCGCGGTTCGAGCCGCGCCCGCCCGCATGCACCGGGTTCTGAACGGGGGGCGACGCTGGTCTCCGGGCCGGGGCTGCGCGACAATCCCGGGATGCGCACCGCCCTCGTGACGCTCGTCGCGCTCGCGCTCGTCCCCGCGGTCGCGCTCGTCCCCGCGGTCGCGCACCCCGCGACCTACCGCGTCGGCACCAGCGCCGCGGCGCAGCACCGGCAGCTCGGCGACTTGCCGACGCTCGGCCCCGGCGACGTCGTCGAGGTCGAGGGCGGCGCGACGTACTCCCCGTGGTCTTCACCGACGCGGGCGCCGCGGGCGCGCCCGTGGTCGTGCGCGGCGTGGGCGCCAGCCGCCCGCGCGTCGCCGGGGGCGTGAACACGATCGAGGCGGCGGCGAACCACTACGTCTTCGAGAACCTCGATCTCTCGGGCAGCCGAGCCGTGGCCGGCACGAACAACTGGGTGGCGGCGGGATCGACCCACGTCCCGCCCGAGTGGACCGGCACGCTCACGGGCGCCGAGCCCGGGCTCGTCGAGCCCGACGACCTCGCCGCGCTCGACCTCCGGCCCGCAGGCGCGGCGAGCCCGCTCGTGGACAGCGCCGCCGCCCCGCCGCCCGCGTTCACGGCGCACCCGTTCCCCGCGCCGCTCGGCACGCCACTGTTCTCGCCGCTGCACGGCACCGGGACCGTCGCGCGGACCATCGCCGGCGCGATCGACCGCGGCGCGTACGAGCTCGGCGCCGCGCCGCCGGATCCGGGGGGCGATCCGGATCCGGGGGATCCGGATGCGGGCGGCGGCGTCGGCGGCGGCTGCGCGTCCAACGTCCGCGCGGGCGCGGGCGCGCTGCTCGCCGGGCTCGCGATGCTCGTGCGGGCGGCCCTGCGGCGCCGCGCGCGCTGAGCTCCGCGAGCGGGCGCGCGGATCCTGCATTACCTTCCGTGGGTGCGCGCGCGCCTCAAGAGCCTCCGCAGCGACGACATCCCCGACCTCGAGGCCTGGGCGCCGCCGGACCCGGAGGTCTTCGCCGTCCCGCTGGTCCTCGAGGTGGGCGTGCTCGGCCAGCGCGGGCGCGAGCGGTTCGAGCTCCTCGCGGTGACGCCGCGGTGGCTCCTCGAGCGCCACGGGACCGACGGCGCGGTGCTCGGGCGCGGGCTCCTCGTCGTGTTCCGGTGGGACCACGCCCGCGTGCGGCGGTTCCTCGCGCGCCGCGTCGAGGCCTGCTCCGGCCGGACCTGGCCGGACGTCGCCCGGCAGGTCTCGCGGATCGCCGAGTGGGAGGGCGACGCCGAGAACGTCGTCGGGCTCGAGTAGTGGACGGGCGCCGGGAGGCCGTGCCACGCTCGCCCGCATGCACACCGCCCGCCGCACCCACGGCTTCGGCGAGTCGGTCATCCGCGGGATGACGCGGCTCGCGAACGCGCACGGCGCGATCAACCTCGCCCAGGGCTTCCCGAACTTCCCGTGCCCCGACGTCCTGAAGGAGGCCGCCGCCCGGGCCATCCGCGAGGACGTGAACCAGTACGCGATCACGTGGGGCGCCCGGCGCCTGCGCGAGGCGATCGCCCGCAAGTACGCCTCCTGGTACGGCCTGGCCGTCGATCCCGAGGAGGAGGTCACGGTCACCTGCGGCGCCACGGAGGCGATGGCCGCGGCCCTGCTCGCCCTCGTCGATCCGGGCGACGAGGTGATCGTGTTCGAGCCCTTCTACGAGAACTACGGCCCGGACGCGATCCTGTGCGGCGCGGCGCCGGTCCACGTTCCGCTCGCGCCCGACGGGCCGCTCGATCTCGACCGGCTGGCGGCGGCGTTCTCGCCGCGGACGCGCGCGATCGTCGTCAACACCCCCGGCAACCCCACCGGCCGCGTCCTCTCCCGGCGCGAGCTGACGGGCATCGCGGAGCTGTGCCAGCGGTTCGGGGCGTACGCGGTGACGGACGAGATCTACGAGCACATCGTGTACGACGGCACGCACGTGCCCATGGCCACGCTCCCCGGCATGCGCGAGCGGACGGTCACCATCTCCGGCTCGTCGAAGACGTTCGCGGTCACCGGCTGGCGCATCGGCACCATCGTCGCGCCGGCGCCGCTCACCGCCGCCATCCGGAAGGTCCACGACTTCCTGACCGTGGGGGCGCCCGCGCCGCTCCAGGAGGCGGTGGCGGTGGCGATGGAGGAGCTCGGCCCGGACTACTACGCCGGCATGGCGGAGGCGTACCGGCGGCGGCGCGATCTGCTCGTCGGCGCCCTGCGCGGCGCGGGGTTCCGCTGCGTCCCGCCGGAGGGGGCGTACTACGTCCTCGCCGACTACTCCGCGCTCTCCGGCGACGAGGACGTCGCGTTCGCCCGCGCGCTCGTCACGGCGCACGGCGTCGCCGCGGTGCCCGGGTCGAGCTTCTTCGCGCGCCCCGACCCCGCGCGCCGGCTCGTCCGGTTCGCCTTCTGCAAGACCGACGACGTCCTGGCCGAGGCGGCGCGGCGGCTCGCGCGCCTCACCCGGTGACGCGCCCGCCGCTCA
>DASPMI010000138.1:0-6668 GCA_035627135.1 Anaeromyxobacter sp. | reverse complement strand
CCGAGCTTGGCCGCGACGAGGCCCGCCGCGAGCGTCGAGTTGACGTCGCCGGGCACGACGACGAGGTCGGGCCGCGGCGCGCGCGCGAGGAGGCACCGCTCGAACGCGATCATCACGCGCCCGGTCTGCTCGCCGTGCGTGCCGGAGCCGACCCCCAGGTCCTCGTCGGGGCGCGGCAGCCCCAGCTCGGAGAAGAAGACGCCGCTCATCTTCTCGTCGAAGTGCTGGCCGGTGTGGACGAGCCGCTGCGCCACCCCGCGCCGGCGGAGCGCCTCGAGGAGCGGCGCGACCTTCATGAAGTTCGGGCGGGCGCCCACGACGTGGAGGACGAGCATGCGCCAGGAAAGGTCGGGCGCGCCCGCCGCCCCGGCGAGCCCCGGCGCGGGCCGGGCCCGGCTCGCCTGGCCGGGTCGGATCCGAATACCTGGAGGAGGCGGGCTCCGCCCGCCGACGGGGCGAGGGCGCAGCCCGAGCAATTCGTTGTCAGATCGATCCGTTAAGGACCTGCGCGCTGGACGTCGTTGACGAGCACGGACCCCAAGCGTAGGTTGGTGCCCCGGTTTGAGACGCGTCGCGGTCATCATCCCGGCCCGGTTCGGAGCCCAGCGGTTCCCGGGGAAGCCACTCGCCGACCTGGCAGGGAGACCCGTCATCGCCCACGTGGTCGCGCGCGCGGCGCAGGCGCGCGGCGTGGACGTGGTCGCGGTGGCGACCGACGACGAGCGGATCGCGACGGCCGTCGATCAGGCAGGCGGCCGGGCGATCCTCACCGGGCCCGCCTCGACGGGCACCGACCGGGTCGCCCAGGCCGCGCGCCAGCTCGCGCCGCGGCCGACGCTGGTCGTGAACCTCCAGGGCGACGAGCCGCTCATCGAGCCGGAGGCCATCGAGACCCTCGTCCGCGCCATGGACGGCGGCGCGGAGATGGGGACGCTGGTGCGGCCGATCGATCCCGACGAGGTCGATCGGCCGCAGGTGGTGAAGGTCGTCACCGACCTCCAGGGCCGCGCGCTCTACTTCTCGCGCTCCCCCATCCCGTTCCGGCGGGCGGGCGGCAACTCGCCTCTTCTGCGCGCGCACGTGGGCATGTATGCCTTCACCGCGGAGTTCCTGGAACGGTTCGCCGCGCTCGCGCCGGGACGGCTGGAGCAGGAGGAGTCGCTGGAGCAGCTCCGGGCGCTGGAGCACGGCTACAGGATCCAGGTCGCAGAGACCACGTATCGCGGGTTCGGGATCGACACGCCGGAGGACCTGGAGCGCGCGCGGGCGCTCCTGGCCGCCGGCAGGAACTGAGGGTGCAACCATGGTCAAGCGCGGCAAGAAGACGAAGTTCCTGTTCGTCACCGGCGGCGTGGTCAGCTCCCTCGGGAAGGGGCTCTCCGCGGCGTCCATCGGCGCGCTGCTCGAGAACCGCGGCCTCGAGGTGCAGCACCTCAAGCTCGACCCGTACATCAACGTCGATCCGGGCACGATGAGCCCGTTCCAGCACGGCGAGGTGTTCGTCACCGACGACGGCGCGGAGACCGACCTCGACCTCGGCCACTACGAGCGCTTCACCAGCGCCAAGATGAGCCGGAAGAACAACTACACCACCGGCCGCATCTACCAGTCCGTCATCAACCGGGAGCGCCGCGGCGAGTACCTCGGCAAGACCGTCCAGGTCATCCCGCACATCACCGACGAGATCAAGGCGGTCATCCGCGAGGCCGCGGGCGGCGCCGACATCCTCATCGTGGAGGTGGGCGGCACCGTCGGCGACATCGAGTCGCTGCCGTTCCTCGAGGCCATCCGGCAGATGAAGTACGACGTGGGGGAGGAGAACGCGGTCTACGCCCACGTGACCCTCGTCCCCTGGATCGCCGCGGCAGGCGAGCTCAAGACCAAGCCCACGCAGCACTCGGTCAAGGAGCTCCGCGAGATCGGCATCCAGCCCGACATCCTCCTGTGCCGCTCCGACCGGGAGATCGAGCGGGAGATGAAGGACAAGATCGCCCTCTTCTGCAACGTGGACCCGTCGGCGGTGTTCACCGCGCGCGACGTGTCCTCGATCTACGAGCTGCCGCTCGCGTTCCACGCCGAGGGCGTGGACGACAAGCTCGCCGAGCTCCTCAACATCTGGAGCCGCGCCCCGCGCCTCGACAAGTGGGAGGCGATCGTCGACGGCATCAAGAGCCCGCGCAAGGGCGACGTCCGGATCGGGATCGTCGGCAAGTACGTGGAGCTCGCCGAGAGCTACAAGAGCCTCAACGAGGCGCTCGTGCACGGCGGCATCGCCGCCGGCGTCCGCATGAACGCGGTCTTCATCGACTCGCAGAAGCTCGAGGAGGGCGACCTCTCCGAGCTCGAGAAGGTGGACGCGATCCTCGTCCCCGGCGGCTTCGGCGTGCGCGGCACCGAGGGGAAGATCCTCGCGGTCCGCTGGGCTCGCGAGCACAAGGTGCCGTTCTTCGGGATCTGCCTCGGCCTCCAGATGTCGGTCATCGAGTTCGGCCGGAACGTGCTCGGCCTCGAGCGCGCCAACTCGCTCGAGTTCGACGACGCCACCCCGCACCCGGTCGTCACGCTCATGGAGGAGCAGAAGAAGGTCACCGACAAGGGCGGCACGATGCGGCTCGGCAGCTACCCGTGCGCGCTCAAGGAGGGGACCAAGGCCCGCGAGCTGTACGCGCAGGACCTCATCCACGAGCGCCACCGCCACCGGTTCGAGTTCAACAACGCCTACCGCCACCAGTACGAGGCCGCGGGGATGGTCTTCTCGGGCACCAACCCCGACCTCGGGCTCGTGGAGATGATCGAGCTCAACAACCACCCGCACTTCGTGGGGTGCCAGTTCCACCCCGAGTTCAAGTCGAAGCCGTTCGCCCCGCACCCGCTCTTCGCCGGGTTCCTCCGCGCCGCGCGCGACCACCGCGACCAGGCGCAGCGCGCGCCCGGGTCGGTGACGAAGCTGCCGGTGAAGGCGTGATCCACCCGTGAACGCGCCCGCGCCCGCGGCGCAGGCCCGGCCCACGGTTCGCGCGCCGGCGCCGCCGTGCTAGCCTCCCCGGCGCCATGCCCGCCCCGCTCCGCAAGCGCGTCCGCCGAGCGATCCGCTCCTTCCTCATCCCGCTCGCCATCCGGCTGCTCGGCCTCCTGCCGCTCGGGCCGGCGCTCGCGCTCGGCGCCGCGGTGGGGCGGCTCGCGTACCGGCTCGCCGGGGAGACCCGCCGGCTCGCGCTCCAGCACCTCGCCCTCGCCTTCCCCGAGAAGACGCCGGCCGAGCGCGAGGGGATCGCGCGGGACATGTTCGTCCACCTCGGCCGCTCCACGACCGAGCTCGCCTCGATCCGCTGGTACGACGAGCGGCTCGACGGCTACGTCGAGCTCTCGCCGCCGGGGCTCCTCCAGGAGGTGATGGCGCGCGGGCGCGGCATGGTCTTCGTGACCGGCCACGTCGGGAGCTGGGAGCTCCTCGCCCGCAGGATCGCGCGCGCGGGGGTGCCCAACGCCGTCATCGCCAAGTCGCGCGGCGACCGGCGGCTCAACGCGATGGCCGAGCGGTTCCGCGCGCAGGGCGGCGTCACGACCCTCTGGCGCGAGAACCCGGACACCGGCCGCGCCATCATCAAGACGTTCCGCTCCGGCAAGGCGCTCGGCCTCCTCATCGACCAGGACACGCGCGTCCAGGGCGTGTTCGTGCCGTTCTTCGGACGGCTCGCGTACACGCCGCGCGCCGCGGCGGACTTCGCCCTCCGGTTCGGCGCCCCGGTGGTCGTCGGGACCATCCACCGCAAGGGACCACGGGCGGCCGACGGGCACCGGGTCGAGCTGGTCGAGATCCCGTTCTCCTCGGACCCGCCCGATCGCGAGGCCGAGGCCACCCGCCTCACGGCCGCCTGCACGGCCGCGCTCGAGGCGGCGATCCGCCGGCACCCCGCGGAGTGGGTCTGGATGCATCAGCGCTGGCGGACCCGGCCTCCCGAAGAGCCCCAGGCAGCGGCGGTCGCGCCCCTTAGCAAGGCGAGTGCCGAAAACCGTTGAGCTTTCCGGCGGCTAGGGGCATAGATCCGCTAGCAAGGGCCATGCCTATCAGAGCTGCGGGAAAGAGTGCTATGGTTCAGCGGCCTTGGACGATGGCGCTGCTGGCGGCGGCCTTGCTTTCGCCGCTCCTCTCCGCCTGCTCCCCAGGGCCAAGAACGGAGCAGTCGGCGGTGGCGCCTGAGCTGAAGCTCGAACGGGTACGGTTCCGGGTCTGGCGGGGAGACGTCCTCCAGGCCCGCGGAGAAGCGCGCCAGGTCACGCTCCAGCGCGACTCGGGACAGCTCGGCGCCGACGAGGTCCGGATCGAGCTCCCGTCCCGTGGCACGCCGGTGGTCGTGACCGCGCCGCGGGCCCAGGGCCTGCTCGGGAGCCAGCGGTACACGGTGGACGGCGGGGTCGAGGTCACCCACGGCGAGGAGCGGGCCGTGACCGCCCGCGCGTCCTGGGCCCCCGGGCCCCGCGGCGACGGCCCCGTCACCGGCCAGGACCCGGTCACCGTCGAGCGCGGGGACCTCCGGCTCGAGGGCGTCGGGTTCACGTTCGACCCCCGCAGCGGGGAGCTCGAGATCGGCGGGCCGGTCCGGACGCAGGCGCGCGGAGGCGCGCGGTGATCGCGGCGCTGACCCTGGCCGCGGCGCTCGCGGCGCCGCCCTCGCTCGCCCGGCTCCCCGCCGCCGGCGGCGGGTCGGTCACCGTGTCAGCGAAGCAGTTCCGCTACAACATCCAGAAGCGGCTCGTCGAGTACACCGGCGATCCCGTCCGGTTCACGCGCGGTGACGCGGTCCTCACCTGCAGGCGGCTCGGCGCCCTGCTCGACGAGGGCGGCGAGGTGAGCCGCAGCACCTGCGAGGGCGACGTCCGGTTCGAGCGCGGCGACAAGGTCGTCACATGCGGGAAGGCGGTCTACGACGCGGCCGCGGCGCGGCTCACCTGCGAGGGGGAGCCGGCGTTCAAGATCGGCCCGGTGACCGGCAGGGGGACGCTGCTCGTCTACGACCTGGACAGGGACGAGGTCGTGGTCGACGGACCGACGGGCACGATCGAGGGCGACGAGGCGGACCGGCTCACGAAGGGCCTCCAGGAGCGGCAGAAGGCGAAGGGGGCGAAGCCGTGACGGCGCGCGGGGTCCGATCTGCTCTCGGGCTCGGGCGCGGGCGCGGGCTCGTTCACGGGGGGTCGACGTGAGCGAACCCCTGCTCAGGGCCGAGAACCTGGTGAAGAGCTACGGCGGCCGGCGCGTCGTGGACGGCGTGTCGTTCCAGGTCGCGCCGGGCGAGGTGGTCGGGCTGCTCGGGCCGAACGGCGCGGGGAAGACGACCTCGTTCAACATGACGGTCGGCCTCGTGGTCCCCGACGCGGGGCGGGTCTGGCTCGGGGAGCACGACCTCACGAAGCTCCCGATGCACCGCCGCGCGAAGCTCGGCCTCGGCTACCTGCCGCAGGAGGCGTCGATCTTCCGGAAGCTCACCGTTCGCCAGAACTTCACCGGCATCCTCGAGGCGCTCGGCTGGAGCAAGCGCGAGCGGAACGCGCGCGCCGACGAGCTCCTCGCCGAGTACCGCCTCGAGAAGGTCGCCGGGTCGCTGGGCGAGCAGCTCTCGGGCGGCGAGCGGCGGCGCGCGGAGGTCGCGCGCAGCCTCCTCTCGCGACCGAAGTACATCCTCTTCGACGAGCCGTTCGCCGGCGTGGATCCCATCGCGGTGGGAGAGCTGCAGCGGCTCATCGGCGGGCTGCGCGACCGCGGCATCGGCGTGCTCGTCACGGATCACAACGTGCGCGAGGCGCTCGGCATCTGCGGCCGCGCCTACATCCTCGCCGCAGGGACGATCCTCGAGGCGGGGACGCCAGCCGAGATCGCGGGCAGCGCCCGCGCGCGCGCGGTCTACCTGGGCGACAAGTTCCGCCTCGACGATCAGGTCCACGAGAACAGGACGGAGCCGCGATGAGCCTGGAGCTGAAGCAGCACCTCAAGATGACCCAGCAGCTGGTGATGACACCCCAGCTGCAGCAGGCCATCAAGCTCCTGCAGCTCTCGCGGATGGAGCTCGTGGACCTGATCCGCACCGAGATGACCGAGAACCCGGTCCTCGAGGGGGCGGACGAGCAGGACGAGGAGCCGGTCCAGGACGGCGCGAGCCCCG
The DNA here is from genome assembly GCA_035627135.1 of Anaeromyxobacter sp. Lineage (GTDB taxonomy): Bacteria > Myxococcota > Myxococcia > Myxococcales > Anaeromyxobacteraceae > Anaeromyxobacter. The sequence goes on along the minus strand of DASPMI010000138.1, from coordinate 507 downwards.
CCGAGGTGGCCGACATCGAGGCGAAGCCGGAGCCGAAGGCGGCGGAGAAGGCCGAGGAGGTGAAGGGCGAGGAGGGCGCGAACGAGATCGACTGGGACCAGTACCTCGACCACTACCAGCTCCAGGGCCACACCGCGCCCTCGAACCGCGGCCTCGCCGACGAGGAGCTCCCCGGCTACGAGGCCACCCTCACCCGCAAGGAAGACCTGAAGGGCCACCTCGAGTGGCAGCTCCGCCTGTCCGCGTTGACGGAGGACGAGCGGCGGGTGGCGATGCTCATCATCGGGAACCTCGACGACGACGGGTACTTCAAGATGCCGGCGGTCGAGGGCGAGGTCGAGGAGGCGTCGACCCGCGACCCGCTCGTGCGCGTCGCGTTCGAGTCCGGCATGGGCGTCGACTTCGCGGAGAAGGTGCTCCAGAAGGTGCAGGAGCTCGATCCGATCGGCGTCGCCGCGCGCGACCTCCGCGAGTGCCTGCTGCTGCAAGTCCGGCACCTGAACGCCG
>DASPMI010000137.1:0-53488 GCA_035627135.1 Anaeromyxobacter sp. | reverse complement strand
TGCGCACGTTCTTGTCGATCTCGATTCGACGAACGGGACGTACCTCAACTCGAAGCTCGTGAAGGAGCAGACGCTCCGCCACGGGGACGTGATCCGGATCGCGTCGACCGTGCTCAAGTACGTCGTCGACGCGTAGGACCTCGCGGGGCGCCGAGCGGAGCGCGGCGGGGGCGCGCCCGGGCCGAGCCGTTCAGAAGAACCCGAGCTGCAGCCGCGCCGCCTCGCTCATGCGGGACGGATCCCAGGGCGGATCGAAGACGAGCTCGACCTCCACGTCCTTGACTCCCGGTGTGCCGAGGAGCTTGCGGCGGACGTCGTCCACGAGGACCGGGCCGATGCCGCAGCCGGGGGCGGTGAGCGTCATGTGGACGAGCACCTTGTGCCCGCCGTCGACCGGCTCGGCGTCGATGCCGTAGACGAGCCCCAGCTCGACGATGCTCGCGGGGATCTCGGGGTCGTACACGGTCCCGAGCGCCTCCCACAGCTTCATCTCGTCGAACGGCCCCTCGGCGGCCTCGGCGCGCGCGGCCTCGTACCGCTTCGCCTCCTCGACCGCCTCCGGGCCGAGCGCGTCCGCGTCCCTTCCGTCGACGCGCGCGAGCGAGCCCATGTCGGTCATCACCGTGAACTGGCCGCCGAGGGACTGCTGCACGACGAGCCAGGTGCCCGCCGGGAACGTCACGCGCTCGCCGCTCGGGACGAGCAGCGCCTCGACGTCGCGCGTGGTGGTGGTGGGGGTGCGGTTCATCTTCGTCGCTCCGCTACTCCGTGGACACGGGGTCCGTGCGGCCCTCGAGCGCCTGGCGCAGCGCGTGCCAGGCGAGGCTCGCGCACTTCACGCGCGCGGGGAACTCGTGGACGCCGGCGAACACCGCCAGCTTCCCGAGCGCCTCCTCCTCGCCGGGGCGCGGGCCCTCGGTCACGAGCCGGTGGAACTGCTCGAACATCGCGTCGATCTCGGCCGGCGTCTTGCCCTTCACGAGCCCGGTCATCACCGACGCCGAAGCCTTGGAGATGGCGCAGCCGCTCCCCTCGAAGCGGACCTCGGCGAGCGCCCCGCCGTCGACCTTCGCGTGGATCGTGATCCGGTCGCCGCAGAGCGGGTTGAGCCCCTCCGCGCGCCGGTTCTCGTCCGGGAGCGGCCCGAAGTTGCGCGGGCGCTTCGAGTGCTCGAGGACGACCTCCTGGTACAGGTCCGTCAGCTCAGACATGCGCCCTCCCGTGCTCGAGCCCGCGCCCGGCTTCTCCTCCGAGCGGCATCCGGCAGATCACGCGAACATCCTCCTCACCTCGTGCAGCCCCCGGACGAGCGCCTCGACGTCGGCGAGGTTCGAGTAGGCCGCGAACGAGGCGCGCACGGTGGCGTTCACGCCCAGGCGATGCAGGACCGGCTGCGCGCAGTGGTGCCCCGCCCGGATCGCCACGCCCTGGCGATCGAGGATGGTCCCGGCGTCGTGCGGGTGGACGTCGCCCGGCAGGAACGAGATCACCCCGGCCCGCTCGCGCGGCGTCCCCACGAGGCGCACCTCGGGGAGCTCGCGGAGCGCGTCGAGGGTGGTCGCGATCAGCGCCCGCTCGTGCGCGGCGATCGCGGCGAGCCCGAGCTCGCTCACCCAGTCGATCGCGGCGCCGAGCCCGATGGCGCCGCCGACGTCGGGCGTGCCCGCCTCGAACTTGTACGGCAGCGCGTTGAACCTCGTCTCCTCCCACGTCACCGAGAGGATCATGTCGCCGCCGCCCTGCCACGGCGGCAGCTCCTCGAGCAGCGCCTTCCGCCCCCAGAGCACGCCGACGCCCATCGGCGCGTAGAGCTTGTGGCCGGAGAACGCGTAGAAGTCGGCGCCGAGGGCCCGCACGTCGGCGGAGAGGTGCGGCGCGGCCTGGGCGCCGTCCACCAGCACCGGCACGCCGCGGGCGTGGGCGCGGGCGACGATCTCGGCCACGGGGTTCACCGTGCCGAGCGCGTTCGAGACGTGGTTCACGGCGACGAGCCGCGTGCGCGGGCCGAGCAGCTCGTCGAGCGCCTCGAGCCGAAGGTCGCCCGCGTCGTCCACCGGGAGCACCCGGAGCCGCGCGCCCTTCTCCCGGCAGAGGAGCTGCCAGGGCACGATGTTCGAGTGGTGCTCGAGCTCGCCGACCACGATCTCGTCGCCCGGCCCGACCCGCTGCCGTCCGAAGGTCTGGGCGACGAGGTTGACGGCCTCGGTGGTGCCGCGGACGAAGACGACCTCGTGCGGGTCGACGCCGCCCAGGAACCGGGCCACCTTCACCCGCGCCTGCTCGTGCGCCCGCGTGGCGCGCTCGGACAGGAGGTGCACGCCGCGGTGGACGTTGGCGTTGTCCTGCTCGTAGTAGCCGCGGATCGCGTCCACGACCGCCCGGGGCTTCTGCGTGGTCGCGGCGTTGTCGAGGTAGGCGAGCGGCTTCCCGCGCACGAGCTGCGACAGGATGGGGAACTGGGCGCGGACCGCGGCCACGTCGTACGCGGGGCGGACCGCGCGCGCCTCCGCGGCCTGGTGCTCGCCGGAGATCATGCGGCCTCCAGGAGCGCGGCCGCGGCGGGGAGCCTCGCGGCGACGTGGCGGCGGGCCTGCTCGCGCAGCGCCGCGGGCCCGATCCGCTCGACCATCTCGGCGGCGAACGCCCAGATGAGCAGCGTCCGCGCCGCGGCCTCGTCCACGCCGCGCGACCGCAGGTAGAAGAGCGCGTCCTCGTCGAGCTGGCCGACGGTGCCGCCGTGGCCGCACTTCACGTCGTCGGCGAAGATCTCGAGCTGGGGCTTGGTGTCCACCACCGCGTCGTCGGAGAGAAGCAGGTTCGAGTTCATCTGCCGCGCGTCCGTCTTCTGGGCGCCTGGCAGGACGCGGATCCGGCCGTGGAAGACGCCGCGGGCCCGGCCGTCGAGGATCCCCTTGTACGCCTCCTCCGTCCGGCAGCGGGGCACCGCGTGGTCGATGACGGAGTAGCTGTCCGTCACCCGCGCGCCGTCGGCCATGTAGAGGCCGGACGCCGAGAGCGCGCCCTCCTCGCCGGCGAGCCGCACGCGGAGCTCCGCGCGCGAGAGCTGCGCGCCCAGCGCGATCGAGTGCGCGGCGAGCTTCGTCCCCGCGCCCTGCTCCGCGAACACCGCGCTCACGTGGAAGGCGCGGTCGCCCTCGTCCTGGAGCTTCACGTGCGCGAGCTCCGCGCCCTCGCCCGCGACGAGCTCGGTGACCGCCGCGGTGAGGTAGAGGTCTCCGGCCTCCGCTCGCCCTTCGACAGGCTCAGGGCGAGCGGACCCGCCGAGGTAGACCTCGGCCACGGTCGCCTTCGCGCCCGCGCCGGCCACGACGAGCACCCGCGGGTGCTGGACCACCGGGTCGCCCGCGCCGCCGCCCGCGAAGACGAGCTCGATCGGCGCCTCGACCGCGGCGCCGGCCGGGAGGTGGACGAAGGCGCCGTCCTCGAGGGCCGCCGCGTTGAGCGCGGTGAAGGCGAGCCCGTCGGGCCGCGCCAGCCGGCCGAGGTGCGGCCGCACCAGCTCCGGCGCCTGGGCGAGGGCCTCGGCGAGGCTCGCGACCACCGCGCCGGCGGGCAGCGCGGCCGCGAACGACAGGTCGGCGCGGAAGCGCCCGTTCTCGAACACGAGCCGCGCGCCCGCGGGCGCGGGCAGGGCGGCGAGCCGCGCCGCGAGCACCGGCGACGGCGCGCGCGCCGGCCCGAACCCGAGCGCCGCCAGCGGCGCGACGTTCGTGAACCTCCAGTCCTCGTGGCGGATCGTGGGCAGGCCCGCGGCGCGGAAGGCGGCGGCGCCAGCGCCCCGCAGGTCGGCGAGCCAGGCCGGCCCGGACGTCGGCGGGCGGGCCAGCGCGGGCGCGACGCTCTGCTCGAACGGCGTCCCCCCATGCCGCTCTGGGTCCATCCGCATGGCCAGGAATCTCGGGGCGGGGAGGATCACGGCCGGACCTCGGCGCCCGGGAGCTCGGGGCGCATCCCCGCCGCCCACGCGTAGCCGGTCCGCTCGAGCTCGTCCGCCAGCTCCGGCCCGCCGGAGCGGACGATCCGGCCGCCGGCCATGACGTGCACCCGGTCCGGCCGGATGTACTCGAGGAGCCGCTTGTAGTGCGTGACGAGCAGCACCGACCGGTCCGGCCGGCGCAGCGCGTTCACGCCCTGGGCGACCACGCGCAGCGCGTCGATGTCGAGGCCGGAGTCGATCTCGTCGAGGATGGCGAGCTTGGGCTCGAGCACCGCCATCTGGAAGATCTCGTTGCGCTTCTTCTCGCCGCCGGAGAACCCCTCGTTGACCGAGCGGTTCGAGAGCGCCGGGTCGAGCGCGAGGAGCTTCATCTTCTCCTTCGCGACGGCAAGGAAGTCCATGGCGTCGAGCTCCTCCTCGCCGCGCGCGCGCCGGACGGCGTTGAGGGCGGTGCGGAGGAAGTAGAGGTTGGCGACGCCGGGGATCTCCACCGGGTACTGGAACCCGAGGAAGAGGCCGAGCGCGGCCCGCTCCTCCGGGTCCAGCGCGAGCAGGTCCTGGCCGCCGAAGAGCGCAGCGCCCCCCGTGACCTCGTACACCGGCCGGCCGGCGAGGACGCCCGCGAGCGTGGACTTGCCCGAGCCGTTCGGGCCCATGATCGCGTGGACCTCGCCCGGCGGGAGCTCGAGGTCCACGCCCTTCAGGATCTCCTGGCCGTTCACGGTGGCCGTGAGGCTCTTCACCTTCAGCATGGTGTCTTTCCCGTTGTCGTGGCTCATCCGACGCTCCCCTCCAGGCTCATCCCGGCGCGCTTCTGCGCGGCCACCGCAGGGCTCCGAAGCTCCTCGGTCCGCTCCCGCCTCATCCGACGCTCCCCTCCAGGCTCATCCCGAGGAGCTTCTGCGCCTCGACCGCGAACTCCATCGGCAGCTCCTTCAGCACCTGCTTGGCGAACCCGTTCACGATGAGCGAGACCGCGTCCTCGTCGGAGATGCCGCGCTGGCGGCAGTAGAAGAGCTGGTCGTCGCTGATGCGGGAGGTCGTCGCCTCGTGCTCCACCTTGGCGGTCGGGTTGCGCACCTCGATGTACGGGAACGTGTGGGCGCCGCAGCGGTCGCCGATGAGCAGCGAGTCGCACTGGGAGTAATTGCGGGCGCCCTCCGCCCCCTTCAGCATCTTCACCAGGCCGCGGTACGTGTTCTGGCCGCGGCCGGCGCTGATGCCCTTCGACACGATCGTCGAGCGGGTGTTCCGCCCGATGTGGATCATCTTCGTCCCGGTGTCCGCCTGCTGGCGGTGGTTCGCGAGCGCGACCGAGTAGAACTCGCCGACCGAGTCGTCGCCCTGCAGGATGCACGACGGGTACTTCCAGGTGATGGCCGAGCCCGTCTCCACCTGCGTCCAGCTGATCTTCGCCTTGCGCATCGCCTTGCCGCGCTTGGTGACGAAGTTGAAGATGCCCCCGCGGCCCTCGGCGTCGCCCGGGTACCAGTTCTGCACGGTCGAGTACTTGATGTGCGCGCCGTCGAGGGCGACGAGCTCGACCACGGCGGCGTGGAGCTGGTTCTCGTCGCGCTGCGGGGCGGTGCAGCCCTCGAGGTACGAGACGTACGCGCCCTCGTCCGCGACGATGAGCGTCCGCTCGAACTGGCCGGTGTCCTTGGCGTTGATCCGGAAGTAGGTCGAGAGCTCCATCGGGCAGCGCACGCCCTTGGGCACGTAGACGAACGAGCCGTCGGAGAAGACCGCGCTGTTGAGCGCCGCGAAGTAGTTGTCGGTCGACGGGACCACCGAGCCGAGCCACTGCTCGACGAGCGCCGGGTGCTCCCGCACCGCCTCGGAGAACGAGCAGAAGATGATGCCGAGATCGGCGAGCTTCTTCTTGTACGTGGTCGCGACCGAGACCGAGTCGAAGACCGCGTCGACGGCCACGCCCGCGAGGCGCATCTGCTCCTCGAGCGGGATCCCGAGCTTCTGGAACGCGCGCTTCAGCTCCGGATCGACCTCGTCCATCGAGCCGAGCTGCTTCTTCTGCTTCGGCGCCGAGTAGTAGACGATGTCCTGGTAATCGATCTTCGGATAGTGAACGTTGGCCCAGGTCGGCTCCTCCATCTGGAGCCACCGGCGGTACGCCGCGAGGCGCCACTCGAGCATGAAGGCGGGCTCGCCCTTCTTGCGCGAGATCGTCCGGATGATCTCCTCGGACAGGCCCTTCGGGACCCGGTCCTCCTCGACCTCCGTGACGAAGCCGTACTTGTAACCCTGCTCGGTGAGCTGCTTGAACTCTTCGGTGGTGCTCATGAACGGGCTCCCATGGCTCCGATGACGACGAGGCCGGCGTCGGCCTCCGCCGGCTTCGCGCCGCGCGCCGGCGGCGGCGCGATCGACGAGAGCGGCAGGCTGGACAGGGCGCCGTGGATGGCGCGCGAGACCGGGTCCCAGCTCGCCCGGGCGAGGCACGTCTTCTCGAGCTCGCAGGACTGTCCGGCGTGGGTGCAGTCGGTGAGGGCGATGGGACCCTCGAGCGCCTCGACGATCTGCGCGAGGCTGATCCGATCGGGGGACCGGGCCAGGCCGTAGCCGCCCTTCCGCCCGCGATGGGAGAGGACCAGCCCCGCCTTCGAGAGCTCCTTGCAGAGCTTCGAGACCGTCGGCAGCGGCACCGACGAGAGCGCCGCGAGCTCCTGGGCGGTGAGCGTCCGCTCGCTCCGCGCGAGGTGGGCGAGCAGCACGATGGCGTAGTCGGTCAGCTTGGAGACGCGGATCATCGGCGACCTCGGGCCCCGCCGGGACCCGGTCGACATAACGGACCGAAGCGGTCCATTTAGTCGACTATGTAAACGGGTCGGGCGGCCGACGCCAGGACGAAACGCCGGAAACGCGGCAAGTGCCTGTTTTTCGCGGATTCCACCGACGACAGGTCATCTCGAGGAGCCATCCACGCGGCCCCGGTGCAGCGGACCGTCCAGGTGCTCGCTCTCGACCGCGAGGTACAGGTGGTCCCCGGCCAGGGTCAGCTCGCACCGGAGGCGGCGATCCTCGCGCCGCGCCAGCGCGGCGAGCAGCGGAGGATCCACGGCGGCGAGCTCCGCTTTCTCCAGCCGCGCGAGCCCTCGCTCCTGCGCCTCCGCGACGAACGCCTCCATCCGCCGTGGCCCGTCGAACAGCACCGCCACCTTCGCTCCGCCGCCCTGCGCGACGTCGCGCGCCACGCGCTCGGGATCGGGCCGGCCCACGCGGACGATGAGGGCGATCCGGCCGTCCAGCTCGTTCGCGAGCACGTCGGGCGCGTCGGGGTCGCAGAGCCCCGGGCCGAACGCGATCCCCTCGCGCCACTGCCAGGCGAGCGCCAGCACGCGGAGCCACAGGCGCTCCATCGTCTCGGACGGATGGCGAGCCACCTTGAGGGCGATCGCCTGGTCGATCCCGCGATCGGCATCCGCGAGGCGAAGATCGAGGTGGTGGAGTGTGGAGGGCAGCGCCATGCGTTCAGGGTGGGACTACCGTAGTCGAACGCCGGGCGGAGGCCTAGCCGGATGACGCTGGGCCGGAGCGGGCTGGGGGTCTGGGGGGCCGAGCTTCTCCCGGCCCGCCGGAAAGACCAGTCGAGGCTCGCCTCCCTCTCCGCCGGTGAACAGGGTCGAGATCGGCCGCTCCCCTCCGCCCTCGAGAGGCTCGCCCTGCGCTTCGTCCTCGCCCTCCTCCTCTCCCTCGCAGGCCCCGCGGCGGCCGCGACCCCCGCGGCCCGGCCGCTGCCCCGCCTCGGGCTCGTCGTCGACGCGGGCCTCCCCGGCGGCGCGGGGCTCCTCGCGCAGGCGCGGCTCGCCGAGCGGCTGCGCCTCCAGGCCGGGCCGTTCTGGAGCGGCGTCGGGTTCGGCGTGAAGGGCGGCGCGGTCATCGCGCCGTTCCGGGGCGCGGTCGCCCCGGTGGTGGAGCTGGAGGCGGGGTACGGCTTCCGCGCCGACCTCTCGTTCCTCGCCGGTCGCGGCGACGTGCCCGAGGAGCTCGCGCCGGTCCTCGCCCGCGCGCGGTACGCGTACGCGGCCGCGTACCTCGGCGTCGACGTCGGGAGCCCGCGCGGCCTCTCGTTCTTCGTCCGGGCCGGGCTCGCGCGCCTCGTGGCCACCGCCCCGGGAGCGGCCCGCACCGACGCCGGCGCGGGCACGCTCCTCCTCGGCGACGCGACGCTCGACGCCACCGTCCCGTCGGCGAAGCTCGGCCTCCAGCTCTGGTTCTGAGAGGAGCCTCCAGTGCGCGTCCCCTCCCGAGCCCGCGCCCGAGCCCGAGCGCCACTCGCCCGCGTGCTCCACCTCCGCCGCGCGCTCGTCCTCCCCCTCCTCCTCCTCTCCGCCTGCGGCATGCTCGACGCGCGGCTCGAGGCGCGGACGGCCTGCTTCACGCTCCCCGAGTACGCGATCCCCGGCGCGACGGGCACGGGCGAGCTCTCGGCTCCGCTCGCGCTCGACCTCGGCGAGGCGCTCCCCTTCCTCTCCGAGCCGGGCGTGCGCTACCGGCTGCGGCTGCGCGACGTGACGCTCGGCCTCGAGAGCAGCGCCGCGGTCGCCGACCTCGGCGGCCTCGACGTCTTCGCGGTGTCCGCGATCGCGCCCGCCGGGAGCGCGCTCCCCGAGCCCGAGCTGGTCCGGTACGAGCGGCCCCCCGGCGCGGACCCGCGCCCCGCCAGCGTCACCGCGCCCGCGACGAGCGACGTCGATCTCGCGCCGTACGTGGACGCGGGCCTGCTCCGGCTGGGCGCGAGCGCGCGCGGGGCGCTGCCGTCCTCGCCGTGGCGGGCGACCGTGACCGCGTGCTTCCTGCTCGAGGTGGACGTGGAGTACGGAGAGCAGCTGTAGGCTCCGCGCGCAGCGTCCCGCTCGACGGCGCAGCGCGTCCAGCACCCCGGCCCCCGTTTTTCCGCCGCGCGCCCCACCGGCGCGCGCCGGCCCGCGGCGGGTCGGTCCAGTTCAACCTGCTCGGCGGCGGCCACTACAGCTCGACCTGGACCAACGTCGGGAACTGGGTCGGCGGCAAGGGCTGGAGCACGGGCGGCCGGAAGACCGTCACGTACTCCGGCACGTTCAACTCGCCGGGGAACGGGTACCTGGCCCCTGTACGGCTGGACCACCATTCCGCTCATCGAGTACTACGTCGTCGAGAACTACGGCTCGTACAACCCGAGCTCCGGCGCCACGCAGATCGGCACCGTCCAGTCCGACGGCGGCACGTACAACCTCTACCGGACGCAGCGGGTGAACCAGCCGTCGATCCAGGGCACCGCCACGTTCTACCAGTACTGGGCCGTACGGACGATGAAGCGGACGGGCGGGACCATCACGACCGGCAACTTCTTCGACGCGTGGGCCCGGGCCGGCCTGACGCTGGGCACGCACGACTATATGATCCTCGCCACCGAGGGCTACCAGAGCAGCGGGAGCTCGGACATCACGGTCAGCGAGGGCGGCTCCTCCGGCGGCGGCGCGACGGGCGGCGCGATCAGCTACACGCTCCGGGCGCGCAGCACCGACGGCCAGGGCAGGGTCGACCTGCGGGTCAACAACAGCACCATCGCCTCGTTCACGCTCGGCACGAGCATGAGCAACTACACGGCGTCCTCGACCACCCGCGGTGGCATCACCGTCTTCTTCACGAACGACGCCACGAACCGGGACGTGCAGGTGGACCATCTCTCCGTGAACGGAGCCGTCCGGCAGGCCGAGTCCCAGTCGTCCAACACCGCCCTGTACGCCAACGGGCGCTGCGGCGGCGGCTCGAACAGCGAGTGGATGCACTGCGACGGCTACGTCGGCTTCGGCAACACGCCGTAGCGTCGCCGCACGTCGGGAGCGAGGGCGGCGGTGGACCAGCGGCCCCGGCTCACTCCGCCCCGCCCCGGACGACCTCCAGCACCGCCGCCCCGAACTGCTCGAGCTTGCTGGGCCCGATCCCCTTCACGTGCGCGAGCGCGCCCAGGCTCCCGGGGCGGTCGCTCGCGATCTCGCGCAGCGTCGCGTCGGAGAAGACCACGTACGCGGGCACGCCGCGGGCGCGCGCCTCCTTGCCCCGCCAGGTCCGGAGCCGCTCGAAGAGCTCCGCGCCCGCCTCGTCCAGGTCGTCGACGGCGTCGCGCACGTCGCCCGCGTCGCGCCCGGCGCCACCGCGCCCGCCCCCGCCCGCGCGGACCCGCCGCCCGCCGGCGACCCTGGGCGCCGCCGCGAGCACGTCCTCGCCGGTGCAGCGGTCGCAGGCGTCACCGCAGCCCTGCGCCACCTCGCCGAAGTGGCCGACGAGCCGCTCGTGCCGGCACCCGTCGCCGTCCGCGAAGCGGTAGAGCGCCCGCACCTGCCGGCGCTGCCACTCGGCCACCTCCGGCTCCGCCTCCTCCAGCAGCCGATCCCAGCCCATCACGTCGGCCCACGAGTAGAGGAGGACGCAGGTGCTCGGCTTCCCGTCGCGGCCGGCGCGGCCGATCTCCTGGTAGTACGCCTCGATCGAGCGGGGCAGGTCGCGGTGGATCACGAACCGGATGTCGGGCTTGTCGATGCCCATGCCGAACGCGACGGTCGCGACCACCACCTCGATCGCGCCCGACTGGAAGGCGTCCTGGACGCGGCTCCGCACCTCGGGCTCGAGGCCCGCGTGGTACGCCTCGGCGCGGATCCCGTGGGCCTGCAGGAGCTCGGCGGTCTCCTCGACCGAGCGGCGCGACTGCGCGTAGACGATCCCGCTCTGCCCGCGGTGCGCCTTCACGAGCCGCAGGACGGCGTCGCGACCCCGGACCCCGTCGCCCTTCTTGAGCGCGTGCAGGCCCAGGTTCCGGCGCAGGAAGGAGCCGCGCACGATCAGCGGATCGGCCATGCCGAGCTGCGCGGCGATGTCGTGCGTCACCTCGCGCGTGGCGGTGGCGGTGAGCGCGAGCACGGGGACCCGGAACCGCGCCTTGAGGCCGGCGAGGTTCCGGTAGGCGGGGCGGAAGTCGTGGCCCCAGTGGCTGATGCAGTGGGCCTCGTCCACCGCGATGAGCCGGAGGCTCGCGCCCTCGATCGCGCCGCCCACCGACGCCTCGAGCCCTTCGGGCGCGGCGTACACGAGCTCGAGCTCGCCGGCGCGGAGCGCCCGCACGCGCTCGCGCCGCTCCTCGGGCGCGAGGCTCGAGTTGAGGAACGCCGCCCGGAGGCCCACGCGCTCCATCGCGTCCACCTGGTCCTTCATGAGCGCGATGAGCGGCGAGAGGACGAGCGTGGTCCCGCCGAGGAGCCGCGCCGGGATCTGGTAGGTGAGCGACTTGCCCGCGCCGGTCGGCATGATGCCGACGCAGTCGCGCCCGGCCAGCACCGCGTCGATGATCGGCTCCTGCCCGGGCCGGAAGCTCGGGTGGCCGAACACGTCGCGCAGCACGCGGCGCGCGGCCTCCGGGCCGGGGGGACGCTCCAGCTCCTGCGCGAGCGGGCGGAGCCGGCCGACCACCTCGGGGCCGAACAGGAGCGGCGCCTCCCGCCACTGGGCGCGGAGCCGGTGGAGGCGGCGGACGCAGTCGGCGCGGAGCGCGGGATCGTCCCGGTCGCCGCCGCCCCACGCGGCCGCGAGCGCCTCGACCTCGGCGAGGAGCTCCTGGCGCGGGCCGTCCAGACTCAGGCGCTGGGTGTCCGTGCCGGGGGACCGACAAGGCCCGGCCCCCCGGAGACCGGTTGCTCGGGCCTCGCCCTCGCCCCGTCGGCAGGCGGAGCCCGCCTCCTCCGTCAGCTCGCTCCGGTCCAGCGAAGCTGGACCCGCGCTCGTTGCGTCTCCGCGGTCTTCACTCACCGACTGACCTTCGCGTCCTCGATGATCACCGGGTACGGCGCGCCGCCCATCCCGATGTCCTGATCGACGGCGACCGTGCCCTTCACCGTGACCACCTCGCCCTTCTTCGCGGTGTCCTGCGTGGTCACGGTCACGTCGTTGTCCTTGCCCGCGGTCCCGGTGCCGTCCCGCAGGTGGAGCCAGTTCTTCCCCATGATGCCGGGGTTGTACTTCACCACCTTGCCGCGCACCGTCACGCTCTTGCCCTTCAGGCTCGCGCGCTCGGCGAACACCTCGGCGACCGTCCGCGCGTCCTTGCCGCTGGCCTTCTCCACCTTGACGTCACCCTCGTCGGGGCCGGCGGACATCGCGGCGCCGTGCGGGGGGGCCTCGGGCGCGCCGCCGCCCATCGGATCGCCGCCGGGCGTGCCGGGCGCGCCGTCGAGCGGTGGGTGGTTGGGGGGGAGCGCGCCGTCCTGCGCAGGCGCGGGCGCGGACCCCGCGGGGGCGGAGCCGGTCACGGGCGCTGCGACGACGGGCTCGTCCTTGCGGCTGCAGGACGCGAGCGCGACGACGGCGAGGAGCACGGGGATCGAGCGGAGCATTCGGTTCCTCCAGGGGCGCGGATGATAGTCCGAGGACGGAGAACGATCGAGCCGCGGCGACCTGTCCCGCTCGGGCTCGGGCGCGCGCGCGGGCTCGTTCACGGGGTCAGCCGCGGAGGCGATAGCCGGAGCGGAGCAGGAGCCACGCACCGCCCACGGCGAGGCACGCCAGGCAGGCGAGCAGGAGCCCGCCCACCCACGGCGAGGCGTCGGACACGCCGAGCATCCCGAACCGCACCACGTCCACGACGTAGAAGATCGGGTTGGCGTGGGTGAACCCCCGCAGCGCCGGAGGCAGCATCGAGGCCGAGTAGAAGACCCCGCCGAGGAAGGTGAGCGGCGTGATGATGAACGTCGGGATGAAGTTCACCTGCTCGAAGCTGCTCGCCCAGATCGCGGTGACGAACCCGAGCGCTCCGAACGTGATCGCCGCGAGGACGAGCACGAGCAGCGCGAGCGCGGGGTGCGCCACCGAGAACCCGCCGAACAGCCCGGCCACGCCCCAGGTCACCAGCCCGACCGCGAGACCCCGGACGACGGACGCGCCCACGAACCCCGCCAGCACCTCGGCGTGCGTGAGCGGCGAGACGAGCAGATCGACGACGGTCCCCTGGATCTTCATGACGAACAGGGACGACGAGGAGTTGAGATAGGCGTTCGACAGGACGCCGAGCGTGACCAGGCCGGGGACGATGAATCGCCCGTAGGGCACGCCGTCCACCATCCGGAGGCGCGCGCCCAGCGCCCAGCCGAACACCACGAAGTAGAGCGTCGTGGTGACGACGGGCGAGAGGAGCGTCTGCCCCGGCACGCGCAGGAACCGGCGGACCTCCTTCACGAAGAGTGTCTGGAGCCGGATCGAGATCATGGGGTCTCCCCTGCCCGCGGGCCGGGCGGCGCGGCGCCCGCGGCCCCGGCCCGCACGAGCCGCACGAACACGTCCTCGAGGGTCGTCCGGTGGGTCTCGACGTCCCGCACCGCGACGCCGGCCGCCGCAGCCGCCGCGAGGAACGGCCCGAACGCCTCGCCCGCCGGGACCTCCACCGAGACCGCGGCGCCGCCCTCCTCGAGCCGCGCCCCGAGCGCGGCGAGCGCCGGCGGCACGGCCGCCAGCGGCCGGTCGAGGGCGAGGCGCAGCGTCTTCGCCCCGTGGCGCCGCAGCAGCGCGCGCGTGTCCTCGACCAGCACGAGCCGGCCCCGGTCGATCACCCCGATGCGGTCGGCCAGCTCCTCGGCCTCCTCGAGGTAGTGCGTCGTGAGCACGACGGTGGTGCCGCGGTCGCGGAGCCTGCGGACGTAGCGCCAGAGCCCGCGGCGCAGCTCGACGTCCACCCCCGCGGTCGGCTCGTCCAGGAACAGCACGCGCGGGTCGTGCACCAGCGCCTTGGCGATGAGGAGCCGGCGCTTCATGCCCCCGGAGAGCCCGCGCGTGTGGGCGGCGCGCTTGTCGAGGAGCTCCAGCGCCGCGAGCAGCTCGACGAGCCGCTCCTCCGCGAGGCGCACGCCGAAGTAGCCCGCCTGGAAGCGGAGCGCCTCCTCGACGGTGAAGAAGGGGTCGAAGTTGATCTCCTGGGGGACGAGCCCGACGACGCGGCGGGTGAACGCGTAGTCGCGCACGACGTCGCGCCCCAGCACCCGCGCCTCGCCCGCGGTCGCGCGCACGAGCCCGGCGACGATGGAGATGAGCGTGGTCTTGCCGGCGCCGTTCGGGCCGAGCAGGCCGAAGATCTCGCCGGGGCGGATGTCCAGCTCCACGCCCGCCAGCGCGGCGACGCGGCCATACCGCTTCTCCAGCCCCCGGACCTCGACCACCGGCTCCATGCGGGGCCGGAATGTAGCGCAGCGGCGGGGCGGGCGCTCGGCCGGCGTGTCGCTGCGCCTACAGCGTCTTGGTGCCGGCCTGCTGGAGGTGCTGCGCGTCCCCGAGCGCCTTCAGCACGACCTCCCGCTCCGGCAGGTCGCCCGGGTAGTAGCGGAGCGTGAAACCGACCATGAGCTCGCCGACGATCGCGACGCCCTGGACCATCATCGGGTGCTCGCCAGCGCCCGGCGAGCGGTTGGTCGCCTTGAACCAGAACACCTTGTTGCGCGCGCCGCTGTACTCCTCGACCGGGATGTCCTGCTCGACCGTCTGTCCGTGGAGGCGGACGCGCATCCACATGGCCGCTTCCTTGCCGTCGCGCTTCTCCGCCGGGACCCACGCGGGCGTGGCGAGGAGCACGAACCGGTTCCCCTTGGCGGGGTCGAGGCGGAGGGTCTCGGCGCCGCCCTGCGGCGTGGACTCGGTCGAGTAGCGCCAGGCGGACGGCAGCGCGATCTCGAAGGCACCGTGCTCCGGGACCTCCACGCTCCGCGTCGTGTCCCCCGCGGCGAGCGCGAGGGAGGGAAGGGCCAGGGCGACGGCGTACGACGCGAAGACGGCCTTGAGCGACATCCACGACCTCCTGGGATCCCAGTGTAGCCGCGCTCAGAGCACCGTGCACCGGCTGGTCATGCGCCAGGCGCGCCCGAGCCGCCGGACGTCGCCGCCCACCCTCACCGTGGTGCGGAGCGGAAGGTCGGCGCTCGAGGCGCCCACCTGCACCTCGAACTCCCCCGGCTCGACGCGCCGCGCGCCGTCGCTCCCGGTGAAGTGGAGCATGTCCACGGGGACGGTCATCTCGACCTGGGCGGACTGGCCGGCGGCGAGCGGCACCCGGCCGAACGCCTTGAGCTGCCGGACCGGCCGGACCATCGACGCGAGCAGGTCGCGCACGTAGAGCTGCGGGACCGCGACGCCCGCGCGCCCGCCGACGTTCGCGACGGTGAAGCGGACGCGGAGCTCGCCGGTCTCGGTGTCGAGGGGGCCCGGCGCGACCGCCAGGTCGCGGAACTCGAACCGCGTGTACGACAGGCCGTGGCCGAACGGGTAGCGGCTGCCGAAGTGGAAGGCGATCGGCGTCCCGGCGCTCTTGAGCTTGTGGTCGTACGTGTACGGCGCGGCGCCGACGTTCTTCGGGAACGAGACGGTGAGCCGGCCCGAGGGCTCGACCGCGCCGGTCAGCACCTCGGCGATCGCGGCGCCGCCCTCCTGGCCGCCCTGGAAGGCCCAGACGAACGCGGCGACCTTGGCCTCGAGCCCTCCGAGCCCGTACGGGCGCCCGCCCGTCATCACCACGACCACGGGCTTCCCGGTGGCGACGACCGCCTCGAGGAGCTCCCGCTGCACGCCCGGCAGCTCGAGGCTGTCCGCGTCCGAGCCCTCGCCGATCGTCCCGGTCTGGAAGAGCCCCGCGAGGTCGCCGACGAAGACGATCGCCACGTCCGCGCCCCGCGCGCAGGCGACCGCCTCGGGGATGAGGTCGCGCGACGTCGAGACGGGCGAGGTGCGCTCGAGCTTCGCGCCGAGGTCCACGTCGCCGGGGAACACCGGCGCGCCGGCCTCGCGCTTCTCGAGGATGTGGCAGCCCTTCGCGTACGCGACCCGGTCCTGCCCGAGCGCCCGCTCGAGCCCCGCGCGCGGCGTGACCACGCCGGACGCGGCGGCGTCCATCCCTGCGACGATGAGGTGGACGGGGAAGCTGTAGCCGCACAGCATCGCGAACGGGTCGTCGGCGGTCGGCCCGATGACGGCGACCTTCTGCTTGCGGGCCGGATCGAGGGGGAGTGCGCCGCGGTTCTCGAGGACGACGATCGACTGCCGCGCCACCTCCTTCGCGAGCTCGACCGTCGCCGGGGCCTGCAGCTCGATCGCCCCCTCGTCCGCGTACGGCCTCTCGAACACGCCGAGGCGCAGCTTCTCCGTGAGCACGCG
Organism: Anaeromyxobacter sp.; assembly: GCA_035627135.1. GTDB lineage: Bacteria > Myxococcota > Myxococcia > Myxococcales > Anaeromyxobacteraceae > Anaeromyxobacter. Next base: position 37,353 of record DASPMI010000137.1, on the reverse strand, counting down.
CAGGACGGTGGCGTCGAGCTCGTCCATGGTGATGAGCCCGCGCTCGAGCGCCGTCCGGAGCGACGGGGCGCAGTCGTCGCCGGGGGTCTCGACGTCGAGGCCGGCGCGGAACGCGAGCGCGGCGGCCTCGGCCTTGTCCGCGGCGACGCCGTGGTGCTGGTAGAGGAGGCTCACGCCGATGTAGTCGGCGACCACGATCCCGTCGAAGCCCCAGCGCTCGCGGAGCACCTCGGTGAGGAGGTGGCGCGAGGCGTGGGCCGGCTCGCCGTCGACGTCGTGGTACGCCGGCATCACCGAGCACGCCTTCCCCTCCTTCACCGCCATCTCGAAGGGGAGCAGGAAGACGTCGTTGAGCTCGCGCCAGCCGAGGTGCACCGGCGCGTGGTTGCGCCCGCCCTCGCTGAAGGAGTGGCCGGCGAAGTGCTTCAGCGTGGCGAGCAGGTCGCGCTGCTCGCCCTGCAGCCCCTTCACGTAGCTCGTCCCCAGCACGCCCACGAGGTAGGGGTCCTCGCCGAACGTCTCCTCGGTCCGGCCCCAGCGGACGTCGCGCGAGACGTCGAGCACCGGCGCGAGCCCCTGGTGACAGCCGACGCTCCGGGCCTCCCTGCCGATCGCGCGGGCCGCGCGCTCCACCAGCTCCGGGTTCCACGTGGCGCCGTAGGCGAGGGCGGACGGGAAGAGCGTCGCGCCCTGCACCATGAGGCCGACCAGCACCTCCTCGTGCGAGAGGGCCGGGATCTTGAGCCTCGTCTCCTCGACCAGGAACTTCTGCAGCCGGTTGAGGGCCCGGACGCCCTTCCTCGGGTCGACGGCGTGGCTGCCGAGGGGCCGCGCGATCTGCCCGAGGCCGTGCGAGAGCATCTTCGCGAGCTTGTCCTGGTCGCTCGCGCCCGTGAACGCGTCGTCGCGGACCCGATGCCGGCCGTCCTCCGAGAGGAGCAGCCAGAAGGAGTGGAGCTGGGCGAGCTTCTCGTCGAGCGTCATGCGGGCGAGCAGATCGCGGGCACGGTCGGCGACGGAGCGAGACGGATCGAGGTACGGAGCGGACATGGCGGGGGATTCTAGTCCGGAACGGGGGGCCGCGCCTCGCGCGATCTGAGACGATCTGAAACGATCAGCCCTCGAAACGCATCCGCCCGCCCCGGTCGATCCGGGACGGGCGGAGGGTCCGTGCGGACTCGTGCGGACGCGTGCGGACTCGTGCGCTGGCGAGCGCCGGGGGTCCTACTCCTCGTCCTTCTTCCCCAGGAGCGCCCCGATCTTCGGCCCGCCCTGCGCCGCGCCGAGGGCGCGCAGGGAGTCGAGGTGGTGGACGAGCAGGTCGCGGTTGTCGCTCACCGAGAGGTTCTGCATCTCGAGGGCGCCGATCCGGTCCTCGGGCGTGAAGGCGGGCTCGGCGACGCGCTCCATCGAGAGCTTCTCGGGCGCGTAGCTCATGTACTGGGCCTTGGTCGCGAGGATGGTCCAGTCGTCGCCGCGGCGCAGCTCCAGGGTCACCGTCCCGGTCACCGCCGGCGCCACCCAGCGCGTGAGCGCGTCGCGCAGCATGAGCGCCTCGGCGTCGTACCACTTGCCCTCGTAGAGGAGGCGGCCGAGGCGGCGGCCGAGCGTGAAGTAGAGATCGAGCGTGTTCTCGTTGTGGATCGCGGAGAGGAGCCGCTCGTAGGCGACGTGCAGCAGCGCCATGCCCGGCGCCTCGTAGATGCCGCGGCTCTTGGCGTCGATCACCCGGTTCTCGATCTGATCGCTCATCCCGAGGCCGTGGCGGCCGCCGATGCGGTTGGCCTCGAGGAACAGGTCCACCACCGTCGGGAACCGCTTGCCGTTCAGCTCCACCGGCTGGCCCTGCTCGAAGGCGATCGTGATCTCCTCCGGCTCGACCTTCACCTCGGGCTTCCAGTGGGCGACGCCCATGATCGGCTCGACGATCCGCATGCCCACGTCGAGCCGCTCGAGGTCCTTGGCCTCGTGCGTCGCACCGAGCGCGTTCGAGTCCGTGGAGTAGGCCTTCTCCTTGCCCATCTTGTACGGGAGCTTCCGGGACTCGAGGTACTCGCTCATCTCCTTGCGGCCGCCGAACGCGGTCACGAAGGCCTGGTCGAGCCACGGCTTGTAGATCTTGAGGTGGGGGTCGACGAGGATGCCGTAGCGGTAGAACCGCTGGATGTCGTTCCCCTTGTGCGTCGAGCCGTCGCCGAAGACGTGCACGCCGTCCTCGCGCATGGCGCGGACGATCGCGGTGGTCGTGACGGCGCGGCCGAGCGGCGTCGTGTTGTAGTAGCGCTTGCCGCCGGTCGAGAGGTGGAACGCGTTGCACTGGATCGCGGCGATGCCCTCGCGGATGAGGGCGTCGCGGCAGTCCACGAGCTTCGCCGAGACCGCGCCGTGCTGGAGCGCGACGGGCGGGATGTCGGCGGGGTTCTTCTCGTCGGGCTGCGCGAGGTCGGCGGTGTAGCAGTGGACCGACATGCCCCGCTCGGCCATCCAGGCCACGGCGGCGCGGGTGTCGAGGCCGCCGCTGAAGGCGATGCCGATGGCGGTACCCTTCTCCGGGAGCGACTTGTAGATGCGGCTCATGGGAGAGGGCACGTAGCAGAAAACCCAGCGGGCTTCCAGCCTCGGGTTCGTTCGGGGCATCCTCTCCTCCCGGCCCGGGTCTCCCGGCCGAGGAGGACTCGATGACCAGGCTCGCGATCGCTCCGCTCCTCGCCGCGCTCGCCGGCGCGGCCGCCGCCCAGGCGCCCCGCCCCGCCGCGCACGAGGAGTTCTTCCGGCGCCTCGTGGCGGCCGCGGTGGACCGGGCGAAGGTCCAGGTCCGCTACGTCCCCGACTACGTCCGGATCCCCTACCCGGGCGGCGACGTCCCCGCCGACACGGGCGTCTGCACGGACGAGATCGTCCGCGTCTACCGGAAGGTCGGGATCGACCTGCAGAAGGAGCTGCACGAGGACCTCGCCGCGAACTTCTCCGCCTACCCGAGCAAGCTGCGCCGGCCGGATCCGAACATCGATCACCGCCGCGTCCCGATGCTCATGAGGTTCTTCGAGCGCAGGGGCGCGTCGCGGCCGATCACCTCGAACCCGGCCGACTACCTGCCCGGCGACGTGGTCGCCTGGGATCTCGTCGCCGGGCACGTGGGGATCGTCGTCGACCAGAAGGATCCCACGGGCACGCGCCACCTCATCCTGCACAACGTCGGGCGCGGGCCGAAGATCGAGGACGCGCTCTTCTCGTGGCGCATCATCGGGCACTACCGCTGGGCGGGGCCGGGGACGCGGACCCGCTGAAGACCACTCGGGCGCTGGCGCCCGCCCTCCGCGCCTGCTACGCAGGCGCGATGCGCGTTCGCGCCATGCTCGCACTCGTCGCGCTCGCCGCCGCCCCCGTCGCGGCGCGCGCGGGGACGCCGCTCTCGGTGGCCGCGGCCGCGAGCCTGCGCGGCGCCGCCGAGGAGCTCGCGCGCGCGTTCGAGGCGGCGCGGCCCGGCGCGCGCGTCGCGCTCTCGTTCGGGGCCTCGGGGACCTTCTTCGCGCAGCTCCAGAACGGCGCCCGGTTCGACGTGTTCCTGTCGGCCGACCGCGAGTACCCCGACAGGCTCGTCGCCGGGGGCCTCGCCGCGGCGGCGGACGAGCGGGTGTACGCCCTCGGTACGCTGGTCGTCTGGCTCCCGCCGGGGTCGCCGGTGGACATCGCGGGCAAGGGCCTCGCCGCGCTCGCCTCACCCTGCGTGAAGCGGATCGCGATCGCCAACCCCGCGGTCGCCCCGTTCGGCCGGGCGGCGGAGGCGGCGCTCCGGCGCGCGGGAGTGCACGAGGCGGTGAAGGACCGGCTCGTGCTCGGCACGAGCGTGGGCCAGGCGGCGCACTTCGCGAGCACCGGGGCGGCGGACGCGGCGCTCTTGCCGCGCTCGCTCACGGGCGAAGGGGAGCTCGCGCACGGGACGGTCGTGCCGCTCTCCCCCGCGCTCGCCCCGCCGATCGAGCAGTCCGCGCTCGTGCTCTCCGGCGCGCGGGAGCCCGCGCTCGCGCGCGCGTTCCTCGCCTTCCTCGCGGGCGATCGGGCCCGTGCGATCCTCGCCCGGTACGGCTACCGTCTGCCCTAGCCCATGGACGTCCAGGCCCTCCTCCTCTCGCTCCAGCTCGCCGGGCTCACGACGCTCGTCCTCCTCGCGCTGGGGCTGCCCCTCGCGTGGTGGCTCGCGTCGAGCCGCTTCCGGCTCAAGTTCCTCGTCGAGGCGGTCGTCGCGCTGCCGCTCGTCCTCCCGCCGACGGTGCTCGGCTTCTACCTCCTCGCCGTGCTCGGCCCGCGCACGCCGGCGGGGCGCGCCTGGGAGGCCGTGTTCGGCCACCCGTTCCCGTTCTCGTTCGGCGGGCTCCTCGCCGCGTCCGTCCTGTACAGCCTCCCCTTCGCCGTCCAGCCCTTCGCGGCGGCGCTGGCGGGCGTCGACCGGCGGCTCGTCGAGGCGGCGCACACGCTCGGCGCGTCCCGCCTCGGCGCGTTCGTGCGCGTGATGCTCCCGCTCGCCTGGCCCGGCGTGCTCGCCGGCGCGGTGCTCTCGTTCGCGCACACGCTCGGCGAGTTCGGGGTCGTGCTCATGGTGGGGGGCAACATCCCGGGGCGCACGCGCACGGTCTCGGTCGCGATCTTCGACCAGGTCGAGGCGCTCGAGTACGCCGCGGCGGCCCGCACCGCCGGCCTCCTGCTCGCGATCTCCTTCTCCGTGCTGGCGCTCGTCTACGCCGTCCAGCGACCGGGCGTGCTCCGATGGAACGGGCGCTGACCTTCGACATCGTGCGGCGGTTCCGGCGCGGGCCGCGGATCGACGCGCGCGCCGAGTGGCCGCTCGCGCAGGACCGGGTCACGGTGCTGTTCGGCCCGTCGGGCGCGGGGAAGACGACCGTCCTCCGGGCGCTCGCCGGGCTGGAGCGCCCGGACGCGGGGGCGATCTCCTTCGACGGCGAGACCTGGTTCGACGCGGCGCGCGGGATCCACGTCCGCGCGCAGGCGCGCCGGGTCGGCTTCGTGTTCCAGGAGGGGGCGCTCTTCCCCCACCTCTCGGTCGCGCGGAACGTCGCCTTCGGGCTCCGCGGGCTCCCGCGCGCCGAGCGGCGGGCGCGGGTCGAGGACCTCGCGGCGCGCGTCGGGATCGGCGACCTCCTCCGCCGCCGCCCCGCCGAGCTCTCCGGCGGCCAGCGCCAGCGCGTCGCCCTCGCGCGCGCGCTCGCGCCGGGGCCGCGCCTCCTCCTCCTCGACGAGCCGCTCTCCGCGCTGGACGGGCCGGCGCGCGCCGCGCTCCGCGACGAGCTGCGCGCGCTCCTCGAGCGGGCCGACGTCCCCGCGGTCGTGGTCACCCACGACCGCGGCGAGGCGCGGGCGCTGGGCCACCGGCTCGCGGTGCTCGTGGACGGCGCCATCCGGCAGGTCGGGCCGGTGGAGCAGGTGTTCGCGGCCCCCGCGGACGCGGAGGTGGCGCGCGTCGTGGGCGAGGAGGGCTGAGGCCGTAACGTCAGCGGGCTTTGCCGCAGGCGCCCCCGTCGTCGATCCGGGACACGCGATGCTTCCCTCCCGCCGTCGCGACGGCGAAGCCGTTCCGCACGGCGACGGCCTGCACGCCCGTCCCAACCCGCTTCCGGGTCGCTCTCGAGCTCCGCGACCCGCGCTTCCCGCACCGGACGCCGTAGAGCGCGTGCTGCTGGCCCATGGGCGTCGCCGGCATACACGATCTCGACCACCCAGAGGTAGCTCTTGCCGCCGGCCCCCGACGTCGTGCCGCGACGCGACGGCTGCCCGAACTCTAGGAGCGGTCGCCCGCGGGGTGCGTCCGCTGGGGACGCCAGCACGCGCGCGGCGCGCCACTTGACAGATGCACCACATCCGAATACGTTTGGTTTCGTTCGAAGGTCGTTCGGTGTCAGTCGAGGGACCATGGCCTCCAAGAACATCCAGCTCAGCACGCGGATCACCGAGGAGGACGCCGCGTTCCTGGCCCGGCTGCAGGTGGAGGACGCGCACACCCCGAGCGACAAGGTGCGCGCGCTCATCGCGGAGGCGCGCCGGCGCCACGAGGCCCGGCGCGACTACCGGTCCGCGCTGGAGCGGGCCCACGAGCTCCTCGGCTCGGTCCTGGCCGATCTCCGCACGGCCGAGCACGCCGCCGGCCTGCACTCCGAGCTCGTCCGCGCCGTCGCGGACTGGCTCCCGGACACGATCGCCTTCCTCCTCAGCGAGACCGCCCCCGCGGGCGGCGGCCGGGGAAAGGATCCGGGCGAGGCGCTGCGCGCCACGGAGCGCGGGCTCGCCGACCGCACGTTCCGGCTCGTCGAGGCGGTCCTTCGCCTCGGCGTGACCGAGGCCGCGCCCTGCTACGATCCGGCGGCGATCTCGGCTAGAGTCGATCCGGTCCTGGCCTTGCTGGACGTGCTGCGCACCGCACGAAACGCCCGTCGTCCCGCGACCGCGGGACGCCCGACCACAGGGGGAGGCACGACATGAGGGACACGCTGACGAGCCGCGTGAAGCGGATCATCGCCGGTGGCGCGCACGCGCTGGTGGACGCGGTCGAGGGCCTCGCGCCTGACGCGGTGATGGAGCAGATCATCCGCGAGGTCGACGGCGCGATGGACGAGGTCCGGACGGAGCTCGGCCGCGTCCTCGCGGGCAAGCACCTCGCGACGCGCCGCCTGGCCGAGGAGAACCGGAAGCACGAGGAGCTCGCCGAGAAGGCGGAGCTGGCCGTGAAGCAGGGCCGCGAGGATCTCGCCGAGGCGGCCGTGGCCCACCAGCTCGACATCGAGGCCCAGCTCCCGATCCTCGAGCGCGCGATCGCCGAGGCCGCGGACTCCGAGAAGGAGCTCGAGGCGTACCTGACCGCGCTGAACGCGCGGCGCCGCGAGATGGTGGCCGACCTGCAGGCCTTCCGCGCCGCGCGCGAGAAGGCGGCGGCGCTCCAGGAGGGCGCGGGCGGGACCGTGACCGGCGACGTCGAGGGGAAGGTCACCCGCGCCCAGAACGCCTTCGAGCGCGTCTTCCAGGCGCACGGCGGCGTGCCCCCCGGCACCGCCCCCGATCGCAAGAGCGCGAGCCAGCTCGCCGAGCTCGAGGAGCTCACGCGGAAGAACCGCATCCAGGAGCGGCTCGCGGCGATGAAGGCGCGCATCGGCTGACGCGGCCATGCTCTCGCACCTCTTCGAAGCGGGGAACCTCCCGTTCCTCGTCGCCCTCCTCGTGATGGTGGGGCTCGGGCTCGTCGAGGGCGTCACGACGCTCCTCGGGGCCGGGCTCTCCTCGGCGCTCGAGAACCTCGCGCCGGACGTCGATCTCGACGTCAGCATCGACGGCCCCTCGCTCGAGACGCCCGGCGTCGTGACCCGCTTCCTCGGGTGGCTGCGCGTCGGCTCGGTCCCGCTCCTCGTCCTGCTGGTGCTCTTCCTGCTCTGGTTCGGCCTGGGCGGGATCGCGCTGCAGGGGCTCGTGGCCGAGCTCACGGGGCGGATGCTGCCCGCCTGGATCGCGGCGGCGGTGGTCGCGATGGGCGTCCTCCCCATGGTCCGCGCCAGCGCCGGCGCGCTCGCCCGCATCCTGCCGAAGGACGAGACCGAGGCCGTCTCGCGGGCGTCGTTCGTCGGGCGGCTCGCCACGGTCACGCTGGGCACCGCCGCGGCGAACCGGCCCGCGCAGGCCAAGCTCCGCGACCCGCACGGGCTCGCGCACTACGTGCTCGTCGAGCCGGATCTCCCGGAGGAGGAGTTCCCGGCCGGCACGGTCGTGCTGCTCGTCAGCCAGCGCGGCGCGGTGTTCCGCGCCATCCGAAACCCCAAGCCCGAGCTGCTGGGCTGAAGCTCGAGGAGACGAGAGCCATGGAGTCGTTCGTCGTCCCGCTCAACGCGATCTTCCTCGCGGCGATGCTGATCGTCGCGCTGCTGGTCATCGGCCTCATCCTGGCGCGGATGTACCGGCGGGCCTCCAAGGAGATCTCCTTCGTGCGCACCGGCTTCGGCGGGCAGTAGGTGATCATGAACGGCGGCGCGCTCGTGTTCCCGGTGCTGCACGAGACCATCCCGGTCAACATGAACACGCTCCGGCTGGAGGTGCGGCGCCAGGACGACCAGGCGCTCATCACCCGCGACCGCATGCGCGTCGACGTGGCGGTCGAGTTCTACGTGCGCGTGCAGCCGACGGAGGAGGCCATCGCCAACGCCGCCCAGACGCTCGGCCAGCGGACCATGAACCCGCAGGCGCTCAAGGAGCTCGTGGAGGGCAAGTTCGTCGACGCCCTGCGCGCGGTCGCCGCCGAGATGGCGATGGAGGAGCTGCACGAGCAGCGCGCCAGCTTCGTCCAGAAGGTGCAGGCGGCCGTCTCCGAGGATCTCCTCAAGAACGGCCTCGAGCTCGAGACCGCGTCGCTCACCGGCCTCGACCAGACCCGCCTCGAGTTCCTGAACCCGCAGAACGCGTTCGACGCCGAGGGCCTCACCCGGCTCACCGAGCAGATCGAGGTCCGCAAGAAGCAGCGGAACGAGATCGAGCAGGACACGATGGTCGCCATCCAGCAGAAGAACCTGGAGGCGGAGCGGAAGAAGCTGGAGATCTCCCGGGAGCAGGAGTACGCGCGCCTGTCGCAGCAGCGCGAGATCGAGATCCGCCGCGCCGAGCAGGCGTCGGAGATCGCCCGGGAGCAGGCCGCCAAGGAGCAGGAGGCGAAGCAGGCGCAGATCACGGCCAAGCGCCAGGTCGACGTCTCCTCGATCGACGCCGCCCGGACCGTGGACCAGCAGAAGATCGACACGCAGCGCACGCTCCGCGAGCGCGAGATCGAGATGAACCGCTCGCTCGAGACGGCGGAGATCGAGCGGAAGAAGGCCGTCGAGCTCGCCGAGCAGGAGCGGGCCATCGCCATCGCCGAGAAGTCCCGGGCCCAGTCGGAGGCGCAGGCCCAGGCCGACGCGGCGCGCGCGCTCGCGGTGCAGGCCGAGGAGACGGTGGTCACCGTCCGGGAGAAGGAGCGCGCCGAGCGGGCCAAGACGATCGAGCTCGTGAAGGCCTCCGAGGTCGCGCAGCGCGACGCCATCGAGGTCACGGTCGCGGCGGAGGCGGAGAAGAAGGCCGCCGAGGATCGCGCCGCCGCGCTCCGGACGATCGCCCAGGCCGAGGCCGACAAGTCGCGGATCGCCGCGGAGGGCGAGGCGCAGGCGGAGCGGCTGCGCGCGGACGCGGCGCAGCGCCGCTACGAGGTCGACGCGGACGGCAAGCGCCGCCTGCACGAGGCCGACAACGTGCTCTCCGCCGAGCAGATCGCGATGCACGTGCGGATGAAGCTCCTCGAGGCCCTGCCCGAGATCATCCGCGAGAGCGTGAAGCCCCTCGAGCAGATCGACGGCATCAAGATCGTGCAGGTCGAGGGGCTGGGCGGCCGGGCGGCGGACGGCGCCGGGCCCGGGGGTGTCGGGCCCGCGGGCGGCCAGAACCTGGCCGAGCAGGTGGTGGCGAGCGCGCTGCGGTACCGTGCGCACGCGCCGCTCATCGACTCGCTCCTCGGCGAGATCGGCCTCAACGGCCGGGATCCGTCGGCGTTCGCCGCCGGTCTGGCGGGGGCCGCGAGCGCCGCGGGCGACCTGCCCGAGGCCCCGGCCCCAGGCGCGGGCGTCGCCGCGGGACCCGGCGCAGGGACGCCGGTCGAGGTCGCTGTCACGGATCGCAGGGCTTGAGCCTCGATCGACCGAGCAGCTCCGGTGGCCGAGGGCACCGGCGGGAGCCGAGGAGCCGCACATGGGGTTCGACCTGAGGAGCGAAACCGGGGAAGAGGTCCAGTGGACCAACGTCTACTGGCATTTGATGCTCCAGACCGCGCAGCGCTAAGGCTGGCTGCCGGCCGGGACCTCACCACCGGAGGGCGTTCCGCCCGCGGAGTGGAGCGGCTCGTACGCCACGAACGACGGGCAGCTCGTCACGGGCGGCGACTCGATCGCCCTCGCAGCGGCCCTCGGCCGAGCTGCGCAGGCCGAGGACCTCGAACAGGTCTCGAACGAGATCTACGCGGCACAGATCGGCGCGGCGTACGAAGCGTTCGAAAGGATGCTCGGCGGGATCGACCCGCGCGACCCCGGCGTCGGGGTCCAGGGAGACCGCGGCCCGGTCGGCTTCCTCGGCCGGCTGGTCGGAGCCCTCGGGCTCGAGCGAGCGCGCGCGCTGGCGCAGGACTCCCGTCCCGTGATCGCCCGGCTCTCGCCCGAGGACGTCGCGGGCGCGCTCCGGGAGCTCGAGGCCTTCTGCAGAAAGGGCGCGTTCCGGATCTCGTAACCGTCCGGCGCGAGCCGAGGCGTCGCGAGAACCGCGTCCACCGCGGATCGTCACAGCCGCTTCTCGATCTCCCCGACCAGCGTCTTCAGGCACTTCACCCGCGCCCAGCTCTTGTCGTTCGCCTCGACGACGGTCCACGGCGCGTACGTGGTCGAGGTCTGGGTGATCATGTCGTGGACCGCGAGCTCGTAGGCGCCCCACTTCTCGCGGTTCCGCCAGTCCTCCTCGGTGATCTTGTACCGCTTGCCCGGGTCGCGCTCGCGCTCGCGGAACCGCTCGAGCTGGACCTCGGGCGAGACGTGGAGCCAGAACTTCACGAGCACCCCGGCGTCGGTGAGCGAGCGCTCGAACTCGTTGATCTCGTGGTACGCCCGCCGCCACTCGGGCTCGGTGCAGAACCCCTCGACCCGCTCGACCAGGACCCGCCCGTACCAGGTCCGATCGAACACCGCGATGTGGCCGGCCTTGGGCAGCCGGCGCCAGAAGCGCCACAGGTAATGATGCGTCGCCTCCTCGCCCTTGGGCGCCGAGATGGGGAGGACGCCGTAGCCCCTCGGGTCGAGGGAGCCGACGAGCCGCCGGATCGCCCCGCCCTTTCCCGCCGCGTCCCAGCCCTCGAGCGCGACCACCACCGGGAGGCGCGCGGCGTAGCAGGCGAACTCGAGCTCGCGCAGCCTCGCCTGCCAGCGCTCCAGCTCCTTCTCGTACTTCGCGGGCGCGAGCTTCAGCGACAGGTCCACGGTGTCGAGGATCGTCCGGTCCGGCCTCTTCGCGCCCCGCTTCGCCGGCGGCGGCGCGGCGGCGCGCGCCTTCTTGTCCTCGAGCGCCTTCTCCATCGCCGCGACGAGCCGCTCGAAGACCTGCACGCGCCGCCAGCGCTTGTCCGTCGCCGCGACCACCGTCCACGGCGCCCAGGCGGTGCTGGTGCGCTCCAGCATCTCGTCCGCGGCGGTCCGGTGGGCCTCGTACGCGCGGTGCGCCGCCCAGTCCTTCTTCGTCACCCGCCAGTTCTCGTACGGGCTCTTCTCGAGCTTTTTGAACCGCTTCTTCTGCTCGGCCTTGGAGATGTGCAGGAAGAACTTGACGACGAGCGTCCCGTCGTCGGCGAGCATCCGCTCGAACTGGTTGATCTCCTCGTACGCGCCCTCCCAGACGCGCTTCGGGACCTCCTTCTCCACCCGGTCGGCGAGCACGCGCCGGTACCAGGAGTGGTCGAAGATGGCCATGTCCCCGCGCTCGGGCAGCTTGTTCCAGAACCTCCACAGGAAGGGCCGGAGCTCCTCCTCCTCGTTCGGCGCGCGGATGAGGTGCACCTCGTAGCCGCGCGGGTCGATGCGCCCGACGAGCTTCTCGATGGCGTCGCCCTTGCCCGCGGTGTCCCAGCCCTCGAAGACGAGCAGCACCGGGATCTGCTCGTCGAAGATCGCGCGCTGCAGGAGCGCGAGGCGGTCGCGAAGCTCGGTGAACCGCTGCTCGTACCGGGCGCGTTCGAGGGTGCGGGAGAGATCGACGGTGTCGAGCATGGCGGAGGAAGCCTATCCCATCCGCCTCCGCACGCGCGCGAGCGCCGCGCGGGCACCCCCCGGAGCGGTCCCGACGGCGAGCGCGAGGTAGCCCACGCCGTAGACGCCCAGGATGGGGATCGCACCGAGCGCCGGGTGCAGCTCCGGCGGCGGCAGGAACCCGCCGCCCCACTGCTCCGCCACGCCGGGCATCGGCCCGCGCCAGGCCGCGAGCGCCACCTTCACGCCCAGTCCGGCGGCGCCGGCGACGGCCGCGCACGTCCAGAGCCGCGCCAGCGTGCGATCACGCAGGCCCGTCCTCCCCAGGCGCCGCTCCAGCGCCCGCCGGAGCAGCGCGTACTCGAGCCACGCCGCGAGGCCGCTCGACGCGGTGATGCCGACGAGCCCCAGCTCCTGCGGGACGCCGAGCAGCCCGGGCAACCGGACCGCGGAGAACCACGCCAGGGCCGCGTTGAGCGCGAGCCGGAGGAGCGCGAACCGGAGCGGCGTGCGCGTGTCCTTGAGCGCGTAGAACGCCGAGGCGTAGAGCCGGCCCATGGTCGCGGGGAGGAGGCCGATGGTGGAGCCCATGAGCACGAGCCACAGGTACCGCGTGTCGGCGGCGCGCTGCTGGCCCGTCTGGAAGAGCGCGCCCGCGACGACGTCGCCGAGGACGAGGAACGCGGCCGCGGACGGGATCACGAAGAACGCGAGCCGCCGGAGCCCGCCCTCGAGCCGGCCCCGCAGCTCCGCGGCGACCGCCTCGGCGCTGCCCACCGCGGCGCTCATCGCCGGGAGCTCGCTCGCGGAGATGGCCATGCCGAAGAGGCTGATGGGCAGGAGATAGAGCGTCTGCTGGTACCCGAGCGCCGCCAGGCCGCGCGTGCCGGAGTACGAGGCGTAGAGGAGGTCCACGAACGCGGAGAGCTGCACCACCCCGCGGCCGATCAGCGCCGGCACGAAGTTGTAGAGCACCGTCCGGATCGCGGCCCGCGCGGTGTCGAGCGAAGGCCGGAAGTGCCGGCCGAGGAGCCGGAGCGTGGTCGGGAGCTGCGCGAGGAGCTGGGCCGCGGCGCCGGCGAGGTAGCCCCACGCCGCCCACCCGGCGATGCGCGCCTCGCGCGCGAGCCCGTCGACCTCTCCGCGGGTCGCCCAGCCGGCGGCGACGAGCGCCACCACGACCACCCCGTTCAGCACCACGGGCGCGACGTAGGAGAGGAAGAAGCGGCGGTGGCTGTTCAGGACCCCGAGGCACCAGGCGGAGAGGACGAGCGTCCCGAGGGCGGGGAAGAGGATCCGGACGAGCCGGATCGCGAGCGCGTGGTCCTCGCCGCCGAGCCCCGGCGTGATGAGCCGGACGATCACCGGCGTCGCGAACATCCCGAGGGCGACCAGCACCGCCGTGGCGGCGGCGAGCAACCCGGCCGCGGCGCCGGCGACGCGGTCCGCCTCCTCCTCCTCGCCGCGCGCGAGCAGGTGGGCGTAGACCGGGATGAACGAGCTCGAGAGGACGCCCTCGCCGAGCAGGTTCTGGAGCAGGTTGGGGATGCGGAGGGCGGCGTTGAACACGCCGGCCACGGGGCCGCTCCCGAGGTAGTGGGCGAAGACCCGCTGCCGGACGAGCCCCGCGATGCGCGAGAGGAAGATGCCCGCCGCGACGAGCGCCGCGTGCCGGCCGCTGCCGGGCGGGTGCGGTCGCTTCGCGGGGGACGGCGGGGCCGAGGCGGGGGTCGTCATGGGAGGGCGGACGCGTCGCGCACGCGCAGCCTACACGACCGGCCGCCGTTCGCGACCATCCGGACGCCCGCCGCTCCGTCCGGTCAGCGGAGCGCGCGCGCGGCGATGGTGGAGGCGGTCTTGAGGTCCGAGACGCCCAGGAAGACCGTCGCCTTCCGCGCGCCCGCGGTCCCGACGAAGACGTGGGTGATGTCCACCCCCGCCGCGCCGAGAGCGCTCGTCACCTTGGCGAGCGCGCCGACCTTGTCGGGCAGCTCGAGCTCGAGGACGTCCGCCTCCTCCGCCTTCCAGCCCTGCTTCGCGAGCGCCTTGCGGGCCGCCGGGAGGAGATCCACCACGAGGCGGATCACCCCCTCGTCGTTCTCGACCCAGGCGTTGATGCCCCGGATGTTCACCTTCCGTTGGGCCAGCGCCGAGGCCACCTCGCCCAGCATCCCGGGGCGGTTCTCGACGCGAATCTTGAGCTCCTTCGCGCGCGCCATGTGCGTACCTCCTGCCGCGATGCGACCGCGCCCCGGCGCCGAACACAAGCGCTCGGGTGGAGGCGCCCCCGGGGGGAGGTCAGGCCGACCACAATCGCGCGATGCGGATCGGCATCCAGATCTGGGGCTCCGAGGGCGACCTCCGGCCGTTCTTCGCGCTCGGCAGAGCGCTCGCCCTGCGCGGCCACGAGGTCACGCTCGCGTACTCGAGCGTCGAGGGGCGCGACTACGCGGACCTCGCCGCTCGGGCAGTACTACGAGCCCGTCCTCGAATCGCTGTGGGCGGCGGCCCGGCGGCTCGCGGCGCGATCGGACGTGCTCGTGGTCACGTCCTGTGCCACCCGCTGGCCACGGCGACGGAGGAAGCGGGCCGGCCCGGGGTCGCGATCGCCTTCCTGCCTCCGGCCCCGCCGGCCGCGACCTGTTCGTGCTCGGGCGCGTGCCGCACCCCGCGATCCTCCCGCGCTGCGCCGCGGTGGTGCACCACGGGGGCGCCGGCACCACGCAGGCCGCCGCCCGCGCGGGCCTGCCGTCGGTCGTCGTCCCGCACCTCCTCGATCAGCACTTCTGGGCCCAGGCGCTGGGCGCGCGCGGTCGAGCTGGTGGAGGAAGCTGCGGAGCGCGGGCGTTAACCCACGGGCAACGGCCGGCCTCGCGCACGCGCCCACGCGGCGAGCTCGGGGAGCGTCGGGGATCTCAGGACGCCCGGGAACGTGCCGCACACGTGCGCCGCGAGCGCGGCCGAGAACTCGATCGCGGCCTCGTCGGACCAGCCGTGGAGGACTGCGTAGACCATCCCAGCCCGGAAGGAGTCGCCGGCGCCCGCGGTGTCGACCGGCTCGATCCGGTACGCGGGCATCCGCCGCACCGGGCCGCCGCGCCGCGCGAACAGGACGTCGCCCGCGCCCTGCGTGAACACGACGAGCCCCTCGGCGCGCTCGTGGTACCGGGCGAAGAGCTCCTCGACGTCGCGGCCGGCGTAGGCGTTGTGCCGGAACTCGCCCGAGACGACGTTCACGGTCGCGTGGATGGCGATCTCGTCGTCGTACTTGCAGTCGATGGTGACGTACGGCTTGCCCGCCTCCCGCGCGAACCGGGCCACCGCGAGCGACTCCTCCCGGAAGAACGCGTCGAGGCTCACGACGCGCGCGTCCCGGACGTCCTCCGCGCGCGGCGCGTTCCACTGTGGCCCGTCGGCGAACAGCTTCTGGTACGTCCCGAAGATCGTCCGCGCGTCCTCGCCCGCGAACACGACCTCCTCCACCCCGCGGTGGTCCGGCTTGAGCAGGAGCCGGGACGCGTCGATGCCCCGCGCCCGCAGCAGCGCGAGCGGCGCCTCGCCGCCGTTCAGCGTCCCGAGCCAGTTCCCGTCGAGGCGGATGGAGACGCCGAGCCGCGCGAGCACGAGCGAGGAGTTGGCCGCCTCGCCGCCGATCATCGGCAACGCCTCCGCGAATTCGCAGTAGCCGTCCGGACCGGGGAACTTCCCGTTCAGCTTGTAGAGCGTGCTCTTCGAGACCATCCCGTAGGCGTAGACGTCGTAGGTCACGTGCTTCCTCCCGCGCGGATGCTCGCACGGGACGGGGTGTGCCGGAAGCGAACGTGACGATGCGCCGCGCCGGGGGGCGAGGTCCTACCGGTACCCGCGCTCCAGCAGCTCGAGCGCGCCCGTGCGGACGTCGATCTCGGCCACGTGCACCGGGAGGCCCGGCGGCAGGAAGGGGGCCGCGCGGATCGCCCGGGCGCACGCGAGCGCCGCCTCGCGCGCGTCGCGGATCAGCCCGAAGAACGCGCCGGGGTCGGCGGGGACATCGCGTTCGGGCACGCCGCGGGCGCGCATCGACCGGGCCAGCTCGTCGCCGCGGACGCGCGCCGCGCCGCAGTCGGTGTGGCCCATGACCAGCACCTCCTGGCAGTCGTTCACGTAGATGGTCGCGCCGAGGGCGCGCAGCCCCTCGGAGCCGGGCGCGAGGTGCGCGCCCGGCACGCGCAGGACCACCGCGTGCCCGCGCTCCACGCCCAGCGCCTGGGGGAAGAAGCGCGTGAGGCGCGGATCGACGCAGGTGACGATGCAGAGGTGGCGGTTCGCCACGAAGGAGCCGATGTCCCCGTCGCGCGGGAAGGCGCGGCGGTTCGCCTCGAGCAGCTCGTCGAGCAGGGCCATGGGTGGGAGGACGTAAAGGGCGGGCGGCCGCCCGTCAACGCCCTGACGCCGGACCCCGCGGAAGACGTTTCACCGTCCCCCGCGCGCGCTGTCCAGCGTCCCGGGGACGCAGGCCGACCACACGTTTGCGAGCAGCGCCCAATCGATTGCGCCGACATCGGGGACACGCACACTCAGTACAATTCGTCCACAAAAACGTTTGCGGAAATGCGCGGCGACCCAGGGTCGCCTTCACTCCTGTAATCCCTGGGGAAATGGCGCATTCTGAACGTTCCGAACCGACCCGTGTTGACACCCGCGCACCCGCGGGCATAGCGTGAGGTCATCCAATTCGAGTGGTCTTTGTCGCACGCAGTCCGTGTCTCATTCCCCCGTGTCCGCGTGCCCCCGCGCGCGGAAGAGCCGGAGAAGCTCATGCACAGTCGAACCACATCGAGGCGCTCCCTGGCGGTCGCGGCCGTCCTGGCGGCCGCCCTGGCCCCGCAGTCGGGCCTGGCGCAGACGTTCAACTACGGTGAGGCCCTCCAGAAGGCCATCTACTTCTACGAGTGTCAGCGGTCCGGGAAGCTGCCCGCGAACAACCGCGTCGAGTGGCGCGGCGACTCGGGCATGACCGACGGCGCGGACGTGGGCAAGGACCTGACCGGCGGCTGGTACGACGCCGGCGACCACGTGAAGTTCCAGCTCCCGATGGCCTTCTCGGCCACGATGCTGGCCTGGGGCGTCGTCGAGTACCGCGACGCGTACGCCAAGGCGGGCCAGCTCGACGAGATCCTCGACAACATCAAGTGGGCGACCGACTACTTCATCAAGGCCCACACCGCGCCGAACGAGCTCTACATCCAGGTCGGCGACGGCAACGCGGACCACGCCTGGTGGGGCGCCCCCGAGGTCATGCAGATGGCCCGGCCCTCCGCCAAGATCACCGCGGCGTGCCCCGGCTCCGACGCGGCCGGTGAGACCGCGGCGGCCCTCGCGGCGGCGTCCATCGCCTTCCGTCCGACGAACGCGGCCTACGCCGACACCCTCCTCACGCACGCGAAGCAGCTCTACACCTTCGCCGACACCTACCGCGGCAAGTACAGCGACTGCTTCCCCGGCGTGTCCGGCTTCTACAACTCGTGGAGCGGCTACAACGACGAGCTCGCCTGGGGCGCCATCTGGCTGTACCGCGCCACGAACGACGCCGCGTACCTCGCGAAGGCGCGGACCGCCTACGAGGGCCTGAGCAACCAGAGCCAGACCACGACCAAGTCGTACAAGTGGACGATCGCGTGGGACGACAAGTCCTACGGCGCCTACGTCCTCATGGCGAAGCTCACCGGCGAGCAGCGCTTCCACGAGGACGCGCAGCGCTGGCTCAACTGGTGGACCGTGGGCGGCACCGCCCTCGGCGCGGACGGCACCCGCGTGAACTACAGCCCGGGCGGCCAGGCCGTCCTCGATCGCTGGGGCTCGCTCCGGTACGCCGCCAACACCGCGTTCGCCGCCCTCGTCTACGCCGACTCGATCACCGACGCGACGCTCAAGGCGCGGTACGAGACCTTCGCCAAGCGTCAGATCGACTACGCGCTCGGCAACAACCCGATGCGGCGCAGCCTCGTCGTCGGCTACGGCGTGAACCCGCCCACGAAGCCGCACCACCGCGGCTCGCACGGCACCTGGCTCGACAGCCTCTCGGATCCCGCGGAGAGCCGCCACGTCCTCTACGGCGCGCTCGTCGGCGGCCCGCCGTCGCCCGACGACGTCTACACCGACGCCCGCAACGACTACGTGATGAACGAGGTCGCGACCGACTACAACGCCGGCTTCACGAGCGCCCTCGCCCGCATCTACGACCAGTACGGCGGCGCCCCGCTCGCGAGCTTCCCGCCGAAGGAGGCGAGGGACGACGACGAGATGTACGTCCAGGCGTCGGTCAACGCCTCGGGCGCGAACTTCGTCGAGATCAAGGCGTACGTGGTCAACAAGTCCGCCTGGCCGGCCCGCATGGGCGACAAGCTCTCGTTCCGCTACTACTTCACGCTCGACGGCGGCGCCCCCTCGGCCACGGTGAGCTTCAACTACAACCAGTGCCTGGCGACCAGCACGCCGGTCCAGGTCTCCGGGAACCTCTACTACGCCCCGATCAGCTGCGTCGGCACGAAGGTCTACCCCGGTGGCCAGCAGCACTGGCGCAAGGAGGTCCAGTTCAAGATCTCCGTCCCGACCGGCTACGCCTGGGACAACAGCAATGACCCGTCGTACAAGGGCGTCTCGACCGTGCCCGGCTCGGTGCCGGTCAAGGTCTTCGACATCCCGCTCTACGACAACGGCGTGAAGGTCTGGGGCAACGTGCCCGGCACGCCCACGGATCCGACGACCTACGCCCTCACGGTCACCCCGGCCGGCACGGGCGGCGGCACCGTCGTCTCCTCGCCCGCCGGCATCAGCTGCGGCACCGCCTGCTCGGCGAGCTACGAGGCCGGCACGATCGTCACGCTGACCGCCACCCCGGCGGCGGGCTCCACGTTCGCGGGCTGGACCGGCTGCACGGGCACGGGCGCGACCTGCACCGTCGCGATGTCCGCCGCCCGCTCGGTCACCGCCACGTTCAACGTCTCGCAGGTCACCATGTACGCGCTCACCGTGACGAAGTCGGGCACGGGCGCCGGCACGGTCAGCGGCGGCGGGATCGACTGCGGCGCGGCCTGCAACGCGAGCTACGAGTCCGGCACGTCCGTCACGCTGACGGCGATCCCGGCGGCGGGCTCCACGTTCGCCGGCTGGAGCGGCGCGTGCACCGGCACCGCCGGCTGCGTGGTCTCCATGACCGCCGCCCGCACCGTCAACGCTGCCTTCAACACCTCCCCGGTGACCGTCTACGGGCTCTCCGTGACCAAGTCGGGCACGGGCGCCGGCACCGTCACCTCGAGCGTCGGCGGCATCAACTGCGGCACCACCTGCGGCGCCAACATCGCCTCCGGCACGACCGTCACGCTGACGGCGACGGCGGCGGCGGGCTCCACGTTCGCCGGCTGGACCGGCTGCACCGGCACGGGCACGACCTGCACGGTCACCATGACCGGCGCCCGGACCGTCAACGCGGCGTTCAACACCTCCCCCGTGACGACCTACGCGCTCACCGTGACCAAGGCGGGCACGGGCGCCGGCACCGTCACCTCGAGCGTGGGCGGCATCAACTGCGGCACCGCCTGCACCGCCAACGTCGCCTCCGGCACGACCGTCACCCTGACGGCGACCGCGGCGAGCGGCTCGACGTTCGCGGGCTGGACGGGCTGCACCGGCACGGGCGCGACCTGCACGGTCTCCATGACCGCCGCGCGGTCCGTCACGGCCACGTTCAACACCACGCCCACCGGCACGACGCCGTGCGCGAACCCGGTGACCTTCAGCTGGAACACCGGCAACTTCAACACCACCGGCGCGGTCTGCTACCGGGCGTCCCAGCAGATCTTCGGCTGGAACTGCTCCAACATGGCCGGCCGCACGGTGAGCATCAACGGCACCGCCGTCGCGACCTGCGGTGGTGGCGCGCTCCCGAAGCACACGGACGGCTACACGTACTTCGCGGTGTCCGCGGGGCAGTACCCGTGGGCGAGCATCTCCGTGTGGTAGTCCGGCAGGTCCCGTGACCTGCGGCCGGCCCCTCCGTACCGGCTGCAGGGAGTAGAGAGCGCGGCCCGCGATGCCCTCGGTGGCGTCGCGGGCCGCGTGGTCTTCGGGGGGCGCCCTTTTCGAGGCCCGGGCCGGACGTCCTCCGCGGCGCGGAGGAGGTTGCGTCCTCCCGGGTGCCGTGGTGCAATCGACCGACGGAGCATGTCCATGCAGAGTGATGCGGCGGCGGGGACGAAGCCGGTCGACGGCGTCACGCGGGCCGGGAGCGGGCTCTCCCGCAGCCTCCGGACGGACCGCGCGGGCGTCGAGGCCGCGACCGAGGCGAAGCGCGCGCTCGAGGGGCTCACCCCGAGCTACGGGTTCGTCTTCGCCTCGCCGAAGCACGACCTCGCCGCGACGCTCGCGCAGGTGGCGGAGGTCTCGGGGTGCAGCGATCTCCTCGGCGCGACCAGCGCGGGCGAGCTGAGCGAGACGGGGTTCGCCCGCGGCGCCGTGGCCGTGCTCCTCGTGCACTCGCCGCGGTCGGTGCACCAGCTCGCGTTCGGGTCGCGCCTGCGCGACGGGCACACCGAGACCGCGAAGCAGCTCTGCCGCGACTTCGAGCAGGTGGCGGCCACCGCGCGCAGCCGCGGGTGGCCGCACTCCACGAGCGTGGTCCTCCTCGACGGCCTCGCGGACACGTGCGAGCGCGCCATCAAGCAGGTGATGCTCGAGACGCGTCCCTTCCAGCAGGTCGTCGGCGGCGCAGCCGGCGTGGACCTGGGCCTCCCGAAGGCGCAGGTGGGGATCAAGCTGCAGGCGAGCCCGGACGCGGGGGTGGCGCTGCACGTGTTCGGGCCGACGCGGTGGGGCGTCGGGATCGACCACGGCCTCACGCCGCCGAGCCCGCGGATGTCGGTCGCGCTCAAGATGACGGTCACCAGGATGACCGGGAACGTCATCGAGGAGCTCGACGGCCGGCCTGCGTTCGAGGCGTACCAGCGCCACGCGAAGGATCACGACGTGAAGCTCGGGCCGGAGAACGTGGGGCAGTACCTCATCACCAACCCGCTCGGCGTGTACTTCCTCGACGAGATCCGATCCGTCCGCGTCGCGGGCTCCGTCACCGAGAAGGGCGGCCTCGTCTGCACCGCCGAGCTCGCCGAGGGCTCGACGGTGACGATCCTCCACGCCGACCCGAAGAACCTCATCGAGGCGGCCGGGAAGGCGGCCCAGGCGGCGCGCAAGAACCTCGACGGCGCCGCGCCGGCGGCGGTGCTCCTCTTCGACTGCGGGAGCCGCGGCATGGCGCTCGGCCAGAGCTTCGACCGCGAGGTCGCGGCGGTGCGCGAGGTCTTCCCCGGGGTGCCGATGGCCGGGTTCCTGACCTACGGCGAGATCGCCCGGTTCCGCGGGCGGCTCGACCCCTGGCACAACTCGACGGCGGTGGTGGTCGCGATCCCGCAGTAGTTCCCGTGAACGAGCCCGCGCCCGAGCCCGAGCCCGGGGCGCGTCGCGTGCTCAGGCCGGCGCCTGCGCCACCACCCCATCCTCGCGCCACGCGGCCTGGATCGCCCGGTAGTCCACGAGCACGATCCCCTCCGCGCGGATCAGGCGCTCCGTCTCGGGCGCGCCGAGGAACTCGGCGTCGGAGCGGCGGATGCGCCAGCCGTCCGGATCGAGCTCCTCCGACTGCCCGTCGCCGCTCCCGGGGTGCATCGCCCACTGGCTGAGCCCTTCGGGGAGCTCGCGCAGCATGTGGTGGTACACGCCGGGCTTCTCGTCCACCGGGACCTCGTAGCTGTCCACGAGCGGGTGATCGCAGGTCGGGAGCCCGAGCGCCTGCAGCCGGTCGATCCAGGGCTGCTCGGTCACGCGGACCGCCAGGCCGTGCTCCCGCGCGAGCCGGTACGTCAGCTCGAAGAGGTCGGGCCGACCGCCGCTGATGGTGCAGTGCCAGTCGAGGTGGGTGGGGTGGAGCCCGGCGTCGAGCACCGCCTGGAGCTGGGCGCGGAACTCGCGCTCGACCTCCTCCGCCCGGGCGACCGCGAGCGTCTCCTCCAGCCGCGAGAGCGGGCGGAGCCGGCCGTCCGCGTCCACGAGCGAGGGCACCTCGGCGGGCGTGCAGAGGGGGCCCCACGGCACGCGCTCCACGTCGCGCACGAGGGTGAGGTGGACGCCGAGCGAGACGTGGGTTCGCTCCGAGACCCAGCCGATCGCCTCCGGCGCCCACGGGCTCGTCGCGATGAGGCTGGCGGAGCGGACCGGGCCCGCCTCGATCGCGTGCGCGATCCCCCGGTTCACGCCCGGATACATCCCGAGGTCGTCCGCGTTGAGGAGCAGGAGCCGGGCGTCCCGCTGGTAGCCCAGCAGCTCGTTCGCTCGACCGCCCATCGCGCCTCCCCGGCGCCGGGTGGGTGTCGGCCGGCGCCCCCGCTCCTCGTAGCGCCCGGCCGCGGACGACGCACGGCCCGATTCGTGATCGGACGCGAGGCGGCGCCGTCCCCTACCCCAGCCGCGTCCGGAACCGCACCACCGCCAGCGCGAACACCGCCCCGCCGATGAGCGCGAGCGCCGCGAGCGGAACCGCGAGGTCGCCGAAGCCGGCGCCGCGCAGCAGGCAGCTCCGCGCGACCTCTGCGTAGTGGCGGACCGGGTTGACCCAGGTGATCGCCTGGAGCCACCCGGGCATGGCGCGGATCGGGCTCATGACGCCGGAGAGGAGCACCGCCGGGAGGACGAAGAGGAACCCGGCCAGGAAGGACTGCTGCTGCGTCCGCGAGATGGTCGAGATGAGGAGGCCGACGCCGAGCGTCGTCAGCAGGTAGAGGAGCGTGCCCACGAACAGGGCCGACAGGGGCCCGCGGAGCGGCACGCCGAAGACCCAGATCCCGGCGGCGACGAGGAGCAGCACGTCGACGAAGCCGATCACGACGTACGGCGCGATCTTGCCGAAGAGCAGGACCGTCGGGCGGATCGGGGTGACGAGCACCTGCTCGAGCGTCCCCATCTCCCGCTCGCGCGCGAGGCCCATGGCGGTGACGATGGTGGTCACCACGAGCAGGAGCAGCGCTGCGATGCCGGGGATCATGTACGGCGGCGACTGGAGCGTCGGGTTGTAGAGGATGCGCGGCGCGAGGGCGAGCTGGGCGGGCGGCGTCCGCCCCGCTGCCGCGAGCCGCGCCCGCGCGAGGTCCTCCGCGACCTCGCCGAAGTAGCGGGAGGCGGTGGCGCCCGCGACGGTGGAGCGGTTCGGGTCGGTCCCGTCGATGACGACCTGCACCTCGGGCGAGCGCCCCGCGAGGAGCTCCGCGCCGAACCGCGGCGGGACGATGACGGCGGCCGCCGCGTCACCTTCATCGAGCGCGGCCTCCGCCTCGGCGGGGCCGCGGGTCGCGTCGGGCGCGGCCTCGGCGAGGTCCGCCCCGGCCCCCACCCGGCGGAGCGTTCCGTCAGCGAGGAGGCGGCGCGCGTGGAGGCGCGAGAGATCGGTGCCGTCGCGGTCGACCACCACCACGGGCACGCGGTCGACGGTGAAGTCCACCGCGAACCCGAACACGAGCGTCTGGAGGAGCGGCGCGGCGACGAGCAGGAACATCATCCGCCGGTCGCGCACGGTCTGGCGGATCTCCTTGCGGAAGACGGCCGCGAGCTGGACGCGCGCGGAGGGACGCCGCGGGCCGGTCACGCGAGCCTCCGCTGGAACCGCGCCGTCGCCAGCGCGAGGACCGCGACCGCGAAGGCGATCAGCGCCAGGAGGTCGGGCCAGAGCGCCGCGAGCCCGTTCCCCTTGAGCAGGATCCCGCGCAGGGCGTGGACGAGGTAGCGCGCGGGGACGACGCGCGAGAGGAGCTGGAGGGCCGGAGGCATGTTCTCGATCGGGAAGACCATCCCGGAGAGGAGGAGCGAGGGCAGCAGCGAGGACATGGTGCCCGCCTGCGTGGCGACGAGCTGGTTCTTCGTGACGACCGAGATGAGGAGCCCCTGGCCGAGCATGCCGACCAGAAAGAAGAACCCGACGACGAGGAAGAGGGCGAGGCTCCCGCGCACCGGGACGTCGAAGACGGCAGCGCCGAACGCGACCACGAGGAGCAGCTCCAGCATGCCGAGCACGAGGTAGGGGGCGAGCTTCCCGAGGACGATCTCCAGGCGCCCCACCGGCGACGCGAAGAGCTGCTCCATCGAGCCGCGCTCCCACTCGCCGGCGACCGTCAGCGCCGTGAGGAGCACCGCGCTGATCGCCAGGATGTACGCCGCGAGCCCCGGCACCATGAACAGCGCCGAGCGGCCCGCGGGGTTGTAGCGGGTCCAGAGCTTCACCTGGAGCGGAGGATCCACGCGCGCGAGGTCCACGCCCGCGAGCCGCCGGGACTCGGCGCGCACGAGGGCGTCGGCCTTCGCGAGCACCTGGTTCGCGACGACCACGTCGGAGCCGTCGGCGAGGAGCTGGAGCGTGATCCGCTCGCGCCGCGCCACCTGCGCCCCGTATCCGCTGGGCACGACGAGCACCGCGGCCGCCTCGCCGCGGCGGAACAGCCGGTCGGCGTCCGCCGGGTCGGCCTCCCCTGCGGAGACGAGCTCGCGCGCCCCGGTGAGCCGCCGCACGAGCTCCCGCGACGCCGGCGTCCGGTCGGCGTCGGCGATCGCCACCGGGACGCGATCGAGATCGAACGAGACGCCGAACCCGAACAGGAAGAGCATGAGCACCGGCATCACGAGCGCGAGCACCAGCGTCCGCGGGTCGCGCAGGACGTGGAGCGTCTCCTTCGACGCCATGGCCCCGACGCGGACCAGCGAGCGGCGCAGGCGGTCGTTCACGGCGTGGGCCCCTTCGCGCCGCGCGCGGCGTTCCCGACGACGGCGAGGAAGACGTCCTCGAGGCTCGGCTCGGCCTGCTCCACGGTGACGTCGGCCGCGCCCGCCGCGGTGAGGAGCCGCGCCGCATCCTCGGGGCGCAGCGTCCCCGGGGCGACGCGCAGGTGGAGGCCGGCGCCGAACGGCACGAGGTTCTTCACCCCGGGCCGGCCGCCGAGGGCCGCGGCGGCCTCGCGCAACCCGCGGCCCCGGGCGACGAGCACGTCCTCCGGGACCCAGGTCCGCTTCAGCCCCGCGGGCGTGTCGAGCGCGACCAGCTTGCCGTCCGCCATGAGCCCGATCCGGGCGCAGTACTCGGCCTCGTCGAGGTAGTGCGTCGTGACGAACACCGTGGTGCCGTCGCGGGAGAGGTCGCGGATGATCCGCCAGAACCCGCGGCGCGCGAGCGGGTCGACGCCGGCGGTGGGCTCGTCGAGGAAGACCACGTCGGGCCGGTGGAGGATGGCGCAGGCGAGCGCGAGGCGCTGCCGGAGGCCGCCGGGGAGCTCGCCCGTCGTGACGTCGCCCACGTCGCGCAGCTCGGCGCGCGCGAGCACCTCGTCCGCGCGCCGGGCGAGGGCCGCGCCCGCGAGGCCGTAGGCGCCGCCGAAGAAGGCCACGTTCTCGCGGACCGGGAGGTCGAGGTAGAGCGAGAACTTCTGGGACATGTAGCCGATCGAGGCCTTCACCGCCGCCGGCGCGCGGGCGACGTCGTGGCCCGCGACGCGCGCCGCGCCGCTCGTCGGCGCGAGCAGGCCGTTCAGCATCCGGATGGTGGTGGACTTCCCGGCGCCGTTCGCGCCGAGGTAGCCGAAGATCTCGCCCGGCGCGACCTCGAACGTGACGCCGTCCACGGCCGTGAACGCGCCGAACCGGCGGGTGAGGCCGCGCGCCTCGATGGCGGGGGCGACGGTCACGCCGCCTCCCGGAGGCGCGAGAGGAAGAGATCCTCGAAATCCGGGCGCGCCGGGACGAGCGCCGCGCCCAGCGGCCCGACCGCCCGCGAGAGCTCCGGCCCGGCGCCGCGCGCCAGCACCACCCGGAGCCGCGCGCCCGCGGGGGAGGCCGCCCGCACCGCCGGGTGTGCCGCGAGGAGCGCGTCGAGCCGGTCGCGGTCGCCGCCCTGGACCTCGTGCACCTCGTCCTCGAACCGCTCGAGGAGCGCGCCCGGCGCGCCCTCGAGCAGCACCCTTCCCCGGTGCACCAGCGCGACGCGGCTGCAGCGCTCCGCCTCGTCCATGTACGGCGTCGAGACGAGCACCGTCATGCCCCCGCCGACGAACTCGTGCAGGAGCTCCCAGAGCTCGCGGCGCGAGACCGGATCCACGCCGTTGGTCGGCTCGTCGAGGAGCAGCACCTCGGGCTCGTGCAGGAGCGCGCACGCCAGGGCGAGCTTCTTGTACATGCCGCCGGAGAGCGCGTCGGCCCGGCGGTCGACGAACCGACCGAGCCTCGTGATCGCGAGGAGCCGCTCCGCCCGCTCGCGGAAGACGGCGCGCGGGAGCACGTACAGGCGGGCGAAGAAGCGGAGGTTCTCGCCGACGGAGAGATCCCGGTACAGGCTGTACTGCTGGGGCATGAGCCCGAGCCGCTCGCGCACGGTCCCGCCGAGCGGGTCGGCGCCCAGGACGCGCGCCTCGCCGGCGTCGGTCGCCAGCAGGCCCGCGAGCACGCGGATGGCCGTCGTCTTGCCCGCGCCGTCCGGGCCGACGAGGCCGAGCAGCTCCCCGCGCCGGGCCTCGAACGCGAGGCCGTCGAGCGCGGTCACCGCGCCGAAGCGCCGGACCAGCCCGCGGGCGGAGACGGTGACCGCGCCGCCGGAGTCCACCGCCATCACCTCCGCTCCGTCCCGGAGAGCGTGACCTGCACCGGCATGCCGGCGCGCAGCTTCCCGCCGCGGTTCTCGACGACGACCTCCACCGGGTACACGAGGCGGTCGCGGTCGGTGCGCGTCTGGATGTTCCTGGGCGTGAACTCGGCCTCGAGCGAGACGGTCCGCACCTTCCCCGCGAAGACCTCGTCCGGGAACGCGTCCGCCACGACCTCGGCCGGCGCCCCGGGCTTCACGGCCGCGAGCTCGGCGTTGGGGAGGTAGAAGGTCGCCCGCACCTCCGCGAGGTCCACGAGGCGCACGAGGACCGCGCCGGGCGCGGTGAGCTCGCCGGGCTCGTGCGGCAGGAGCTGGACGACCGCGTCGCGCGGGGCGCGGAGCACGCACTCGGCGGCGAGGAGCCGCGCCCGGGCGAGCTGCGCCTCGGCGGCGCGGACCTGCGCGACCGCGGCCTGCGCCTGGGCCGTGGTGGCGCGGTACGTGACCTCCGCCGCCTGCGCCTGCGAGCCGCTCGCGAGCGCCTGGGCGCGCGCCGCGCGCGCCTGGGCGGTGAGCCCCGACGCGCTCGCCTGCGTCTGGTCGATGCTCGACGCGGCGACGTCCTGCGAGAGCTGCGCGAGCCGCTTCGCCTGCCGCTCCGCCGCCTCCGCTTGCGCGCGGAGCGCCTCGGCCTGCGCCTCCGCGGCCTGCTCCGAGGCGCTCGCCGCGACCCGGGCGCGCTCGGACGCCTTCACCTGCGCGCCCGCCGCCTGCGCCTGGAGCCGCGCCGCGGCGACCCGGGCCTCCGCCTCCGCGACCTGCGCCTCGGGATCCGCGCAGTCGAGCCGGACGAGGACGTCGTCCTTCTTCACCGGCTGACCCTCCTTCGCGGGCAGCTCCACGATGCGCGCGCCGACGCGCGACGAGAGCTCGATCACGGTCCCCTCGATCTCGCCCGAGCCGCCGGACGGGGCACGCAGCGCGCGCGCGTCGCTCCAGAGCTTCACGCCGATGAGCCCTGCGAGGGCGACGACCAGGACGGCGAGGATCGTGAGGACCTTGCGCATTGCGCGTCTCCCGTGGAGGAGCGGGTCTCGGTTCCCCCGTGAACGAGCCCGAGCCCGAGCCCGAGCCCGAGGGCCGAACGTCGGCATCGCAAGCCGCGTGCCGCTGTGCCGTCGAGTGGGGAAATCGAGGAACGACCGGCCTGAGGCCCGGAGCCTGAGGCCGAGGCCCCGTTTCCGACGGTCGGAATCCCGACAGGCCGGACAGGAGTCCGAACACGAGCGGAGCGTATGGGGACCGCGGCGTCGCCAAAAAGCCGCTCGGGCTCGGGCTCGGGCTCGTTCACGGGTGGGCGGCGCGCCGGCATCGGACTTGCTCCGTCTCCGCTCGGGCGCAGCGCGCCGCCCAGGGAGACCGCACGTGACCCCCGCCCTCCTCGTCCCGATGCTCCTGACCCTCGCCGGGGCACCTGGCGCACCGCTCGACGCCGAGCCCCTCACCCTCGAGCAGGCGCTCGAGGAGCTCGATCGCCAGAGCCTCACGCTCGCCCAGGCGCGGAGCCGGGCGGAGGAGGCCGCCGGCGCCGTCCGTCAGTCCGCGGCGGCGCTCCTGCCCACCCTCTCCGCGGGGGTGACGTTGCTCCGGAACAGCGACGAGGCCGCGCTCACGCTCCCGCCCCAGCTCGGAGGGCGCACCGTCGTGATCCAGCCGGACGCGTCCACCACCTGGAGCGCCGCGGTGCGGGTGCCCCTCGCCGTCCCCTCGGCCTGGTACGACCTCGCAGCGGCGCGCGACGCGGCGCGCGCCGCCGGGCACACGTCCGAGGCGGTGCGGCTCACCGCACGGGCGGGGCTCGCCCAGACCGCGCACGCCGCGGCGGCGGCCGAGGAGCTCGCCGCGGCCGCCGCGCGCGCGGTGACGAGCGCCGACGAGCTCGTGAAGAGCGCCGGACGCCGCGTCCAGGCCGGGACGGCCGCGCCCCTCGAGGTGACGCGCGCGCGCGCGGAGCTGGTGCGCCGCCAGAGCGACCTCGCCGGAGCGCGCGCCGCGGTGGACCGGGCGCGGCTCGCGGCCGGCGTGATGCTCGGACGCCGGGCGCCGGTCCGGATCCTCGTCCCCGACGTGGAGGAGGCGCCGTCGCCGGAGCTCGCGGCGGACGCCGCGGCGCTCGTCGACGAAGGGCTCGCGCGGCGCCCCGAGGTCGACGCCCAGGAGGCGCAGCGCTCCGCGGCCGAGGCCGGGGTTCGCGGCGCGTGGGCGCGGCTCGCCCCGCAGCTCTCCGCGTCCGCCTCGGTGTTCGGCTCGGACGTCCCGTACCCCACCGGCGAGAAGGACGGCTGGCGCGCCACCCTGGACCTCACCTGGCAGCTCTACGACGGCGGCTGGCGGTACGGGCGGCTCCGCCAGGCCCGCGCGCAGGCGGCGGGCGCGCGCGCCGCGCTCGAGGCGCAGCGGCTCGCGGTCGCGCGCGAGGTGCTCGACGCCCGGCGCGAGCTCGAGGTGGCCCGGGAGCGGCTCCGGCTGGCGCACGCGCAGGCGGACCTCGCGGGGGACTCGGCGGCGTCGATCCGGCGCAGCTTCGAGGCTGGCGTCGCCTCGAGCCTGGACGTCCTCGACGCGAACGACCGCCTGTTCCTCGCCGACAGCGGCCTCGCCGAGGCCCGCGCCCGGCTCGCCCAGGCGCGGCTCGCGCTGCAGCTCGCGCTCGGGAGGGAGCCGTGAGCGAGGTGCTTTCCGCGCTGCAGCGCCTTACCTGTCATATCCTGGGCCGGGGGCGAGCCATGCCGAGCCACCAGAAGGCCATCGAGCGGGAGGAGCTGGCGCGGATCTTCGGGCACCTGGTGCTCGTCCGCGTCATCGTGATCCCGCTCATCCTGCTCCTCGTCGGCTGGCTCGCCTGGGTCGAGCCCGCGACGTGGCGGCGCGCCGTCCTGGCGGCGGCGATGGTGCTCATCCCCCTCTTCTTCCTCGTCGAGTGGGTCCGCTACCGCCTCCAGGGCATGACGCGGGGTGCGCTCGCGGTGAACCTCGGCCTCGCCGTGCTGGTGCAGCTCGCGCTCTCGTTCGCGAGCGGCGGCGTCGAGAGCCCGTTCCTGCTCGCGGCGATCCCGCTCGGCATCATCACCTCGGTCGCGTTCAACCCGCCCTCGCAGCTCCTCGTCCCGCTCGTGCAGGTCGGGGCCGTCTGGATGATGGCCGCGTGCAACGCGAGCGGCGCGATCCCCGACTACAACCTCGCCGTCTTCGGCGGAGGGGCGCGGAACGGTCCCGACGTCGCGCACGTGTGGGCGATGGCCACGGCCTACTCGCTCGTGCTGGTGGCGAGCCAGCTCCTCGGCCGGAAGCTCCGCAAGACCTACGCGACCATCCTCCGCCGCGAGCTCGCGGCGCAGCAGGAGGCCCTCCGCGATCACAAGGAGCAGGCGGAGGAGCTCACCGCGCTGTCCGCGGAGATCGCCCACGAGCTCAAGAACCCGCTCGCCAGCGTGAAGGGGCTCGCGAGCCTGCTCGGCCAGCACCTGCCCGACGGCAAGGGGGCGGAGCGGCTCGGCGTCCTGCGACGGGAGGTCGACCGGATGCAGTCGATCCTCGACGAGTTCCTCAACTTCTCGCGGCCGCTCGTCCCCCTCGCGCTCGGCGACGCCGACGTCTCGGCGCTCACGCGGGAGGTGGCCGCCCTGCACGAAGGCCTGGCCCGGGAGCGCGCGGTGCACCTCACGGTGGAGGGCGCGGGGGTCACGGCGCGGTGCGATCCGCGCAAGGTGAAGCAGGTGCTCATCAACCTCGTGCAGAACGCGCTCGACGCCAGCCAGCGCGGCGCCGAGGTGCGCGTCGTCTCCGAGGCCACCGGCGAGGGCGGCGCGCTGGTCCGCGTGCTCGACCGCGGCACCGGGGTCGATCCCGCCCTCGGCGACTCGGTCTTCTCCCCCGGCGTCACCACCAAGCCGAACGGCTCCGGCCTCGGGCTCACCATCGCGCGCTCGCTCGCCCGCCAGCACGGCGGCGACCTCGTCCTGCGGTCGCGGAGCGGCGGGGGCACGGAGGCGCTCCTCATGCTCCCCAGGGCGGCGGGGACGGGGAGGGCCGCGTGATCGACCCCGCCGCGCGCGTCCTCGTCGTCGACGACGATCCGGGCGTCCGCTACACGCTCCGCGAGATCCTGAGCTCGGAGGGGCTCGCGGTGGACGAGGCCGCGGACGGCGCCGAGGCGCTGGCCCGCTTCGACGCCGCGCCCGCCGCGCTCGTCCTCACCGACCTGCGCATGCCGCGGCTCGACGGCATGGAGCTCCTCCGCGAGCTGATGCGCCGCACGCCGCCGCCGCGCGTCGTCCTCATCACCGCGCACGGCTCGGAGCGGGCCGCCGTCGAGGCGGTCAAGGCGGGCGCCTACGACTACTTCAAGAAGCCGTTCGAGCCCGAGGACCTCCTCGCGGTCGTCCGCCGCTCGATGGAGGCCGTCCGGCTCGCGCACGAGAACGAGAAGCTCCAGGGCGAGCTCGCCTTGGCGCGCTCGATGGTGTTCGCCTCCGAGGCGATGCGACGGCTCGGGGTGCTCGTGGGGCGGGTCGCGCCGCGGGACGTCACCGTCCTCATCACCGGCGAGAGCGGGACCGGCAAGGAGCGCGTGGCCGAGGCGATCGTCCGCGCCTCCTCCCGCGCCGACAAGCCGTTCGTGCGGTTCAACTGTGCGGCGATCTCGCCGGAGCTCGTCGAGGCGGAGCTCTTCGGCCACGCGCGCGGCGCCTTCACCGGCGCGGTCCGCGCCCGGCCCGGCCTCTTCGGCGAGGCGGACGGCGGCACCATCCTGCTCGACGAGGTGGGCGAGCTCGCGCCCAACGCGCAGGCGAAGCTCCTGCGGGTCCTCCAGGAGGGCGAGGTCCGGCCCGTCGGCGAGGAACGTTCACGGCTCGTGGACGTGCGCGTCCTCGCCGCCACGCACCGCGACCTGGAGGAGCTGGCGAAGGAGGGGCGCTTCCGCGAGGACCTGTTCTACCGGCTCAACGTCGTCCACCTCGCCATCCCCCCGCTGCGCAGCCGCCCCGAGGACATCCCCGTCCTGGCGCGCTTCTTCCTCGACCGCTTCGCCGAGCGGTTCGGCGTCTCGCCGCTGCACGTGCCCGAGGCCCTCTTCGACCGGCTGCGCGCGCACTCCTGGCCCGGCAACGTGCGCGAGCTCGAGAACGCGATGGAGGGGCTCGTGGCGCTGTCGCCGCCCGAGGGGCTCGACCTCGGGCTCCTCCCCGGCGCCGCCCGCGCGCCCGAGGCCGCCGCCGCGGCCGCGCCCGCCGCGGGCGCGACGCTGCCGCTCAAGCAGCGCGTGGAGGCGTACGAGCGCGGGCTCATCGTGGAGGCGCTCCGGGCGGCGCGCGGCAACCGGAGCGAGGCCGCGCGGCGGCTCGGCATGTCGCGCGTCACGCTCCACGACAAGCTCAAGAAGTACGGCCTCGGCGCGCCGGACGCGGGCGAAGGCGACGGTGAGGCGGAGGGGTGACGGGCCGCGGTCGAGGGCCCGGCACGCTCCTCCCCGTCACCCGGGGACCCGCACGCGGAACACGGTCCCCCGATCGACGACGCTCTCGACCTCGACGTCGCCGCCGTGCGCTCGCGCGATGCGGCGCGCGAGCGCGAGCCCCAGCCCGAACCCGCCGCTCTGGCGCGCGCGGCTCCGGTCCGTGCGGAAGAAGGGCGTGAAGAGGCGCGGCAGGTCCTCGGGCGCGATGCCGATGCCCTCGTCGCGGACCTCGAGGACCGCCGCGCCCGCCTCTCTTCGCGCCGCGAGCCGCACCGGCGCAGGCGGCGCGGAGTACTTCGCGGCGTTCTCGAGGAGGTTGTCCAGCATCCGCCGGAGGAGCGCGGCGTCGCCGGCGACCGCGGGCAGGTCCGCGGCCACGTCCACCTCGAGCCTCCGCCCCGGCCACCGCTCCGCGAACCGCCGCGCCGCGTCGGCGACCACCGCCCGGACGTCCACCGGCGTGCGCTCGATCCGGGCGCCGCCGTCGCCGCCCCGGGCGGCGAGGTCGAGGCGCGCCGCCGAGAGCACGTCCTCGACGAGGCGATCGAGCTCGTCGAGGTCGGCGCCGATCTCGCCGAGGTAACGGCGGGCGCGCTCGAGGTCGCCCTCGGCCGCGAGCTCCAGCGCGACGCGGATGCGCGCGAGCG
This sequence comes from Anaeromyxobacter sp., assembly GCA_035627135.1. Taxonomy (GTDB): domain Bacteria; phylum Myxococcota; class Myxococcia; order Myxococcales; family Anaeromyxobacteraceae; genus Anaeromyxobacter. The sequence goes on along the minus strand of DASPMI010000137.1, from coordinate 4,746 downwards.
GCGTGCGGACCTCGTGCGAGACGTTGGCGAGGAGCTCCTTCTCGGCCCGGACCTGGGCCTCGATCCGCTCCGCCATCTCGTCGAACGCCCGCGCGAGCTCCCCCACCTCGCCCTTCGCCTCCACGCGCGCCCGGGTGGTGAGGTCGCCGTCCCCGAGCCTCCGGGCGGCGCGGGTGAGCTCCTCGACGGGCCGGGCGATGGACCGGGCGAGCGGCGCCGAGGCGAGCGCGATCGCCGCGAGCGCGGCCAGGAGGAACCACGGGCCGGGGGGATGGTGCGTGAACCGGAAGACGACCTGGCCCCCGCCCCGGAGCGGCAGGGCGCGGCCGCCGTGCCGGAACGGGAACCCCCGCGCCTCCTGGGCGCCGGGCGCGAGGACGGGCGCGAGCGGCGGCGCGGCGCTGGACGCGATCACGGTGCGCCCGTCCGCGCCGTACACCGTGGCGACGACGCCGTACGCCTCGCGCACGCGCCCCAGCTCGACCCGCAGCGCCGCGGGGTCGTCCTCGAGGTCGGAGACCCGCTCGGTCGCATAGCGCGAGACCCGGTCCGCCTCCCACCACCACCCGGTCCGGGAGAAGTGCGCCACGGCGCCCATGGCCACCACGACCAGGGCGATGACGAGGAGGCCGTGCGTGAAGACGCGCCAGAACAGGGTCCGGCCGCGACGGGGGGCGCGCACCGCGCCGGCGGCCTTCACTCGCCCTCCCCGGCCAGCACGTACCCCGAGCCGCGGACCGTCTTGATGAGGCGCGGCCGGCGGGGGTCGTCGCCGAGCTTCTGGCGCAGGCGCGAGACGTGGACGTCGACGGAGCGATCGAAGGCGTCCTCGGCGCTCCCGCGCGCCAGCTCCATCAGCTGCTCGCGCGAGAGCACGCGCCCGGCGCGGCGCGCCAGCGCCTCGAGGAGCGCGAACTCGTAGGCGGTGAGGTGCACGGGCGCGCCGTCGAGCTCCACCGTGCGCGCGGCGGGGTCGATCCGGAGCGCGCCCACGCGGACCAGGCCGAGCGCCGGCCCGGCCCGCCCCTTGGCGCGCCGGGTGACCGCCCGGATGCGCGCCAGGAGCTCTCGGGGGGAGAAGGGCTTGGCCAGGTAGTCATCGGCGCCGAGCTCGAGCCCCATCACCCGGTCCGCCTCCTCGCCGCGGGCGGTGAGCACGATGATCGGCACGTCCGACCGGCCCCGCAGCTCGCGGCAGACCTCGAGGCCGTCCTTGCCCGGCAGCATGAGATCGAGCAGCACCACGTCGTACTTGCCGGCCAGCGCCTCGGCGAGCCCGCGCCGGCCGTCGCCGACGACCATCACCGCCACCCCGTGGCCCTCGAGGTATTCGCGGGTGAGGGCCGCGAGCCGGACGTCGTCCTCGACGAGGAGCGCGAGGAGCGGGGTCGCGGTGGGGGTCTCGGGCACGGGGGGCATTGTAGTCGCTCGGCTCGGGGTGGGCCCCGCGCGAACCGCGGGGAGGGGCAAAGCCCCTCCTCCGCGGACCGGTCGTTACCTCATCCACCGGTGCATCCGCTCGACCTTCTTGGTCACCTGGGCGCGCTGCTCCGGCGTGAGGACCCCGTGCGCCTCGACGCCCGCGTCCACCGCCTCATGGGCGAGCGCCCGCATCCTCTCGAATCGCTCGTCCACGAGCGCGTGGAGCCGGGCCCGGTCGGGGTTGGCGCTCTGCCACTGCGCGAGCACCTCGGCGTGCACGGCCTCGCGCCCCTCGTGCACGGCGGCGCCCTTCGCGAGCAGGCGGTCCTTGATGGCGTGGATCTGCTTCCGCTGGGCGTCGGTGGCGTCGAGGTCGTCGAGCGCGTCGTCCACCCGGTCGGTCACGAACGCGGCCATCTCCGCCGGGTCGTGGCTCCGGTGATGGCCGCAGCGCCCTCCCCAGCCGGCGAGGGCGACGACGCTGGCCAGGCCGGCCAGGGTGAGAAGAGTACGCTTCATGACGGTCTCCGTTGCCGGCCCCGGGGGCCGGCCCGCGGCCGCCCGGCATGGGCGGCGGCGACGGGGAGAGCATGGTGTGCGCGGCCATCCCAGGCTTGTCCGGAGCATGAAGAAACGTTAAGGGTGCACGTTTCCGCGCACCGCCATGAGCCTCGTCGCCGCCACCCAGCTCTCCCTCGCGTACGGCCCGAAGATCATCTTCGACCGGGCGGCGTTCTCGATCGGCCCGCAGGACCGGATCGGGCTCGTCGGCGCGAACGGCACCGGGAAGTCGTCGCTGCTCAAGATCCTCTCGGGCGAGCTCTCGCCGGACGCGGGCGAGCTCACGATGCGCCGGGGCGCGCGCGTCGGGTACCTCCCGCAGGACGTGACCGCCCTCCCCGATCTGCCGCTCGTCGAGTCCGTGCTGGCGACGGTCCCGGGGCGCGCCGCGCTGGAAGGGCGGCTCGCGGGCACCGAGGCGGCGCTCGCCGCGGCCGGGGACGAGGCCGAGCAGCTCGAGCTCTCGCAGGACCTCGCCGAGCTGCACGAGGAGCTCGACCACTTCGAGGAGCACTACGGCCGGCGGCGGGCGGAGCGCATCCTGCTCGGCCTCGGCTTCGCGCCGGAGCGGCTCGACGAGCCGGCGCGCAACCTCTCCGGTGGCTGGAAGATGCGCGCGGCGCTCGCGGGCCTCCTCCTCACAGACCCCGACCTGCTGCTGCTCGACGAGCCCACGAACCACCTCGACGTCCCCACCCTCACCTGGTTCGACGCCTTCCTCCGGAGCAAGCGCAAGGCGCTGCTCCTCGTCTCGCACGACCGCGAGTTCTTGAACCGGCAGATCGACCGGGTGCTCTCGCTCGAGCCGGAGGGGCTGCGCAGCTACGCCGGGACCTACGACGACTACCGGCGTCAGCGCGCGGAGGAGGAGCTCCGGCTCCTCGCCCAGGCGGAGCGGCAGGAGGCGAAGCGGGCCCAGCTCGAGCGGTTCATCGAGCGGTTCGGGGCGAAGGCGACGAAGGCGCGCCAGGCGAAGAGCAAGGAGAAGCAGCTCGAGAAGATGGAGGAGGTGCAGGTCCTCGAGCACCGGGACACGCTCCGCTTCCAGTTCGCCGAGGCGCCGCGCTCCGGGCGCGAGGTGCTGCGGCTCGAGGGCGTGCGGAAGGCGTTCGGGCCGCGGGTCGTGTACCGGGGCGTCGACGCGCGGATCGGGCGGGGCGAGCGGGTGGGCGTCATCGGGCCGAACGGCGCGGGGAAGACGACGCTGCTCCGGATCGTCGCCGGCGAGCTCGCGGCGGACGGCGGGCAGGTCGTGCTCGGGCACGGCGTCGTCGCGGGGTACTACGCGCAACACCACTTTGACAAGCGCGACTCCGACGGCCAGCTCCGCACCAGCGGCACCGGCACGCTCGATCCGGACCGGACGATCCTCGAGACGCTCTGGGACCTCGTCCCCGACCGCGGGGAGGCGTACGTGCGGAGCGTCGCGGGGTCGTTCCTCTTCTCGGGCGACGACGTCGAGAAGCGCGTCGGGGTCCTCTCGGGCGGGGAGCGGGCGCGGGTGGCGCTCGCGAAGCTGCTCCTCGTCCCGGCGAACCTGCTGGTCATGGACGAGCCCACGAACCACCTCGACCTCGACTCCGCCGAGGCGCTCATCGAGGCCCTCCAGGCGTACCAGGGGACGCTCCTGTTCGTGTCGCACAACCGGAGCTTCCTGAACGGGCTCGCGACGGTGATCTGGGAGGTGAAGGACGGCGGCGTGCTGCCGTTCCCGGGGAACCTCGACGACTGGCTGTATCACCAGCGGCAGCTGGAGGAGGAGGCGGCGGCGAGCTCCGGCGGCGCCGAGCCTGCCGCGGCGCGCGCCGGCGCGGACGGGAGCCTGCGCCCCGCCGACCGCCGCCGCGCCGAGGCGGAGGCCCGGAACGCGCGCAGCCGCCGGGAGCGGCCCGTGCGCGACGAGATCGCGCGGCTCGAGGCGCGGATCGCCGAGCGGGAGGCGGAGGAGAAGGAGGCCACCGCCGCCCTCGCCGACCCGGACCTCTACCAGGACTTCGCGCGCGCTCGCCCCTTCATCGAGCGCCAGGCCGCCGCGCGCGCGGAGCTCGAGACCCTCTACGCCGCGTGGGAAGCCGCCCACCGCAAGCTCGAGTCCCTCTGACCCGGACCCAGAGGTCCGCCAGACGGACGTGGGTTCGAGGCGCGGACCATCGCCGGAACGTCGGCGCCTGAGCTTCCGCGCGCTTGGAGCTGGCACGCCCCGTGCCATTCCGGCGCCCGTGACCGCACCCCGACGCATGGTCAACGACGCGACGTATCTCGTCACCCGCCGCTGCACCCAGCGCGAGTTCCTCCTGTCTCCGTCGGCGCTCACGAACCTCGTCTTCAAGTTCGTCCTGGCGGCCGCGGCGGCGCGCCACCGCATCCTCATCCACGCCGTCTGCGTCATGAGCGATCACTTCCACCTGGTCGTCACCGACCGCGGCGCCACGCTCCCCGCGTTCAGCCAGCTCCTCGACGGCGTGATCGCCAAGGCGCTGAATGCGCTCCACGGCCGGTGGGAGAACTTCTGGGCCCCCGGCAGCTACAGCGCCGTCGAGCTCCTCACCCCCGAGGACATCGTCGAGAAGGTCGCCTATACCCTCGCGAACCCCGCGAGCGCGGACCTCGTCGAGCATGGGCGGCAATGGCCCGGGCTCTGGTCGGACCCGCGCTCGATCGGCGGTCCCGGGGAGCGCGTCGAGCGCCCGGGCCACTACTTCGCCACGGACAGCTCGCTCCGGGACTTCGCGATATTCGAGCTCTCGGTTCCGCCCGGCTTCG
>DASPMI010000136.1:0-24989 GCA_035627135.1 Anaeromyxobacter sp. | reverse complement strand
AGTGGCTCTCGACGATGACGTACTGGAGCCGCTCGCCGAGCACCGCCTCGACCGCGTTCTCGTACTCGGCCGGCGCGGACACGACGTCGGCGACGAGGCCGAAGATGCCGCGGTCGCGCGACTCGCCCTGCCCGGCCCGGGTCATGAGGCTGCGCACGCCGCGGCCGTAGCCCTCGTAGTTCCGCACGATCTCGAGCAGCGAGGCGAGGCGCGAGCGCTTCTCCGCGAGCTCCTCGCGCAGCGTGATGAGCTTCGCCTCGTTCTGGATGAACTCGGCCCGGGTCCGCTCGAGCAGCTCCTCCTGCGCGCCCCGCTGCTCGTCGAGGCGCAGCATGAGCTGGCGGGTCTTGCCGAGCTTCTCCACGTACGCGGAGCGGGCGGCGTCGAGCTCGGCGGCCTTGCGGTGCAGCTCGTCCGCCTCGCCGCGGCTCCGCTCGAGGCGGGCCTTCAGGTCGGCGCGCTGGCGGTCGATCTGGGCGAGCTGGCTGCGGTGGGCGCTCGCTTCCGAACGCGCCGCGGCCGCGGCGGCGCGGGCCTTGTCGGCCTCGCCGGCGAGCGCGGCCTGCTCGCGGGCCGCCTCCTGCAGCGACGTCTCGGCCTCCGAGAGCCGGCCCTCGTCGGCGACGACGAGCGACGAGAGGTCCTCGCGCTGGCGCTGCAGCGCCTCGCGCTCGGCGGCGAGCGCCTCGGCCTGGAGCTTCAGGGCCTCGACCTCGGCCGCCTGCGCCTGGGTCCGGTCGGCGATCTGCGAGAGCTCGCGCGCCGCGGCCTCGATCGACACCTCGGAGACGCGGACCTGGCTCGCGAGCTCGTGCTCGCGCGCGGAGATCTCCGCCAGCCGGGCCTCGCTCGCGGCGGTCTCGGCGCGGTCGGCCTCGAGCGCCGCGTCGAGTTGGGCCAGGCGGGCGATGAGCTCGGCCTCCTCGGCGCGGAGCGCGGCGTGGCGCTCCTCGGCGGCGCGGCGGGTCGCGGTGAGCTCGAGGTAGCGGGCCGCGGCCGTGCGGAGCTCCAGGTCGCGGATCTGCGCGCGGAGCGCCTTGTACTTCTCGGCCTTGCGGGCCTGGCGGTTGAGCGACTCGAGCTGCTTCCCGAGCTCCTGGACGATGTCGGCGACGCGGAGGAGGTTCTGCTGCGTGGCCTCGAGCTTCCGCTCGGCGGCCTCGCGGCGCCGCTTGTACTTGGTGATGCCCGCCGCCTCCTCGATGACGGCGCGCCGGTCCTCGGGGCGGGCCGAGACGATCTGGCCGATGCGGCCCTGCTCGATGATCGAGTAGGCCGTCCGGCCGATGCCCGACCCGAAGAAGATGTCGTTCACGTCGAGCAGGCGGGCCTGCACGCCGTTGACGAGGTACTCGGACTCGCCGGTGCGGAAGAGGCGGCGGCCGACGGTGATCTCGCCGAAGCCCTGGTACGCGGCGGGGAGCTCGCTCGGGCGGTCGTTCTCGAAGGTGAGCATCACCTCGGCCATCGAGAGCGGCGCCTTGGACTCCGAGCCGTTGAAGATCACGTCCTCCATCGAGCGGCCGCGGAGCTGGCGCGCCGACTGCTCGCCGAGCACCCAGCGGATCGCGTCGGCCACGTTCGACTTGCCACAGCCGTTCGGGCCCACGACCCCCGTCACGCCCTCGTCGAAGGCGATGACCGTCTTGTCCATGAAGGACTTGAAGCCGACGATGTCCAGCCGCCGGATGCGCATGGTCACAGCCGATATCACGAGCCGGATCCGGCGTTCAAGCGAAGCCCTTGATCAATGGGGGCTTTTCAGCGCCTGCGCCGGCCGCCGGCTCGCCATTTTCTCGATCAAAATCGAGGCCTTGCGTGACGCTACATGCACGGCCATGGGGTACCCGCTTCGGGACCGGGAAAGCGGTAGACTTCCGGGCTGATGCGCCACCTCCACGCCCTCGTCCGCAAAGCCGCCATCGCCGAAGCCATCGTCTTCCTGTTCGGCGTCCTCATGATCCACGGCGCGGTCGCGCTCGAGCCCGGTCAGGGCCGCGCGATCGCCCTGGGAGCCTTCGGCTGCTGGGTCCTCGTGACCGCGAGCCTCTACGTCGGGTTGCGCCTCTTCGGCGGTCCGTTCGCGCGGGCGCTCGACGCGCCGGCGGGCCCGATCGACCTCGGGCTCGCCCGCGCCGCCGTCGCGAACGCGGTGCGGCTGCCCGACCTCGTCGCCCGCCTCGTGCTCGTCGTGGGCTCCGCCGGCACGGCGCTCACCGTGCTCTACGCGTTCGTGGGCCTCCGCCTCGCGCCGGACGTCGCGGTGGCGGCGTTCGCGCTCGGCTTCGGGATGGCGCTCCTCGGCGCGATGGTCGGGTACTCGGTCCTCGCCGCGGGGCTGCCGGCGCTCATCGGGCGGCTCGAGCTCGCCACCGACGACCGCCCGCCCGGGAGCATGCGGGCCAAGATCGTCACCCTCGGCGTGGGAATGAACGCCATCGCCGTGCTGCTCGTCGCCTCGGTCGCCTACCTCCAGCACCGCGACGCGGTCGTGCAGGAGACGGCGCGCGCGACGGTCCAGCTCGCCGACGCGGCCCTGAGCAGGCCGGGGCTCCGGGCCCCCGCGGAGGTCGCGCTGGTGCTGGCCCGCGACACGGGCGGGAAGGTGGCGCTCGTGACGGAGGAGGGGAAGGTCCTCGCGCTCGCGGGCGGGCTGTCCGCTCGCGCGCCGGGGAAGCCGGCGCCCGAGGGCGTCTCGATGACCGTCCAGGGCTTCGTGGTGACGCGCCCGTTCGCCGCGGGGTTCGCGGAGATCCACCTGCAGGAGGAGGACATCCTCACGCGGTTGCCGCCCTTCTGGCAGTCGCTCCTCCTCGCCGCGATCGTGGCGTTCCTCGGCGCGGGCCTGCTGGCCTGGCTCGCCGCGGTCGCGATCACGCTCCCCTTCCGCGAGCTGGGCACGGCCGCGGACCGGATCGCGGAGGGCGACCTGACGGCGAGCCCGCCGTCGGTCTCCGGCGACGAGGTGGGGCGGCTCGCGGCCCAGTTCCGCCGGATGGCGCAGGGGCTCACGGGCCTCGTGCGCGAGGTGCAGACCGCGAGCGAGAACGTCTCCGCGGGCGCCATCGAGGCGGGCGCGATCGGCGAGCGGGTCCGCCGCGGGGCGCTCGAGCAGCACGAGGGCGTGCGGTCGGTGCAGTCCGCCGTGCAGGCGATGGAGAGCTCGGTGGCGCAGGTCGCCCGCGGCGTGGGCGGGCTCGCGGACTACGTCTCCGCGACGAGCCGCGCGATGGGCGAGATGGCCCAGACGTTCGAGGAGGTCCAGCGCAAGGCGGGCGAGCTCGAGCGCGGCATGACCGGCGCGCTCGCGGAGGTGGAGAGCCTGGGCTCGGCGGGGCGCGACGCGGAGGCCCGGCTCACCGCGCTCGAGAACCTGGCGGCGCGGTCGGGCGGGACGCTCCACGAGGTGAAGGCGTCGGTGACGGGCCTGGAGCGGGCCGCGACCGAGAGCGAGGCCACCGCGTCGGCGGTCGCCGAGGCGGCGGAGCGCGCGGGGGTGGTGATGGAGGGCACGGTCCACGGCATCGAGACCCTGCGCGGCGCGGTGGCGGACGCCCATAGCCGCATCGCCGCCCTCGGCCGCCGGTCGGACGACATCGACCAGGTGGTGGACTTCATCTCCGAGGTCGCCGGTCGCACGAACCTCCTCTCGCTCAACGCGTCCATCATCGCCTCGCAGGCGGGCGAGCACGGCAAGGCGTTCGCCGTGGTCGCCGACCAGATCCGCGAGCTGGCGGCGCAGATCGCCCGGTCCACGAAGTCGATCGGCGACATCATCCACGCGGTGCGCGAGGACGTGGAGGGCACGGCCTCGCTCATCGACCGCGGCGACGCGCTGGCGGTCGAGGGCGTGCAGCTCGCCCGCAACTCGGTCGAGGCGCTCTCCGAGATCCGCCGGTCCACGGCCCACGGGCGCGAGACCGCCGCCGCCATCCGCACCGCGGTCCAGGCCCACGCGGCCTCCACGCGCGAGGTGGCGAACCTCGTCGAGATGGTCGCCGAGGGCTCGCGCGCGGTCGCCTCCGCCGTGCAGCTCGTCGGCCGGAGCGTCGGCGGGGTCCACTCGGTGTCGCGCGGCGTCACCGGGATGGCGGACCGCGTGGCGCGCACGCTCGAGGATCAGGCCGGGCTGGGGCGCCGGCAGCTCGAGAACGTCGCCCGCCTGGAGAACATGATCCAGGAGATCACACAGGCCGTGGAGGCCCACAACGCGGCCACGCAGGGGCTCAAGAAGGCGCTCGAGGCGCTCTCGCACACCGCGGGCGAGCACGAGTCCGCCGTGCACGGCCTGTCCGGCGTGGCCGATCAGATCGGCTCGCGGGCGCGGGCGCTCTCCGAGCGGGTCAATCGGTTCAAGGTTTGATGGAGGGCGGGTGGAGTCCGCGCGGTTCGCCCTTCGACTCCGGCCCGCTGCGCGGGCCTACGCTCAGGGCGAACGGATTCGCTCGCCCGCTCGCGGAGCGGCGCGCAGCCGCGGAGCCGAACGACACGGCGAACGCACTCCCTAGTCCGCTCGTCCTGAGCGTAGCGGCGCGCAGCGCCGCGGAGTCGAAGGGCGAGCGGTGAAGGCTCGGCTCGAAGCCCGGGGTCGCTCTACCGCCCCGGCACCGGCGGCCCGCCCGGCGGCGGCAGGTTCGGGGGTGCCCCGCCTCCGCTCGGCGCCGCCGCGAGGCGGGGCAGCGCGAGCGAGCCGAAGAGCTGGTACTGGTAGGCGCCGTCCGGCGTCCGCGCGTTCATCATCATCGCCTCGAACACGGGCTTCCTGCTGGACGCCGCGGGCTTCTGCCAGAGCGCGGGCTGGAACCGGATGCGCGCGCGCCCGCCGATGGGCGAGTAGGCGAGCCGCGGCTGGAGCATCACCTTGACCGCCTCGCCCTGGAGCTCGACGTCGCCCCCGGACGCGCCGAGCCGGCTCAGGTCCAGCACGCCGTCCTTCGCCGTGCCCGCGGCGCGGACCGTCCCGAGCGCGATCGGGAACAGGGTGAACCCCTCCTGGAACCCGGAGACGGGCACCGTCCCGCCCGCGACGCCGCCCTTCTCGATCGCGAGGTCGATCGTCCCGGTTGCCTTCTCCGGGTTGGCGCTCGGGTAGGTCAGCTCCACGCTGCCGTTCACCACGCCGACGAAGTCGATGCCGCTCGCCTTCCGGAGCGGCAGGATCGGCATGAGGTTCACGCCCTCGACGCGGATGGCGAGGTCGCGGGTCGCGCCCGACAGGTCGGCCTCGCCCTCCACCGTCCCGCCGTACAGCGCGGCCCGGAAGTCGAGCGTCCGCTTCCCGACGAGCAGCGGGAGCACGCGGAGCGCGGCGTCGAGCTCGTCCACCGGCATCTTGAGGCCGGCCGCGTCGGTGAGGGTCACGCCCTCCATGCGCACGCCGAGCACGCCGCCGGGGCGGACCTCCTGGACGTCGATCTGCCACCCGGCCGCGCCCGCCTCGTAGATCAGCCGCTCCTTCACGGCTTCCGACGGGAACGTCCAGCGGAGCGCGAGCAGGAACGCGGCCGCGGCGAAGAGGCCATACAGCAGGGTCGTCCGGTTCTTCATCCAGGCGGGCGTCATCGGGGTCGCTCTCCGTCAGCTCTTCATGCCGTACGCGGACACGGTGAAGGTCGCGTCCACCTGGCGCGGGTCGTCGCTGCGGGTCGTGAGCCGCAGCCGGCGGACCCGGACCACCCCCTGGCCGCGCTCGAGCGACTGGAGGAAGCGGGTGAGCGGCGCGAGCTCGACGCGCGCGACGTTCACCTCGACCGCCTCCTCGGTGAGCCCCTGCGGCGGGTCGGGGACCGGCGCGGGGCGGAGATCGCCGACCTGGATCTGGAGCTGCGCGCCCTGCTGCGAGATGAAGCTCAGGAGCTGGACCGGGGGTCCCTTGAGCCGCTGCTCCAGCGCCTGCCGCTCCGCCTGCCGCTCGCGGAAGCCGACGGCGAACTTGGAGAGGGTGGTGAGGTACCGCGTCCGGTTCTCGATCCGCTGCTCACGCTCGGTGATGCTGTTCGAGATCGAGAGCGAGGTGAGGGAGGTCACGAAGACGAACACCGCCGCGGCGGCGCCCGACACCATGATCCGCTCGCGCTGCGAGAGCTTGCCCATCCAGGCGGCGAGGTCGCCGCGGAGCTGCCGGATCCTGCGCAGGATCGGTTCCATGCCTCTACCCCCTCCCGCCGCCGGCGGGCTGGTTCCCGGCCTCGAGGCAGGTGAGCCCCGAGTCGATGGAGAACTCGAACTTCCCGTCCGCGCGCCGCCGCGAGGCGCCGGGCTTCGCGTCCTGGAAGCAGGTCGACGACTTGAGGGCGTTGACCATGCGGTCCACGTTCTCGGCGCTGTCGGTGCTCCCCTCGAGGTGGAGCTTCTCCCGGGCCACGTCGATCTTGTCGAACTTGACGGACACGTCGGCGGGGATCCGGTTCGCCACCTCGACGAGGAGGTCCACCGCGCTCACCTTGGGGAGCGCGCCGCCGCCCGCGCCCCGGCCCTTGAGGACGGACTCCGCCTCCTCGTAGCTCGGGTAGCACTTGCCGAGGAGCTTCTGCTCCGCCTCGCACCGCGAGCGCTCGAGCAGCGCCTCCTGGCGCGAGAGGGCGGCCACCTTCACCCCGGCCGAGGCGACCGCCAGCAACACCACCGCGGCCGCCGCCCAGGCGAGCTTCGCGATGCGGCCGCGGAGGTGCTCGAAGTCGCGCGTGTACGCGTGCTCCCCGCGGCGCAGGTTGAGCCGCGGCGCGCGCGCCCCCTGGTGGCCGTGGAGGGCGAGCGCGAGGGCGAGGGCGTAGCCCGGCGCGTCCTCGGCCGGGATGGTGGCCGAGGGGCCCTCCAGCACGAGCGGCTGGACCGGGCCGTCCACCTCGGGCGCGAGCAGCTCCGGCATGCCCGGCAGGCGCCCCAGCTCGCCGGCGAGGTGGAGGCGGGCCACGCGGCGCGGGCCGACGCGCGTCCGCCAGGCGCGGAGCGTCGACCGGACCTCGCGCGCGAGGGGCCCGAACGCCCGGTGCAGCGCCTCCGCGGCGCGCGGGTCGGTCGCGAGCGGCGCCAGCTCGGCGTCGAACGCGCCGCCGCGGGCCGCGGCGGCGAGGAGCGCGTGGGCGCGCTCCTCGGGGCAGCCGAGCTCGCGGGCGACCGCGCGGGCGAGCTGGGTGGCGCCGAAGGCGAAGGTGCGGGCGTGCTCGCAGCCGCCGGCCACGGCGAGGCAGAGGCTGGTCCGGTCCTGGCCGACGTCGAGGATCGCCTCGGCCCCGGCCGGCTCGTCGGCGGGGGCGGGAGCGGCGGGGACGGCGGGGACGGCGGGCGAGGCGAGCGGACCGACGGCGCCGCCGGCGAGCAGCGCGGAGTAGACCGGCGCGGGCGGGAGCACGGCGCGCGGATCGACGCCCAGCGGCGCGAGCGCGGCGAGCAGCGTCGCGAGCTCCTCTTTCCGGGCGACGCCCACGAACAGGTCCGACTTCCCGTCGCGGACGCCGAGGACCTGCCAGTCCCAGGCGACGTCCGAGAGCTCGAACGGCAGCTGCGCCTCCACCTCGTAGGAGATGGTCTGCACGATGCGCCGCGGGTCGGTGAAGGGGAGGGTGACGACCGAGGACGCCATGCCGGCGCCCGGGAGCGCCGCCACCGACTCCTGGAACCTCCAGCCGCGGGACGAGACGAGCGCCTCGAGCGCGGCGGCCTGGCGCGAGAGCAGCGTCGCCCCCTCCGCCTCCGAGCCGAGCACGGCGGCGCCGTGCTCGAGCACGGTGTAGCCGCGGTAGGTGGACTCGACGAGGACGGCCTTCACCGCTCGTGCGCCCAGATCGATGCCCAGGATCCTCTGCGACATGGCTACTCCTCCCGCCAGCGGATGAGCCCACCGAGGCTCGGGTTCATGTTGCCGCCCTTGCCCCGCACGACCGCCCTCTCCTGCTCGGGGACGTTCTTCTCGTCGTAGCTCACCACGGCGTCGATCGTCTTCGTGACGTCGCCGGCCACGCCTGCCGCTCGGATCCGGTAGACGTTGGTCTCATCCCCGAACGGCGCCCCCGTGCCCGTGGTGCGATACGGCGCCTGCACGGTCACGCCGAGCAGCTCTACGATGCCGGTGAACGCCGACGGCGGGATGGAGAAGAGCCCTCCGACGCTCTGCTCGAGGAGCGCCTTCTTGAGGCGCGGCAGGAAGGTCGGGTCGAGCACCGCCGCCCGCGAGGCGGGCTCGGCCATGCTCAGCACGTCCTGGAGGAGCTGGCGGTCGTCGTACATGTTGATCTTCCGCTTCGCCCCCTGCGGCAGGTAGACCGTGAACCGCTCCCCGAACGCGGCCATGAACGCGTCGTTGACCCCGGCGACGAGGTGGAGCTCCTCCAGCGAGTCGAACCGCGCGTTCTTGGCCTTGTACCGGTCGTTGCCGCGATCGTACGGGCGGTTCTCGTCCGAGAAGGTCTCCTCGAACGCTCGGTGGCCGACCTCGAAGTTGCAGTTGCCCCCCGAGAACACGGCGACGAGGGAGGAGCCCTTGCGATCGGGGTCCAGCCAGTCGCGGAGGTGAAGGACGAGGTCGGTGCGCGAGTAGCGCTGCCCGTCCGCGTGGTCCCGGCTGAAGAGCGGGTCCCACTTCGAGTCGCAGAGGAGCTGCAGCAGGTCCGTCACCTGCTGCTTCACCTCCGGCGCCGTCAGCAGGTTGGACATCTGCAGGTCGATCTTCTGCGCCTCGTCCTCGAGCCGCGCCTCGAACCCGCCGTCGAAGTCGCCGTACCGCACGGTCGCGATCGCCGTCTCCGCCGGCGGCGCGGCCGGGGGCGCCGCCGCGGCCGGCCCCGCGTCGCCGAACAGGGCCTGGACCAGGCCCGTGTTCACCGGGACGAGGTTCCAGACCTGGGGCCGCGGGACGGCCGCGGTCGGGGTGTCGGTCGGCGCCTGCCCCTGCGTCTGGAGCGCCGCCGCCTTGCTCGCGCCGTCGAGCGCGACCTGCACCGAGACGACGAGGCGCGCCATGGTCACGCCGCTCTCGGCGAGCGCCTGCGCCCGGAGCGCGTCCCGGGCGTTGGCCGCCGCGCGCAGGCGCACCTGCGTCTCGTAGGCGAGGTCCACGGCGAGCGCGGTGAGGACCGCGACCGAGACGACCGCCATGAGCAGGGCGGCGCCGCGCTCGGAGGCGCGATGGGGGCGGCGGCGTGGCATCAGAATCGCAGCGATCGCGTGAGCGCGATCCGCGCCTCCGTGGAGAGCTTCTCGGTCCGGCCGTCGGGGAGCTTCAGCTCGAGCTCGAACCGGACGCGCGAGGGGAGCTCCTCGGGGTGATCGGTCGTCTCGGTGGACCACTCCCGGACCCAGTCGTTCCGCCGGCGATCCCAGTACTGGAGCCGGAACGCCGTGACGTGGTCGGCGACGAGGTCCTTCCGGCCGCCGCGGTCGAGCTCTTCGTCGACGCGCGGCTTCTCCCGCCGGAACAGCGCCTGGACGCCGGAGCGGTCGGGGTCGGACTCGAGCGTGTACTCGACGACGCTCTGGTCCGACTCCTTCAGGTCGCGGCCCAGCCGCTGGTGCGCGAACGTGCAGAACAGCAGCCGGTCCTCGCGGCCGACGAACTGCGTGGGCCGGTCTTCCTTGCCGAACCGATCGTGATCGTAGTGCTCCGAGATGAAGGCCATCGAGACCTCGCGCGCGAGGCGCGAGAGCGCGAGCCGGGCGCCCGCGTACCGGTCCCCCTGGTCGCGGGTGATCTGGTGGGCGCGGTCCACCTGGCGGAAGGTGCCGAGCACCATCACGCCCATGATCGCGGTGATGGCGATGGCGATCGTCACCTCGAGCAGCGTCATCCCGGAGGCGGCCTGCGGCGGGCGTGCGGGCGTCACTGGATCATCCCCCGCGCGAACGCCAGGACGTGGGTCACGACCGTGAACGACTCGGTGCGCGCGCCCTCCTGCCAGGTGATCGTGAGCCGGACCTCGCGGAGCCCCTTCTTCATCTGCTCGCCGACGACGCCGAGCTGGGACTTGAGCGCCCCCGCGAGCAGCTCCGCGCCCGGGAAGACGTTCTCCAGCTTCGACGCCCCTTCGCCGCCGGCCGCGGGCTTCGCGCCGAGCAGCGCGGCGATGTCGAACCCCTCGGCCCCGCCTCCCTGGCCGCCCAGGAGGAGCGTGAGGAGCTGGTCGGGGCCCAGCTCCGCCCGCGGGCGGATGACCTCGACCTTCCAGCGCACCTCGGGGTGGCCCTCGCGCTCGAAGGTCCCCTCCTCCTCCTGGTCGGAGTCCTTGAAGCCGTCCTTGTCGAACGTCTCCCGGAGCTCGACCAGCTTCCCGCGCGCGAGGAGCGTCGCCGTCTCGAGGCGCACGGCCCGGGCGTGGTTCTGGAGGGCGGAGCTCGTGAGCTGGGTGACGGCGAGCAGCGCCCCCGCCAGGATGGCGAGCGCGACCATCACCTCGAGCAAGGAGAAGCCGCGGGCGCGGCGCGGTCCGATCGCGGCCCCCATCAGTCCTTCACCTCCACCTTGCCGGGCACGACGCGCGTACGCCCCGTGAACGGCTCGGTGACGACCGTGAACTCGTGCTTGCCGTCCACCACCGGCACCCACGCGCGCTGCGCCTGGCCACCCGGGAAGAAGTAGACGTACGCGGTCCCGGTCTCGACCGCGTCCCGCCGCCCCTCGAGGTGCACCGGCCCGAACTTCGTCGACCCGGGCAGCTCGCGCTTGGGGATGAGGCGGTCCTTGAACGCGCCGAACTGGGAGCGGGCCAGCACGCGGCGGATCTCGGGGTCGGACTCGTCGGAGAACCGGAGGCCGAGCTCCTCGTCGTCCTCGTCCTCGGCGGCGCCGGGGCGGACGGCGGCCGCGCCGGGCGCGCACTCCGCCTCGAACGTCCGCGCGTCGAGGTCGATGGCCATCCGGCACGTCGCGTTCCGCAGGGCGGCGATGTCGAAGAGGGCGCGCATCGAGCCGGAGAGCTCGCCGGCCGCCTTCCTGGCGTTGGCGCCGGTGACCCCCGC
This sequence comes from Anaeromyxobacter sp., assembly GCA_035627135.1. Lineage (GTDB taxonomy): Bacteria > Myxococcota > Myxococcia > Myxococcales > Anaeromyxobacteraceae > Anaeromyxobacter. The sequence goes on along the minus strand of DASPMI010000136.1, from coordinate 14,039 downwards.
CAGCGCCGGGCCGGCCATCGTCGCGACGAGGGCGACGATGGCCAGCACGACGAGCAACTCGATGAGAGTCAAGCCGCGAACGCGTCTGGCACGGCCGAGATTCACTAGTAGTTGACGACGTCGTCTTCGGTGCCGGGCTGGCCGTCGGGTCCGTTGCTCTTCACGTCGTAGCCGTCGGCGTGCGCCTGGCCCGGGTACAGGTAGACGTAGGGGCGCTTCCAGGGATCGAGGAGGGTCCCCTCGGCGTTGTTGGGCTTCAGGAAGCCCTCCTGGATGAGGGCCCGGATGCCTTCCTCGGTCGTCGGGTAGCGGCCCTTCATCACGCGGTACGCGTCCACGCCGTTGCTGGCGATGTTCTGGACGTCGGTCCGGGCCTGGCGGAGCTCGGCCTTCTGCTGCTGGCCGACCACGTTCACGGCCACCGCGGCGGCGATCATCCCGAGGATGACGAGCACCACCATGATCTCGATGAGGGTCATGCCGCGCTCGTACGCGCGGACGGTTCGCTGGTTCACGGCTAGCCTCCTGCGAGGTTGTTGATCTGGAGGATCGGCATCAGGACGGAGAAGACGATGAACGCCACCACCGCGCCCATGCCCACGATCATGAGCGGCTCGAGGAGCGAGGTGAGGGCGGAGACCGAGGACTCGACCTGCGACTCGTAGGTGTCGGCCACGTTCGCGAGCATCTCCTCGATCGCGCCCGACCGCTCGCCGACGGCGATCATGTGATGCACGAGCGGCGGGAACTCGCCCGACCGCTTGAGCGGGGCGGAGATCGACTCGCCCTCGCGGATGGAGTCGCGCGCCTGGTCGATGACCTCCGCCAGCCGCACGTTCCCCATGATGTTCTTCACGATGTCGAGCGCGGTGAGGAGCGGGACGCCGCTCTGGAGCAGGGTCGAGAGCGTGCGCGCGAACCGGGCCACCGCGATCTGCCGGACCACCGGGCCGAAGATGGGGAACTTGAGCCGCATCACGTCCCAGCGCGCGCGGCCGCCAGGGGTCGCCTTCCAGCGGAAGAAGCCCCAGATGACGAGCGCGAGCCCGGCCAGGATCGCCCACCAGTACTGGGAGGCGAAGGTGGAGATGCCGATGGTGACCTGCGTGTACCAGGGCAGGACCGAGCCGCTGTCCGCGAGGATGCGGGTGATCTTGGGGATGACGGAGGTGAAGAGGACCCCCATCACCAGCGCGCCGACGCAGATCATCGCGATGGGGTAGACCATCGTCGAGGCGATCTTGGAGCGGAGGCGGGCCTGGCTCTCGGTGAACTCCGCGAGCCGACGGAGCACGACCTCGAGCGCGCCGGAGTGCTCGCCGGCCCGGATCATGTTCACGTACAGCGTCGAGAAGAGCCGGGGGTGGGCGGCGAGGGCGTCGGCCAGGGTCGAGCCCTCGTTCACCTTCTGCTTCACCTCGCCGAGCACCCGCTTCAGCCGCTCGTGGTCGACCTGGTCGACGAGCGCGGTCAGCGCCTCCACGAGCGGCACCCCGGCCTTGCTCAGCACCGCGAGCTGCCGCGTCATCACGGCGAGCTCCTGCGCGCTCACGCGGGCGCCGAGCAGCCGCTTGACGCTCACCTCGCGCGAGGCGGCCTGCTTCTGGGTCTTCTCCCCCAGGACCTCGGTCAGGAACACGCCCTCGCGCCGGAGGACGCCGCGCAGCGTGCGCGGAGAGTCCGCCTCGCGGAGCCCGGTCACCGGCTTGCCGGTCGCGTTGAGCGCCTTGTACTCGAAGACGGGCATGGCTTACCGAATGTCCTCGGCCGTCACCGACAGCACCTCGGCCGCCGTCGTGATCCCGCGCGCGACCTTGTACGCGCCGTGCTCGAGCAGGGTGACCATGCCCCGCTCCACCGCGGCCCGCTTGATGGTGGTCGCGTCCACCGACTTGAGGATCAGCGGGCGGACGTCGTCGTCGACCAGCATGAGCTCGTAGATGCCGGTCCGGCCCTGGTAGCCGGTGTTCTGGCAGCTCGAGCACCCCACCGAGCGGTAGAGGTGCTTCGGGTTCCCGGCCTGCGCGAGGATCTCGGGCGTGATGCCGGCCTGCTCGAGCTCCTCCGGCGTCGGCACGTACGGCTTGCGGCAGTCCGTGCAGAGGCAGCGCACGAGGCGCTGGGCGAGGACGCCCACGAGCGACGAGGCGACGAGGAACGGCTGCACGCCCATGTCCACGAGGCGGGTGATCGCGCCGGCGGCGTCGTTGGTGTGGATGGTGGAGAGCACCAGGTGGCCGGTGAGCGACGCCTGGATCGCGATCTCCGCCGTCTCGAGGTCGCGGATCTCGCCGACCATGATCACGTCGGGGTCCTGGCGCAGGAAGGAGCGGAGGCCGCTCGCGAAGGTGAGCTCGATCTTCGGGTTCACCTGCACCTGGCCGACGCCCTTGAGCGGGATCTCGACCGGGTCCTCGATGGTGAGGATGTTGAGGTCGGGCGAGTTGATCTTCGCGAGCCCGGCGTAGAGCGTGGTCGTCTTGCCGGAGCCGGTCGGACCGGTGACGAGCACGATGCCGTGGGACCGGGTGATGAGCCCGTCCATCACCTTCAGCTGCCAGTCCTCGAAGCCGAGCGACTCGAGGTCGAGCACGACGCTCGACTTGTCGAGGAGGCGCATGACGATCCGCTCGCCGTGCGCGGTGGGCACGGTCGAGAGGCGGATGTCCACGTCCTTGCCGGCGATCTTGATGCGGATGCGGCCGTCCTGCGGCAGGCGCTTCTCGGCGATGTTGAGGCCGCCCATGATCTTGATGCGGCTGGCGATGGACGCCTGGAACCGCTTCGGAGGGCGGATGACCTCGCGGAGCACGCCGTCGATCCGGTAGCGGACCGAGATGTCCTTCTCCTCGGGGTTGATGTGGATGTCGCTCGCCCGCTCCTTCACCGCGCGGAAGAGGAGCGAGTTGACGAGCCGGATGATCGGGGCCTCGTCGTCGGCGTCGAGGAGGTCGGTCGGCTCCTCGAGCTCGTGGGCCACGCTCTCGAGGTCCTCGGTCTCGAGGTCCTCCATGAGCTTGTCGTGCTCGTCGGCGGCCCGGTCGTAGACGGCGTTGATGGCGTCGATGACGGTCTGGGCCGAGGCCACCTCGGGCGCCACCGGCGCCTGGAGGAGCATCGACACCGAGTCCTGCGAGGCGGTGTCGAGCGGGTCGGCCATCGCCACCCGCACGGCGTCGCCGGCCATGCCGACCGGCAGCACCCGCGCCGTCTTGGCGAAGTGGATCGGGACCTTCACCGCCAGGTCGTCCGGGATCTCCGCGGCGTCGATCTGCGCGAGGTACGGGATGTCGAGCTGCGCCGCGAGCGCCTGCAGCACCTCGGCCTCGGAGACGGCCCGCATCCGCACCAGGATCTCGCCGAGCCGCGTTCCGGCCTGCTCGCCGCGCTGCGCGGCGAGCGCCTCGTCCAGCCGCTCGCGCGAGAGCTTCGCGGTCGCGACGAGGATCTCGCCGAGCGGACGGCCGGAGAGCGCGGCGGGCCGGGCGGCGGGCGCGGCGCCGTCGCCCGCCGCAGCGCGGGGGAGGAGCTCGGGCTGGAGGTCGGTGCTCGGCATCGAGAGACCGTGTGCGCGATCGGGGAGGGCCATCTAGCGTCCGGGAGGTCCGCCCGGCCCGAAGTTGGGAGGGCCGGGCTGATGGGGCTCGGGGGGGAGCTCGGGGGGCGGCGGCGGCGCCTCCTGCGGCGGCTCCGGGGGCGGGACCACCTGGCCCTCGGGCTGCGGCGGCAGCGCGGGATCGGGCGCGGGCGCGTCGCCGGGCGGGCTGCTGCGGCGGCGCGGTCCCGCGGGCGGGAACGACTCCGCCGGGGGCGTGGTCATGCCCTCGCCGGGCAGGCCCGGGCCGCCGTTCTCCACGCGCGACGTCTCCTCCGTCACGCCCACGTGGATCCGGGAGAGCGGTCCGGCCTTCCGCCCGTAGTCGACGTCGGGCTGGTAGCCGCGCTTCTTCCCGTAGAACCGCACCATGAAGTCCTCCTGCTCCTTCCGCTTCTTCTCGAAGATGCGGCGGTAGTCGCCCTCGTCCCGGATGATGTAGGGCGTGAGGAAGACGAGCAGGTTGGTCTTCTGCTTCCGCGTGGTGCTGTCGCGGAAGAGCGTGCCGAGCACCGGGAGGCTCCCCAGGACCGGGACCTTCCGCACCTCGCGGTTGGCGCGCTCCTGGATGAGGCCGCCGATCACGATCGTGCTCTGGTCCTTGGCGACGATCTGGGTCTTGACGCTCCGCTTCGAGGTGGTGGGCCCGAGCTGGCGGTCGACGCTGGCGATCTCCTCGTTCTGGATCTCCACCGTCATGCGGACGTTCCCGCCCTCGTTGATCTGCGGCTTCATCTTGAGCCGCAGCTCGACGTCCTCGCGCTCGACGTTCGCGGCCAGGCTGGAGAGGCCGCCCGTGGTCCCGAGCAGGTTCGTGGCGGCGGTCGCGTTGTCGCCGGTCAGGAGGTTCGCTACGCCGGGCGGGAAGAACCCCTTCTGGAAGGGCACCTTCTGGCCGACCGCGATCTCGGACTCCTCGTTGTCGGTCGCGAGCACGTGCGGCGTCGAGATGACGTTCACGTCCGAGCTCGTCTGCAGGGCGCGGATGACCACGCCGAGCGACGGCAGCGAGAGGCCGGTGAGGTCCTTGAGCACGCCCGACGTCGGACCGTTGAAGCCGGTGAGGAACCCGCCGAGCTGGGTGACCGTGTTGACGACGGCCTTGGGATCGAGCGACGAGAGCTGCCCGCCCGGCTGCGAGATGAGGGGCAGGACGCCCTTGCGGCCGTTCACCTCGACGTCCACGAACCCGTGCGCGCCGACGCCAAACTCGGTCGAGTTGTTGAGCGTCACCTCCATGATGACCGCCTCGACGAACACCTGGCGCCGCGGCCGGTCGAGCTTCTCGATCAGGCGCGAGATGGCGACGAAGTCGGCCCCGCTCGCCTGGACGAGGAGCGCGTTCTGGGCCTTGTCGGCCGTGATCTTCACGTCGCCGGCGAAGAGCTCGGCGGTGGCCTCGCCGCCCGCGCCGGGCGGCATGGCCTGGGGCGCCGGGGCGCCGCGGAGGTTGGGCTGCTGCTGCGGCGGCGCCGGCGTGGGCGCCGCGCCCGGCCGGCGGGTCTGGCCCTGGGCGAGGTTGGAGAGCGTCTGGGCGAGATCCTCGGCGCTCGCGTTCCGGAGGAAGACGACGTGGATGCCGCCGTCGGCGCCCGTCGGGACGTCGAGCTGCTCGATGAGCTCCTGCAGGCGCTCGAAGCTCCGCTCGTCGGCGATGACGATGAGCTTGTTGGTGCGGTCGTCGGGGATGACCTTGCTGACGCTGATGACGTCGGCGCCGCCCTGCGCCTGGCCCGGCTGCGGCACCGGCTGGCCCTGCGGGTTGCGCACGATCGGGCCGGAGCCGATCCGCCCGCCCGCCACCCCGCGCCGCCCCGTCCCCTGCTGCGCCTGGAAGATCTGGTTCAGCTTGTCGGCCACGTCCTTCGCGGCGGCGTAGCGGAGCTGGATGACCTGGATGACGTCACCGCCGCCGGGCTTGTCCACCGTCTCGAGGATCTTCTCGATGCGGCGGATGTTGAGCGCCATGTCGGTGATGATCAGGGTGTCCGGCGGGATCGACTGGATGTCCGCGCCCTGCGGCGAGATGAAGTTCCCGAGCACGCCGCGGAGCATGTCGGCGTCGGTGGACCGGAGCTTGATGACCTTGGTGACCACCTGCTCGGTCGCCGGCGTCTGCTGGTCCGGGTCCGTGAGCGTCGGGATCGGCATCTTCTTCGAGTCGGGCGAGCGCCCGAGCTTGTAGTACCGGCCCGACGCGTAGATCGTGATGTTGTTGGAGTTGAGGGCGGCGATGAACGCGGCGTACGCCTCCTCCGCGGTCACGGGGGTCTTCGAGAGCAGGGTGATCTTCCCGCGCGCGATGTCCTCCGTGTAGATGAAGTTGCGGCACGTCCAGCGGCTCGCCTGCTCGAGCACGTCGATGATGTCGGCCTTGTTGAAGGCCAGCATGAACCGGCCCTGGAGCGGCACGCACTTCTCGCCCGCGGCCGTGATCGTGGCCTCGCCCTGGCCGCCGCCGTCCGCCGGAGGCTGCTGCTGCTGGGCCTGCTGCTGCTGCGGCTGCCGCTGCTGCCGGGGCGCCGCCGGCGCGACGCGCCGGACCGGGCCGCGGCCGCCGGGGCGCACGGGGGTGGAGCCGGCCGTGGGCGGCGCGCCGCGCGCGCCGTCGGTGGGGCGCGGGAGCGACGGGACGCCGGGGCGGGACGGGTCCGCGTCGGACTGCGGCGTCGGCGTGCGGACGGTCGGGCGGCCGCCGTCGGTCGGCGGCGGCAGCTGGGCGAGCGCGAGGGCGGGGATGAGGAGGGTCGTGGCGAGGAGCGTTCGCATGAGGTGGCCTTCGGGTCCGGCTAGCGACCAGGGGTGATCGTGTACTCGGTGGAGAACGTCTGCCCGGCGCGCTCCCCCTCGATGGTGACGCGCGCGGACTCGCGCAGCTTGGTGTAGAGCTCGAGCGCCTTCTCCGGCGAGTTCATCTCGAACCCGTTGATCCGCGAGATGACGTCGCCGTTCTGGATGCCGATGGCGGAGTAGAGCGATCCCGGCCGGATGGAGAACAGCTTGAACCCGTTCGCCTGGCCGTTCTTGAACGAGGGCACGATCCGCGCGTCCATGGCGATCTTGCTCATGTCGCTGAGGGTGCTGTCGATGACGGACCGGTCGATCTCGAAGCGGTTCGGGCCGACGTTCCGCACGCCCGCGACCGCGTTGGTGGGCGGGGGCGGGACCGGCGCGGTCCCGACGCTCACCGGACCGCCGGTGTAGCCGCCGCCACCCTCGCCCGTGGCCTCGCCCTCGATGTACTCCTTCGTGCCGCCGTTGCAGACGATCGCGACGAGGCGGAAGGCGTTGCCCGTGATGTCGTCCCCGGCGCGCAGGCGCCGCAGCCCGAGGAACCTCGCGCCCTGGTACTCCTCCCCGACGCCGAGGACGCGCGTCTCGCGCGTGTTGAGGTCGGCGATGCTGGCGAGCGAGTTGCGCGGGACCTCGGCCTGCACGCCGACGACGAGCGCGAGGCGCAGCTCCGAGCGGACGGGCTCCGCGGCCGGGTCCTCGCAGTTCTGCGGGCGCGTCGGCGGAGGCGCCTGCTCCTCGGCCTGCACCACGGCCGGCGGCTCGGTCCCGATCAGGCGGTAGAGCTTCTTGTCGTCGAGCTCCGCCGGCGGCACGACGCGCGACGGGGCGGCGGCAGGCGCGGAGAGGTCCGCCCGCGGGCGCGGCCGGATCTGCGCTCCCACGAGCGTGTTGACCATCTTGGCGGTGAACCAGGCGCCCAGGAACAGCAGGAGCAGGTTCGCCGTCCAGGCGTACTTTCGGAAGAAGAGGTCGAGCATGGGAGCGGGCCCAGGGGGGCGAGGGAGCAACCGACGTGCCACCTCGGCCCCGGGCCACCCGGATCCAACCTGCCGTCGGCACGCGGAAATCCCCGGGCCGCTCCCGTTCTTCCCGGGCCTCCGTCCGGGGCGCTGCCATTCTGGCAATCCGGCCGCGCGGCGCGGGCGGCGCTCGCCAAAATGTCATCGCCGCTCGTCGCCGCTGGGGGCGATATCAGGGGCCGGCCGGTCTCGTACTACCAGGTGAACCGGCGGCCGTGAGTCAGGAGCTCTTCTCCTCGGCGCCGCCCGCGCCCGGCTCGACGAGCTTCCCTTCCTCGTCGCGATCGAGCTTCCGGTAGATCGTCCGGGCGGCGATGCCGAGGATCTGCGCGGCGAGGTTCTTGTCCCCGTGCGTCTGGCGCAGGGTCTCCTTGATCACCAGCCGCTCGATCTCCTCCATCGTGGTGCCGAGCGGGACGACGAGCGCCGCGGGCACGGGCTGGGGCCGGTCGATCGCGCCGGCCTGGACGCCGGCGTGCGCGCGGATCCCGTCGGGGAGGTCGGCGACGTCCACGGTCTCGCCGCGGCAGAGGATCACCGCCCGCTCCACCGCGTGCAGCAGCTCGCGGACGTTGCCCGGCCAGGCGTACGTCTCGAGCGCCGCCAGCGCACCGGGAGTGAAGCCGGTCACGCCCTTCGCGTTCTTCTCCGCCGCGCGCCGCAGGAACGCGACCGCGAGCGGCGCGACGTCCTCGCGCCGGTCGCGGAGCGGCGGGAGCCGGAGCGAGACGACGTCGAGCCGGTAGAAGAGGTCCTCGCGGAAGCGCCCGGCCTTCACCTCGGCGGAGAGCTCGCGGTTCGTCGCCGCGACGACCCGCACGTCCACCCGGACGCTCTCGGTGCCGCCCACGCGCTCGAGCACGCCGTCCTGCAGGAACCGGAGGAGCTTCACCTGGAGGAGGAGCGGCAGCTCCGCCACCTCGTCGAGGAACAGCGTCCCGCCCCGGGCGCGCTCGAACCGCCCCTCCTTGCGCGCCACCGCCCCCGTGAACGCGCCGCGCTCGTGGCCGAAGAGCTCGGACTCGAGCAGGCCCTCGGGGATGGCGCCGCAGTTGATCGGGACGAACGGCCCCGGCGCGCGGGGCGAGAGGTCGTGCACGAGCCGCGCGGCGAGCTCCTTTCCGGTCCCGCTCTCGCCCGTGAGGAGCACGGTGGCGGAGGTCGGCGCCACCTGCCGCAGCGCCTCGAGGACGGCGCGGAACGCCGGCGCGTCGCCCAGCAGGCCGCCGCTCTCGCCCGGCGCGAGCGCGGTGAGCCGCGCGCGGAGCGCCTGGTTCTCCGCCACCAGCGAGGCGCGCTCGAGCGCCTGCCGCACGGTCTTCACGATGGCGTGGCGCTTCACCGGCTTCGTGATGAAGTCGTACGCGCCCTGCTTCATGGCGGCGACCGCCGACTCGACCGTGCCGTAGGCGGTCATGAGCACGACCTCGGTGCCGGGCGCGAGCGTCCGCACGGCGCGGAGGAGCTCCTCGCCCGACATCCCGGGCATCATGAGATCGGTGACGACCACCGCGACGCGCTCGCGGCGGAGCACGTCGAGCGCCGCGGCGCCGCTCGAGGCGAGCGCGACCCGCCATCCCTCGCGCTCGAAGATCTTCCCGAGCGACTCGAGGTTGGGCGCCTCGTCGTCCACGACGAGGATGAGCGGTGGGGTCGGGGCCACGGGGGGAGGATACGCGAACCGGGCGCCGCTCGCCCGCGCGTGGAGCAGCCCGCGGCGGCGGCCCGCGCGGGCGCCGCGTCAGCGGAGCCCGAGGGCGCCGCGGAGCTCGTCCCCGAAGAGGATCACGGCGCCCGCGGCGGCGAGCACCAGGAAGGCGGTCACGAGCACGTACTCGCGCACGCCCTCCCGGGACGGGCCACGCCCCTGCTTGAGCCGATGGAGGGGCCCGCTCACGCTGCGCCCGGCGAAGGGGAGCTACTCGGCCTTGGCCTCGGCAGGCGCCTCGGCGGCGGGAGCGGCCTCGGCCTTCTTCGACTTGCCGGCCTTCGCGCGCTTGGCGGCGCGGTTGTCCTTGGGAGCCTCGGCCTTGGCCGGCGCGGGCTTGGGCGCCTCGGCCTTCTTCAACGCCGGGGCGGCGGGCTGCGCGCCGTACCGGTTCTTGAACTTCTCGATCCGGCCCGCGGTGTCCATGATCTTCTGCTTGCCCGTGAAGAACGGGTGGCACTGCGCGCAGATCTCGATGTGGAAGTCGCCGCGGACGGACCGGGTCTCGATCGTGTTCCCGCAGGCGCAGAGGACCTTGGCCGGCTTGTAGTCGGGGTGAATCCCGGGCTTCATGGCTTTGCCTTTCGAGCCGCTTGCACCGCGGACGAGCGATGGTCCGGGCTCGGCTGTGAGGGGCCCGATCTAGTCGGATCGGGGGGTTGCGTCAAGGGCGGTGAGCCCCGGCAGGAGCCGGGCCGCCGAGCCAGAGGCCGGGCTCGTCTACTTCCCGCCGCCGACCATCATCTTGAAGAACTCGTCGTGGTTCTTCACCTGGCGGAACTTGTCGAGGATGAACTTCATCGCCTCGACGTTGTCGAGCCCGTTCAGGATGGTCTGGCGGAGGATGTAGATCTTCGAGAGCCAGTCGGTGGGGAGGAGCAGCTCCTCCTTGCGCGTGCCGCTCTTCCCGATGTCCATGCAGGGGAAGATGCGCTTCTCCATCAACTTGCGGTCGAGGACGATCTCGGAGTTCCCGGTGCCCTTGAACTCCTCGAAGATCACCTCGTCCATGCGGCTGCCCGTGTCGACGAGCGCGGTGCCGATGATCGTGAGCGAGCCGCCCTCCTCGATGTTGCGTGCCGCGCCGAAGAACCGCTTCGGCTTGTGCAGGGCGTTCGAGTCGACGCCGCCGGAGAGGATCTTGCCGGAGGGCGGGACGACCGAGTTGTAGGCCCGGGCGAGGCGGGTGATCGAGTCGAGGAGGATCACCACGTCGCGCTTGTGCTCCACGAGGCGCCGCGCCTTCTCGATGACCATCTCCGCGACCTGCACGTGCCGGGTGGCCGGCTCGTCGAAGGTGGAGGCGACCACCTCGCCCTTCACCGTCCGCTCCATGTCGGTCACCTCCTCGGGGCGCTCGTCGATGAGCAGCACGATGAGGGTGACGTCCGGGTGGTTGGCCGTGATCGCGTGGGCGATGTTCTGGAGGAGGACCGTCTTGCCCGCGCGCGGCGGCGAGACGATCAGGCAGCGCTGCCCCTTCCCGATCGGCGAGAAGAGGTCGACGACCCGCGTCGTCATCTCCCCCGCCTCGTGCTCGAGGTGGAGGCGCTCGGTCGGGTAGAGCGGGGTCAGGTTGTCGAAGAGGACCTTCGCCTGGTTCTCCTCGGGCGGCTCGCCGTTGATCGAGTCCACCTTGAGGAGGGCGAAGTACCGCTCGCCGTCCTTGGGCTGGCGCACGGTGCCCCGGACGGTGTCGCCGGTCCGCAGGTTGAAGCGCCGGATCTGCGACGGCGACACGTAGATGTCGTCGGGCCCTGGCAGGTACGAGAAGTCGGGGCTCCGGAGGAAGCCGAACCCGTCGGGCAGGACCTCCAGCGTGCCCTCGCCCCCGACCTCCATCTCTTCCTTCGCCTCCTCCGCGGCCTTCGACTGCGCCTGGAGGATCGCGAAGATGAGGTCCTGCTTCTTCATGGCCCCGGCGGCCTCGATGTTGAGGTCGCGCGCCAGCTTCGCGAGCTCGGCCACCTTCTTGTGCTTGAGCTCGGCGATGTCGGACGGGGCGTGCGTGGCGGTGGGTGCGGCGGCGGGCATGTCGGATCTCGGAGGGGGAGCGGGTCGCCCGTCGGAGGAAGGTGCTGCGAGGAGTTCCGGGAGACCAGCGGAGGAGGTGGAAAACGTATGCAACAACGTGGGGCGCTGTCAACGTGACGGAACGGGGATCGGCGCGCCAGCGGTCTGTCGCATGAACGCGGGGTGCAGGGGCGCGCTAGGAGCGCGACGCCCGGGCGGGGTAACATGCTCGAAGCAGGTCGGAGGGAATGATCCGCCCATGAGCCAGGCGATCGACGCGGTCCTCGCAGGAACGAAGGGGTTCGCGGTGGCGCTGCTGGCGCCGTTGACCGCGCGGATCGGCAATCGCCCGCGCGTCGCGGGCGATCCGGGCCAGGTGCTCGGGCTGTGCAGCGGCCCATCCGCCCTCGCCGTCATCGAGTTCATGGGCGAGGGATCGCTCCCCACGATCCAGGCGCTGGTGCGGGACGGGCGCGGGCTGCGGATCGTGGCGGGCGTCCCGGTCGCCCACGCCGGCGCGGAGGGGACGCTCCGCGCGCTCGGGGTCGAGGTCGGCCGCTGGGACGGCAAGACCGACGGCGTGATCTCCGCGGTGGAGCGGGCGGTGGCGGCGATGGCCGCCCCGGAGGCGGCGCCGACTCGGTCCGCCGCGCCCGCCGCGCCACCGGTCCGTGCGCCTCCGACCGCTGCTCCGCGGCCTGCGGCGCCTGCGCCTGCTCCCTCCGCCCCGCGGCCCGCGGGAGCCGGCGGCCCTCCCGCCCGGCCGGCGGCGGCGGCTCCGGCTCTTGGCACCGCGAGGCCCGCTGCCGCCGCCACCGCAGTCGCTGCGCCCCGTTCCGCTGCGGCGCCAGCTCCGCAGAGCGCGGCGCCTGCCGGTGCGGCGCCCGCCGCTCGCCCGCCCGCTGCGCCGCCGCAGGCCCGCCCGGGCCCAGTCGCTCCTGCGCAGGCGCAGCCATCGCCGCGGTCCGCCGCCGCACCGGCGCCGCAGCCCCGACCCGCGCCCGCAGCGGCGAAGCCCTCCGCCGCCGCCGCGAAGCCGCCGGCGGCGCCCGCACCCGTCGCCAAGGCGCCGGCGCCGCCCGCACCCGCCGCGAAAGCGCCCGCCGCGCCCGCCGCGGCGCAGCCCAGGGCGGCCGCCAACTTCTTCGACGACCTCGACGCGGACGTGAGCCTGGACGTCGCGGACCTCACGGCACCGGATGCACCTGCTGTGAACTTCCACGCTCCGGGTGTCTACGTGCCGCCGCCGCCGTCGAGCGCTCCGGCCGCGGACTGGCCGTCGGGCCTCTCGACGCCCGCGCAGGCGGAGGACGCGCTGAGGCGGGCGCTCCAGGAGACGGCCGATCCGGGCCGGCCGCTGCACGCCCTGGCGCTCCGGACCCTGGAGTCGCTCTCGGACCTGGAGCGCGCCGTGCTCGCGGGCGAGCCGCAGCCCGTCGACGCCGCGCCCATCCGCAGGGCGGCGGTGATGCGGCTGCGCGTCGCCGAGGCGCTGGCGAGCGCGCCGCCCCAGGGGAGCGCCGTCGACTCAGGCGCACTCTCCGCGATGATGGCGGAGATCGACGGCCTGCTCGCCGAGGTGGCGCCTCTCCTCTCCGCCGCGCCCGCCGAGCTCGCGCCTGCGCTCGAGTCGATCCGGAATGCGCTCGTCCGCGAGGCGATCGACTTCTCGGAGGCGGCGCAGCGGACCGCGTCGGCGGTGCAGGCACCCCCGGCCGCGCCGCGCGCCGGGCCGGCGCCGCGCGCGCGTGTGCTCTCCGTCGGCGGCGCCGAGGCCGACGCCGCACCGGGCGGGCGCCGCTGGCCCGTCGTCGCGCTGTTCGTGCTCGTGCTCGTCGCGGCGGCCGCGTACCACGGCCGGCGTTTCTTCTCGGTGAAGCCGGCGAGCATCTCCACCGCGCCGGGTGCGCCCGCCAGCACGCTGGGCGTGGAGTCGGGCAGGGGGGCGACGGTCGTGGTGCCGACCGGGAAGCTGGACCCCGCCGAGCTCGAGCACTTCAAGCAGCAGCAGGAAGCCCAGGGGAAGCAGGTGCTGGAGCGGAACGGCACCATCGTGGTCGTCCCCGCGCCGCCGAAGTGAAGGAGCGTGCCATGGTCCGAAACACGCGCGCGAGAGGTTTCACGCTCATCGAGCTCATGATGGTGGTCGCGATCATCGGCGTCCTCGCCTCGGTCGCCATCCCCGAGTTCAAGCGGCTCACGCTCCGGTCGAAGCAGGCCGAGCGCCGGCACGTCATGAACACGATCAAGACCGGCATTCAGGACGTGTATCTCCAGCACGGCGACCTGCCGGTCGACCCCGGTTCGGGCCAGCCCTACGCGATCCTCGACGGCCCCTGGACCCCGGGGTGGCCGCCCGAGTCCCTGAAGCGGGTGCCGAACTGGACGCAGGACGACTGGAACAAGATCTTCCACGTCGGCGCGAGGCGGAGCGGTACGGCCGAGATCGAGGGCGCGCTCTACTACAGCTATCACTTCACCGTGATCCGGGGCGCGGGCGGCAACCCCGCCCAGATCATGATCCACTCCGCCGGCGATCTGGATGGCGACCTGGTGCCGAGCCTGCGCGCCTCCAACTATCTCCGCGACGTGGCCGGTGTGTTCCGGTTCGCCGATGACAGCCCCGTCGGCTGGATGGACATGGGCGTGGACGACGGGACCTTCTAGCGGGGCCGGTGGTCCGCGGGCGCCCGAGCCGGTTGCGCGCCGGCCCGACCTCGATCACAGTCGCGCCATGACCACGCCCGCCGGGAAGGCAGCCGGCCTCCGCGACCAGCTCCGCGCAGCCGACCACGCCTACTACGTCCTCGATCAGCCGATCCTCTCGGACGCCGAGTACGACCGGCTGATGCGGGAGCTGGTCGAGCTCGAGGCCGCGCACCCGGAGCTCGTCACCTCCGACTCGCCC
>DASPMI010000135.1:0-4373 GCA_035627135.1 Anaeromyxobacter sp. | reverse complement strand
GGCGAGACCAGCCGCTCCTCGGCCGCGCCCCGGGTGGCGAGGAACCACGCCCCGAGCACGAGGGCGAGGCAGGCGGCCCCGAGCGCCTTGGACGTCAGGGCGGCCGGGGGCCGCCGCAGCGGCACGAGGTCCTTCAGACGGAAGCGCATCGGATCACTGGGCGGCCGTGACGGCCTCGGCAGGGTAGACCTTCACCTCGACGCGCCGGTTCTTGGCGTGGTTCTGCGGGTCGCTGGGATCGGCCGGGCGATCCCAGCCGAGCCCTGCCGCCGAGAACTGGTTCGGGTCGAGCTTGGGGAACATCTTGAGCAGGCCCTCCTTCACCGCGTTGGCCCGGTTGAGCGAGAGCTCCTGGACCAGCGCAGGCGGGACGCGCCCCTGCATCGAGCCGTCGGAGTGGCCCTCGATCACCACGCGCGCGGCGCCGAACTGCCCCGCGAGCCGGCCGATCTCCTCGAGCACGAAGTCCACGTTGGGATCGTAGAGCTCCTCCTTGTCCTTCCCGTTCACGTGCTTCACGACCTTCTTCTTCAGGTCCCACGAGTTCGGGAAGAAGTGGATCACCACCGTCTTGGTGAGGATCTCGGCCGACTCGGCCTGGACCGACCCGGCGGAGGCCGGCGCGAAGCGGGTCTCGTACTCGCTCACCTGCGACGCGTACTTCGGCACCGAGGCCAGCTTCTTCAGGATGGAGAAGTCCACGAGCTGGTCGAACGGGACCTTGGTCCCGACCGCGCCCACCCGCTTGTAGAGGAAGTAGGCGTTGTCGTAGGTGCGCTCGAAGTTGGTGGGGTTGTTCTGGTTGAGGAAGAACTCGGCGTTCTCGGCGTAGTTGGTGGAGTGCGCGTCGCCGAGCATCGAGAGCGCGTCGGTCTCGGGGATGCCGTAGCCCTTGGCCATCCACCCCGCCACCTTCGTGCGCGCCTCCTGATCCTTCAGCTCGACCATCGCGTCGAACACGGCGCGCACGATCCCCTCGACGACGTCGGGGTGGTCCTTCGCGAAGTCGGCGCGCGCGAACCAGACGTCGGCGATGAGCTTGTTCGCGGTGGCGGTCGTGACGATGAGCTTGTTCCCCTTCACCTTCTCGAGGTTGTAGATGTCGGGGGCCCAGCTTACGCACCCGGCGATGGACCGGTCGGCGTTGAACGCCGCCGCCGCCTGGAACGCGTCGCCCACGAACTTGAACTGGACCTCGGCCGGCTGCACGCCCGCCGAGACGAGGGCGTTGAGCGCGAAGAAGTGCGAGGGCGAGTTCTGGGCGAGCACCAGCGTCTTGCCGCGCAGGTCGCCGATGGTCTTGACCGTATCGCGCACCACGATCCCGTCGCCGCCGTTGGACCAGTCCACCTGCTGGAAGATCCGGGGCATGACGCGCGAGTCCTTCTGCAGCCCCTCGACGAGGAGCGGGAGCATGTCCACCGTCGACCAGCCGAGGTGGACGTTACCCGCGGCGAAGGCGTCGCGCATCGCCACCGGGTCGTCGATGAGCACGAGCTCCAGCTTGAACGGCTTGCCGTTCGCGTCCTTCCAGACCTTCCCCGGCTGGAAGCCCTCGTTCGCGAGGATGATCGGCGCCCAGCCCGCCCAGACGTTGATCGCAAGCCGGACCGTGCGGTCCTTCATCGGCTTGTAGGCAGAAACGCCCTTCACCTCCGGGAGCCGCTGCGAGGGGACGAAGTCGTACTCCTTCTTCGTCGTGATGCCGGAGGTGTCCGGCTCCTCGCCCTTGCGGTCCATCGGGAGCTCGTCCCCCCCGGACTGCGCCTGCTGCCCCTGCGGCGCGATGGTCGCCTTGCCTGCGGACGGCTTCCCGTACCGGTAGAACGCCAGGCCCACGAGGCCGGCGACGACGAGGAGGAGGACGACGTAGAACGCTGGCTTGGGGTTGCCCATGGAATCTCTCCGTGATGTGCGCGGCTAGCCGGTCTGCTTCTCGGTCGCCGGGCCGAGCTGCTTCTCGGCGGCGGGCGCGGCCGTGGTCTCGGGGGTGCGCATGCCGAGCTCGACCTCGAGCGCCTGGAGCGCGTCCTCGGCCATCACCTTCTCCACGCGCTCCTCCGCCTCGATGTCGGCGACGCCCTTGGCCGACAGGTCGGCGGCGACGCGGACCTTGCCGCGGTTGGTGTCGATCTTCTCCTGGATGACCTGCTCGATCTGCCCGAAGTCGGTGGTGACGTTGACGTTGAACGACTCGGAGAGCTTGGCGATCTCGGCCTCGGCCTCGCTCATCCGCAGCTGGGCGTCGTACGTCCGGATCTTCTCGCGGACCTTGATGAGCTGCTCGTTCGCGTGCTGGATCTTCTTGAGGCTGTTCCCGTACGCGGTCTCGTGCATCTCGAGCTGGGCCTTGTTCTCCTCGAGCTCCTTGCGCGCCTTCTGGAGCTCGAGCGCGAACTTGGCGGCCGTCTCGCGCTCGCCCGCCTTGAGGTAGGCCTTGGCCTGCGACTCGAGCCGCTGGCACTGCGCGGTGTTCTCGGCCACCTGCCGGGTCACGCGCTCGACGAGCCCGCGGTAGATCTCGAGCCCCTTGCGCCCCTCCTTGAGCTGCTCCACGGCCTCGTCGTACTGGAGCTGCATCAGCGCGATCGGGTCCTTCTGCCAGAAGACGTTCGCGAGCTTGTTGAGCTGCGCGCGCAGCACCGACCAGAACTTGCCGAGGATCATTTCGAGCTCCCTGTCGCCTTCGTGGGGGTGGGCGCCTCGGGGAGGGCCTCGCCCGCGGGCGCGGGTGCCTCCGCCGCCTCGTCCGCGGCCTCCGCGAGGATCTTGCCTTCGTAGATCTGCTGCACCGCCGCGCGGAGCGCGGCCGGGTCCTGCGGGGAGAGCACGTCGCCCCCGAGCTCGCGCACGAAGCCGAAGGCGCCGGGATCCACGTCGACGGCGACGAGCGAGATCGAGACCGCGCCGTTGCTCCGCTGCGCGATCTCCCGCGCGACGTCCTCCGGATCCGGGCCGCGGTTGTTCTCGCCGTCGGTGATGACGAGGATGTACTTGCGGATCGCGCCGGACCGATAGAGCGCCTCGCGGGCGGCGTCGAGCGCCGCGCCGATGGCGGTCCTGCCGCTCGTGTACGGGATCGCCCCGAGCGCCTGCTCGACGCGCTCGGGGTCGTAGTCGCCCATCGGCATCACCTGCTGGACCTCGTCGGAGAAGGCGATGACGCCCACCTTCACGGGACGATCGGGGTGCCGCTTGCGGAACTCGCCGGTGGCTTCGAGCGCCTCGGAGAGCGCCCTCCGGGCGGCCTCGGACTTCATCGCGCCGCCCCAGGACTCCTGCATCGAGCCGGAGACGTCCACGAGGATGGCGACGGCCGCCCCCGGGCCCTCCTGCACCTCGGAGACGTAGGGTGGTCCCGGCGGCTTCGGGGCCTTGGGACTGCCGCAGCGGCAGGCACCAGCCAGGAGTGACAAGGACACGACCAGCGCGACTCGGCCGCCACGTGACATGTTCCCCTCCGGACGATCTTGCTACCACGCCGGGGGGGTCGGAACAAGCAGCGCCGGCCCGCCGCGCCGGGGCCGGCGGTATGGTGGGCCATGGCCCACCCCGCGCCGCTGCTCCTCGCCCTCGCGCTCACGTCGCCGCTCCCGCTCGCGGACCCGAGACCGGCGAGCGCCGTCGCGGATCCGACCGGCGCCCTCACGACGGCGGAGCGCACCGCCCTCGACGACGCCGCGCGCCGCGTGCGCGCGTCCGGCCGCGGAGAGCTGGTGGTGGTCGTGGTGCGGAGCATCGCGCCGGCAGCGCCGCGCGCGTACGCGACCCAGCTCTTCAACCGGTGGCGGATCGGCGACGCGACCCGGAACGACGGCGTCCTGCTCTTCGCGGCGCTCGACGATCGCGCCGCCGAGATCGTCCTCGGCTCGGGCGTCGACGGGGACGAGCAGGTGGCGGCCAGCGAGGACGTCATGCAGGAGGTGATGGTGCCGCGGTTCCGGGCGGGCCGGCCGGGAACGTTCAGCACGGCGTACGACCGGTGCCGCAAGTGTCGCCACATCACGAAGGCCTCCACGACGACGACGCTCCAGGCCGCCACCGAGACGTCGGGCGGCGTCGTGCGCGTGGATCAGGAGTGCGCCCACTGCGGGCACCGGAGCTCGTTCACGCGTCCGACGCCCAGGCTCAGCGGATCGTCGTCCTCCTCGGAGTCCTACTTCTCCTCGGACTCCTCGTCCGGCTCGAGCAGCTCGTCCTCCTCGGGAGCGGCTCGAGCGGACGCTGGTAGATGAGCGGCGGGCGCGTCACCGGGTGAGGCGCGCGAGCCGCCGCGCCGCCTCGGCCAGGACGTCGTCGGTCTTGCAGAAGGCGAACCGGACGAGCCGGCGCGCGGGGTCGGGGCGCGCGAAGAAGCTCGACCCGGGCACCGC
>DASPMI010000134.1:0-74121 GCA_035627135.1 Anaeromyxobacter sp. | reverse complement strand
CGGCGCCCGCGAGGTCTACCTCATCGAGCAGCCCATGGCCGCCGCCATCGGCGCCGGGCTCCCCATCACCGAGCCCTCCGGCAACATGATCGTCGACATCGGCGGCGGCACCTCCGACGTCGCCGTCATCTCGCTCGGCGGGATCGTCTACTCACGCTCGGTGCGCATCGCCGGCGACAAGATGGACGAGTCGATCATCCAGCACATCAAGCGGAAGTACAACCTGCTCATCGGCGAGCGGACCGCCGAGCTCATCAAGATGGGCATCGGCACCGCGTACCCCACCGACGAGGAGCTGACGATGGACGTGAAGGGGCGCGACCTCGTC
This sequence comes from Anaeromyxobacter sp., assembly GCA_035627135.1. GTDB lineage: Bacteria > Myxococcota > Myxococcia > Myxococcales > Anaeromyxobacteraceae > Anaeromyxobacter. Next base: position 73,793 of record DASPMI010000134.1, on the reverse strand, counting down.
GCCGGCGTCCCGCGCACGCTCACCGTGACGTCGTCCGAGATCCGCGAGTCGATCTCCGAGCCGGTGAACGGGATCGTCGAGGCCGTGAAGGTGACGCTCGAGCGGACCCCGCCCGAGCTCGCCGGCGACATCGCCGACCGCGGCATCGTCCTCGCCGGCGGCGGTGCGCTCCTCAAGAACCTCGACGTGCTGCTCCGCGAGGAGACCGGCCTGCCCGTGTTCCTCGCCGAGGATCCGCTCTCCTCCGTCGTCGTCGGCGCGGGGAAGGCGCTCGAGGAGCTGGACATCCTGAAGCAGGTCACCGCGCACGCGTAGAGAAGAGGCGAGAAGCCGGGTTCGGCTCCGGGACCGGGTACGGTTTGCGGGTACGGAGCCGGGTAGCGGTTCACGGGATCGATCCCGTCCCCGACGCGGCGTACCCGCCCCCGCCAACGCACCCGCTCCCGGTCCCGCTCCCGGCCGTTTCGCCGTGACACCCCTCCGGATCCGCCGCGCCCTCCCCTCCGACGCCCTCGCCTGCGCCGCGATCATGCGCGCGGCGATCCGCGCGCTCCCGCCCGTCATCCACCCGCCCCGCGCCCTCGCGGCCTGGGCGAGCCTCCCGCCCCTCTATCACCGCTGGGCGATGGGTCCCGGCGGCGAGACGTACCTCGTCGCCGCGCGCGCCGGTCGCGTCCTCGGCTACGCCGCGCTCCGGGGCGGCGAGCTGACGGCGGTCTTCGTCCGCCCTCGCGCCCAAGGCGCGGGCATCGGCCGCGCGCTCGTCCGCGCCGCCGCAGCCCGCGCGCGCCGGGCCGGTGCGCGTTCGCTCCGCGTCCTCGCCGCCCGCGCCGCGGTCGACTTCTACGCGGCCCTCGGCTTCCGCGGCCGGGCGCGCGAACGCGTCCCGCTGCCGGGCGGCCTCGCGCTGGACTCCGTCCGGATGCGGCTCGTGCTCCCGCCCTAGATCCGCCCGCACGGCCGGCGGAACGGGCATCGCTTGCACGCCTCGCGCGCGGGGGGGCGGGGGAACGCCTCCTCCACCGCGACGTTCTTCACGGGATCGGCGAGCAGCCCGCGCATCTCGGCGATCGACGACCGCATCGACGCCTGGCAGGCCTCGAGCGCCGCCGCGTCGGCCGCGACCGGCACCACCTCGCCGCCGGGGACGCCGTTCGGCACGAGGTAGACGAGCCCGCCGCGGACCTCCTCCGGCGCGACGGCCCACTTCCGCTGGGCGTAGAGCGCGTAGATGCCCACCTGCGTGTGATCGACCCCGCGCTCCTTGCCGGTCTTCCAGTCGAGGATGTGGACCCGCCCCTCCGCGTCGCGGTAGGCGAAGTCCACCGCCACCCAGATCTTGGTCCCCTCGAACTCCCACGAGTCGAGCTCGTCCACCGAGAGCCACGCGTCGCGCGGCACGCGCCGGAGCTCCTCCAGCACGGGGCTCGCGTAGAACGCCCGGAGGCTCCCCTCGATGACCTGCTCGTACAGCCGCTTCCAGTCGGCGTCGGGCACCACCTCGCCGTACTCGTGCTCGACGAGCCCGACGATCTGGGACGGCTCGCGCCAGTAGCTCTTCTCGCGCGACCAGGCCCACTCCGAGCGAGCCCGCGTCCGGGTCCGCTCGAGCGTCTTCTCGAGCGGCCAGAAGCTCCCGGTGGCCTTCGCGGCCTGGAGCATCCGCTTGAGCGTCCCGTGGACCACCGAGCCCGCCCACTGCCACCGGGACGAGAGCTTCTTCAGGACGTACAGCTCGCGCACCGCCGTCCCGTGCTCCGCCTCCCAGCCGCCCCAGCTCGCGTAATACGTGTAGAAGTAGGCCCGCCGGCACTCGGCGAACCGCTCGTGGCGGGACTTCGACCAGGAGAACTCGTTCTCGAGCTCGGCCATGCACCGGGGCGGGCGTCCCGGAGGGGCCGGGCACCAGCTCGGCCGAGTGTAGCGCGGACGCCTGACAGCCCGGACTCCCACCGGCGCGGCGAACCGCCGTGCGCTACACTGCCTCCCCGCCGCGGGCGGCCGCGCAGAATCCTTGCGGGCTCGCGTGGCTCCGACGAGGAGAGGCCTGTCATGACCCGCACCGCCGCCGTCCTGTCCGCGCTCGCCCTCTCGCTCGCGTCCGGACCCGCGCTCGCCGCGCCCTCGCAGAAGGCGCAGGACCGGATCCCGCCCGGCCTCGTCGACGGGGCCGCGGCGCGCCAGCTCGTCGCCGACGGCGTGAAGGTCGTGGACGTCCGCACCCCCGAGGAGTTCGCCTCGGGCCACGTCCCCGGCGCGGTGAACATCCCGTACGACCAGATGCCGGCCCGCGCCGGCGAGCTCGGCCCGCCCTCGACGCCCGTCCTCGTCTACTGCCGGAGCGGTCGCCGCTCGGGCGTCGCCGCCCAGACGCTCCGGGAGAAGGGGTACACGCGCCTCTGGGATCTCCAGGCGTACGATCGCTGGGTCGCTTCCGGGTCGAAGGGCAAGTAGGCGCCCGCGGCGCATGCGCCGCCGGGCCGGCGTGCCCAGCGTTTCTTCCATGCCCCCGCACGACGATCCCGACGACCTCGACTTCGGTCCGGACGACACGCAGCTCCACGCGTCGGAGCCCGACGAGCCGGAGCTGGGCTCGAGCGACCCCGACGAAGGCGAGCTGACCGCCCGGCCCTCGGCCCGGGCCCAGAGCGCCTTCGAGGACGACGACGACCGGCTCGTCCCGTCGAGCAACATCGGCGGGGCCGCGCCCACGATCCGCGGCCGCGACTCGGGCGGCGACCTCCCCGGCCCCGAGGACGACCTCGCGAACCTCGCCGAGCCCGAGCCGCCGACGGCGGCCGAGGTCGACGGCCTCTCGGTCCGCGGCGAGGACGAGATCGTCCCGACCATGGGCCGGGACGATCCGCAGCCGTGAGCGAAACGGCGTCAACCTGAACGGTCAGGGGTGGGGGCCCCTGCGAAGCAGGGGGAGGGGCAGAGCCCCTCGGCGCTGGGTCGCGCGCAAGCCCGAAGGGCGCAGCGCGCCGGGACCCAGCGTAGCAGGGGTGGGGCCCCAGGAGCTTTGCTCCTGGGGCGGGGGCGCAGCCCCCGTGTGATCAACGAGATCGTCCCGACCATGGGCCGGGACGATCCGCAGCCGTGAGCTAGGGAGCGGGCGGAGCGACCACCCCCACCGGGCCCGCCGGCCGCGGCGGCTTCACCGCCGGCTTGCGGGGCAGGAGCGGGTTGCGCGTCCGGTCGAGCTCCACCTTCCCGACCGGCACGGACGCGAGCTGCGGCTCCACCACCCCCCGCGCGCCGACGACGACGAGCGTGAGCCGCTGCGGGTCGAGGTACTTCCGCGCGACGCGCTGGACGTCGGCGGGGGTCACCTGCTCCACCTCGCGCGCGTACGTCCCCCAGTAGTCGTCCGGGAGCCCGTGCACCGCGAGCACCGCGAGCTGCCCGGCGATGCCGCCGACGCTCGAGAACCGCCCCGGCAGCGAGCGGACGATGCCGTTCTTCGCCTCCGCGAGCTCCTCGGCCGGGACCGGCTCGTCGCGCATGCGCTGCAGCTCGCCGAGGAGATCCTGGAGCGCCGCGCCGGTCACCTCGGCCTTCACGCTCCCGCGGACGACGCTCGCGCCGGCGAGCCGGCGCGCGTCGGCGCCGGCGCCCACGCCGTACGTGTAGCCCTTCTCCTCCCGGAGCTTCCGGAACAGGCGCGAGGACATCCCGCCGCCGAGGACCTCGAACAGCACTGTCGCCTCGACGTAGTCCTCGGAGCGCCGGTCGAGCCCGGGGAGGCCGAGGGCGAGGTACGACTGCGGCGCCCCGGGCTTGTCGATGAGGAGGGTCCGGTGCGGCGCGGCCGGCGCGCGCGGCGGGAGGGGCGCCGCGGCCTTGCCCTTCGCCCACGGCCCGAGCGTCTTCTCGAGGAGCGGCCGGAGATCGGCCTCACTGACGTCGCCGACCACCACGAGCTCGGCGTTCGCGGGCACCCAGTACTGCGCGTGGAACCGCGCGAGGTCGCGCCGCCGCGTGCGCTCCACCGCGGCCTCGGTGCCGAGGAGCGGGTGGCCGTACGGGTGGTTCCCCCAGAACAGCGAGACGAACGCCCGCGACGCCACCATGGCCGGCTGGTCGCGCTGCTGGAGCAGCGTCACGCGCCGCTCGTCCTGGACCCGCTCGAAGTCGGCCGGCGGGAAGGCCGGGTTCCGGGCCACGTCGGCGAACAGCTCGAGGAACGCCGGGAGGTGCTCGGACAGCGTCGCGCCGCCGAGGTGGGCCGAGTCGGGCGCCGCCGCGGCGTTGATCGACGCGCCGAGAAAGCCGAGCGCGTCCGAGAGCTGCGTCGCGGTGCGGCTCTTCGTCCCCTCGGTGAGCATGTCGGCGGTGAAGCTCGCGAGCCCCGGCAGGTCGGCCGGGTCGCGCGCCGCGCCGGCGTCCACCACGAGGTCGAAGGCGACGATGGGGAGCCGCCGCTGCTCGACCAGCCGCACGCGCAGCCCGTTCGCGAGGGTGAAGTGGCGCTGAGCCGGGAGGGCGAGCGGGGGGTTCGGGCCGAGCGCGGGCGGCTGCGAGCGGTCCACCGCGGGCGCGGCGGTCGCCGCGGGCGGCGCCGGGGACGGCTCGGTGCGGGGCGCGTCGGCCGCGGGCCCCTGCGGCTCGGTGGGCTTCGGCGGCCGCGGGTGCGAGCAGGAGAAGAGGGCGAGGGCCGCGGCGAGCGCGGCGAGGCGGGTCGGGATCTTCACTGGGCACCTCCGGCGGGCGCGGACGCGGTGGGGCCGCCGGTTCCGGCGGGCACGACCTGCACGACCACGCGGGCGTCCTTCTTGAGCCACGTCCGCGCCGCCGCGGAGACGTCGGCGGGGGTGAGCTTGCGGTACCGCTCGAGGTCGCGCTCCAGGTACCCGGGGTCGCCGGTCCGCACGTAGTACCGGGCCAGCGTCGCCGCCCGGCCGCCGAACCCGCCCACGGGCTCCAGGGCGAAGATCGCGCCCGACTCGATCTTGTTCCGGGCCCGCTCGAACTCCTCCTTCGTCGGCGGCGTCGCGGCGATACGAGCCAGCTCCTCGTCGATCGCCTTCTCGAGCCGCTCGAGCGTCACGCCGGGCTTGGGCGTCGCCTCGACGAGGAAGGCGCTCGCGTACACCATGCTCCACTGGCCGGTGTCGATGTCCTGCGCGATCCGCTCCCGCATCTCGAGCCGCTCGACGAGCCGCGCGCTCTTGCCGTCGGAGAGGATCTGCGAGAGCACGTCGAGCGCCGCGTCCCCCTCGGCGAAGACCTTGGGCGTCTGCCAGGCCAGGTAGAGCCGCGGGAGCTGGACCCGATCCTCCATCGTGACCCGCTTCTCGGCCGTGAGCGGGACCGGCACGGGCACGCTCCGGACCGGGCGGGCCCGGCTCGGGATGGGGCCGAACCACTTCTGGACGAGGGCCTTCGCCTCGGCGACGTCGAAGTCTCCGGCGATGGAGAGCACCGCGTTCTCCGGGCCGTACCAGCGGAGGAAGAACTCGCGCACGTCCTCGAGGGTCGCGCGCTCCAGGTCCTCGTGCGAGCCGATGGGGAGCCAGTGGTACGGGAACTCGGGGTTCCAGAGGTTGGCCATCACCCGGTCGATCGCGAGGCCGTACGGGCGCATCTCGTAGTTCTGCCGCCGCTCGTTCCGGACCACGTCACGCTGGTTGTCGAGCTTCGCCTGGTCGATGACGGGGAGGAGCCAGCCCATCCGCTCGGACTCGACGTACAGGAGCTGGCTGAGCGCGTTCGCGGGGCCGACCTCCCAGTACACGGTCGCGTCCTGCGAGGTGCCGCCGTTGTTGTCCGCGCCGGCCGCGGTGAGCAGCCGGTCGGCCATGCCCTTGGGCAGGTGGGCCGTGCCCTGGAACATGAGGTGCTCGAAGAGGTGGGCGAACCCGGTGCGCTGGGGCTTCTCGTCCTTCGAGCCGACGTCGTACTCGACGTGAACGGCGACGAGCGGGACGGTCCGGTCCTGGTGGAGGATGACGGTGAGCCCGTTCTCGAGGCGGTAGAGCTCGTACTCGAGCTTCGGCGTCTCGCGCCCGGCGGCGGCCGGTACGGGCGGGGCGATCGCGAGCAGCGGGGCGAGGAGCGCGACGGATCGGAGGGACATGGCGGGCTGCGTTATAAGGGTGCCGACCGCCGCCGTCACGCGACGAGTGGCGCCCGCCCGCCGACAGCGAGGCAACCCCTGCGCCGTTTCCGGACGTGCGGCCCGTTCCGGGCCGCCAGCGTGGGTCCCACCGCGGGTGCACCCCCCCCATGGCCCGGCCCGGAGGCAGGCGGCCGTTGCACCCCACGCTCATCGGGGTATCCTCGGGGCTGCATCCTTCGCTCGGGGAGCCGATGCGCATCCTGGTCGCCGAGGACGACACAGCGGTCGCGAAGCTCTACGCCGCCTACGCGCAGAGCCGCGGCCACTCCGTGCTCTTCGCCCGCGACGGCGCCGAGACGCTGGTCGTCGCGGCGTCGGAGCTCCCGGACCTCATCCTGCTCGACGTCTCGATGCCCAAGCTCGACGGCCGCGACGCGCTCCAGCAGCTCAAGGCGAGCCCGAAGACCGCCGGGATCCCGGTGCTCGTCATCTCCGCCTTCGGCGGGGACCAGTCGCTCCGCGACCTGCTCCTCGAGCTGGGCGCGTTCGACGTGATGGAGAAGCCGGTGGACCTGCAGATCGCCTTCAACAAGGCGGAGCGGGTCGTCGAGGAGCGGCAGACCGCGTAGTTCGTCCTCGCGGTTCATTCCGGTCCGCGCGCGGCGGACTGGCTGCACCGCTTGGGCGCCTGCGCCGACGGTCGGCGCAGCGGCGGAGTCGGCCGTCCGCTGAGGGCGTTGCTTGTGGCGGCTCGGCTGCGAGAGCGTTCTTGCGACACTTCCCCCAGAGTTCTCGCCCAACACGAACGAAGCCGCAGCCGAGCCGCCAAAGCAACGCCCACAGGCGACCGGCCGGGCCCGGCGGAGCGAGCCGACCATCAGCGCAGGCGCCGGACGCGATCTGACGTGGAACGCGCGCGGCCCGGACCGAACGCGCGCGCCGCCGACTGTCCGAAGCCGGCCACCCGCGAGCGAAGCGAGCGGAGGTGGCCGGCAAGTTTCGGCGGCGCGCCCGCCGGATCACCTCCGGCACGCGCGCGCCCTACAACCGCCTGTGGGCGCCGAGCATCTACCTGGTCGGCGAGCCCGGCGGGCCCGGACGGGCGCCCACGGCAACGCGCCCCAAGGCGAGGCGTACGGACAGCAAATGCGACGCTCGCCCTTGGACAAGCGCAGGGCGAGCGGACTTCCAGAATCCGCTGCAAGCGCGAACCGTCAGCGCCCCGGCTCGATGCGCATGCCCTTGGGGATGATGACGATGCCGCTGTCGCTGACGTGGAACTGGCGGCGGTCCTTCTCGAGGTCGTAGCCGATGACCGTGCCGGCGGGGATGTCCACGTGCTTGTCCACGATCGTCCGGCGGATCTTGCAGTGGCGGCCGATGTTCACGTTCTCGAAGACGATCGAGTCCTCGATGGTCGCGTAGCTGTTCACGCGGACCTTGGGCGAGATGATCGAGTGGTGGACGTCGCCGCCGGAGATGATGCAGCCCTCGGAGATGAGCGAGTCGGTGGCGCGGCCGATGCGGCCCTCGCTCTCCAGGCGGAACACGAACTTGGCCGGCGGGTAGTTGTACTGGACCGTGTAGATGGGCCAGTCGTAGTTGTAGAGCGAGAAGACCGGGTCGACCGCCACGAGGTCCATGTTGGCCTGGTAGTACGCGTCCAGGCTCCCCACGTCGCGCCAGTAGCCGCGCTCGCGGGCCGACTGGCCCGGCACGACGTTGGTCGCGAAGTCGTACACGTAGACCTTCTTCCGCTGGTACATCGACGCGACGATCGACTTGCCGAAGTCGTGGGCGCTGTTCGGATCGCCCGCGTCGCGGACGATCTCCTGGACCAGCGCCTCCGTGGTGAAGAGATAGTTGCCCATCGAGGCGAGGCAGCGGGTCGGGTCGCCCGGCATCGTCTTCGGGTTCGCCTTCGGCTTCTCGACGAACCCGATCATCCGGTTCTCGGAGTCGACCTCGATGATGCCGAACTCGCTCGCCTCCTGGACCGGCACCGGGATCGCCGCGACCGTGAGGTCGGCCTTCCGGTCGAGGTGGTAGTCGAGCATCTGCCGGACGTCCATCCGGTAGATGTTGTCGGCGCCGAAGACGAAGAGGTAGTCGGGCTCCTCGTCGGTGATGATGTTGAGGTTCTGGTAGATCGCGTCGGCCGAGCCGGAGAACCACCGCGGGCCGACGCGCATCTGCGCGGGCACGATCTCCACGTACTGGCCGAGCAGCGCCGTGAGGCGCCACGCCCGCTGGATGTGCGTGTTGAGGGACTCGGACTTGTACTGCACCAGCACCTTCATCTTGAAGAAGCCGGAGTTCGCCAGGTTCGACAGGACGAAGTCGATGATCCGGTAGCGGCCCCCGAAGGGCACGGCGGGCTTCGCCCGCTCGCGGGTGAGGGGGTCGAGGCGGCGCCCCTCCCCGCCGGCCAGGATCATGGCGAGCACGTTCATTCGATGACTCCGGGTGACATGCGTGAGCCCCCCGCCCGATGCTACGCACCGTCAGGGGCGGGGGCAAGGAACCAGGCGACGCGGGGCGCGGCCGCCATCGCACTCGATCGCAGAGTACGTCACGCCGGCGGTGGGGTCGCAACCAGCCTTCCGGGGCTCCCCAAGCAAGGCCGGAAGTTGCTCGCCCGGACCGCGCCCGCACGAGCGCCGCTCAGCCGGAGCGCGTCGCGGGCCGAAGCGCGGGCGCGTGCGCCGCCTCGTGCGCGAGCAGCCACCGCTTGCGCTCGACCCCGCCGCCGTAGCCCCCGAGCCGGCCGCCCGCGCTCACGACGCGGTGGCACGGCACCAGGATCGCGATCGGGTTCTCGTGGTTTGCGCCGCCGACGGCCCGCGCGCCGCCGCCGACCCCGATCGCCCGGCCGATCTCGCCGTACGTGCGCACCTCGCCCCAGGGGATCGCGAGGAGCGCCGTCCAGACGCTCCGCTGGAACGTGGTGCCCCGCAGGTCGAGCACCGGCAGGCGGGGCGGGTGGCCGGCGAAGTAATCGGTGAGCGCCTCCTCGGCCGCCGCCAGGTGCGCCCGCGCGCGCGCGGAGACCCCGGCCTGCGCGGCCCCGGCGCCGTCGAAGGCGATGCCGAGGACGCCCTCGTCTCCCGCCTCCACCGTGAGCGGACCGAGGGGCGAACGGAACCGGAGGCGGGCGGTCATGCCGGACCCACCCCGCGCGCCTCCGCCGCGCCGGCGGCGGCGAACCGCGCGCGGACCTCCGCGATCTCGGCGTTCACCTGCCGGAGGAGGTCCGCCTTCTCGCGGAACGGCAGGAAGGCGCTCTTGAACCCCTGGACGACCAGCGTGCAGAGATCGTCGAGCGAGAAGCTCATCTCGCGGTGCGCGATGAGGAGCTCCTTCGTGCAGGTGGTGTCCGTGATGAGCCGGTTGTCGGTGTTCACCGAGACGCGCAGGCCGAAGTCGAAGAAGAACTTGAGCGGGTGGCTCGCGAACGAGCTCACGGTGCCGGTCTGGACGTTCGACGACGGGCACATCTCGAGCGGGATCCGGTGGTCGTTGAGGTAGTTGAGGAGCTCGCCGTTCTCGCGCAGGCGCACGCCGTGCCCGATGCGGTGGGCGCCGCAGACGTGGACCGCCTGCGCGATCGACTCCGGACCGAACGCCTCGCCCGCGTGGATCGTCACATTCACGTTGTTGTCGTGGATGAGCTGGACCGCCTCCCGGTGGCGGCGCGCCGGGTGGCCCTCCTCGGCGCCGGCGAGATCGAAGCCGACGACGCCCTTGCCCTTGTACGCGACGGCGAGCTCGGCGAGGCGGACGGAGGTCTGCGGATCGGTGTGGCGCATCCCGCAGACGATCACGTTGGAGCGGATCCCCGTCTCCCGCCTCGCGTCGCGGAGGCCGAGGAGCACGGCGTCGATGACCGTGGTGGACTTGAGCCCCTCGCGCGTGTGCAGCACGGGCGCGTAGCGGACCTCGAGGTACCGGACGTTCTCGGCGGCGCAGTCGATCGCGAGCTCGTACGCCGCGCGGTAGAGCGCCTCCTCCGTCTGGAGGACGGCGAGCGTCACGTCGAAGGCCGTGAGGTAGTCCTCGAGCGACTTGCAGTTCTCCCCCATGTGGATCGCCTTCGCGAGCCCGTCCGGCGTGTCGGCGGGCAGGCGCACGCCCTGCTGCGCGGCCAGGTCGAGGATCGTCCCGAGCCGGAGCGAGCCGTCGAGGTGGCAGTGCAGGTCCGTCTTGGGGAGCGCCCGCACCAGCTCCTCGGTGACGGGCGGCGGGGGACCGTGGAGCTCGGGGATCGCCATGGGGGAATCTTACGACGAACCTGCGGGCCGATCCGCCCCCGGCCCACCCGTGAACGAGCCCGGTCACTCCTCGGGCTCGGGCTCGGGCTGCTACCCCGGCGAGAGGAACCGCACGAGGACCTTCTTCTCCCCGATGTCGAACCGGACGAGCGCCTTGCGGTCGGGGCCGGCGCCCTCCGTCGCGAGCACCACGCCCTCGCCGAACCGCTCGTGAAGGACGCGGGCGCCGCGGCCAAAGGCGCCGTCCGCGTCGGAGCGCTGGTCGAAGGAGTAGTCGACGGTCGGCTCCGACCGCTCGCCCTTCGACAAGCTCCGGGCGAGCGGCCTCCCGGACCCCGCTCGTGCTGAGCCTGTCGAAGCACGAGCGGCGACTTCGGCATCCTCCCCGTCCAGCTCGATGTGCGGCTCCCCCGGCAGCGCCCCCTGGTGCCTGCGGATGACGGGCGCTCGCGCGCCGCGCGCCGCCTCCCGCGCCCGGACCTCGCGCGCGATCTCCTCGCCGAAGAGCTCCGGCGGCAGCTCCTGCAGGAACCGCGAGGGCCGCATGTCACGGTACGACGGGCCCATCTCGCCGTAGCCGATCCGGCGGCGCGAGAGCGAGAGCGTGAGCCGCTCCTTCGCGCGCGTCATGCCGACGTAGCAGAGGCGCCGCTCCTCGTCGAGGCTCTCCGCCCGCTCCGCCGGGCTCTCGTCCGCCCACGGCCGCTCGTACGGGAGCGTCCCGTCCTCGACGCCCGCGAGGAAGACGGCCTGGAACTCGAGCCCCTTCGCGGCGTGCAGGGTCATGAGCGCGACGCGCCCCTCGGGCGTCTCGCCGTCGGCCTCGCCGAGGAGCGCGATCCGCTCGAGGAACCGGGCGAGCGGCGGCGGCCGGACCTCCTCCGGATCGCGCGGCTCCGGCTCGTCGACGAGCCCCTCGTCGAACTCGCGCGCGGCGGCGACGAGCTCGGCCAGGTTCTCGGCGCGGTCCGCCGCCTCGTCGGTGTGCTGCGCGGCGAGGGTCGAGAGCAGGCCGGTCCGGGTGAGCGTCTGCTCGACCGCCGCGCTCGCGTCGAGCGCCGGCACGTCCTTCGCGAGCCCCTCGACGAGGTCGTGGAACTCGGCGAGCGCGCGGCGCGCGGCGGGCTTGAGCCCGTCGATCCGGTCGGCCTCGGCGAGCGCGGCGAAGAGCGAGAGCCCCCGCGCCGCGGCGTGCTCGCGGAGCCGCTCGAGCGTCTTGTCGCCGACGCCGCGCGCCGGCTTGTTCACGACGCGCTCCACGTCGAGGTCGGAGCTCGGCGCGAGCGCGAGGCGCAGGTACGCCGCCGCGTCCTTCACCTCGGCGCGGTCGTAGAAGCTCGTGCCCCGGACGATGACGTACGGGATGCGGGCGGCGCGGAGCGCCGCCTCGATCGGCCGCGACTGGGCGTTGGTCCGGTACAGCACCGCGATCTCGTCGCCCGGCGTCCCGCGGGCCCGCTCCGCGGCCACCGCGCGGGCGATCCGCTCGCCCTCGAGCCCCTCGTCCTCGCCGACGAGGAGCGCGAGCGGCGCGCCCGGTCCGGCCTCGGTCCAGAGCCGCTTCTCGCGGCGCCGGCGCGCGCGGGAGATGATCGCGTGGGCGGCGTCGAGGATGGTGCGCGTCGAGCGGTAGTTCTGCTCCAGCTTCACGACCTTCGTGCCCGGGAAGTCGCGGTCGAAGCCGAGGATGTTCTCGACGTCCGCGCCGCGCCACCGGTAGATGGCCTGGTCGTCGTCGCCGACGACGCAGACGTTCCGCTTCTCTCCGGCGAGGTGGCGGAGGAGCCGGTACTGCGCCGGGTTCGTGTCCTGGAACTCGTCGACGAGCAGGAACCGGAACCGGCCCGCCCACCGCGCGCGCAGGGCCGGATCCGCCTCGAGGAGCCGGAGCGGCATCACCAGGAGGTCGCCGAAGTCCACCGCGCCGGCCCGGCGGAGCGCCGCGGTGTAGCGCGCGTAGAGGTCGCGGTCGCGCGCGCCCTCGCGATCGCCGGGGACGATCTGGACCTCCTCCGGCGCGAGCCCCTCGTTCTTCCAGGAGTCGATCCGGTTCAGGAGCTCGCGCGGGGAGAGGTCGTCGTCGTGGCCCGTCTCGGCGAGGAGCCCCTTCGCGAGCCGGACCTGGTCGTCGTCGTCGTAGATCGGAAAGGACGGCGAGAGCCCGGCCCGGGCCGCCTCGCGCCGGAGGAACCGCGCGCCGAAGGCGTGGAAGGTCTGGACCCAGAGGTCCGCCGCGAGCACCGGCCCGAGCAAGGCCTCGAGCCGCTCCCGCATCTCGCCCGCGGCCTTGTTGGTGAAGGTGACCGCGAGGACGTGCCAGGGCATGACCCCCAGCTCGCGCACGAGCCGGGCGATCCGGTGGACGATGACGCGCGTCTTCCCGCTGCCCGCGCCGGCCAGGACGAGGAGCGGCCCCTCGCCATGCAGGACCGCCTCGCGCTGGGCGTCGTTCAGGTCGCGGAGGAGGTCGGCGGGGTCCATCGGGGGACCGAACATAGTCGATCCGCCCGACGGCGGCCGGCCGTTCCGCGCCCCCTACTTCTTCCCGAAGCTCCGCTCGAACAGGTCGCGGATCGCGGCCTTGCCGGCGTCGTTCAGGGAGCGCGTGCCGCAGCCCGCGAACCGCTCGCGGGTGACGACCGGCGCGTCCTCGGGGGCCCACTCCTTCCCGTTCCAGGCGAACCAGCGCTTCTTCTCCTGGTCGAAGACGTGGACCGGCTTCTTCCAGTGCCGCGCGAGCTCGACCGCCCAGCCCGTGCCGCCGTGGGTGGTCCCGTCCGCCTCGAGCGTGCCCACCGCGAAGACCTCGGCGGCGGTGCTCACCTGGTGCCAGATGGCCTGGAGCACGTGCTGGAAGGCGGGCGTCGCCGGGTAGGTCCGGTGCATGTGCGCCTTGAGGTACGCGGCGCTGACCTCGCCCAGCTTCAGCTCGTCCGCCGTGAGCTCGACGAGCCCGCGGGTGCGGGCGATCTCCTCGCGGCCCTGGAAGGTGAAGTTCACCTCCTGCACGCCGAACCGCTCGGCGTTCGCGCCGAACTCGGCCTCGGCGCCGGCGGTGCCGAGCGCGAGGAGCGTGTGCCAGCGCGCGGGGAGCGTCACCGGGGCGGCGGACTCGCCGTCGTGCACGAGCCGGAGCGTGTCCATGTGCAGCGAGAGCTGCACGTCGGCCGGCGACGCGTGGTCGTGGTCCTTCACGAGGCGGAGGGCCACGTGGCTCCCCTGCGGCTCGAGGAAGAGCGCCACGTCGATGAGCTTCGCGCACGGCTCGCACGGCGGCGCGAGCGTGTGCGGGCGGGCGACGTCGTAGCCGCGCGGCGTCTGGGCCGTCATCCAGAGCTCCGCGCCGACGCGCTTCGCCGAGGCCTTCATCGCCTCGACCGCGGCGGTGCAGCCCGGGCCCTTCCAGTCGAAGCCGTCGACGACGATCGCGGACGGCTGGAGCTTGACCGTCTGCTGGAGCTGCGCGAGCGCCTCCTCGAGCTTCTGCGGCGAGAACGCGCCCTCGGCGAACGTCCGGATGAGGCGGCACCGGCCGACGCTCTCCCGGACGGTCGCGCGGTCGGCGAGGCCCACCCGGTCGGCGAGGTCGTCGAAGAGCACGTCGTACCAGGTGGAGACGTGCTCCACCGTCTGGCCGACGGCGACGTGCAGCACGGGCCGCTCCCGCATGAGATCGTCGAGCCCGATCTGGACGAGGCAGGCCGACTTGCCGACGCCGGCCGGCGCGAGGATCACGCCCAGGTTGCCCTTGCCCAGGCCGCCGTGGATCGACTTCTCGAGGATCCGCAGCGGGCTCTGCGCGTTCACTTCCTTGCGGTACATGTGCGCGCTCCTTCGCTCTACTTCTTGCCCGCCTGGGCGGCGTCCTTGCCCTTCGCCTTCGCCAGGAGCTCCTCGGCGGTGGCGGCGGGGACGGGGAGGTAACGGGAGAACTCCATCGTGAAGTCGGCCTTGCCCTGGGTGGAGGAGCGCAGGGTCGTCGAGTAGCCGAACATCTCGGCCAGCGGCACCTCGGCCTCGACCTTGGCCATGCCGGCGTCCTCCTGGGAGCCGATGATCATCGCGCGGCGCTGCATGAGCGTGCCGAGGATGCCGCCGGAGAACTCCGCGGGGCCCTCGACCACGACGCGCATGATGGGCTCGAGGAGCTTCGGCTTCGCGCGATCGAACGCCTCGCGCCAGGCGCCGCGGGCGGCCTCCTGGAAGGCGATGTCCGACGAGTCGACGGCGTGGCTCGCGCCGTCGTTGATGACGACGCGCACGTTCACCACGGGGAAGCCGAGGAGCCGGCCCTTCGCGAGCATCGAGCGGAAGCCCTTCTCCACCGAGCTGATGAACTCGCGCGGGATCGCGCCGCCGACGACCTCGTCGACGAACTCGAACTGCGCCTCGCACGGCTCGAGGTAACCGCACACGCGGCCGAACTGGCCGGAGCCGCCGGTCTGCTTCTTGTGCGTGTAGGCGAAGTCGGCGCGCTGGCCGACCGTCTCGCGGTACGCGACCTGCGGCGGCGAGGCCTGCACGACCGCGTTGTACTCGCGCTTCATCCGCTCGATGTAGACCTCGAGGTGGAGCTCGCCCATCCCGCGGATGATGGTCTCGCCGCTCTCCTCGTCGATGCCGGCGCGGAACGTCGGGTCCTCGCGGGTGAAGCGCCGCAGGGCCTTCGACATGTTGTTCTCGCTCTTGTTGTCGACCGGCTTGATCGAGAGCGCGATCACCGGCTCGGGCACGTGCATCGAGGTCATGTTCAGCTTCACCGTACCGTCGGTGAAGGTGTCGCCCGAGTTGCACTCGATGCCGAACATCGCGACGATGTCGCCCGAGCCCGCCGCGTCGATGTCCTCCATCTGGTCGGCGTGCATGCGCACGAGCCGGCCGACCCGGTGGTCCTTGCCGGTGCGCATGTTGGTGATGAAGGAGTCGCGCGCGAGCTTGCCCTGGTAGATGCGCAGGTACGTGAGCTGGCCGTACCGCCCGTCCTCGAGCTTGAACGCGAGCGCGACCGTCGGCTTGTCGTTGTCGATCGTGAGGACGACCTTCTCCTCGTCCTTGGTGAGGTCGAGGGCCTCGTTCACGACCTCGGTCGGATCGGGCAGGTAGTCCACGACGCCGTCGAGCAGCTTCTGGACCGCCTTGTTCTTGTAGGCGGAGCCCATGAAGACGGGGGTGAGCTTGAGCTCGATGGTGCCCTTGCGGACCGCCTTCTTGATGAGGTCCGGCGTCACGCGCTCCTCGAGGATCGCCTCGGTGAGCTCGTCCGAGAACATCGACGCCGCGTCGAGCATTTCCTCGCGCGCCTTCTGCGCGTCGGCGACCATGTCCGCCGGGATCTCCTCCTCGACGATGTTCTGCCCGTCGGAGCCGGTGAACTTGTAGGCCTTCATGGTGACGAGGTCGACGACGCCGTCGAACTTGTCCTCGAGCCCGATCGGGAGCTGCATCAGCACGGGGTTGTGCTGGAGCTTCTCGCGGAGCTGGTCCTTCACGCGGATCGGGTTCGCGCCGGTCCGGTCGCACTTGTTCACGAAGGCGAGGCGCGGGACCTTGTACCGGCGCATCTGCCGGTCGACGGTGAGCGACTGGCTCTGGACGCCGGCCACCGCGCAGAGGACGAGCACCGCGCCGTCGAGCACGCGCAGCGACCGCTCGACCTCGATGGTGAAGTCGACGTGTCCGGGGGTGTCGATGATGTTGAAGTGGAGGCCCTTCCACTCGCAGTGCGTCGCGGCGGAGGCGATGGTGATGCCGCGCTCGCGCTCCAGATCCATCGAATCCATCGTCGCGCCGACGCCGTCCTTGCCCTTCACCTCGTGAATGGCGTGGATGCGGTTCGTGTAGAAGAGGATCCGCTCGGTCAGCGTGGTCTTGCCGCTGTCGATATGGGCCGAGATCCCGATGTTCCGAAGCTTCGAGAAATCCGTGTACACCTGCGACCTCCGCAACTGGGGGGGCGCATTGGTAAGGGAATTCGCGCGGAAACACAAGGGTCGGATCGTCCCCGCGCAAGGGAATTTTCTCGATCACGGCAATGTGCCGCGGGCGGTCGAGCCCGGGTCG
Source organism: Anaeromyxobacter sp. (assembly GCA_035627135.1). Classification (GTDB taxonomy): domain Bacteria; phylum Myxococcota; class Myxococcia; order Myxococcales; family Anaeromyxobacteraceae; genus Anaeromyxobacter. Next base: position 57,401 of record DASPMI010000134.1, on the reverse strand, counting down.
AGAAGGAGCGGCGGATCCGCCGCAGGGGTAGATTTGCCCCCGTGGCTCCCCCGGTCCGGATCCTCCCCTTCGGCGGCCTCGGCGAGATCGGCATGAACTGCCTGGCCGTCGAGTGCGACGGCCGGATCGCGGTGGTGGACTGCGGCATCCTCTTCCCCAACGAGCCCATCGGGGTCGACGTCATCGCCCCGGACCTCTCGTGGCTCCGCGAGCGGCGCGAGCAGGTAGGCGCCGTCTTCCTCACCCACGGTCACGAGGACCACATCGGCGCGCTGCCGTTCCTGCTGCGCGACGTGCCGGTCCCCGTCTACGGGACGCCGTTCACGCTGGCGCTCCTGCGCCCGCGCCTGTCGGAGGCGAGCGTCCAGGCGGACCTGCGCCTCGTCGCCCCCGGGGACGTTCGGCCTGCGGGCGGCGATTCCTCGCCGATCTCGGCGCGGTTCCTCGCGGTCACGCACTCGATCCCCGACGCGTGCGGTCTGGCGCTCTCGACCCCGCAGGGGACGATCGTCCACACGGGCGACTTCAAGATCGACCCGACGCCCGTCCGCGGGCCGGGCATGGACCTCGCGGCCCTCGAGGGGCTCGGGCGGGAGGGCGTGCGCCTGCTCCTCTCCGACTCGACCAACGCGGAGCGCGCAGGCGTGTCGCTCTCCGAGGCGCAGGTCGGACCGGCGCTCGAGGAGGCGTTCGAGGGGGCGCGCGGCCGCGTGTTCGTGGCCTGCTTCGCGAGCAACGTGCACCGGATCCAGGGGATCGTGAACGCCGCCCGCGCCTTCGGCCGGCGGCTCGCGTTCCTGGGACGCTCGATGGAGGCCAACGTCGAGATCGCCCTCCACCTCGGCTACCTCGAGATGCCGGGGTGGATGCCGGTCTCGAACGCCGAGGCCCGGACGCTCCCGCCGAAGGAGCTCTGCGTCCTCACCACCGGCACGCAGGGCGAGCCCCGGAGCGCGCTCGCCCGGCTCGCCCGCGGCGAGCACCCGGACCTCGAGATCTCGCCCGGCGACCTCGTCATCCTCTCCTCGCGGTTCATCCCGGGGAACGAGATCGCGGTGGGGCAGGTGGTGAACGACCTCGCCCGGCGCGGGGCGGAGGTGATCTACGAGAGCCTCCGCCCGCTCCACGTCTCGGGCCACGCGCAGGAGGCGGAGCAGCGGCGGGTGATCTCGCTCGCGCGGCCGGCGCACTTCGTCCCGATCCACGGCGAGTACCGCCACCTCGCGAAGCACGCCGCCCACGCCGCCGCCGAGGGCGTGCCCGGGCGCACCATCCTCACGGACGGCCAGGTGCTCGAGCTCTCCGACGCCGGGGCCGAGGTCCTCCCGGAGCGGGTCCCCACCGGCCGCGTCTACACCGACCGCGAGCTCCTCGTGGGCGAGGACATCGGGGCCATGGTGGTCCGCGATCGCCGGCTCCTCTCCGACGCGGGCGTCTGCATCGCGGTGCTCGCGGTGGAGCGGGCGACCGGCGCGATCGTGCGCGGCCCGGAGCTCTTCGCGCGGGGCGTGGCCGCGTTCGAGGGGAACGAGGAGGAGCTCCGCGGCGAGGTGCTCCGCGCGCTCGAGGAGCTCTCGCCCAACGCGCGCGCGTCGGTCGAGGAGGTCCAGGAGGCGATCCGCCTCGCGGTGCGGCGGTACTTCCGGAAGATCACGGGGCGGAGGCCGACGGTCCTCCCGGTCGTGCTCGAGCTGTAGTCCTCGGTCGCGGTCCCGCTCTCCTGTCGCACGGAGCGTGTCGAGCGGTGAGCGCCGGCGGGGTTCTCTCGTCCGCTCGCCCTGAGCCTGTCGAGGGCGAGCAAACGCATTCACTTGCCGTACGCCTCGCCTTGGGGGCCGTGCCGTGGGCGGCCGTCCGGGTCCGCCGGGCTCGCCGACCAGGTAGAGTGCTCGGCGCCGCAGGCTGTTGTAGGACGCGCGCGCGCCGGAGGTGATCCCGCGGGCGCGCGGCCGGAACTCGCCGGCGTCCTTATCGCTTTCTACGCGACAGCCGGCTCAGACACCGGCCGCGCGCGCGTTCAGTCCGCCCCGCGCGCGTGCTCCGAACGATGGCGATCGGGCGCCTGCGCCATGGTCGGCTCGCTCCGTCGGACCCGGCCGGCCGCCACTTGGGCGTGGCTGGTGGCGGCTCGGCTGCTGTTTCGTTCGGTGCGGCTGTCAGGCGGGCTTCGACGCGCGGAGGCTCTCGCGGAAAGCCTTGAACGCGCGACACCGGTTCGCGACGGCGGTCAGGTTCAGCAGGCCGGCGATCGTGTTGCGAACCTCAGCGGCAGCCTTTCCTGATCGAGCGATCGCGTCGTCAAGCAGCCGCTTGGCTTCCCGCGGTCGCATCGCTTCCGGCTCGGGCGTGGCGGGAAACTCGATGCCAAGCGAGCCCTGCACCGCGGCATGGTCGGAGACGAGCCATGCCTCAAACTCTTGGACGGCGACACCGATCGCACACGCCACGAGATCGGCTGTCGATTCCCGGAGAGCCTTCTCGCGGCCGGCTTCGCCGTCGGCGTCCACGAGGATGACGAACACGTCTGGCTTCTTCTGGCCGGGCGCCCATCCGGCAAGGAGCTGGCGCACGATCTGACGATGGCGGAGCTGGGATCCTCTCGCGACCAGCCCGGTGCCGGTTCTCAGCGGTTCGATGAACGTCTGCAAAGAGCGGAACCAGGGAGCAGAGGGTCTGCGCAAGAGAAGACTGCTGCTTCCGCGTCAAGTTCGCGAAGACGTTCGCTAGGTTCGAGCCGTCCTTGGCTAGGTGGGGCGCGGGCTGGAGAAGGTTGGGCATCCGCGCCTTCTCGAGGTCAAGGCGTAAGGGCTGAAAGCTATGCCTAGGCATTCCATAGTTCCCAACGGACGGCTTGATCCCGAAGTCTGCGGCGGTCCCATCCCGCTCGTTCAGTACGATCTGGACGTGTAGCGCGGCTTGGTGTTGCCACACATCGGCGGCTCCGACCCCGGGGTATGGGGCAAGGGCAGGTAGCAGTGCGCTCTTGCCCGAACCGTTCGGCCCCAAGAACGCTGTGAGTGGCTCTTGCGTCAGATCGAGCGACTTCACGCAACGAAAGTTCTTGATTTGCACCCGCGTGATCACAGCGTCCTCCACGCCGAGCATACACAGACCGTCTCGGCCCCGCCATTCGGCACCGGATCCCTCGCGGAGACTCCGAACTCGCAGCCGAGCCGCCACAAGCAACGCCCCCAGGCGGACGGGCGGGCCCGCCGGAGCGAGCCGACCATCAGCGCAGGCGCCGCACCCGATCTGGCGTGGAACGCGCGCGGGACGGAGTGAGTGCGCGCGCCGCCGACTGTCCGAAGCCGGCCACCCGCGAGCGCAGCGAGCGGAGGTGGCCGGCGAGTTTCGGCGGCGCGCACGTAGGACCAGCTGCGGCACGCGCGCGCCCTACAACAGCCTGTGGGCGCCGAGCACTCGACCTGGTCGGCGAGCCCGGCGGGCCCGGCCGGCCGCCCACGGCAACGCGCCCATAGGCGAGGCATACGGCAAGTGAATGCGTTTGCTCGCCCTTCGACAGGCTCAGGGCGAGCGGTGAGCGGAAACCGGCGGTCCCCGAGGGGGCGCCGGAACGGGCGCGGGCGGGCGGCGCCGAGGAGTGCGCCGCCCGCCCGTCCCTCCCCCTCCCCTCGTCAGACCGCGGGACTCGAGTCCCTGGGGATCGGCGGCGGCGCCGGTGGCGGGCGTTCCCCGGGGCGCCGCAGGACCTCCTCCCAGTCGAGCTTGCCGGTGAGCTGCATGATGACGAAGAGCGTGAGGATCGCGCCGGCCGCGATCGCGAGCCCGGTGAACCCCTTCCAGAAGAAGGTGAACGAGAAGAGGACCAGGTAGAGGAGCTGCGAGAGCCCGAAGATCCCGAGCGCGTCGCGCCACCCGACGAAGAGCCGCGTGTAGCTCACGACGAGGACCACCGACACCGCGGACGCGACCGCGAACGAGAGGCCGACGTCGACGTGGTCGATGAGGTACGCGAACAGGAGGTGGAACGCGAAGAACGCGCAGCCGAGCAGGAAGTAGTTCATCGGGTGGATCGACCGGCGGCGGGCGGCCAGGATCATCCCGGTGACGAAGAAGAAGAAGAGGAGCGACACCGGCGCGAAGAACGTGATCTTGGACGCCAGCGGGCCGGGGTTGAGCCGCTGCGGCAGCTCCACCGCGACCGTCGCGGTCGAGACGAGCTGGTCGAAGCGCCAGGTCCCCGACCACCGTCCCTCCCTGGCCTCGTGGACCGTCGGCGACAGCGCGCCGGCCGGGAAGTCGATCTCGTCGAAGTCCGTGCGCAGCGTCAGCTCGAAGTCGCGCGCGCGGCCGACCTCGGCGCCGAGCCCCTTGCCCGGCGCGCCGTACGACCACCGCTGCATGCCGCGCGCCTTGTAGCCCACCGTGAAGACCCGCGCCTCGCCCGCCGCGAGCGTGGTGCGGACGCTGGCCGAGCCCTCTCCGAAGGTCACCTCCATCGGCGTGCCCTGCGGATCCTGGACCAGGAAGCCGTCGTAGGTGACCCCGGCCTCGAGCGGGAACGTGATCAGGACGTCGCGCTTCTCCGGCGTGTCGTTCCGGAACGTGTACTCTGCGGCGAACGTCACGCCGTACGTCGGATACCAGAGGAGCCCCTTCCGCCGGTGCTCCAGGGCGAGCGCGGCGTCCACCTCGGAGCGGGCGAGGGTCGTCGGGACGTTCGTGGTCACGTCCTCCGAGTAGGGCACGGTCACGGTCCGCTCGCGCTTGGCGTCCCACTCCTCGCGCGTCTTCTTCACCGCGTGCGTCTCGGTCCCGACCGCGAACGGCGGGGCCTGCACGAGCGGCGGTCCCCAGAGCGCGCGGACCTCGTCGAGGTTCCCCTCGAACGTGGTGGAGCTCCGGACGACGAGGGTGGAGCCGAGCACCGACCAGGCGCCCGCGCAGCACAGCCAGATGAACCCGATGGCGAGGAGTCGTCGCATGCCCGGCCCGGGTAGCAAGGGCCGGGCCGTCGCCCAACCCGGCGGCGCCGCGCGGAGATCTCGCCCCGCCAGGCCGGGGTGACACACGCCCGTGGCCGCCGGGACGCAGGGCGGCGGGCCGGGGAGGCTGGATTGCCGGGCCAGCGTCGGTCTGTTAGATCCCCGCGCCTCGCGAGCCCCGATGACCCCCGTCTACCTCCACACCCTCGGCTGCCCCAAGAACCGCGTCGACTCCGAGGTGATGCTCGGCACGTTCCTCGAGGCCGGGTTCCGCCTCGTCCAGGACCCGGCCGCGGCCGAGGTCGTGGTGGTGAACACCTGCGGGTTCATCGAGAGCGCCAAGGCCGAGTCGGTGGACGCCATCGTCGAGCTCTCGGAGCTCAAGCAGACCGGCCGCTGCAAGAAGCTCGTCGTGACGGGCTGCCTCGTGCAGCGCCACGCCGACGAGCTCGCGAAGGAGCTGCCCGAGGTCGATCACTTCCTCGGCACCGGCGCGTACGCCGACGTCGCCCGGATCGTCCAGGACGCGCAGGCGAAGCGGCTCGTCGTCCCCGATCCCGAGTTCGTCCACTCCGCTGCGACGCCGCGGGTGAACTCGCTCGCCTCGCACACGGCCTACCTCAAGATCGCCGAGGGCTGCGACAACGACTGCGCCTTCTGCATCATCCCGAAGCTGCGCGGCCCGCAGCGGTCGCGGCCCGTGGACGACCTCGTCGCCGAGGCGGGGGCGCTCGCCGCCCAGGGCACGGTCGAGCTCTCGCTCGTCGCCCAAGACCTGACGGCGTACGGGTACGATCTCCCCGGGAAGACGCGGCTCCACCACCTCCTCCCCGCGCTCTGCCAGGTGGACGGGATCCGCTGGATCCGGCTCCACTACGCGTACCCGCGCGACGTCCCCGAGGCGCTCCTCCAGGTCATCGCGGACGAGCCGAAGATCGTGAAGTACCTGGACATGCCGCTCCAGCACTCGTCCGACCGGTTGCTCCGGACGATGCGGCGCGGCCGCGACTCCGCCTTCCTGCGCGAGCTGCTCGGGAAGATGCGGGCGCGCGTGCCGGGCATCGCCCTGCGGACCTCGCTCATCGTCGGCCTCCCCGGCGAGACCGAGGAGGACTTCCAGGACCTCCTCCGGTTCGTCGAGGAGCAGCGGTTCGAGCACCTCGGCGTCTTCGAGTACTCGCGCGAGGAGGGGACGGGCGCGGCGGAGCTGCCGGACCAGGTGCCGGACGCGGTGAAGCGCGATCGGTACGCACGGATCATGGAGGTCCAGCGCGAGATCGCGCGCGATCACCAGCAGGCGATGATCGGCCGGCGGCTCGAGGTCCTTGTCGAGGGGCGGTCGGAGGAGACGGAGCACCTCCTCGTCGGACGCCACGCGCAGCAGGCGCCGGAGATCGACGGCGTCACGTACGTGAACGACGGGATGGCCTACCCCGGCGAGCTCGTGACGCTCGAGGTCACGGACGCGTCGGACTACGATCTCGTCGGCCGGGTGGTGGCGCGCGACGCCTCGCGCCCCGCGCCGCGGCCGCCGGCGGGCGCGCCGCCGCAGCCGCAGCCGCAGCCGCAGCGACGCGGGCTCAAGATCCTCCCGTGAACGCCGCCCCCGCGGCGGTCACGCGGTGGAGACCCGCACCTTCGCCGCCGATGGCTCGCGGCGGCTCGCCCCGGGCGCGGGGATGACGATCTCGAACGAGACGTTCCACCCGGGCCGCTCCGTGAGCGCGATCCCCCCGCCGTGCGCCTCGGCGACGAGGCGGCACAGGTAGAGCCCGAGCCCGGCGTTGTGCCACTCGCGCATGCCGCCCGTGACGAACCGGCGGAAGAGGCCGTCGCGCACCTCGAGCGGGACGGGCGGGCCGGTGTTCCGCACCGCGAGCCGGAGCTGCCCGTCCTCGGCCCGCGCCTCGACGCACACGGTGTCGCCGCGGCCGACGTGGCGGAGCGCGTTCGCGACCAGGTTCTCGAGGAGCCGCTGGACGAGGTCGAGGTCGAGCGAGCCGACGAGCCCGTCGTCGCACTGGAGCTCGAGCCGCACGCCCCGCTCCGCGGCGCGCGCCCGGAACCGCTGGACGACCGCGTCGAGGAGCAGCTCGAGGAGGACCGACTCGCGCACCGGCGCCATGACGCCCTGCTCGAGGCGGTAGACGAGCAGGAGATCGCCGATGAGCTTCGAGAGGCGCCGCCCCTCGTCGCCCGCGTGCCCGAGGTAGTCCACGGCGGCCTCGCCGCCGCGCACGCCGCGGAGCTCCGCCTCCGCGAGCCCGACGTACTGGAGCAGCGTCGCGAGCGGGTTCTTGAGATCGTGGACGAGGACCTGGGCGAGCGCCTCGGCCTCGTTCTGCGCCGAGATGAGCTGATCGCGCTGGGCGGCGACCTCGCCGTGCGCCGCCTCGAGCGCGCGGGCGTGCCGCTCGGCGAGCTCGGCGGTCGTCGCCTCGACCGCCATGCCCGCCGCGAGGCGGATGATCCGGACGCCGGTCCAGATCGCGACGACCGCGAACGCGCCCGCCGTGGTCGCGAGGAGCGCGTTGTCGGCGAGCGGCATCCCCGTCCGCACGCCGAGCAGGAACTGGTAGACCACGGCCGAGAGCGCGAGCGGCGCCGCCTGGAGGGCGGGGAGCGCCACCGCCGCGAACAGCACCACCACCTGCATCGCGCCCCCGAGGAGCGCGACCGCCGCGCCGCCCGGCCCCGCGAGCACGCTCGGCGTGGTCGCGTGCATGCCCCACCCGAACACCATCACCATGTCCACCACCGCGGCCGCGAAGGCGACCAGGCCGGTGTGCCAGCGGCGCGCCAGGAGCAGGATCACGACGCCGCACAGCGCGAGGTGGCCCGCGTTGATGAGGACGATCCAGCCGCCGACGACGGGGTGGCCGCCCATCTGCCCGAACAGGAGCAGCGCCAGCGTCATCGCGCGGATGGCCGCGCGCGCCCAGGCGACCACGAGCGCGTTGCGCGCGCGGACCTCGCCGACGCCGTGATGGACCGCGCGGGGGAGGGCATCGGCCGCGGGGCTCTCGAGCAGTTTCGCGCCAGGGACGTCCACGCGTTCGGCCCTCTCGCCCGGGCCGGGTGGCACACCGGGCGCAGAGGCTCATCCTACCGCACCCGAGTGCGGCCGGATGTCCCCCGGCCGCTCCCTCGGCGGGTTCCGACCCCGGACGGCCTGCTCCGCGCCCGCCCCGGGGGCATGTTCGTCCCATGCGCGTCCTCCTCATCGGCGGCACGGGGCTCATCTCGACCGCCATCTCCCAGCAGCTCCTCGACCGCGGCGACGCCGTCACGGTCTTCAACCGCGGGCAGACGCCGGTGCGCGTCCGCGGCCGGCTGGAGGTCCTGACCGGCGACCGGTGGGAGGAGGGCTCGCTCGAGCGCGCGGTCGAGGGGCGGACCTGGGACGCGGTGATCGACATGACCGCCTTCGCGCCGCAGAACGGCGACCAGCTCGTGAAGACGTTCTGGGGGAAGGCGGCGCAGGTCGTCCTCTGCTCGACCGCGTGCGTCTACGGCGGGCCGGGCCTCGAGCTCCCCATCCGCGAGACCACCCGGCGGAACCCGTTCGGCAAGTACGGGGTCCACAAGGCCGCGATCGAGCAGATCCTGCTCGACCACTCGGGGAGGGGCGGCACCGTCGCGACCATCCTCCGCCCGAGCTTCACCTGCGGCGAAGGGATCACCTTCAGCGGCATCCTGTTCGACGACGCGCTCGTGTCGCGGGTCCGGGCCGGGCTCCCGGTCGTCCTGCACGACGACGGCGCGAACCCGTGGGCCATCGCCCACGTCTCCGACGTCGCCCGCGGGTTCGTCGCCTCGCTCGGGAACCCGAAGGCGTCCGGCAACGACTACCACCTCACCTCGGACGAGCACACCGACTGGAACGGCGTGTACCGCGCGCTCGCGGCCGCGGCGGGCGGGGCCGCGAACCTCGTCCACGTCCCGTCGGAGTGGCTCCGGAAGGCCGCTCCGCGCCGGAGCCTCGGCCTCTGGTTCATCTACCGGTTCCCGTCGATCTACGACAACTCCAAGGCGGCGCGGGACCTCGGGTTCCGGACCACCGTGCCGCTCGTCGAGACCTTCCGCCGGCAGGTCCGGTGGATGGAGGAGAGCGGGAAGCTCGCCCGCGTCGAGGACGAGCCGTGCGAGGACTGCATCGTCGAGGCGTTCCGGGCGGGGAAGGACCGGATCGACGATCCACGGTGGGTGGACTGGAATCCCTGGGGGAACGGGACCGAGAACTGATCATGGCCGCAGCGCCCGGCTCGACCGCGAAGCGGGCGCGTGCGATGCTCCTCCCGGAGCCCGCGACGGCGAGGTGCGGGTGCGAGGGGGATCTCGTGAGGAAGAAGCGAGCGCCGGCGGCGAAGCCGCGGCCCAAGACCAGGGTGACCTCGAAGCCGCGCGGTGGGTCGACGCGGACGAAAGGCAAGCTCGTCGCTCCCGGGAAGAAGGCCGGCGCCGGCGCCGGACCGCGGCCGAAGCGGGTGGCGGCGGCCGCCGGGGCCGCGCCCGCGGAGCCGCGCGGCGCGGACCGGCTGGCCGAGGACGCCCGCGCCGCGCTGAAGGCGCTCGACGGGTCGGACGCGGACCGCGGGCGGCTGGACGCCGCCATCGCCCTGAGCCGCGAGGCGCTCGCGCTCGACCCCGAGCACTTCGTGGCGCGGTACGCGCTCTTCTACGCGCTCGATCACCTCGCCGAGGACGGGGAGGACCGGGCGCCGGAGGAGCGCCGGCAGCTGCGCGCCTGGATCCTCGCGCACAGCGAGGGGATGGAGGATCGGAAGCGGGCGCGCGCGCTCGCGCTCGCGAGCGAGGCCGCCGACGCGGCCGGCGCCCGCGACGCCGCGGAGCTGGACCGGGCGCTCGCCTGGATCGCCGAGGCGATCGCGCTCCGGGGCGAGTCGACGCTGGGCCTCGTCTCCATCCAGTGCGACCTGCTGCTGGCCAAGGCCGCGCTGCGCCGCGCCGCCGGCGATCCGGCCGGCGCGAGGCCGCTGCTCGTCGCCGCTGCGCTGTGGCAGATCCACGAGCTCGTGGACCGGCGGCACCGGTTCACGCCGGTGAACCCTCGGGTCGGCCCCGCCCTCGAGGACGACGACCTCGTCGCGGAGCTCCTGTCCACCCGGCGGCTTCCCGCCCTCCCCGCGGAGCTCGGCGGCGCGGCGCCCCCGGTGCCCCCGGAGTGGAAGCTCCGCGAGGCGCTCCTCCTGGTGTGCGGCGAGGGCACGACGTTCCCGACCAAGCCCGGCGAGGTCGATCCGTGGACGCCCGGGCGGCGCGCGCGCATCGCCGTGCTCGTGGTGCTGGGCGCGGACCTGCGCACGCCCGGCGTGCTCCACCGGCTCGGGAAGGTGAACGACCTCGCCGCGCTCGACCTCGCGCTGGCGCAGGGGGCGCCGGTCGCGGCCCGGGAAGACGGCGAGACGGCGCTCTTCCACACCGCCGAGTTCGACGGCCGCGGCGAGGTGATCGCCCGTCTGCTGCGGGCCGGGGCGGATCCGCGCGAGCGGCAGGGCCACAGGGGCTGGACCGTCCTGGGCTGGGCGTGCGTGAGCGCGGACGCGGACACCGTGCAGGCGCTGCTGGCCGGCGGAGCGCCGATCGACGCCGCGGCGCTGCACGGGGCCGCCGCGTGGGGAAAGATGGACGTCGTGGAGTGCCTCCTCGCGCACGGGGCCGATCCGCGGACGAAGGTCGACGGGACGACGCCCGCGCAGGCCGCCCGGAGGAAGGGCCACTTCGACGTCGCCGCGCGGCTCGAGCGTTCGACGGGCGTCGAGGTCGCGTCGACCACGTCGATCGAGGATCTGAAGGGGCTCGCGCGCGCGCTGGGAGAGAACGCGGCCCGCGGTCGCGAGGACCACGACGAGGGGCTGGAAGAGGGCGACTACGAAGCCATCTCGTGGGACGCGCTCAAGCACCAGTGCGAGAGCGCCATCGCCAAGCTCGACCGCACGGCGAACCCCGACCTGCCGAGCGACGAAGCGCTGCTCGAGCTCTGCTGCGAGGCCTTCATGGAAGCGGTGGAAGGTGGGGAGCCTTCTCCCCCGCCTCGATCCGCACGGGCAAGACGTTCTCGGGCTGCGCGAGGGGGCACGTCGCGAACGCGGTGAACGCGCAGGGCGGGTTGTACGCGCGGTTGAAGTCGAGGACCAGGCGGCCCGACACGGGCGGCCGCGCGGCGAGGAACCGGCCGCCGCCGTAGGTCTCGCGCGGCGCGGTCGCGTCCTTGAACACGAACTGGAGCGCGCCGTCCGCCTCGAGCGTCGGCTCGAGCGCGAGCTCCTCGCCGCCGAGGGTGAACCGCGCGCGCCCGGGCACGCGCGCGCGCTGCGCCGGACCGGTGCTCGACGGGAGCTCCACCTCGCGCGGCGCCGCGAACGGCTCCCACCGCGCGTGGACGCGCCACCGGGGATCGAAGGGGAAGGCGTCGACCCCGCGGAAGGCCTGGACGGCCGGGCTCGCCGCGTCCCAGACGCGGAGCGCGAGCGCGGGACCGCGCCGGATGGCCATCACGGTGCGCGTCCCGAGCCGGAGCCGGTCCGGGTCCCGCTCCGCGTCCGTCCGGAGGGCGTGCTCGACCGCCGCGGCGTCGCCGAGGCGCCAGCCGTCCTCCCGGCGGGCGCGGAGCGTCACGTCCGCGCCCCGCACGTCGAAGACGCCCGGGAGCCCCTCGACCCGGTTCTCGCCCTCGGAGAGCCAGTGCAGCCCCACGAGGGCGAGCCACCCGTCGGGCGCGCGGAGTCGCGCGTCCCGGCGTTCGCGCCAGGCGTTCCAGGCGATGCGGGGATCTCCGGAGTCGGTCATCTGCTCCACCTCGAACGTACGAAGGGCTCGGCCCGGCCCAGCTTCGCTGGGGCCCCCCGCTCCTTTGAAGTATAGGAGGGGCATGCCCTCCCTGCGCGCGCTCTGGCACCCGCTCACCCCGCTCGTCGCGGTGATCGTGGTCCTCCCCCTCGCCATTCTTCTGGCGCCATCGCCGATGCGGGCCGGGCTCCTCCTCCTCGTGTGCCTGTTCCTGTCGCCCGTCGCCGCGTTCCTCGCGGTGCGCGCGCTGCGCAGCGCGCTCGCGCGGATCCCGGTCCCGCCGGACTCCGGGCCGAGCCCGCGCGAGGCGAGCCTCGAGCGGTGGCTGAAGACGCTCCTCGTCGTCGTGCCCGTGGTGGGCACCGCGTCCATCGCCCTCGCCGCGCTCGGCGTGCGGAGCTGGCGCGCGCCGCCGCCGCCCGGACAGCCGCCGCTCGAGTGGGGCTTCAGCGCGCCGCAGTCGATCTTCCTCGCCGCCGTCCCGCTCCTGTTCACGGGCCTCGGCGTCCGCCTCTGGCGCGACCTCGCCGCGAGCCGCCGCCGGCGCGTGGGAGGGCAGGTCCCGGCCGCGCCGGAGCCCCCCAGCGCCACCGGCGACCCCGGGCTCGACCGGAGCCTCGAGGCGAGGAAGGGGCGCACCGCGTTCCGGCTCGGGGTGCTCGTCCTCGTCGTCTCCAGCCTCGCGAACGCGCTCCCGCCGCTCCAGCGCGATCCGGACAAGCTCGCCTGGGCGGTCACGTCCCTCGCCAAGATCTCCTCGGCCATCGAGCGCGGCGAGCCGTACCGGTTCTTCACCGCCACCTTCGTGCACGGCGACTTCGCGGGGCTCCTCGTCGGCCTGCTCGTCTTCGCGGCGGTCGCCCCGCTCGTCGAGAAGCTCCTCGGGGGGAAGTGGCTCTTCGGCGCCTTCGTGGGCGGGGGCTTCGTCGCGACGGTGGCGAGCTTCGCGTTCGCGCCTGGCCGCGCCTACATGGGCGTGACCGGGGCGACCGCGGCGATCGCCGGCCTCCTCCTGTTCCTCGGCGTGCGCGAGCGCACCCGGCTCCCCCCGGCGGCGCTCCGCCGGATCGCCTCGCGCGTCGTGGTCGTGCTCGTCATCCTCGCCTTCGCGAGCGCGCTCCTCCCGTACGCCGACGTCGCCGCCCACCTCGGCGGCTTCACGTTCGGCGCGGCGCTCGCGCTGTTCGCGCGGCCGAAGCCCGAGGTGCGCGCGGCGATGGAGCGGGCGCGGGCGGAGGCGCTCGGGCGGTCCTGACTCGCAGAGTCAGGTGCTGCTCTCGCGCGCCGTACGCCTCGCCTGTGGCGCGTTGCCGTGGGGCGGCCGTCCGGGCCCGGTCGAGCGCTGTGCCTTCGCCTGCAGCGACGCAACCGCCTCACTTCCCCGGCGGCTCCATCCGCAGGACGCCCTTCGGCAGCTCGAGCTCGAAGGCGCTGTCGGGGAGCCCGACGTTCCGGCGGACGTCCTCGAGCCGGATCTCGTTCACGTTGTTCGAGCCGTCGACGACGCGGGTCACGAGGATCTGCCCTTCGGGCCCGGCGACGAGCTCGATGCTCTCGACCCGCGGATCCTCCACCTTGGGCCGGAGCACGAGGGTCCCGCCGGGACGGACCGAGACGTCGAACTCCTTCTCGAGGTCGCCCTTCCCGAGGAGGAACGTGAGGGCGGCGCTCATGCCGCTCGCGTCGAACCGCTCGTCGACGTAGGCCTGGTTCTCGTCCGGCTCGTACTGGACGAGGCGGGTCCCCTTCACGACGACGACCTTCGGCGCGGGCTTCCTGTACTCCCAGCGCATCATCCCCGGCTTCTTCACCAGGAGCTCGCCCGAGGAGGTCTGCCTCCGGCCGAACCCGGAGTACGTGTACGTCTGCTGGAACTTCGCCCGGAGGTCCTTCGTCTGGTCGTAGTGGGCCTGGACCTTCCGGACGAGCGCCTGGGCCTCGGACGCCGTGGGAGGCGGCGGGGGCTCGGCGGGGGCGGCGACGGCGAGGGCGAGGAGCAGGGCGAGCATGGCGGTCTCCCATAGCAGACGGACGAGGCCGCCAGGTATTCCCGGACCGCCCGTGGACCGCGCGGCGCCCCCGAGGCCGCGCCGCCGAGCCGCTTGACGCCCGGGCCCCTCCGGGCGATCCTCGCGCCCTTCATGCGCCTCGCCCTCTCGCTCGCCGCGATCGCCTGCGCCCTCGTCGCGTCCGGGTGTGGCAACGAATGCCAGGACCTCGGCGAGCGGCTCTGCGACTGCACGCCGGCGGGGCAGACCCGGGCGGCGTGCGAGCGGAACGTGCAGAACGAGATCACGCGGCTCAACCCGAACCGGGACGCCCGCGAGGTGTGCGAGGAGAAGCTCGAGACCTGCTCCGCGCCCGCGGGCATCGAGTTCTGCGACTGGCTCGACGGCCGCTGCGGGAAGTCGGCGTGCGGGATGTCCGAGGAGAGCTGGGAAGAGCTCTCCGCGCCGGGCGGGCTCTGCGCGGCGGCGCGGGCCGAGTAGCCGGCGGCGCGTTCACGCCCGCGGCAGGCCCAGGTGCCGCCGTCCCCCGAAGCTCCGCGCCGCGTCGTCGAACCGTCCGGCGATGCTCGCGCCGCACCGCGCGCACGCCGAGCCGCGGAGCCGGACGCGCCGGACCGCGTGCCAGTCGCGCTCGATGACGGCCTCGCCGCACGACGGGCACCATGTCGTCTGCCCCTCGGCGTCGTGCACGTTGCCCGTGTAGACGTACCGGAGCCCCTCGCCGCGCGCGATCTCGCGCGCGCGGGTGAGCGTCGCGGGCGGCGTGGGTGGGCGGTCGCGCAGCTTGAAGTCGGGGTGGAAGGCGGTGAGGTGGAGCGGGACGTCCGGGCCCATGTGCTCGACGAGCCAGCGCGCGAGCTTCGCGGTCTCCTCGGGCGCGTCGTTCTCGCCGGGGATGACGAGGTTCGTGACCTCGACCCAGGTCCGCGACTCCTTCGCGAGCCACTCGAGCGTCTCGAGCACCGGCCCGAGGTGGGCGAGCGTGATCTTCGAGTAGAACTGCTCGGTGAACGCCTTGAGATCGACGTTCGCCGCGTCCATGTGCGGGAAGATGTCCCGCCGGGCCTCCGGGCCGACGTACCCCGCGGTCACGAAGGCGGTGTAGAGCCCGGCCGCGTGCGCGGCCTCGGCGACCTCGATCGCGTACTCCGCCCAGATGACCGGGTCGTTGTACGTAAAGGCGATCCCCGGCGCGCCCTCCGCCTTCGCGAGCGCCACGACCCGCTCCGGCGTCCAGCCGTCGGACGCGCGCTCGTCGCCGAGCTTCGCCTTGGAGATGTCCCAGTTCTGGCAGAAGCGGCACCCGAGGTTGCACCCGGCGGTGCCGAAGGAGAGCACGCTCGAGCCGGGCAGGAAGTGCGCGAGCGGCTTCTTCTCGATGGGGTCGACGGCGAACCCGGTCGAGCGGCCCCAGGCGATGGAGACGAGCTTCCCGCCGCGGTTCTCCCGCACGTAGCAGAACCCCGCCTGGCCCTCGCGGAGCCGGCAGTCGCGCGGGCAGAGCGTGCACCGCACGCGACCGTCGCCGGTCGGCTCCCAGTAGCGGGCCTCGCGGATCATGGAGGGAGTCTACCTCCGTGCCATCCGCCGCGCCGGACGAGGAGCCCGGGGCGTTTCTCCTGTCGGCCCGCCGATCTGGCGCCCGCTCCCGCGGGCGAGCGGCGCCCGTCCGTGAACACGGACCAACATCCGTGAGCTTGACAGGGGGAGGGGCGGAGGCCTAGATCCACCCTGGCGTTCCGTCTCATCCGGGCGCCCGCGGCGATTTGAGGCGTATTGCGGCCGCGTGAAGCCAACCGCTAAAAAGCCTCCCGCAGGGCAGCCCGGCACGCCTCGCCGCCGCGCCCCGGGGGAGAAGCGAAGACCGCACGTGAACCTCCGCGATCTCATCGAGCGACGGCCCGTCGTGTTCGACGGCGCCATGGGCACCCAGATCCAGCGGCTCCAGCTCAAGCCCGCCGACTTCGGCGGGATGGAGGGCGCGAACGACCTCCTCGCGCTCACCCGGCCCGACGTCATCGAGGACATCCACGCCCGCTACTTCGCGGCGGGCTGCGACATCGTCGAGACCAACACGTTCGGCTCGTCGCGCCTGAAGCTCGACGAGTACGGGATGGGCCACCGCACCCACGAGGTGAACCTCAAGGCAGCGCACCTCGCGCGCCGGGCCGCGGAGCGGTTCGCGACGCCCGACCACCCGCGGTTCGTCGCCGGCTCGATCGGCCCGACCGGGATGCTGCCCTCGTCGTCGGATCCCGCGCTGGGGAACATCACGCCCGACGCGCTCGAGGAGATCTTCCGAGAGCAGGCCCGCGGCCTCATCGAGGGCGGCGTCGACGCCATCATCATCGAGACCCAGCAGGACATGCTGGAGCTCCGCGCGGCGGTCCTGGGCGTGGACGCGGCCCGGCGCGAGGCGAAGCGCGACGTGTTCGTCATCGCCCAGCCGACGCTCATCGACCAGAACGGCCGGATGCTGCTCGGCACCGACATCGGCTCGGCGCTCGCGACGCTCGAGCGGCTGCCGGTCGACTGCGTCGGCCTCAACTGCTCGACCGGCCCCGCGGAGATGCGGGCGTCGGTGAAGTACCTCGGCGAGCGGTGCTCGAAGTACGTGTCGGTCCTGCCCAACGCCGGGATGCCCGAGAACGAGGACGGGCGCGCCGTCTACAAGCTCTCGCCCGAGGCGCTCGCCGAGGCGCTCGCGCAGTTCGTCGCCGAGTACGGCGTGGACCTCGTGGGCGGCTGCTGCGGCACGACGCCGGATCACCTCGCGGCGGTGGTGGCGCGGCTCCGCGTCGTGACCCGCGCGAGGCGGACGCGCGGCGTCCCCGGGAACGACCTCTCGTCGGCGATGAAGGCGGTGCCGCTCGAGATGGACCCGCGGCCGCTCGTCGTGGGCGAGCGGCTCAACAGCCAGGGTTCGCGCAAGGTGAAGGAGCTCCTCCTCGCCGACGACTACCCGGGCCTCGTGCAGATCGCCCGCGGCCAGGTCGAGGCGGGGGCGCACGTCCTCGACGTGTGCGTCGCGCTCAACGAGCGCGAGGACGAGGCGGCGCAGATGCGCACGCTGGTGAAGCTCCTCGCGCAGTCGGTCGACGCGCCGCTCATGATCGACTCCACCGAGGCGGACGTCGTGGAGACCGCGCTCAAGACCTACCCGGGCCGCTGCATCGTCAACTCCGTGAACCTCGAGAAGTCCGGGGAGCGCGTGAAGAAGGTCCTGCCGCTCTGCCAGCGCTACGGCGCGGCGGTGGTGGCGATGACCATCGACGAGAAGGGGATGGCCCAGACCGCCGAGCGCAAGGCGGAGATCGCGAAGCGCACGGTCGCCGTCGCGGCGGAGTACGGCCTCGGGCCGGAGAGCCTCGTCTTCGACGCGCTCACCTTCACGCTCGCCACCGGCAGCCAGGAGTACCGGCACAGCGCGGTCGAGACCATCGAGGGGATCCGGCGGATCAAGGCCGAGAACCCCGGCGTGCTCACCACGCTCGGCGTCTCCAACGTCTCGTTCGGCCTCGCGAAGAGCGCGCGCGAGGTCGTGAACTCGGTCTTCCTCTTCCACGCGGTCAAGGCGGGGCTCGACCTCGCCATCGTGAACCCCAAGGACATCCTCCCGTACCCGGCCATCCCGGAGGCGGAGCGGGTCCTCGCCGAGGACCTCGTCTTCGACCGGCGCGAGGACGCGCTCGCCCGGCTCATCGCGCACTTCGGCGCGAAGGGCCAGCCGGAGCGGGCCCCCGTCGATCCGCTCGCGGCGCTCGCCGGCCGGCCCGCCGAGGAGCGCATCCACCAGCAGATCCTCCACCGCCGGCCCGACGGGATCGAGAAGCTCATCGACGAGGCCCTCACCCGGCACACGCCCGTCGACGTGCTGAACACGGTCCTCCTGCCCGCGATGAAGGACGTCGGCGACCGGTTCGGCGCGGGCGAGCTCATCCTGCCGTTCGTGCTCCAGTCGGCCGAGGTGATGAAGAAGGCGGTCGCCCACCTCGAGCAGTTCCTCGAGCGCAAGGAGGGCATGACCAAGGGGAACGTCGTGCTCGCCACCGTCTACGGCGACGTCCACGACATCGGCAAGAACCTCGTCAAGACCATCCTCTCGAACAACGGCTTCACCGTGCACGACCTGGGCAAGCAGGTCCCGGTGGCGACCATCCTCGAGAAGGCGGTCGAGGTGAAGGCCGACGCGATCGGCCTCTCGGCGCTCCTCGTCTCCACCTCGAAGCAGATGCCGTTCTGCGTCGAGGAGCTGCACCGCCGGGACCTCGAGTTCCCGGTGATCATCGGCGGCGCGGCGATCAACCGCCGGTTCGGCTACAAGACCCACTTCGCGCAGGACGGCGAGGCCTACGCGGGCGGCGTCTTCTACGCGAAGGACGCGTTCGAGGGGCTCGAGATCGTCGAGGCGCTCGTCGATCCGGCGAAGCGCGAGCCCTTCAAGCGGACCGTGCTGGAGAAGGCGACGGCCGACCGGAACCGCCCCGCCGACGCGCCGCTGCCCGCGGCGCCGGCGAAGCGGACCGGCTCGGTCGGCCCCGCGGCGAAGATCCCGGCCCCGCCGTTCTGGGGCCGGCGCGTCGTGCCCGCGGGCTCGATCGCGCTCGCCGACGTCTGGCCGCACCTCGACCTCGCCGAGCTCTACAAGCTGCAGTGGGGCGTGAAGGCCAAGGGCGCCGAGTACGAGCGGCTCATCCGCGAGGAGTTCGGCCCGAAGCTCGAGGCGCTCAAGGCCGAGGCCGTGGCGCGCGGGTGGCTCACGCCCAAGGTCGTCTACGGGTACTTCCCCTGCCACGCCGAGGGGAACGACCTCGTCGTCCTCGACCCCGAGAGCCGCCGGTCCGCGCTCGCGCGCCTGCGCTTCCCGCGGCAGCCGGACGACCGGAACCTCTGCCTCGCGGACTACTTCCGCGAGGAGCCCGGCTCCGACGTCGTCGCCTTCCAGGTCGTCACCATGGGAGACGCCGCCACGGGCGTCGCGGCCGAGGCGCAGGAGAAGGGCGACTACACGCGCGCGCTCTTCCTGCACGGCCTCGCCGTCGAGGCCGCCGAGGCGCTCGCCGACCACTGGCACGTCCGCGTCCGCAAGGAGCTCGGCCTGGTCGAGAACCAGGGGAAGCGCTACTCGCCGGGCTATCCCTCGTGGCCCGAGCTCGCGGACCAGACGGAGGTCTGGAAGCTGCTCGAGCCCGACCGGACCATCGGCGTGTCGCTCACCGAGGCGCACCAGATGGTGCCGGAGCAGTCCACGAGCGCGGTCGTGCTGCACCACCCCGAGGCGATCTACTACCTCGTGCGCGGGCTGCAGGCGGTGGGGTAGGCGGCCGTCGACGCTTCACCGCTCCCCGAGCACCCCGAGGCTCCAGAGCAGGACGAGCACCGTCAGCACCGGCGCGACCCAGCGGACGAAGAGGTGGACGGCCCGCGCGTACCGCGGGACGCCCTCCCCGCCCTTCGCGAGCTCGGCGAGGAAGGCGCTCCGCGGGAGGAGCCACCCGCCGACGATGGCGATGGCGACGCCGCCGACGGGGAGGAGCACGTTCGACGACGTGAACTCGTAGAGATCGAAGAGGGTCATCCCGAACGGCTTCACGTCCGCGAGCACCGGGCTCTGCGAGAGCGTGGCGGTCACGCCGAGCGCGAACATCACTCCACCCGTCAGCGCCGCCGCGACGGGGCGGCGGACGCGTCGCTTCGCGACGAGCCACGCCACCGGGACCTCGGCGATGCTCACCATCGCGCCGATCGTGGCGATCGCCGCGAGCACGAAGAAGACGACCGTGAAGAGCCCTCCGAGCGGCATCTTCGAGAAGACGAGCGGGATCGTCACGAAGAGGAGGCCCGGCCCCTTCGTCGGCTCGCCGCCGAAGGCGAAGAGCGCGGGGAAGATGGCGAGGCCGGCGAGGAGCGAGATGGCGGTGTCGGCGAGCGCGACGCGGGCGGCGTTGGGGACGATCTTCACGCGGTCGGGGAGGTACGAGCCGTACGTCGTCATCGTGCCCATGCCGAGCGAGAGCTTGAAGAACGCGAGGCCGAGCGCCGCGAGGAGGACCGTGCCGGTGAGCTTCGACAGGTCCGGGCGGAACAGGTACTCGACCCCCGCCATCGCGCCCGGGAGCGTGAGCGCGCGGACGTCGCAGACGAGGAGGAGCACGAAGAGGACGGGCATGAGCAGCTTCGTCACCCGCTCGATGCCGCCCGACACCCCGCCCGCGATGATGTTCGTCGTGAGGACGAGGACCCCGAGCTGCCACAGGAGCGGCTCCCAGGTCCCGGTCGCGAGCACGCCGAACGCCTCCGGGGCGAGCGTCCGCCGCTCGGCGGCCGCTACCGCCGACTTCGCGATGTACGCGAAGACCCAGCCGGCCACGTCCGTGTAGAACGCCATGATGAGCAGGGCCGAGGCGAACCCGGCCCAGCCGACGAGCGCCCACCACCGCTGGCCCGGCACGACCTCGCCGTAGGCGCGGACCGCGTCGAGGCGCATCCGGCGGCCGACGACGTGCTCGACCACCATCACCGGCAGGGCGACGAGCGCCACCGCCAGGAGGTACGTGAGCACGAACGCGGCGCCGCCGTTCGTGCCGGTCCGGTACGGGAACATCCAGATGTTCCCGAGGCCGATCGCGGAGCCGACGGTGGCGGTGAACGCGCCGAGGGTGGAGGCGAAGGTGTCGCGGGGGGCAGGGCGGGGATCGCGGTCCATCGTGGGCCGCGATGGTAATCGCCCGGGCGCTGCGCGCGCCATGTGGGGCGGCGTCGGAGGCGGGCGGTCCTCCGGAACCAGCGCGCTACCGGACCTTGAGGTCGGACCCGAGGTCGACGGGCAGCCGCGCGCCGGCGACGTCCGCCTCGCCCCTGATCCCCACCGGCACCGCGGCCCCGCGCGCGAGCTGCTGCGCGGCGCGGCCGGCCTCGGCGAGGTCGAGGTCGATCGGGATCGTCACCACCGAGCTCCCGTTCCCGCGCACGGCGGCGAGGGTCCGGTTCTCGACCCGCGCCACGCGCGAGCTCCCGAGCGAGAGCGCCGCGTCGAGCTTCCCGGCGGGGAGCGGGAACGCGTTGGGGTTGGAGATCCGCAGCTTCAGGTCGAGCGCGAGCCGCGTGAACGAGAACGACCGGACGGCGAGCCCGTCGAGCGCGAAGCGCGGCATCTGCGGGAGCGCGAGCGTGTCCTCGTGCGACACGGGGAGGTCGAGGATGCCGAGCGGCGTGTTGACGCCGACCGAGCCCGCGAGCCGGTAGCGGACCGAGTCGCGCTTCCCCGCGAGCGAAGCGATCCCGGGCACGTCGCGGAACCGGACGCGGGCGGTGAAGGTGAGCGGGACCTTCTTCTGGGCCGGCAACGAGACGCCGCCGGGCGCGTCGCCGGTGAGGACGCGCGTGCCCTCGATCTCGATGCCGTACGTGATCCGCGCCACCTCGAGGCCGAAGGGGTTCCGGTTCTCCACGTCGACGTTGAAGCCGAGCGTCACACCCTCGAGGTCGAAGGCCCGGACGTCCGCCGACTTGAAGGTGAGCTTCGGCGGATCGATCGCCGCCGCCGCGATCTTGCCCACCTCGGCACATCCGGAGAGGACGGCCATCGCTCCCACCACCACCGCGAGTGCACGCATGCGTCCGTTCTACTTGCTCGCCGGAAAACGATCGACGGTGGGGGTGTGGGAGACGGCCCGCGCGGAGGTGAGGCCCGCCGCGCGGGTGCGCGGAAACACCCGCTCCCACGGGGACATGGCGCGTGGAGGCCCCAGATGTGTTCCCGCCTGCGCCCGCCCGCCGCTCGCCGCCGACGCAGTTCTTCACAGGCCATCCACCGCGGATCCACCCGGTTCTGCCACGCGATATTCGGCCTTATCCACCGAACATCGACAGAGATCCCCGTCCGACCCGGCTGCTACAGTCCGCGTCCCGATGCACGAGGAACACGCCAGGCGGCCAGGCGAGGCCGGGGTCTCGCCGCTCCGGACCGCGCGCGACCTCCCCCACAGCCTCGAGGCCGAGCAGGCGGTCCTCGGGGCCATCCTGACCGACGAGACCGCCTTCGACCAGGTCGCGGCCCTGCTCCGCGCCGGCGACTTCTACCTGCTCGCCCACCAGCACGTGTACGGCGCGTGCGAGGAGCTCGCGCGCGAGGCGAAGACGCTCGACCCGATCCTCGTCCAGCAGCGGCTCGACGCGAAGGGGCTGCTCGGCACCGCCGTGCCGCACGAGCTGCCGCTCTCGCTCGGCCGCGCCATCGGCTCGGCCGCGAACGTCGCGCACTACGCGCGCGTCGTGCAGGAGCAGGCGAGCGCGCGGCGGATGATGCTCACGGCGCAGAAGATCGTCGACCAGGGCTACGAGGCCGGCGCCGACGTCCAGCGCTTCCTCGACACCGCCCAGCAGCAGGTGCTCGACACCGCCCAGGGCTCGAGCGTCGACACGCTGAAGCGCATCTCCGAGCCGGCGCTGCGCGCCCTCGAGAGCATCGAGGCGGTCCAGAAGCGCGTGCAGCAGGGGCTCTCGCCGATCACCGGCGTCCCCACGGGCATCAACAGCTTCGACAAGAACACGCTCGGCCTCCAGCCCGGCACGCTCACCGTGCTCGCCGCGCGCCCCTCGGTCGGGAAGACCGCGTTCGCCCTCAACATCGCGGTCCACGCCGCGACGTGCAAGGAGCCGCGCAAGGTCGCGTTCTTCTCGCTCGAGATGCCGTCCGAGCAGCTCGCCCTCCGCATCCTCGCGTCCGAGGCGAAGCTCGACTGGCGGAAGCTCTCCGCCGGCAAGCTCGGGCGGAACGACTGGGACAAGCTCGCGAACCAGGCCGACCGGATCGGCGCGGCGTCGCTCTGGCTCGACGACAACTTCGTGCTCACGCCGGTCGAGCTCCGCTCGAAGTGCCGCAAGCTGAAGCGCGAGAACGGCGGCCTCGACCTCGTGGTGATCGACTACCTCCAGCTCATGCACGCGCCGAGCGAGCGGGCGAACCAGTCGCGCGAGCAGGAGATCGCCACCATCAGCCGCTCCCTCAAGTCGCTGGCGAAGGAGCTGCACTGCCCGATCATCGCCCTCTCGCAGCTCAACCGCTCGGTCGAGAAGCGCAAGGGCGAGCCGCCCATGCTCTCCGACCTGCGCGAGTCGGGCGCCATCGAGCAGGACGCCGACATCGTCCTCTTCCTCCACCGGAGCGAGGAGGACTCGAAGGACGTGCAGACGGGCCAGGCCAACGCCGACACCGTCGCCGTCCAGCTCATCATCGCGAAGCAGCGCCAGGGCCCCACCGGCGTCGTCGATCTCGTCTTCTTCAAGACGACGACGTTCTTCGCGGAGATGGAGCACCGGGTGGGGGGCTGAGGCCTGAAGCCTGAGGCCTGAGGCCTTTCCCCCTCACTCCGCCCGCTCCCACGTCTGCGTCCGCCCGATGAGCGCGATCCCGACGTAGCCGCGCACGACGAGCTTCTTGCCGCCGTCGGCGGGCGTGAGGTTGACCCGGTAGACCTTGCCGTTGTTCGGGTCGAGGATCTTCCCGCCCGTCCACGTGTCGCCGCTCTTCTTCACGCCCCACAGGATCTTCATCCCGCGGATCGGCTGGTTCTTCCGCTCGCCCTCGCACTTCTTGCAGACGGGATCGGGCTCGGGGCGGTTCGGGTCGAGCAGCTCCTCGATCGTGCCCTGGAGCTTCCCGTCCTCCTCCGTGATCGCGACGATCGACTTCGGCTTCTTGGTGTCGTCGTCGATGGTGCGCCATCGGCCCACGGGGCTGGGCTGGCCGGTGGACTCCTCGGCGGCGGAGCCCTGCGAGGCGGAGCCCGGGATGGCGGGGTCCTGGGCGCGCGCGGGCGTGACGGCGAGGGGCGCGAGGGCGACGAGCGAGAGGGCGAGGATCGATCGCATGGTTCCTCCTTGGCCCGGAGGTCTAACCGACGGGACCGAGCGTGTACCGGGTGAAGAGGAGGTGCACCGCGTGGGGCTCGAGCCGGACGGTGTCCGGCCCCGCGTTCGCCGTCTCCACGCACAGCATCCCGCGCGAGCCGTCCGGGCCGAAGTCGGCGGCCGGCGCCGCCCCGTCGTACCCGGGGTTCCAGACGACGGTGGAGTGGCTGTTCCGCCGGGCGATGCGGATCGCCCGCCCCAGGCCGGGATCCTCGATCACGACGTCGCGCACCGACTCGACGTAGACCCGGTCGGTCCGGCCGGAGAGCCGGAGGGGCCGGTCCTGGACCTTCTCGCCGCCCTCGACCTTGTCGAGGTACCGGCAGCCCTCGACGCCGTGCACGGTGACGCGCTCGTAGTCGCTCACCGTGAAGTACGTGTGGAGCGCTTGACCGATGGTGATGGGCGCCGGGCCGGCGTTGCGCGTGACGAGGTCGAGCTCCAGGGCGCGCCCGACGGTGATCATGTAGAGGAGCTCGGTCTCGTGCGGCCAGCCCGCGCTGCCGGCCCCGTCGGGCAGCCGGAAGGTGAGGCGCGTGCGGTCGTCGTAGAGCCGCTCGACGGCCACCACCTGCCACGGCGCGGTCCGCGCGAACCCGTGCTGGGGCAGCGACGGGTCGGTCGCGTGCGGGCCGAACCACGGCCAGCAGATCGGGACGCCGCCGCGGATCGCGACGCCCGGCTCGAAGCGGGCCGCCGGCGACACCCAGATCACCGGCTCCTCCTCGCGCGGTTGCCAGGCGAGGAGCTGCGCACCTTGCAGCGCGACCCTGGCCGTGGCGTGCCGGTTCTCGATCTCGACGCTCTCGAGGCCACCGGGGGCCTCACGAAAGACCACGCCCTGGCCGCCGAACCGAGAGGTCAGCGCGCGCAAGTTGCCGCCGTTCATCCGCATCCCACCCTCGAGCCGCGGCGCGAGGTGCGCCACGTTGCCGCAGGGGCAGGTCTTACCGGATCAGCGCCGCCGCTGTCGATGCTCGGTCCGGGTATGAGCGCGGCCCACACGGGCCGCGTTCCCCTGAACGAGCCCGCTCCCGCCCTTCGACTCCGCGGCCGGCCCTGCGGGGGCGGCCGCTGCGCTCAGGCTGAACGGCCGCGTCAGGTCAGGTCGCCATCCAGGTACCGCTCGACCACCCGCTTCGCCCCGCGCACCGCCTCCTCGAGCGACCTTCCCTGCGCGAGGAGCCCCGCGATCGCCGACGCCAGCCGGCACCCGGTCCCTCGCGCCGTGCCGGGTCGCCGGCGCCCGGTGAACCGCGTCACGCGCCGCCCCTCGACGAGCAGGTCCACGGGGGCGCCCGCGCGATGGCCGCCCTTCACGAGCACGGCGCGCGCGGGGAGGCGCCGGGCGGCGCGGATCGCGGCCTCGTCGCTGGAGACGTCCTCGCCGGTGAGCAGCGCGAGCTCGCCGAGGTTGGGCGTCGCGAGCCGGGCGCGGGCGAGGAGCGGGGCCAGCGCCTCGGCCGGCGGGGCCCGCCCGCGGAGGAGCGGCGCCCCCGAGCTCGCGGCGAGCACGGGATCGACGACGAGCGGCGTGCGCGCGAGCGGCGGGGCGGCGAGCCGCTCGGCGAGGGCGCGGGCGAGCGCCGCGGTGGCGAGCATCCCCGTCTTCACGGAGCGCGGGCGCTCGCGCCCGTCGAGGAGCGCGTCGAGCTGCGCGCGGAGGAGCGCGGGCGTCGCCGGCTCGAACCCGCGCGCGCCGCGAGGGCCCTGGACGGTGAGCGCGGTCGCGACGGCCCAGGCCCGGGCGCCGACGGCGCGCAGCGCCTCGGCGTCGGCGAGGAGCCCCGCGCCGCCGGTCGGGTCGAGGCCCGCGACGACGAGGACGCGGGGGGAGGTCACGCGGTCACCGCCGCAGGCCGCGGGCGGCCTCGACCAGCCCGGCGAAGATCCCGGCGTGCCGCGCGTCGTGCCGGAGGAGCGACTCGGGGTGCCACTGCACGCCGATGGCGAACGGCAGATCGGGGAGCTCGATCGCCTCGACGACGCCGTCCGGCGCGCGCGCCGAGACGAGGACGCCGGTGCCGCAGTCGCGGACCGCCTGGTGGTGCGTCGAGCTCACCCGGTGCGGCGGCACGCCGACGCCGATGAGCCGCCACAGGAGCGTGCCGGCGGGCACCTTGAGCTCGTGGGTGGGGACGTCCTTGGGCGGCGGCTGCTCGTGGCCGGGGATGCCGGCGTCGGCGACGAGGTCCTGGTACAGGGTCCCGCCGCGCACGACGTTCATGAGCTGCATGCCGCCGCAGATCCCGAGCACGGGCATCGACGCGGCGAGCGCGGCCTCGAGGAGCTCCTTCTCGAACGCGGTGCGCGACTCCTTGAGCGCGCCGCACTCCGGGCGCCGCGCCTCGCCGTAGAGCTCCGGCGGGATGTCGAACGCGCCGCCGGTCACGATGAGGCCGTCGATGAGGGCGAGGTACGCGGCGGCGACCTTCTCCGCGGGCGGGAGGAGCACGGGCAGCGCGCCGGCCTGGAGCACCGCGTCCACGTACGTCTGCCGGAGCTCGTAGCGGCGCGCGCCGTCGTCCACGTCGAGCGTCACGCCGATGCGGGGTCGGCCGGGCATCTCTACTCCCTCTTGCCGTGCAGCCCAGCCTCGGGCCCGCGGCCCTGCGCGCCGGTCTCGAAGGCCTTGCGGAGCGCGGCGGCGTTGGCGCGCGGATCGCCGGCGCCGAAGATCGCCTCGATGACCGCGGCGCTGGCGGCGCCGGCCCGGGCCACGGCGGCGATGTTGTCGAGCCCGATGCCGGAGATGGCGACGACCGGCACGGGCCGGAGCGCGCGCACCGCCTCGGCGAGGCCGTCGATGCCGTGGGGCGGGGGGCCCATCGCCTTCGTGCGCGAGACGAACACGGGCCCGAAGCCGATGTGGTCGGCGCCCGCGAGGACGCCCTCGCGCGCCTCGGCGACGGTCTTCGCCGTCCAGCCGACGAGCCGATCCGGGCCGAGGAGCGCGCGGCACTCGCGGACCGGGAGGTCGTCCTCGCCGACGTGCACGCCGTCGGCGCCGGAGAGGAGCGCCAGGTCGGCGCGGTCGTTCACGAGGACGAGGGCCCGGCCGCGGGCGGCGGCGACCACCCGGCGCGAGACCTCGAGCACCTCGCCGGGGGGCGCGGCCTTCATGCGCACCTGCACGACCGCCGCACCGCCGTCGATGGCCGCCTCGGCCTGCGCGACGGCCTGCTCCCCTCCCACGATCGCGTACAGTCCCGTGAGGCGGGCCCTTCGCTCCGCGGCCGTGAGGCCCGAACCCGGCATGACGACAGCGCTAACACGCGCTTGACGGACCCGCAAGGCGGCGCCTATTTTCCGCTCCCCTCCGGAAGGACCGAAAGAGCACATGGCCGACCCCATCGAAACGAAGCTCGTCGACAAGCGCGTCGCCCACCGGTACGTCCGCAAGGGCATCCTCGACGAGAAGGAGTGGGAGAAGCACCTGAAGGGCCTCCCCGACCTCGCCGACAAGGCGCTCCCCCTCGAGGCCGAGATGGACGGCGACGAGCTCGACGACGAGGAGCTCGAGGAGCCGCAGGCCCCCGCCGGCCCGACCGCGCCGGCGTAGCGCCGATGCGCCCCGCCCGCGCCGCTGCCGTCCTCGCGGCCCTGGCCTGCACGACGGCGGCCCGGGGAGACGCGCTCCCGCGCCCGCAGGAGAGCCCGCCCGCCGCCCGGCGGACGCCGGTCGTCGCCGCGGTCGAGAAGGTCCGCGGCGCCGTCGTCAACGTCTCCGCCGAGGAGGTCGTGCGCGTCCGGGTCCCGTCCCGCCGCGCGCCGCCGTTCCCCGACTGGCCCTTCGACGACTTCTTCGAGGCGCCGCGGTACCGGCGCGGCTACGCCGTCACCTCGCTCGGCTCCGGCGTCATCGTCTCGCCCGACGGCTACGTCCTCACGAACAACCACGTCATCGAATCGGGCGCGCGGTTCCGCGTCGGCCTCCTCGACGGGCGCGAGCTCATGGCCAAGGTCGTGGGCACCGATGCCTCGTCGGACCTCGCCGTCCTGAAGCTCGACGCCAAGGAGCCGCTCCCGTTCGCGACCATGGGGCGGTCCGACGACCTCATGATCGGCGAGACGGTGATCGCGATCGGGAACCCGTTCGGCCTCTCGCACACCGTCACGACGGGCGTCGTCTCGGCCGTGCACCGGAACTTCACGGCGGGCGAACGGACGCTCTTCGACTTCGTCCAGACCGACGCCTCCATCAACCCCGGCAACTCCGGCGGGCCGCTCCTCGACATCCAGGGACGGCTCGTCGGCGTCAACACCGCCATCCTGGGCGAGCGGAGCGCGGGCATCGGCTTCGCCATCCCGATCGACCGCGCCCGGCGGATCGCCGAGAGCCTCATCGCGCACGGCGAGGTGCGCGACGGCTACCTCGGGATCTCGGTCCGGGACCTCCCGGCGCGCGAGGGCGCGCCGGAGGGCACGAGCGGCGGCGTCCAGGTGACGGGCGTCGACCCGGGCTCGCCCGGCGCGCGCGGCGGCGTCCGGCGGGGCGATCGCGTCGACGCGGTGAACGGCTTCCCGGTGCGCAGCGCGGAGGAGTTCCGGTTCCGCGTGCGCGACCTCGACATCGGCGGCCAGGCGAAGCTCGACCTCGAGCGCGGCGGCGGCCGGCTCTCCCTGACGCTCGCGGCGGCGGAGCTCTCCGGCGCGCAGGCGGCCCAGCTCGTCCAGCGGCGGGTCGGGATCACGGTGGACGAGACGCGCATCCAGGGGACGCGGGTGCTCGTCCTCAAGAGCGTCCAGAACCGGTCGCCCGCGGCGGAGGCGGGGCTCCAGCCCGGGGACCTCGTCCGGGCCGTCAACGCGGCCGAGGTGAGCACCCGCCAGGAGCTCGAGCGGGCCTTGTCACGCGCCCGCCGGGACGGGAAGCTCGTGCTCCTCGTGCAGCGGGGGTACGTCGCGGAGCGGATCGCGTTCCCCATCGAGTGAATTAGAATCGGCTCGTCTCGCGGAGGCGCGCATGGCGGACGAACGGAAGCCCACCATCGACTTCTACACGTTCATCCTCTCGCTGGGGTCGTCGGCGTTCGTGCACATGGGCGACGCCCCGCACCCGGAGACGGGTCAGCCGGTGCCGGCCAACCTGCCGCTCGCGCACCAGACGATCGACCTGCTCGACATGCTGCGCGAGAAGACCAAGGGGAACCTCACGCCCGAGGAGGAGAAGTTCCTCGAGAACATCCTCATGGACCTGCGGCTCCGGTACGTGGCGAAGGCGGCGGGGAAGCCGGAGTAGCGTCCGATCGCGGTTCTTCGCGGCGCATCCGGGGGCCGTACGCCTCGCCTTGGGCGCGTTGCCGTGGGCGGCCGTCCGGGCCCGCCGGGCTCGCCGACCAGGTCGATGCTCGGCGCCCACAGGCTGTCGTAGGGCGCGCGCGTGCCGCAGGTGATCATCGCGTGGGCGCCGCCGAAACTTGCCGGCCACCTCCGCTCGCTGCGCTCGCGGGTGGCCGGCCGCTCGTGCTGAGCCTGCCGAAGCACGAGCCGTCGCGTTGCTCCCGTGGAGGCTCGGGTTACAGCCCCGCCTGCAGCATCGCCTCGGAGAGCCGGCGGATCAGCTCGCGGCGGACCACGCGGCGCGTGCGGGAGAGCGCGTTCGGGTCGCGCTGCGCGAAGGCGTTGGCGCCGCGGCGGGCGGCCTCGACGACCCACGCGATGCGCCGCGGATCGAGGCGCGGGACGCGCGAGGTGGGGAGCAGGAAGAAGCCGAGCCCGCGCTCCTCGAGGAGGTGGTGGAGGACGCGGCGGGCGCGGGAGACGAGGGTGAGATCGACGACGTTCGACACGAGGCGATCTCTAGGATCGATCCGCACGTCGATCCAATTTCGCGCCCGCGAGGAGAAAACTGGATCTTCACTGCCGGCCGAGGATCCCCGGCGCAGGTGATATCGCGTCAGCGCGGGCGGCGGCGGGCGGCGGCGCGAGCGTTCACTCTCGGTCGCATGCCGGACCGCGGGCGGAGGCCGGGGCCCGCGCGCTGACCGGGGCGGAGCCGGCCCGTGCGCCGGAGCGCCTCCTCGACGAGCGGCCGGTTCGCCGGGTCGCCCCAGCGGAGCAGCGCCTTCTGCATCCGCTTCTCGTGCATGTCGCGCGTGACGTGCACGGGCTTGCCGGTCATCGGGTGGAAGCCGGACCAGTAGATGTCCGAGGCGAGCGTCATCGGCGTCGGCATGAAGTCCTGCACCTGCTGCGGCTTCCAGTTGTTGCGCTGGAGGTACTCCATGAGCTGCACCGCCTCCTCGAGCGAGGAGCCGGGGTGCGAGGAGATGAAGTACGGGACGAGGTACTGCTCCTTCCCCGCCTCCTTCGTGAACCGCTGGAAGTCGCGCCGGAACCGCTCGAACGAGTCCACCGCCGGCTTCTTCATCACCTTCAGGACCGGCTCGCAGACGTGCTCGGGCGCGACCTTGAGCTGGCCCGAGACGTGGTGCGCGACGAGGGTCTTGAGGTACCGCTCGCCGTTCTTCTCGTCCGCCTGCGCGAGGTCGTAGCGGACGCCGGAGCCGACGAAGAGGTGCTTCACGCCGGGGACGGCCTTCGCCTTCTCGTAGAGGTCGATGAGCGGCGCGTGATCGACCTTGAAGAACTTGCAGACGGTGGGGAAGACGCACGAGGCGCGGCGGCAGAGCTTGTGCGCCTCCTCGTCGGTGCAGGTCATCTGCCACATGTTGGCGGTGGCCCCGCCCACGTCGGAGATCGTCCCCTTGAAGTTCTCCTTCTTCGCGAGGGTCGCGATCTCCCGCAGCACGCTCGCCTCCGAGCGGCTCGCCACCTCGCGCCCCTGGTGCTCGGTGATGCAGCAGAAGGAGCAGCCGGCCGAGCAGCCGCGGAGGATCTGCACCGACCAGCGGATCTGCTCGAGCGCCGGGATGTGCGCCGCGCCGTACCGGGGGTGCGCCTCGCGCACGTACGGGAGCTCGGCGATCCGGTCGAGCTCCTCCGTCGACGGCGGCGGCATCGGCTCGTTCACGAGGACGTGCCGGAGCTTCTCGCCCCGGCCGTGGCGCTGGACGAGGAGGCGCGCGTTGTCGGCGTTGTGCTCGAGGTGGTAGAGGCGGCTGAACTCCGCGAAGCGCGCCTTGTCGACCAGGATCTCCTCGAGCGGCGGGAGCTCGATCACCCTGCGCGAGCGCGCGTCGAGCCCGGCGATGGCGAGGTCCGGGAGCGCGAGCGCCGTGCCCGGCACGTCCACGAGGCCGCAGATGTCCTCGCCGGACGCGAGGCGCCGGGCGATCTCCAGCACCGGCCGCTCGCCCTGGCCGTAGACGAGGAGGTCGGCGCCGGACGGGATCAGCACCGACGGGAGGACGCGGTCGTCCCAGTAGTCGTAGTGCGCGATCCGGCGGAGCGAGGCCTCGATGCCGCCGATGACGATCGGCGTGTGGGGGCCGAACGCGGCGCGCGCGAGGCGGGCGTAGACGGCCACGGCGCGGTCGGGGCGGCGGCCGGCGGCGCCGCCGGGGGTGTAGGCGTCGTCCGACCGGGGGCGCTTGTGCGCCGTGTAGTGGTTCACCATCGAGTCCATCGCACCCGCGGTGATCCCGACGAAGAGCCGGGGGCGACCCATGACCGCGAGGTCGGCCGTCGACCGCCAGTCCGGCTGCGCGACGATGCCCACCCGATATCCCGCGGCCTCGAGAACGCGGCCGATCACCGCCGCGCCGAAGCTCGGGTGGTCCACGTAGGCGTCCCCCGTCACGAGGAGCACGTCCAGCTCGGCCCAGCCGCGGGCCGTGAGCTCCTCCCGCGAGGTCGGCAGGAACGCCTCGACCGGCGGGGCGGAGGAGCGCTTCCTCGGCTGGAGGATCGGGAGGGGCATGGGGCTGGAATAGATGGTCGGCGGCGTCCGGGAACGCAAGCCGTCCGCTTCCTCCGGTTTTGGTGACCCCGGGATCGCGGGGTATCATCCCGCCGGAGCCGGGCCAGCGCCCGGGACCTCGAACGTCTATGCCCGATCCGCGCAGCGTGATGAAGGAGTTCCGCTTCCTCGACCGGAAGCGGCAGACGCAGGGGCTCACCGCCGACGAGGAGATCCGGTTCGGCGAGCTGCGCGATCTCGTGGGCGGGGAGACGGGCGCGGCAGGATCGAAGCCGGGGTTCGACGTCTCGGCCGCCGCGGCGCGCCTGCGCGAGTCGCTCCTGCCTGCGGGGCTCCGGAACCGGCCGCCCCCGGCGCCCGAGCCCTCGCCCGAGCCGTTCGGGGAGATCGAGCCGCCCACCGAGGAGCAGCCCACGGAGCCCGTGTACGACGAGCAGGCGTACGCCTCCGCCGCCGAGGAGCAGGCGCAGGCGGGCGAAGGGCTGTTCGATCCTGGCTCGCTGGCGCAGGAGGGTGCGTACGACCCGAACGCTGCGGCGTGGGATCCCAACGCCGCCGCGTACGACCCGAACGCCGCCGCGTACGACCCGAACGCCGCCGCCGCGTGGGATCCGAACGCCGCCGCCGCGTGGGATCCGAACGCCGCTGCTGCGTACGACCCGAACGCCGCCACCGCGTGGGACCCGAACGACCCGAACGCGGAGGCCCCTGCACCGCATCCGGAGTGGGGCGACATCGCAGCGGACGGGACGGAGCCGGCGCAGGCCGAGGCGCCCGCGTGGGCTCCCGTCCCGGGCGGCGAGTATGACGGCGCGTCCTGGGACGCGCAGTTCGGCGAGCCGGGCGCGACGCCCGCGCCGGGCGAGGAGCCGGTCCCACCGCCGCCGGCACCGTTCGCCTTCGGGAGCTACGACGAGGCGGCCGATCCGGGGGCCACGCCGGCGCCGGAGCTCGAGGCGCTCCTCCCGTTCGACCCTGCGGCCGAGGCGCGGATCGGACCGGAGATGGCGGAGACCTTCGGCGGTCCGGAGGCTGCCGCCGAGCCGATCGACGTCGCCGGCGCGGCCGACCTCGCCGCCGCGACCGACTTTCACGCGGCGGAGACGATGGCCTCGAGCGAGGCGGCGGGGTGGCAGCCCGAGCCCGCCGCGATCGATCAGGGGTTCGAGCTCGCGTCCGGCGGCTCGTTCGACGCCCGCGCGGACGCGGCCGCGCCGGAGTGGGCGTCCGCGCCGGCCGACGCGCCCGCCGCGGCGGAGCCGACGGCCTGGGACGCCCCCGCGCCGGGCGAGGACCTCACCGCGGACGATGGGTACGCGACCGCACCGCCCGACCCGTCGCCGGCGGCGGCGCTCGACTTCTCTGCGCCCGAGCTCACCGACGGCGACGACGACGCCGACCTGTCCTGGGCCGGGAACCCCGGGAACGCGCCGGCGCCGCAGCCCGCGCACGACGCGTTCGACCTCTCGGCGGAGGCGAGCGCCCTCCCCGCGTACGGTGAGCCCTCCGCGCCGGAGGAGACCGCCCCTGCGTTCGACCTCTCCGCGCCGCTCGCGCCCGAGCCGGAGCTGCCCGAGGAGGAGCTCCCGACGCTCGACGGCGACGCCCTCCTCGAGGAGGTCCCTGCCGAGGTGGTGGAGCCCGTCGAGGAAGCGGCGCCCGCAGACGCGCCGGCCGCGTTCGATGCCGGGGCGTTCGCGACGGCCGCGGCCCCGGCCGAGCCCGCCGCGCCCGAGCCCGCAGCGTACGAGGCGCCGCCGGCCGACGCCGCCGCGGAGGCGCCGGCGCCGGAGCCCGCCGCGCCGCTCGCCGCCGAGACGGACCTCCCCGTCGACGTCATCGACGAGCCGGAGCCCGAGGTCCTCGATCCGGGCCAGCCGGCCGACGACTTCTACGTGCACGGCGCCCACCGCGTCGTGGTCCATACGCTCGAGGGCCAGGTGAAGCGCGGCTTCATCGAGAACGCGGATCTGGCGGCGGCGGAGCTCGCCCTCGCGGCGAGCCAGGGCGGCCCGGTGGAGTCGGTCGCGACCGCCAACGTGAAGGCGATCTTCTTCATGCTGGCGCCCGGCGAGCCGCCCACCGCGCCGCACGGCAGCCGCGTGCGCGTCACGTTCCGTGACGGCCGCCAGGTCGCGGGGTTCAGCCCGGACTACCGCGAGGGCGCCTTCGGCTTCTACATGATCCCCGCCGACGCCCGCACGAGCACGGGGCGGATCTGGGTCTACCAGGCCGCGGTGAAGCAGGTGGCCGTGAGCTGAGCGGCGCGCCGCCCGCGCCTCAGTTCATCCACTGCTTCCCGCGGGTGCCGTTCTTGCCGACCACCTGGAGGTGGCGGGAGCGGCGGCGCAGCTGGCGCTCGAGCCGCCACTCGCGCAGGCCGAGCCGCCACCGGCGGAGCGGGAGCGCGAACCGGCCGCGCTCGAGCACGTAGGCGATGCCCAGCGCGGCGAGCGGCGGCGTGAACTGCACGAGGCCGGCGAGCCCGCCCGCCGGCCCGGGCCGCGACACGGCGAACAGCAGGTAGAGCGCATTCACCGCGAGCGTGATGATCCCCATCACGCGGCCCGTGACCGGGATGACGAAGTAGATCAGGATCTGCTGGTTCGGGTAGCGGAGCGCCCAGGAGAAGACGAGCCCGTCCACGAGCGCCCAGATCCCCACGTACGCGAAGTCCTTCCGGAACGCGGCCGCGAGGAGCAGCGTGAGGAGGGCCGCACCGACGCTGATGAGGAGCACGCGCGCGAGGAACCGGCGCTCGCCCCAGTCGTACGCCAGGGTCGGCCCGAAGAACCAGATGACGAGCCCTCCGAAGAGGAGGCTCAGCGGGGCCGGCTGCACGAGCGGATAGGTGACGAGCCGCCACCACTGCCCGCGCACCAGCGTGCCCGGGACGAGCGGCGCCCACGTCCCGTTGCCCAGCCACGCGACGATCGTCGCGAGCAGCATGAGCACCAGGATGAGCCCCACGGCCGCGGGGATCCGCCCGCCGAAGGTGAAGGAGTTGCCGAGGTCGCGCGTTCGCCGGGGGCGGTACATCAGGGGTCCCTTTCGCCAGGAAGGTAATCCCGATCAGCGCCCGAGTCCCGCCCCGGCGAGGCTCTGGATCAGGGCCGTCACCAGGATGGCGAACGCGAGCAGCACGTTCACGATCGCGACCACCCCGCCCGTGCCGCCCTGACCGGGGGCCCTGAGCGCCCGGAGCGCGCGCGGCAGGTTGCGCGTCAGGATCATGCTCGCGAGGAGGACCGCGACGATCGTGAGGATCACGGGGCACCCGTCCCCGCCTGCGCCGGCCTCTTGCCGAGGATGCGGGCGAGCAGGATCCCGATCTCGTAGAACACGATCATCGGGACCGCCATGATGGCGAGGTTGATGGGGTCCCCGGTCGGCGTGATGATCGCGGCGAGGGCGACGTTCGCGATCATCGCGTGGCGCCGGTACTTCGCCAGGAACTGCGGGGTCACGAGGCCGATCATCGCCAGGAAGGCGATCACCACCGGCAGCTCGAAGACGATGCCGAAGCCGAGGATCATCCCGAGCACGAGCGAGTACTGCGCGTCGAGCGTCAGCATCGGCTGCAGGATCGGATCCGCGGCGAAGGAGAGCATCGCCGGGAACGCCTGCGGCATGACCACCCAGTAGCAGAACGCGGCGCCCGCGTAGAAGAGGAGCGTCCCGAAGAACAGGAACGGGAAGACCATCCGCTTCTCGCGCTTGTACAGGCCGGGCGCGATGAACAGCCAGAGCTGCCAGAGCACCCAGGGCGCGGAGAGGAAGATCCCGCCCACGAGCATGATCCGCAGGCTGTTCATGAACGGATCGAGCGCGCCGGTGAACTTGATGGTCTGATCGCCCTCCGGGAGCGCCGCGAGCACCGGGGCGAGGAGCCAGCTGCGGATCCGCGGAACGAACCAGCCGACGACGGCCATCCCCGCGCCCACGCCGGAGAGCGCGTGCAGGAGCCGCACGCGCAGCTCGCGGAGGTGCTCGACGAAGGTGAGCCGGACCTCGTTCTCCGGCTCCGGCGAGCCGGGCGGGAGCCTGGGCGCGGAGCTCGTCATGTCCGCTGCGGCCCCGCGGGATCATCGACGCCCGCGGGCGACGGCGCGGGCTCGACCGGGGCGGACGCCTCGGGCTCGAGGGACGGCGTCGGACGCTCCGGGGCGGGCTCCGCCGTCGACGGCAGCGGCGCCCGCTGGGCGGCCGGGACCGGCGCGACCTGCCGGCGCTTCTGCTCGTCCACGTAGATCTCGGTCTCGATCTGGTCCTTGAGATCCTCGGTGGCGCGGCGGAACTCGCGCAGC
Organism: Anaeromyxobacter sp.; assembly: GCA_035627135.1. Lineage (GTDB taxonomy): Bacteria > Myxococcota > Myxococcia > Myxococcales > Anaeromyxobacteraceae > Anaeromyxobacter. The sequence goes on along the minus strand of DASPMI010000134.1, from coordinate 21,592 downwards.
CCCTTGCCCACCGTCCGGGCCGCCTGCGGGAGGTTGTCCGCGCCGAGCAGGAGCAGCGCCAAGACGGCGATGATCACCAGCTCGGTCATGGAGAGCCCGAACACGGCGCACCTATAACACGCCCCCGCCGCCGCTGCCCCCCGGGGCGTCGAGTTGCGGGCCAGGGGCGGGGCCCCTAAGGTCGTGCTGGATGGCCTACTGGCTGCTCAAGACCGAGCCGTCGTCCTACTCCTGGGACGACCTCGTCCGCGACGGGAAGACGGCCTGGACGGGCGTGGCGAACCCCCAAGCGCAGCGGAACCTCGCCTCGATGCGGAAGGGAGACCGGGCGGTCCTGTACCACTCGGGCGAGAAGCGGGCGGTGGGCATCGTCGAGGTCGTCCGGACGGCGTACCCGGACCCGACCGGAGACGGCGCGCAGGTGTGCGTGGACGTCCGCGCGCTCGAGCCGCTGCCGGCTCCGGTGCCGCTCGAGCAGCTCAAGCTCGAGCCGGCCTTCGAGGGCTCGGTGCTCCTGCGACAGGGGCGGCTGTCGGTCGTCCCGCTGGCGCCCGCCGAGTGGCGCGACCTGCTCGCGCTCGCGGACGTGCTCGCGCGGACGGGCGGGATCGGGGCCGAGCCCAGGTTCTGAGAGGGCTTCAGGCTGCGGGCTCCAGGCTCCAGGACGCTCGCGGCGCTCTCGCTGAAGCCTGGAGTCCGAAGCCTGTAGCGTTGCTTCTCAGATCTTGAACCGCCGCACCTCGCCGCGCAGCGTGTCGGCCTGGTTCGCGAGCTCGGCGATCGCGGCCTCGAGGTCGCGGACCGAGTGCGTCTGCGCCTCGGCGACCTGCTTGATCTGCACCACCGCCGTCATCACCTGCTCGGAGCCCTTCGTCTGCTCCTTCTGCGCGCGGTTCAGGTGATGGACCATCTCCGAGATCGACTCGATCGCCCGGGTGATCTGCTTCGACCCGCGCGACTGCTCCTGCGCCGAGCGCTCGACGTGCTTGGTGATCGCCTTCATCTTCTCCGCGCTCTTCATGATCTGCTCGGAGCCGCGGGCCTGCTCGGCGGTGGCGGTCGCGATCTGCTGGACCGTCTCCGCGATCCGGTTGATGGCGACGGTCACCTGCTTCGACCCGCGCGCCTGCTCGATCGTGGCGCGGGCGATCGCCTTCACCATGTGCGTCGACTTCTGCGAGGACTCCTGGATCTTCTTGAGCGCCGTCTCCGCCTCCTGGCCGAGGCGCACGCCCTCCTCGACGTTCCGGACGCCGCGGTCCATCGAGCTGACCGCCTGCTTCGACGACTCCTGCACGGCGCGGATGAGGTCGGCGATCTCCTTCGTCGACGCGCCGGTCCGCTCGGCGAGGTCCTTGATCTCGTCGGCGACGACCGCGAACCCCTTGCCGTGCTCGCCCGACTGGGCGGCGAGGATGGCGGCGTTGAGCGCGAGGAGGTTCGTCTGCTCGGCGACGTCGTCGATGACGTTCAGGATGTTGCCGATGGCGGCGATCTTCTTCCCGAGCGCCTCGATGACGCTCGCCGCCTCGCGCGACGACTCCTTGATCTTGTCGATGCCGGCGAGGGTGCGGGAGAGCGCCTCGGCGCCCATCTCCGCGTCGCGCTGGGCCTGCTCGGAGAGCTTCGCGGTCTCGTTCGCGTTCGACTCGACCTGCGAGATGGAGACGTCCATCTCGTTCATCGACGAGCTCGTCTCCTCGGTCGTGGCCGAGAGCTCCTCGATGTTCTTCGCCACCTCCTTGATCGAGTAGGTCATCTCCTCGATGGCGGCGGTGGTCTCCTCGACGCTCGCGGCGAGCGCCTGGATGTTCTCGGCCACCTCGTCGTTGGTGGCCGCCATCTGGAGGATCGAGGAGGAGGACTCCTCGGCGCTCTGGGCGAGGACCTCGACGTTGTCGGCGATCCCCTTGAGGCTCGAGATCATGTCGCCCATCGACGCCGAGGTGTCGAGCACGCGCGCCGAGACCGTCCCGACGCCGGAGGAGACGGACGAGCCGGTCCTCGAGATCCGCTCGATCACGGTGCCCACGCCCCCGGTCACGTTCTGCACGCGGGCGAGCGTCGCGGCGAGGTTCTCGCCGATGCGGTTGAGCGAGACGGCGAGCGTCCCGAGCTCGTCCTCGCTCGGCTTCTCCGCGCGGGCGGTGAGGTCGCAGTCGGACACCCGCCGGGCCACCTCGCTCATCTCGTCGATCGGGTGGAGCACGAACCGCGAGACCAGCCAGTAGACCGCCACGACCAGCGTCGCCCCGCAGGCGAGCATCGTGACGAGGAGCTTCGCGAGGACGTCGCCCCGCTGCACGAGGTTGCCGAGGACCAGCCATGCGACGGCCATGTACAGCGCGAGGATCGCGCCCGCGGCGGCGACGAGGCTCGTCTTCACTCCGAGCTTGGCGACGATTCTCTTGGGCATGGGCACCTGGCGGCGAAAAGCGCCGGGACTCCGGGCGCTTCGTGAAATGGTACCCGCCGGTCGAACCCGAGATCAAGGATCCGCCCGCCTACCTCTCCCCGTGAACGAGCCCGAGGCGCAGATGACCCGGCCCCGCCCTCACGGTTGCTGGAAGAGATCCTCCACCTGCACCTGCTTCTGCTCGGCCGCGGTGAGGCTCGGCTCCGTGCCCTGCTTGAACGGCTCGAGCACGCCGCGCTCGTTCTCGGGGACGGCCTTGCCGGTCTCGGGGTCGATCCGGACCATCACCACGCCCGCGGGCGGCTCGAACGCCGGCTGGGGCCGGTCCTGCAGCGCCACCGACATGTAGTCGAGCCAGATCGGCAACGAGGCGTGGCCGCCGGTCTCGTACCGCCCGAGCGGCTGCTCGTTCTTGTCGAAGCCCAGCCAGACCCCGGTCGCGAGGTCGTGGGTGAACCCGAGGAACCAGGTGTCGAAGGAGTCGTTGGTGGTCCCGGTCTTCCCGGCGGCCGGCTTGCCCAGCCGCGCGGCGCGGGCACCGGTGCCCACGCTCGCGACCTCCTGCATGAGGTGGACGAGGATGTAGGCGCTCCGCTCGTCCATGACCTGCTGGCGCGGCCGCGACGCCTCCGCGACGCCGCCGGCGAGCCGCGCCGTGAGCGGCACCCACGGATCGCGGTAGTCGGTGTGGTCCTCGAGGACGCGGCCGTCGCGATCGAGGACGCGCTTCACGAACGTGGACGGCCGCCGCTCGCCGTAGCGCGCGAAGATCGCGTACACGTTGGTGAGCTCCCACAGGTGCACGCAGGACGAGCCGAGCGCGCTCCCGAGCTCGAGCTTCACGGGGGTCGTGAGGCCGAGCTCCTTCGCCCAGTCGGCGAGCACCGGGTAGCCGAGCTTGTTCGCGAGCGCCTCGTACGTCTTCACCGCGGGGATGTTCATCGACTGCACGAGCGCGGTCCGGACGGTGACGTCGCCCTTGAAGTCCTGGCCGTAGTTCTGCGGCTTCCAGGAGTCGTCGGTGCCGCGGTAGACGAGGGGCGCGTCGGTGAGGATGGTCGCGGGGGTGAAGTCGAGCTTCTCCACCGCGGCGGAGTAGACCACCGGCTTGAAGGCCGAGCCGGGCTGCCGGCACGACTGGAACGCGCGGTTGAACTCGGACGCGTCGAAGTCGTACCCGCCGACCATCGCCGCCACGTACGACGTCCACGGATCGACCGAGACGAGCGCGCCCTGGAGCTTCGGCTCCTGCTCGAGCGTGAAGAGGAGCGGGCCCTCGGGCACGTCCTTCGACCGGCCGATCGCGAGGACCAGCTCGCGCGCCACGAGCTCCTTCCGCTCCACCCGGCGCAGCACCACCACGTCGCCCGCCGTCAGGGCGGAGGAGACGCGCGAGACCAGCGCTTCCTGGTAATTGACCTCGGGGTTGGGCTTTCGCGCCCAGCGCAGGCCGGAGACGGGCAGGAGCCCCTGGTTCTCGCCCACCTGCACCTCGGCCACCGCGGCCTTGTCGTCCACCCGGCTGACGACGCCGACGCAGTACTGGCCGATCGCGATCTCGCCCTTCGGCCACGCCCGGGCGAGCTGCGCGTGGAGCTTCGCCGCCTCGTCGCCTTCGACGTGCGCCACGGGCCCCCAGTAGCCCTGACGGTGATCGACCTCCTGGAGCCCCTTCAGCATGGCGGCCTGCGCCGCCCGCTGCTTCTCGAGGTCCATCGCGAGCTCGACCCGGAGACCGTCCTGGAGGAGCCGCTCGTTCCCGTACCGCTCCACGACGTGCCGGCGCGCGTGCTCGACGTAGAAGGGCGCGGTCTCGCGGAAGACGTCGTCGACGCCGAAGACGCGGATCTCGGCTGCGTTCGCGGCCTGCTCCTCGTCGCGCGTGATCATCCCCTCCTCGCGCATGCGGCGGAGCACGTACCGGCGCCGCGCCTTGGCCGGCCCCTCGGCGCCCTCGACGGCCTCGCCGCTCTCGGTCCGCCGGAACGGCGAGTAGCGCGACGGGGCCTGGGGCAGCCCGGCGATGAGCGCGGCCTCGGCGAGCGAGAGGTCCGCGACGTTCTTGCGGTAGTAGTTCTCCGCGGCGGCCTGGACGCCGTACGAGTGGTGCCCGAGGTAGACGCCGTTCATGTACAGCCAGAGGATCTGCTCCTTCGTGAAGGCGCGCTCGAGGCGCCGCGCGAGGATGAGCTCGCGGATCTTCCGCGCGAGGCTCCGCTGCGTCCCCTTCGCGAACCCCTCGGCGCTGATGAGGATCGACTTGGCCGTCTGCTGGGTGATGGTCGAGCCGCCCTGGACGTTCTTGCGGAGGACGTAGGTGTTGAGCGCGGCGCGGAGCGTCCCCTTGAGGTCGATGCCGCCGTGGTCGAAGAAGTTCTGGTCCTCGGAGGCGACGAACGCCTGGACGAGCTGCTTCGGGATGCGCTCGTACGGGACCACCTTGCGCCGCTCGCGGAAGAACTCGCCGGAGAGCTGCCCGTCGGCGGAGACCATCTCGGTGACGATCGGCGGCCGATACTGCTCGAGCGTCGGGATCTCCGGGAGCCCGCGCGCGAAGTAGAAGTACCCGCCCACGAGCGCGGCGGCGGCGAGGTTCACGAGCGCGACGAGGGCGAACAGGCCCCAGCGGAGCGCCCGGCGGCCGAGCGAGCGCCGGCGGGGCAGGCCGGTGAGCACCATCCGCGTCGGGACGTCGTCCCCGGGAGCGCCGCCGGCGGGCGCGTGGGACTGGGTGCGGTCCATGGGCTGGGCAATCTAAACGAGCGCACGGAAATGCGAAACCCGGCGGTGGGGTTTGGCCCCCTTCGCTGTGCGCGAAGGCGCTCCGGGTCAACCCCTCGGCGGGCCGGACGGTCGCGGCGCGGCGGCGGCGCCGGGCGGCAGGTGCAGGTTCGCCCGCGAGAGCACCTCCTCGAGCTCGGCGGGCAGCGGCGCCTCGAGCCGCAGGGGCGCCCCGGTGGCGGGGTGGGGAAGGGTGAGCCTCCACGCGTGGAGCCCCATGCGGCGGAGCCCCCAGCGCGTCTTCGCGAGCCGGTTCCAAGCGAAGTCGCCGTAGCGCCGGTCGCCCGCGACGGGGTGGCCCACGGCCTCGAGGTGGCGGCGGATCTGATGCGTCCGGCCGGTCTCGATCGCGACGGAGAGGAGCGAGACCTCCTTCGTGGAGGAGAGCACCTTCCAGCGCGTCACGGCCGCCTGGAAGTTCACCCCGCGCGCCGCCTTCGAGCGCGCGGTCTGCTCGTGCTCGGCGAGCGGGAGGTCGATCGTCCCGGCGTCGCGCGGCATCTTCCCCTTCACGAGGGCGAGGTACGTCTTCTGCACCCCTTCGCCTTCGGTGAAGATCTCGGTGAGCCGGACCATCGCCTTCCGGTGCTTCGCGACGATCACGACGCCCGAGGTCTCGCGGTCGAGCCGGTGCGCGGGCGAGGGGCGGAACTCGGTCGGCGGGAGCTCGGGGGTCTTCAGATACGCCCGCGCCATCTCGACGAGCGTCGCCCCCTCGATCCCGGTCCCGGGGTGCGCGGCGAGCCCGGCGGGCTTGTCGACGGCGAGCACGTCGGCGTCCTCGTACAGCACGCCGAACGTGACCGCCGGCCGCCCGCCGCCCGGCCCGGCGGGCGTGGGCTTCGCGAGGAGCCGCTCCTCGTCGCCGCGGATGACGACGACGTCGCCCTCGGCCACGAGCTGCTCGGCCTTCCCGCGCGCGCCGTTCACCCGCACCTTCCGCGTGCGGAACATCTTGTACACGTGCGAGAGCGGGACGTCCCGGAGGGCCTTCCGGACGAGCTTGTCGAGCCGCTGCCCTGCCGCGTCTGCCGAGACCGTGAGCTGGATCACGGGGGACTCTTAGCACGGGCGTCGAAGCGCATCATCGTTCGTGCCCTCGCGCCGCGGGCTCGTTCCGTGCCCGTCGTGCCCAGGGCCGGTCCGTAGCGTCCGTTCGTGCTGCGTGCGTCGTCGATGTGCGCGTGCTTTGCCGTACGCCTCGCCTTGGGCGCGTTGCCGTGGGCGGCCGTCCGGGCCCGCCGGGCTCGCCGACCGGAGATGCTCGGCGCCCACAGGCATTGGATGGCGCGGGCGCTCTGGGCAGCCGCTTCGACTGCGCAGCGAGCTCCGCTCGTGTCGATCCACGTCCGTCCTTCAGGGCCCTCTCAGCCCGGCGGCAGCCCGGGCCCGGTCGTGCAGCTTCCGGACGGCGGCGAGCTGCGCGGCCCTCGGCGCCACGGTGAACCGGTAGCGCCGCGGCCGCAGCTGCTCGTAGACCTCGAGCCGCTCTCGCGCGAGCAGCGCCTTCACCGCGGCGAACTGCTCCGGCTCGGCGTAGACGAACGTGGCGCGCGTGCCGCTCCGCTTCTCCATCCAGAGCCGCAGACCGTCCACCTCCGCGAGCCCGCGATGAAGCGTGCGGTCGCCGTGGGCCCCGGACGCGCGGGTGTAGCTCCGGAACCCGGGCACGGAGGGGCGCTCCGGGTCGAGGAGCTTCCCGTCGTTCACGGCGAGGTAGTGCATGCCGTACGCGTTCACGAAGTGGCGGCGGAGCTCCTCCTGCGGCAGCGCCATGACGTGACGGAAGTAGTGCGCCGGCGATTGGTAGAGAGCGCTCCACTCCGCCTCGAGCTTCGGAGGCGCGCCGTCCTGGAACGCCGGGCAAGCCCCGAGCGCCCACACGCCCTCGCCGAGCGGCCAGCAGCGTGCGAGCGCCGGAGCGAAGGGCGGATCGAGCTCTCGCGCCGACGCGGGGACGGGTCCGGCGACGACGGCGGCGCGGAGCTCGGCCACGTTGGTGCACGCCTGCCACAGGACCATCTCCACGTAGCTCGGCCAGCTCGGCCGCACGACCCCGCTGCTGTCCAGCTCCAGCACGGGCGGGTCGTCGGCGCCCGAGGTCTCGTCGGTGAAGAAGGCCCAGCGAGACACCGCGCGCAGCCAGCGCGTCCGCGCCGGCAGCTTCGCCCGCACGGCCTCCATCCCCTTCGCGGCGGAGGTGACGCCCCACCGCTCGCGGACGCGCGGATCGGCGAACCACGAGCGGATCACCTTCTCGGTCGCGGGGTCGGCGAAGCACCGCTCCGGCCGGGTCTCGTCGCCGGAGATCCCGGGGAGCATCGCGTCGCTGAACCCGACGACCTCCCACAGCGCGCGCATGGCGGCGGGGGCGTCCGGCTCGAGGTACACCGGCGTGCGCAGCGCGCGATGCCGCGGCGCGAACGCGTCGAGCCAGGCCGAGAACCTGGCGAGCCCCTCGCCGAGCGCCGTGCGTCGGGCGCCGCTCACGCCCGCGCCAGCACGATCCTCCCCGCCATCTTCCCGTCCACGTCGCCGCGCTCGCCGCCCTTCGCGTTCTTCGCGGTGAGCCGGCGCTCCACCTCGGCGGCGAGCTTCTTCGCGTCGATGCCGTGCTCGGAGAGGCGCGTCTTCATCCCGAGGTCGCGGAAGAAGGCCTCGGTCCGGTCGATCGCGGCCTCCGCGGTCTCGACGCCGAAGACGCGCTTGCCGTAATGGGTGAGCTTCGCGCGCTTCGCCTCGATCCGCTCGCGGAGCGCGGCGGGGAGGATGATCGCGAGGGTCACGCCGTGGTCGAGGCCGTGCAGCGCGGTGAGCTCGTGGCCGATCATGTGCGTCGCCCAGTCGTGGTCGACGCCGGAGCCGATCGTGCCGTTGAGCGCCTGCGTCGCGCACCACATGTACGTGGCGCGGGCGTCGTAGTCGGGCGGGTCGGCCAGGATCTTCCCGGCGTGCTCGACGAGCGTGAGCAGGATGCCCTCCGCCTGCCGGTCCTGGAGCGGCACTGCGTTGAGCGTGGTCGCGTACTGCTCCATCACGTGCACGTACGTGTCGACGATGCCGTTCACGATCTGGTTCCTCGGGAGGCTGAAGGTCGTGACGGGGTCGAGGATCGAGAAGACCGGGTAGCAGCAGGACGCGCCGAAGTGGTCCTTCTCGCCGATCGACCGGCGGGAGATGACCGCGGTCGGGTTCGCCTCCGAGCCGGTGGCGGGCAGCGTGAGGACGGCGCCGATCGGCACCGCGTCCTTCACGGTCGCGCCGTGGTCCTGGATCATCGCCCAGGGATCCTTGCCCGCCGGCCAGCGCGCCGCGGCGGCGATGAACTTGGTCCCGTCGAGCACCGAGCCGCCGCCGACGGAGAGGAGGAAGTCGATCCTCTCCTTGCGCACGACCTCGACCGCCTTCATGAGCGTCTCGTACTCGGGGTTGGGCTCGATGCCCTCGAACTCGCGGACGGTGCGGGACCCGAGCGCCTTCAGCACCTGGTCCCGGACGCCGTTCTTCCTGATCGAGCCGCCGCCGCTGGTGAGGAGCACGCGCGCGTCCGCGGGGACGAGCTTCGCGAGCTTGGCGATCGTCCCCTTGCCGAAGACGAGGTGCGTGGGGTTGTGGAGGTCGAAGTTGTGCATGGCCGGGGATTGTACGCCCGGCAGCCGCCGGCGCGAAACGGATCCTTGCGCCGCATCGCGCCCGGCTGAAACGCTACAGGAGCTCGAGCTGGAGCTGCTCCCGGAGCGGCTCGGCCCGCAGCCCCTCGCGGCGGAGCGCGCGCGCGAAGGCGTCCGCCTGCCCGTGCACCGTGTAGATCCGCCCCGCTCCCGTGGCCTTGGCGTACGCGACGAGCGAGGGGAAGTCCGCGTGATCCGAGAGCGGGAAGGCGGCGTCGACGCCGCGGTGCGCGGCGGCGCCGTCGAGCGCCCACCCGGTGAGGATCGCGGTGCGCCGGTTGCGCACCCCGCGCATGGCGGTGCTGCGGGCGAGGTGAGGTGGGCAGACGACCACCTCACCCGCCCCCGCGCCCTCCGGCCCGAGCGGCCGGACGTTGGGGAGCTTCGTCCCGAGCGCCTCGTACACCTCGTTCACGCCGTGGACGGTCGGGTGCGCCAGGCAGCGGTATCCGCGCTCGCCGAGGTGCTTCAGGATCTCCTGCGCCTTCCCGAGCGCGTACGCGAGCAGCACCGGGGTGACGCCGTCGGTGAGCGCGTCGTCCACGAACCGTCGCACCGCGGCGAGGACCTCGGCCTTGGGCGGGAAGACGTAGCGCGGCAGCCCGAACGTGGACTCGAGGACGAGCACGTCGCACGGCATCACCTGGGCGGGCTCGGCCGCCTCCGTCGGCTCGGTGCAGAGATCGCCGGTGTAGCCCAGCGTGACGCCGTCGCGCGTCACGCGGAGCTGCGCGGACCCGAGGACGTGACCGGCGGGGTAGAGCTCGAGCGTGAGCTCGCCGAGGCCGAAGGGGCTGCGGTGCGCGGCGGGGAGCTGCTCGGCGCGCGCGCGCTTCGGGGTCCCGAGCCGGTGCCGCACGAGGGCGAGCGTCGCCGCCGTCGCGATGGTCCGCTCGTGGCGCGCGATGTGATCGCCGTGCGCGTGCGAGACGAAGCCGCACGGGACGCGCCGGGTGGCGTCCATGTGGAGGGCGGAGTTGACGACGCGGAGCCCACCGCGGTGGAGCTCGACGAGCGGCCGGCGCATGTTCCGGACCCTTGTACATCGTGCGACCGACACCACGATCGCGCAGGGGTGTACGCGCGCCGCCCCAGGGTCCCCGGCGCCCCATACACGCCGTGGAACGAACGTTTCGCGGGCACCCCCGAAGGTGCCTCGTTCGTTTGCCTTCCTGCGCTCCGCCGTGCGCGGGCGAGGCGACGTGGGGCGCAGACCGACGCCGCGCGCGCCCTGCTCGGCCTCGCCTCCGACCGGCTCCCGGACGAGTACCGCAGCCGGCTCAACGAGGAGGCGGCGGCCGCCTTCGCGCGCATGGACGCCGCCTGGAAGGCGTTCGAGGCGTACGACAAGACGCCCGAGATGGCGGAGGCCTTCGCGGACCTGCAGGGCCCGTGGTCCGAGTGGCGGCGCGCCGCCGAGGCGGCGCTCGCGGCCGAGCGCGCCCGCGACGAGAGCCCGCCCGGCACCGGCTACCGCAAGGACGCCAACGACACGGTCACCGCGGCCGTCCTGGCGCACGACCCGACGTACCGGCGGACGGAGCCTTTCGTCCGCAAGCTCCTCGGCGCGCTCCGGGAGCGGATGGAGCAGGACGGCCAGGCGACGCGCACGTTCGAGCGGCGCGCCGCGATCGGGCTCACCCTCGCCTTCCTCGCCGTGGTGGCGGTCGTGCTCGCCCTCGGCGTCGCCCTCTCCCGCTCCGTCGCGGGCGTGTTCGCGGGCATCTCGGGGCGGCTCGAGCGGCTCGCGGCGGGCGAGCTGCCCGAGCCCGTGACCGAGGTCGGAGGCGAGGACCTGAACCGGCTCCGCGACAGCTTCAACTCGGTCGTCGCGTCGCTGCGCGGGTTCGTGGATCAGATGAACCGGATGAGCGCCGCGCACGAGCGGGGCGACATCGACGCGGCCATCGACGAGGCCCCGTTCTCCGGCGAGTACCGGCGCATGGCCGAGGGCGTGAACCGCATGGTCGGCGCCCACGTCGACCTCGAGCGGCGGGCGATGGGCATCTTCGCCGAGTTCGGCCGCGGCAACTTCGACGCCGTCCTCGAGCCGCTCCCCGGCGGGAAGCGGTTCATCAACGACACGGTCGAGCAGGTGCGCGCGAACCTCAACGGGCTCATCGCCGAGGTCGACCGCGTCAGCGCGGAGCACGACCGCGGCGAGGTCGACGCCGTCATCGACGAGGCCCGCTTCCCGGGCGACTACCAGACCATGGCCCGCGGCGTGAACGAGATGATCGCCGCGAACGTCTCGGTGACGCGCAAGGCGCTCGCCGCCTTCGCCGGCTTCGGGCGCGGCGACTTCTCGGTCTCCCTCGAGACGTTCCCCGGGAAGCGCCGGGTCACCAACGAGGTGGCGGAGCAGGTCCGCGCCAACCTGCGCGCGCTCGCGGGCGACGCGGCGACCCTCGCGCAGGCGGCGGTCGAGGGCCGCCTCGACGTGCGCGCCGACGCGCGCCGCCAGCCCGGCGACTTCCGCGCGATCGTCCAGGGCGTGAACGACGCCCTGGACGCGCTCGTCGCCCCGATGCGCGAGGTGGCCGCGGTCCTCGATCGGCTCGCCGCCGGCGACCTCGGCGCGCGGGCCGAGCCCGGCCGGCACCAGCACGAGTCCCGCCGCCTCCTCGAGGGCGTGAACGCGACGCTCGCGGCCCTGCTCGCGCCGACGCAGGAGGCGACCCAGGTGCTCGGCCGCCTAGCGGCCCGGGACCTCCGGGCGCGCATGACCGGCCAGTACCTCGGCGGCCACGCGCAGATGAAGAGCGCCCTCAACGCCACCGCCGAGGCGCTCGACGAGGCGCTGTCGCAGGTGGCGGAGGCGGCGGCGCAGGTCTCCTCCGCGTCCTCGCAGATCGCCGCGTCGTCCCAGGCGGTCGCAACCGGCGCGAGCGAGCAGGCCTCGAGCCTCGAGGAGACGACCTCCACGATCGAGTCCGTCTCCTCGATCGCGAAGCAGGCCTCCGACTCGAGCCAGCAGGCGAACGCGCTCGCGCAGACCGCGCGCGCCGCGGCGCGCGACGGCGCCGAGGCCGTCGAGCACATGAACGCGGCCATGGCCAAGATCCGCACCTCGGCCGAGGGCACCGCCCAGATCATCCGGGACATCAACGACATCGCGTTCCAGACCAACCTGCTCGCCCTCAACGCCGCGGTCGAGGCGGCGCGGGCGGGCGAGGCCGGCCGCGGGTTCGCGGTCGTGGCCGAGGAGGTCCGTTCGCTCGCGCGCCGCGCCAAGGAGGCGGCCACCAAGACCGAGGACCTCATCCGCCAGTCGGTCAAGGAGACCGGCGCGGGCGAGCTCGCGAGCAAGCAGGTCTCCGGAAAGCTCGCCGAGATCCTCGCCGGCGTCGGCGAGGTGTCCGACATCGTCTCGGAGATCTCGCAGGCAGCGCGGGAGCAGGCCTGCGGCGTCGACCAGGTGACGGCGGCGCTCTCCGAGATGGAGAAGATCACGCAGCAGAACGCGGCGAGCGCGGAGGAGTCCTCGAGCGCTGCGGGCGAGCTGTCGGGGCAGTCGGAGGAGCTCGCCGCCATGGTCCGCGGCTTCGCGCTCACCGGGCTCGGCCGGTCGCAGCCCCCCGGCGAGACGATCGCCGCGCGTCTGCCCGCCGCCCCCCGGAACGGCGCCACGGGCGGCGGTCGAACGGCGGCGGACCCGTTCCCGATGGGGCATGACGCACCGCTCCGGGACTTCTGATTTCCCCACCGTACCGCCGCCCGGCTCCATGCCTCTGGCGGGTGTCAGCCCAGATGGGCATGATGCGCCCCCGGCTGCCCGCGCTCGTCCCTCCCCGTGCCCCCTTCACGATGGGTGCAACCGGGACGATCGCGGGCCGCGATGATGCGAACGCGCCTCGGGGCGCCCAGAGGAGGGCCGGGCATGACGACGACGAGACGAGTGATCGACGTGGAGGAGAAGGTCCCGCTGCTGCAGGGCATTCCCCTCTCGCTGCAGCACCTGTTCGCGATGTTCGGGGCGTCGATCCTCGTCCCGATCCTGTTCAACGGAGCCGCGGGCACCCAGGTGATCGATCCGGCCCTGGTGCTCCTCATGAACGGGATCGGGACGCTCATCTACCTGTTCGTCTGCCGGGGCAAGGCGCCGGCGTTCCTGGGTTCCTCGTTCGCCTTCCTCTCGCCGACCTTCAGCCTCCTCGCTGCCCAGGGCGTGGACCCGCACGTCAGCTTCGCGCGCGCCGCGGGCGGGTTCGTCGTGGCCGGCCTGGCCTTCATCCTGGTCTCGCTCATCATCCGCTTCGCCGGCCGGAAATGGATCTCGGTCGTGCTCCCGCCGGCGGCGATGGGCCCCATCGTCGCCCTCATCGGCCTCGAGCTCGCGCACGTGGCGACCGAGATGTCCTTTTACGTGAGGAACCCGGTCACCAATGCCCTGGAACCGAGCGGGCAGGCGACGCTCATCTCCCTCTTCACGCTGGGCGTCGTGATCGTCGGCTCGATCGTGTTCCGGCGCTTCCTCGCCGCCATCCCCGTGCTGATCGGCGTGCTGGCCGGGTACGTCCTCGCGGTGGGCCTCGGGGCGGTGGACTTCAAGGCGGTCCAGAACGCGAGCTTCCTCACCTTCCCCAAGCCCGTCATGCCCGAGTTCGACTGGGCCTCGATCCTGATCGTTCTGCCCGCCGCCCTGGTGGTCATCTCCGAGCACATCGGCCACCTCTTCGTCACGAGCAACATCGTGGGGAGGAACCTCCTCAAGAACCCCGGCCTCCACAACTCGCTGCTCGGCGACGGCCTCTCCACGACGCTCTCCGGGTTCACGGGCTCCTGCCCGACGACGACCTACGGCGAGAACATGGGCGTCATGGCGATCACCAAGGTCTACTCGGTCTGGGTGATCGGCGGCGCAGCGGTGATCTCGATCGCGCTCGCCTTCTTCGGCCAGGTGCGCGGCGCGATCGCCACGCTGCCCGTGCCCGTCATCGGCGGCATCTCGATGATGCTCTTCGGCGTCATCGCCGCCTCCGGCCTCCGGATGCTCATCGAGGCGCGGGTCGATTACTCCAAGAGCCGCAACCTCATGCTCTCCGCCGTCGTCCTCGTGGTCGGCATCGCGCCCAACGTCGTGATCCCCATCGGCAAGGCCCAGCTGAAGGGCATGGTGCTCGCGACGCTGGTCGGGATGGTGCTGAGCCTCGTCATCTTCGTCATGGAGCGCCTCGGCATCACCAACGAGCCGCCCGAGCCGCTGACGGACGGCCTCGAGGAGGCCCACGAGGCGAGCACCGGCAACACCAGCGCCGCACCGCAGGTGTAGGGCGATATCGGCGGTCCTCTTCCACCCGACCCTTCGGCCTCGGGGTCGGGTGGACCCATTCCTGACGCGGCCGGACGTCGGGTAGATTTCCGGCCATGCCCGAATTCATCGAGAACCCCCGGCGGTCCCCGCGCGCCCCCGTGCGCTGCGAGGCGCGCGTCGCGCTGCGCGAAGGGGGCTACTGGGCGGGGCCGACGTGCGACTACGGCCCGAAGGGTTGCCAGGTCTCGGCGCCGCTCCGGCTCGAGCCCGGCTCGCGCCTCTTCCTCGAGCTGGTGAACGAGCGGGTGCCGGGGCCCTTCCAGCTCTCCGGCCGCGTCGCCTGGTCGAGCACCGAGGCGCCGTGGCGGAGCGGCATCGCCTTCGACGACGCGAGCGTCACCCTCGCGGCCCGCTTCTTCGAGCGGCTCGCCGCGGCGTACCCCGGCCTCGACACCTACGGCCGCGCGCCCGATCGCATCCCGGCGGACGGGACCGTCGCGCCGCTCCCCCCGCCCGCGGTCGAGCCACTCCTCACCGCCCCGGAGCGCGACGTGCTCCGCGTCGTGGGCGAGGGCAAGCTCGTCGCCGACCTGCGGACCCACTTCGGCGACGCGTGGCGGGAGGCGCAGAACGCGCTCTTCTCGCTCCTCGGCCGGAAGTACCTCACCGTCGGCGCGCCGGACACCGACGCCGCGCGGGCGTGGAGGCCGTTGCTGGAAAAACCGACGGTGTGAAAGGCTACGGGCTCCAGGCTCCAGGAGCTGCGCCGGAGCCTTTCCTGTAGCCTGGAGTCTGTAGCCCGAAGCCCATCCGCGGTGCTCACCTGAGCAGCAGGTAGTACAGGCGGCCCCCCTGCTTCATCCGCCCCGCGGCGTTCTCCGCGTAGGCGCCGCTGCCGAAGAAGACGTCGATCCGGGCCGAGGTCCGGATGGCGCCGCCGGCGTCCTGATCCAGCACGAACCGCGAGAACGGCCGCATCACCGTGCCGGTCGCGTCCACCGGGCGCTCCGTCTCGACGAACGCGAGCGCGCCCTTCGGGAAGACGCGCGCGTCGGCGGCGACGGTCCGGTCGGGCGTGACGGGCACGCCGAGCGAGCCCTGCGCCGCGTCGGCGAAGCGGAAGAAGACGTACGAGGGGTTGCGCGCGAGGAGGTCCGACTGCGCGTGCGGGTTCTCGCGGAGCCAGGCGCGGATCGCCTGCATCGACACCTGCTCGACCGCGATCGCGCCCCGCCGCACGAGCTCCGCGCCGATGGCCTCGTACCGCTGCCCGTTCTTGCCCGCGTAGGTCACGACCCGGCTCGTGCCGTCGGGGAGCCGCACGATCCCGCTCCCCTGGATCTCGAGGAAGAAGGCGTCCACCGCCGAGTCCACGAAGCAGAGCTCCGCGCCCAGGCCGGCGATCGCCCCGCCCGCGATCTCGGCGCGCGTCGGGTAGGGCACGAGCCGGCCGCCGACCACCTTGCCGACGAGGTCGCCCGCGAGCTGCGGGAAGTCCTTCGCGCGAACGTGGACGAGGTCGTCGGGGGCGCGGTGGAGCGGCACCTGGTAGGGCCCCTCGCGGACCAGCGAGCCCCGGAGCTCCGGCAGGTAGTACCCGGTGAAGAGGACGTTCCCGCGGCCGTCGCCGACCGAGCGGAAGACCCGGAACTCGCGCCGGAGCGCCTCTTGGAGCGCCGCCGGGGAGGGCCGGGCGAGGACGATCTCGCGGAACCGGACGAGCGTCGCCTGCACCTTCTGGATCGGCACCTGCTCCTTGCCGAACGCGAGCCGCCGCCCCGGATCCGCCGCCGCGAGGCGCGCGAGCACGGCGAGCGAGCGGTCCAGCGCGAGGTCGAGGCTCCCGTACTCGAGATCGTCGGCGAAGGCGGGGAACGCCTCCGGCGCGAGCTCCACGAGCGCCCGCTCCGCGGTCTTCGCCGCCTCGGGCGGCGGCGGCGGAGGGACCGTGCGGCAGGCCGCCAGGGCGAGCGCGGAGGCCAGGGCGACGAAGCCGGCCGGGCGAAGGGTGCGCATGTCTCGAGTAACCTCCCGGCCGCCCGGGAATTCCGGCGGTGCCGGCCCCGGGGCTCACGGAGCGGGGAGTGTAGCCGAGCTGCGCGCGTACCTCCGCAGCCCATCCCGCTCCTCGCGCACGATCGCCCCGCGGGCCGCCAGCACCTCGAGGTTGGCCATGACCTCGGACAGGACCAGGAAGGTGTCGCCGGGCCGCGCCGCCCGGAAGAGGAGGCCCGCGAGCTCGAACGGAGTCCGCGCCCCGTCCCCGAGCAGCTCGAGGAGCCGCGTCTGCCGGCGCGCGTAGAACCCGACGAGCGTGTCGATCACCGCGCGGTGGCCGCCGAAGGGCGGCCCGTGGCCGGGCAGGACCGCCGTCAGCTCCAGGGCGCGCGTGCGCGCCGCGCTCTCGAGGTACGCGAGCAGCGGGCGGAAGAAGCCGTCCTCTCCGTCGGGCCCGAGCTCCATGAGCGGGTTGGGCGAGATCCGCTCGAGCAGGTGATCGTTCGAGAAGAGGATCCCGCGCGCCCGGTCGAGGAGGCAGACGAGGCCCGGGGTGTGGCCCGGCATGTGGAGCACCTCGAGCTCGAGGTGGCGCGTGTGGATCCGCGTCCCGGGCTCGAGCGGCCGGACGTCGGGGATCCGGCGCGAGCGGAACCCCTTCTCCCCCTCGCCGGCGATCGCCGCGAGGAGGTCCACGGGCACGCCCAGCCGGACGAGGTGCGCGCCGTACACCGGCGCGAGGTCCCGCCAGCGCGGGCCGCCCTCGACCATCTTCGGGAGGTCCGCCGCGTGCGCCTCGACCGGCAGGTCGCGCCCGAGCCGCTCGAGGACGAAGCGCGCGCCGCCGAAGTGATCGACGTGACCGTGGGTCACGATGATCCGGCGAACGTCCTCGAACCGCCTGCCGGCCGCGGCGAACCCGGCCGCCAGCGCGGCGGTGGCCTCCTCGGAGCCGTACCCGGTGTCCACGAGGAGGAGGCCGCCCTCGGCGTCGTCGACGAGGTAGACGTTGACCGGACCGCCCGCCTGCGGGAACGGGATGGGGATGGGGATCCGGTGGATCCCGAGCGCCGCGAGCGCTGCGCTCACCGCGCCCCCTCGGCGGCGCCCGGGCGGGGCGGCCCGGCCGCCGTGAGGTCGCCTGTGCTGGGGAACCCGGAGGGCATTCGAGGACCAGGCACGATCTTGCGCAGCGCGGCGTGCGCTCGCAACAGGGGCGTTCCGCCCGCCGGGGGTCGCCGGCGCGCGGCACCCGCGCGTGTCACTGATGGTGACTGAAGCGACCCGTGAGGGCGCGAGGAGCGTTTTGCCGCGCGCGAGCCTTGACTTCACGGTCAGCCGACCACAAGAGACGGAGCGGTTCCTTCCCTTCCGGGTCGTAGTTCACCCATAGTAACTCAGCAGAGGAGGCCGCCGATGCTCGTCCGCCGCTCCGTCCTGCTCGCCCTGGCCGGGGTCCTGGCCGCCGCCGGGTGCAAGGACGTCGAACAACGTGATCCCGCGCCCGTGCTCGCCCTCGCGGCCTTCGATCGGGGCCAGCCCGGGGTCCGCGCCGCCACCATCCCGCTCCCGAACGACCTCGCCCTGCGGGGAGCGCCCTACGCCGGTGGTCTGAGCGCGACCTTCTTCGATTACATCGACGACGGCGGCTGGCCGGAGTCGTTCGCGGAGTGGGCGCCCTTCCCGGGCATCGCCGTGCCGGTCTGGGCGCAGGCGTTCGACGAGGAGACCGGCGCGTACGCGGCCTCCGCCGCGCCGACCGCCATCGACACCGACACCATCACCGCGGACACGGCCGTCCTCGTGCGGGTGACCGACGAGACCCCGGCGCCGATCCCGGTGGCGATGGTCCAGCTCGTGCGCCCGTCGGACGCCGTCGCGTACATCATTCTCCGCCCGGTCGGCGAGACCGGGCCGCTCACGTCCCTGCCGCCGGGGCGCTACGTCTTCGCGGTCCGCGGCGGCCCCAACGGCGTCCGCGCGCTCTTCGAGGACGTCTCCGTCCCGCTCCAGGCCGATCGAGGCATCGCCCTCATCGCGCCCAACCGCGACCTGTCCCAGCCGGAGAACTGGCCTCCCCGGCCGCCTCGGCCGGAAGGCGTGACGGAGGAGGAGTTCCAGGCGCAGTTCGAGGCGCAGATGAACCAGCTCAACACCCTGCGCCTCGGGTACGCGTCCCCGCTCGAGTGGAGCCGGGTCGCCGACGAGGCGACCTGCCGCGCTGGCGTGCCGCTCCCGTTGACGGAGCCGTACCCGGGCCGCTGCTGGCTCGCCGGACCCCCGGCCGCGATCATGCCCGCCTTCGACGCGGTGGACCTCGCCTTCCCGCACGAGGAGATCGCGAGCATCCAGACCTTCGAGGTGGTGGCCGACGCTGCCGTCCGGGAGGAGGTGACGCCGTGAAGAAGCTCATGCTCGCCGTGCTCCTCGCCCCCGCCGTCGCCCTCGCGAGCGGCTATGACGTACCCAACGTGAACCCCCGCGACCTGTCGATGGCCGGGTCCGCCGTGGCCGCGCAGGTCGACGCCGTGGCCGCCTTCCAGAACCCCGCCGCACTCTCGCGCGTGCAGGGGGTGGACGTGAACGTCGCCCTCTCCGGCCTCTTCCTCGGGACCGAGTGGAACGGACCGTCGAGCGGCCCCCTCGCCGGCCAGAGCGAGAGCACCAAGTTCAGCCCGGTGCCCCCCGTGTCGATCTTCGCCGCGTACGGCTGGGAGCTCGCGGGGCGGCCCTTCGGCGTCGGCGTCGGGTTCAACGTCCCCGGCGGCGGCAACGTCTTCTGGGAGGACGACTGGGAGGGCCGCGGCCGGATCATCACTGTGGACCGGAAGATCTACGCCGGGTACCTCACGGCCGGCTACGAGCTCATCCCGAACCTCCGGCTCGGCGGCGGCCTCGTCTACTACTACGGCACCGAGTACCTGAAGCAGGGCATCCAGCCCTTCCCCGAGGGCTACGGCGAGCTCTCCACCCGCGGCGGCGCGCTCTCGTTCGACCTCTCCGCCGAGTACACGCTCCCGACCATCCCGCTCACCATCGGGGCGGACTACAAGTACCAGGGCAAGATGAACCTCGAGGGCGACGGCAAGTTCGTCGTCCCCGGTGGCACCCTCCCCGGGAGCCCCACCCCCAACGTCGATCAGGGCGTCGAGCACGAGCTCACCTACCCGAGCGTGCTCAACGTCGGGCTGGCGTACCGCCTGAACGACCCGTGGCTCGTCACGTTCGGCTTCACCTGGATCGACTACTCCGTCTACACGGCCGACGTCTTCGAGGGCGACCGCGGCGCGCGGATCGAGGTCCCGCGCAACTACGGCGACAGCTACGTGTTCCGGGTCGGCGCCGAGTACGCGCTCCGCGAGAACCTCCGGCTGCGCGCCGGCCTCCTCCGCGACATCTCCGGCATCGACCGCGACTACGCCTCGCCCACGCTCCCCGACTCGAACGTCTGGGCCGGCTCGCTCGGCGCCTCGTGGGGGTTCCGCCAGAACCTCGCGGTGAACGCCGCGCTGTTCTACGCGAACTTCGACGAGCTGAAGGCGACCGGACCCGAGGCCTTCCCGGGGAGCTACGAGACGAACGTCTGGATCGTCTCGGCCGGCGTGACCTGGCGGGCGGATCTGGACGGCGGCGGGAGGTAGACGACGCAGCATCACCCGTGAACGCGCCCGCGCCCCGCCCGAGGAGAACCCGGGCTCGGGCCCGGGAGCGTTCACGGGCGTCGAGGCTCGCTCCTACCCGTTCGAGCTCGGCACCGGCTCCTCGTTGTACTTGCGCGCGGCCCGCTCGCCGAGGGCGGTGAGGACCGAGCGCGCGAGGCCGCGCCGGAACAGCTCCGCCGGGAGCGGCATCCGCGCGTCCCCCTTCTCGTCGAGCGGGGAGCCCGGGAGGAGCTTGTTGGCGCGCGCGAGCACGCCGACGAGCGGACCGGGGAAGAGCGCGTGGGCGAGGCGCAGGAGCTTCGCCGGCGTGCCGAGCACGAGGAACCGCTCGCCCTTCTCCACCGCGCGCACGATCCTTCGCGCGGCCTTCGAGGCGCTCACGGTCACGAGCGGCATCGAGGCCGCGAGCGAGAACAGGCTCGCCTCGGCGTACCGCTTGCCCTTCACGAGGGCGTGCTTGAAGGACCCCGTCCGCATGAGCCCCGGGACGACGGTCACGACGTGGACGCCGTACTTCGCCGCCTCCGCGCCGAGCGCCTCGGACCAGCCGCGCATCGCGAACTTCGCGGCCGTGTACGGCGCGAGGTGCGGCATCGCGACGGCGGCGCCGATCGAGGTGATGTTCACGACGACGCCGCGGCGGCGCGCGCGCATCCCGGGCATCACCGCGTCCGTGGCGTGGAGCGCGCCCCAGAACATCGTGTCCATCGCGCGCTGGTAGTCCTCGATCCCCATGGTCTCGGCCGGGCCGACCATGATGATCCCCGCGTTGTTCACGAGCAGGTGCACCGGCCCGAGGTTCTCCTCGACGTCGGCGACGAGGGTCCGCATGCCCTCCCGGTCGGTCACGTCGCACGGGAGGACGGTGGCGTCGATCCCCTCGGCGGCGAGCTGCTGCCGGGCGCGCTCGAGCTCCTCCTCGTCGCGGGCACAGAGCACCACCCGCATGCCGCGCCGCCCGAGCTCCCGGCCGAGGAGCAGGCCGAGCCCGCGCGAGCCGCCCGTCACGAGCGCGACGCCTCCGGCGAGCCGCTGCGGGCTCCGGAGCTTTCGGGCGAGCAGGTAGGCGGCGCCGCCGGCCGCGATCGCGTACAGCGGAAGGTTGCGTCGAAGGGACATGAGACCTCCGGCGCAACATGCGCATCGCGCGCCTCCGTCGCCGGGGCGCCGGGCGGGCGCAAGGCGGTCACGCGCGGCGCGCGCGCCCCGCGCGAGGGCGGACCTCGGGCAGCGCCGTCCCCCGCCGGGCTCCCGCCGCACGCGGCGTCGCGAGCTCGACCCAGACCGTCAGGAGGTGACGGAGCGTCTCGAGCGACTTCTCGAGCCCCTCGACCGACAGCCACTCGGTGGGCCCGTGGAAGTTCTGCCCCCCGGTGAAGACGTTCGGCGTCGGGAGCCCCATGGCGGTGAGGTGCGAGCCGTCCGTGCCGCCGCGGATCGGGATCCAGACCGGGATCAGCCCCGCGCGGCGGGTGGCCTCCTCCAGGGCCGCCGTCACGCGCGGATCGCGCGCGAGCCCCTCCCGCATCTTGCGGTAGCTCTCCTTCACCTCGAGCTCGAGCCGCGCCTTCGGGTGGCGCCGCCCGACCTCGCGCAGGATGCGCTCGAGCAGCCGCCGCTGCCCGGCCAGGGCCGCCGTGTCGAAGTCGCGGAGCGCGATCCGGAGCGTGGCCGTCGCCACCGTCGCCTCGGCAGCGTACGGATGCACGTACGGCTCGCGGCCCTCGGTGGTCTCGGGGGCCATGTCCGGCGGGAGCCGTGCGACGACGTCGGCGAGCACGCGCACGGCGTTCACCATCCGTCCCTTGGC
>DASPMI010000133.1:0-26143 GCA_035627135.1 Anaeromyxobacter sp. | reverse complement strand
CATGATCGTCGACATCGGCGGCGGCACCTCCGACGTCGCCGTCATCTCGCTCGGCGGCATCGTCTATTCACGGTCCGTGCGCATCGCCGGCGACAAGATGGACGAGGCGATCATCCAGCACATCAAGCGCAAGTACAACCTGCTCATCGGCGAGCGGACCGCCGAGCTCATCAAGATGGGCATCGGCACCGCGTACCCGACCGAGGAAGAGCTCACGATGGACGTGAAGGGGCGCGACCTCGTGGCCGGCGTCCCGCGCACGCTCACCGTGACGTCGTCGGAGATCCGCGAGGCCCTCTCCGAGCCGGTGAACGGGATCGTCGAGGCCGTGAAGGTGACGCTCGAGCGGACCCCGCCCGAGCTCGCCGGCGACATCGCCGACCGCGGCATCGTCCTCGCCGGCGGCGGCGCGCTCCTCAAGAACCTCGACGTGCTGCTGCGCGAGGAGACCGGCCTCCCGGTGTTCCTCGCGGAGGACCCGCTCTCGTCGGTCGTGATCGGCGCCGGCAAGGCGCTCGAGGAGCTCGACATCCTGAAGCAGGTCACGGCGCACGCCTGACGCCGTGAACGAGCGGGAGCCAGAGCGCCACTTCACGCCCTTCGCGTCGGGACGGAGCTGGAACCAGGGGTGAGGGCGCGCTCGCTGTCGCCGCCGATGAACCTGTGCCCCGGCTCGTCGGAGGTGCCGCCGCACGAGGCCCATGCCCCGCCACGCCTCGGCGAAGCGCGCGCCCGTGCCGCATGGGCTTCCCTCCCGAGAGCGTCGGCCAACGGTGGTGCGTGGACCGCCCGCCTGCAAGGCCGCCCGTGCCCGGTGAGGACCGCGCCCACGCTCGCGGGGCCCGGCCCGCCGCCTTGATCCGGACCACCCGCTCGACTATCCTTCCATCCGGATGGAAGGATGAATCACCCCGCCCCCCGCACCCCCGACGCCCTCCTCGCCTGGATGGAGCTCCTCGCCGACCCGACCCGGCTGCGCCTCCTGCGCGCGGTGGAGAAGCGCGAGCTCTCCGTCCTCGAGCTGTGCGAGGTGCTGGCCGTGCCGCAGTCGACGGTGAGCCGCCACCTCAAGGCGCTCGCAGAGGCCGGGTTCGTGACGAGCCGGCGGAACGGCACCCAGAGCCTGTACGCGTGGGCCGACGACGCGGCCCCGGGCGCGCGCAAGCTCTGGACGCTGGCGCGCGCGGAGACGGACGGCTGGACGGTCGCGCACCAGGACGCGAAGCGGCTCGAGGGCGTGCTCTCCCGCCGCGACGACGCCCGGCGGTTCTTCGCCGGCGCCGCCGGCGCCTGGGACGAGCTCCGCGCCCGGGTGTACGGCCGGACCTTCGGGACCGAGGCGCTCCTCTCGCTGCTCCCGCGGACCTGGACGGTCGCGGACCTCGGCTGCGGGACGGGGGCGCTCACCGCGGCGCTCGCGCCGCGCGTGCGGAGGGTCGTCGGCGTGGACCGCTCGGCGGCCATGCTCCAGGCTGCCCGCAAGCGGACCGCGGGCCTCGAGAACGTCGAGCTCCACGAGTCGGACCTCGCCGACCTGCCGCTCGCCGCCGGGAGCGCCGACGCCGCGCTCCTCGTGCTCGTGCTCGCGTACCTCCCGGATCCCGCGCCGGTGCTCGCGGAGGTCCGCCGCGTCCTCCGGAAGGGCGGCCGGCTCGTGGTCGTGGACGCCGTCCGCCACCACGACGAGGAGCTCCGGCGCCGCATGGGCCAGGTCGCGCCCGGGTTCGAGCCCGACGACCTCGCCGAGCGCCTGCGCGCCGCCGGCTTCCCCGAGCCGAGCGCCCGGACCCTGCCGCCCGAGCCCGGCGCGAGCGGCCCCGGCCTCGTCGTCGCGACTTCCTGACCTACACGCTTCACAAGGAGAGCACCGATGCCCGTTTCCGCCGCCAAGAAGAAGCCCGCGCTCAAGCTCGTCCCTTCGCGCGCCAAGGCCCCGAACGCCGCCCCGCCGCTCGAGCACAGGGTGAAGGACCTCTCGCTCGCCGAGTGGGGCCGCAAGGAGATCGAGCTCGCCGAGAAGGAGATGCCGGGCCTCATGGCCATCCGGCGCGAGAACGCCCGCAAGCGCCCGCTCGCGGGCCAGCGGATCACCGGCTCGCTCCACATGACGATCCAGACGGCGGTGCTCATCGAGACGCTCGCCGATCTCGGCGCCGACGTCCGCTGGGCGAGCTGCAACATCTTCTCCACCCAGGATCACGCCGCGGCCGCGGTCGTGGTCGGGCGCGGCGGCACCGTCGAGCGCCCGAAGGGCGTGCCGGTGTTCGCCTGGAAGGGCGAGACGCTCGAGGAGTACTGGGAGTGTACCGAGCGTGCGCTCGACTTCGGCGGCGGCAAGGGGCCGACGCAGATCGTGGACGACGGCGGGGACGCGACGCTGCTCATCCACAAGGGCGTCGAGTACGAGAAGGGCGGCAAGGTCCCGGTGGCGCGGCCGGACGACTCCGAGGAGTTCGGCGTCATCCGGAGGCTCCTCGCCCGGACGCTGAAGGAGACGCCGCGGCGCTGGACGCAGGTGGCGAAGGAGTGCGCCGGCGTCACCGAGGAGACGACCACGGGCGTCCACCGCCTCTACGAGATGCAGAAGGCGGGCGTGCTCCTCTTCCCGGCCATCAACGTCAACGACTCCGTGACGAAGTCGAAGTTCGACAACCTCTACGGCTGCCGCCACTCGCTCGTCGACGGCCTCAACCGCGCCACCGACGTGATGCTCGCCGGGAAGCTCTGCGTCGTCTGCGGCTACGGCGACGTGGGCAAGGGCTGCGCGCAGGCGCTCCGCGGCCAGGGCGCGCGCGTGGTGGTGACCGAGATCGACCCGATCAACGCGCTCCAGGCGAGCATGGAGGGGTTCCAGGTCGTCCGGGTCGAGGACGTCGTGAAGGAGGCGGACATCTTCGTGACCGCCACCGGCAACGTGGACGTCCTCACGATCGAGCACCTCCGGGCGATGAAGGACTGCGCCATCGTCGGCAACATCGGCCACTTCGACAACGAGATCGACATGGCCGGGCTGAAGAAGGAGACGGAGCGCGTCAACATCAAGCCGCAGTACGACGCGTTCGTGTTCCCCGACGGGCACCGCGTGCTCGTGCTCGCCGAGGGGCGCCTCCTCAACCTCGGCTGCGCGACGGGCCACCCCTCGTTCGTGATGTCCAACTCCTTCACGAACCAGACGCTCGCCCAGATCGAGCTCGCCACGAACCGGGCCGCCTACGCGAAGCAGGTCTACACGCTCCCGAAGCATCTCGACGAGAAGGTGGCGGCGCTCCACCTCGAGCAGATCGGGGCGAAGCTCACGAAGCTCACGAAGAAGCAGGCGGCGTACATCGGCGTGTCGCCGAGCGGGCCGTTCAAGCCGGACCACTATCGGTACTGAACGCCGCAGCAGCCCGTGCTCGTGAACGAGCCCGCGCCCGCGCCCGAGGAGAAGCCGGGCTCGGGCTCGGGCTCGGGCGCGTTCACGGGGTTGCTTCGACTGTCGCCCTCGGCTAGCACTCGCCATCCATGAACGTCCTCCTCGCGGTGCTGCTCGGGGTGGTGCAGGCCCTCACCGAGTTCCTGCCGGTGAGCTCGACCGCCCACCTCCTCATCCTCGGGGAGCTCTTCGGCCACCGGCTCGACGACCGCCACTTCCGCGCGTTCGTGACGATCATCCAGAGCGGCACGACGGTCGCCGTGCTGGTCTACTTCCGCGCCGAGCTGGGGCGGCTCGCGGGCGCGGGGCTCCGGTCCCTGGCGCGCCTGCGGCCGCTCGAGACGCGCGAGTCCCGCCTCGCCTGGTACATCGTGCTCGGGACGATCCCCGCGGCGGTCGCGGGCAAGCTCCTCGAGCGCCAGATCGAGGCGCTCGGGAACTGGGTGATGGTCGGGTCGCTCATCGGCCTCGGCCTCGTGCTCCTGGTGGCGGAGCGGCTCGCGCGCCACACGCGCAGCGTCGAGGACGTGACCGCGGCCGACGCGCTCCTCGTCGGCGTCGGGCAGGCGGTGGCGCTCATCCCGGGCTGCTCGCGCTCGGGGACGACGATCACGACCGGCATGCTCCTCGGGCTCCAGCGCGAGGCCGCGGCGCGGTTCAGCTTCCTGCTCTCGGTCCCCATCATCCTGGGCGCGGGGGCGTACAAGCTCTACAAGGTCCTGCCCGACCTCCGCGGGGAGGCGGCCTGGACGGCCGCCACCCTGGTCGGGACCGTGGTCTCGGCGATCTGCGGGTACCTGGTCATCGGCTGGCTCCTCGGCTGGCTCCGCACGCGTACGACCTACGTGTTCGTGGTATGGCGCATCGTGGCGGGCGTGGTCTTGGCGGTGCTCCTCGTCCGAGGCGTCCTGCCGTCGCATTGACGCCCAGCGGGGTCGCGCACGGCCGGCGGCGCGGCGGAGGCGCATCGTCGTGGTGCGGGAGGGAGGAGACGTGGTGAAGATCCACCCAGTGATCATGGCCGGCGGCTCGGGGACGCGGTTCTGGCCGCTCTCGCGCCGGAGCCGCCCCAAGCAGTTCCTCGCCCTGGCCGGGGACGCGCCGCTCCTCGCGGCGACGGTCCAGCGCCTGCCGCCGCTCGCGAAGGCGGATCGCACCTTCGTCGTGTGCGGGCCGCAGCACGCGAAGGTCGCGCGGAAGCTCCTGCCGTCGCTCCCGCCCGAGAACTTCGTGGTGGAGCCCTGCCCCCGGAACACCGCCCCGTGCGTGGGCCTGGCGGCGCTCCACGTGGCCGCGCGCGACCCGAAGGGCGTCATCGCGATGCTCCCCGCCGACCACCACGTGGGCCGGCCCGAGGCGTTCCGCGAGGCGCTCTCCGCCGCGGCGCACCTCGCCGAGACGGGCGCCATCGCCACCATCGGCCTGCGCCCCTCGCGCCCCGAGACCGGCTACGGCTACCTGAAGCTCGGCCCGCGGCTCGCGGTGCGGACGCGCGGCCGGTCGCGCCTCGCCGCGCACAAGGTGGCGCGGTTCGTCGAGAAGCCCGACGTCGTCACGGCGGCGCGCTACCTGGCCGAGGGCGACTACCTCTGGAACTCGGGGATCTTCGTCTTCCGCGCCGACGTCATCCTCGACGAGATCGGCGCCGCGATGCCCGTGCTCCGCAAGCACCTCGACCGGATCGGCAAGGACCTCGGCACCCGCCGCTACCCGAAGACGCTCCAGAAGGTCTTCCCGGAGTGCCCGGCCATCTCCATCGACTACGGCGTCATGGAGAAGAGCCAGCGGATCGCCGTCGTGCCGGCCGAGTTCGGCTGGAGCGACGTCGGCTCCTTCGCCGCGCTCCCGGAGGTCCGCAAGACGGATCGGGACGGGAACGTGAAGGAGGGCGACGCGATGGTCCTCGACGGCAAGAACAGCGTCGTGCTCGCCGCGTCCGGCCGGCCGGTGGCCGTCATCGGCCTCGACGACGTGATCGTGGTGGACGCCGGGGACGCCGTCCTCGTCTGCCGTCGCGATCGCGCGCAGGACGTCCGGAAGGCGGTGGACGAGCTCGCCCGCCGCGGTCGTGAGGATCTGCTCTAGCCGCCGTCCCCCGCAGCCGGCGCTCGCTCACCTGGAGGAACACCCGATGCCGAAGCTCTCTCCGACCATCTTCCGCGAGTACGACATCCGCGGGACGGTCGATCAGGACCTGACCGACACGGCCGTCCACCTCGTGGGCAAGGCGCTCGGCACCCGCGTGCGCGAGGCCGGCGGCCGCAGGGTCGCGGTCGGCCGCGATGCGCGCCTCTCCGGGCCGAAGTTCGCCCGCGCGATGATCGACGGCCTCACCTCGACCGGGATCGACGTCGTCGATCTCGGCACGGTCCCGACGCCGCTCACCTACTTCGCCGCCCACACGCTCGACGTGCAGGGCATCTGCATGATCACCGGCTCGCACAACCCGCCGGAGTACAACGGCCTCAAGCTCGGCCTCGGGTCCGCGACGTTCCACGGCCCCGAGATCCAGGCGCTCCGGACGCTCGCCGAGTCCGGCCGCTTCGCGACCGGGCAGGGCAGGGTGACGACCCACGACATCGTCACGCCCTACCAGGGCTACGTCCGCGAGAACCTCCGCTGCGGTCCGCGGCGGCTCAAGGTCGTGGTGGACGCGGGCAACGGGACGGGCGGCGTGGTCGCGGTCCCCATCTTCCAGGCGCTCGGCTTCGACGTCGTCCCGCTCTTCCTCGAGATGGACGGCAACTTCCCGAACCACCACCCGGACCCGACGGTGGAGAAGAACCTCGAGCACCTGCGGCGAAAGGTCCTCGAGGTGGGCGCCGACCTCGGCGTCGCCTATGACGGCGACGCGGATCGGGTCGGGGCGGTGGACGAGAAGGGGAACGTCCTCTGGGGCGACCAGATCATGATCCTCTTCTCGCGCGCGCTCCTCCGCGAGGAGCCGGGCGCGGCGATCGTCGGCGAGGTGAAGTGCTCGATGACCCTCTACGACGACATCGCCCGGCAGGGCGGCCGGCCGATCATGTGGAAGGCGGGACACAGCCTCATCAAGGCCAAGATGAAGGAGGAGAAGGCGCTCCTCGCCGGCGAGATGAGTGGGCACATCTTCTTCGCCCACCGCTGGTTCGGCTTCGACGACGGCATCTACTCCTCGGCGCGGCTGCTCGAGCTGCTCACGCAGACCGACCGGCCCCTCTCCGCGCTGCTCGCCGACGTCCCGAAGACGTACTCCACCCCCGAGCTCCGCGTGGACTGCCCCGAGGACAAGAAGTTCGGCGTCGTGCGCGCGGCGCAGGAGTGGTTCAGGTCGCGGTACGACGCGGTCACGGTCGACGGCGTGCGCGTGGTCTTCCCGGACGGCTGGGGGCTCGTACGCGCGTCCAACACGCAGCCGCTGCTCGTGCTGCGATTCGAGGCCCGGACCCCCGAGCGGCTCGCCGAGATCGAGGGCCTCGTGCGCGGGCGGCTCGCCGAGATCATGCGCGACGCCGGTGCGTAGCCCGCCTCGCAGTCACGGTTGGTGAATCACGGTCTCGGAGGCGACGCACGGCGGCACGATCCATCCGGGTCCGGGGCCCGGCGCGCGATGCAAATTCCGTTGTCGCTTCCTTGACGATCGTGATCTCACCGCGTTAACCTCCGTCGCAGTTGTGCATTAGGGTTGTCCATCGATCGAATGGACGTTCCGAGGAGGGAACAGATGCCCGCGAAGAAGACGACGAAGAAGGTTGCGAAGAAGCCGGTGAAGAAGGCGGCGAAGAAGAAGACCGCGAAGAAGTAACTCCGGCTTCGATTCGTTTGGCATGCGGCCGCCGAGAGGCGGCCGCTGCTATTTTGGGCCTGCGGCGCAGCCGTTTCCTGCGATCGGCCCCGGCGCACGGAGCAGCGCGTGTCCCTCACCTCCCGCGAGATCGCCGACGTCGCCGCCGAGCTCCAGCCGCTCGTGGGCTCGCGGGTGACCTCGGTCTGGGTCCACGGCGAGCGGGCGCTCACCCTCGAGCTCCACGGCCGCGCCGGCGGGGCGCTCCTCCTCGTCTCGGCCGAGGCGGACCGCTCGCGCCTCCACGCCGCGACGCGCCGGCCGCCGCAGCCCGAGTCGCCGTTCCCCTTCCAGGCCGTGCTCCGGCGCGAGGTCGAGGGCGCGCGGCTCGCGGGCCTCGCCGCCTCCCCCGGCGATCGGGTGGTCGTCCTCGAACTCGAGCGCGCCCGCGGCCCCGCGCGGCTCGTCGCGGAGCTCACGGGGAGGCACGGCAACCTGTTCCTCCTGAGCGCGGACGGCGTGATCCTCGCGAGCGCGGGCCGGAACCTCTCGCTCCGCCGGCGCCTCGTCCCCGGCGAGCCCTACGTCGCCCCCAGCCTCCCGCCCGCCGATCCCGGCGCGCCCGTCCGCGAGGAGCGGCCGCCGCGGTTCGCGCCGGCGGGCGACGGTCCGCTCCCGCTCTCGGCCGCGATCGAGGAGGCCTACGAGCGTCAGGAGGAGGAGCGGCGGCTGCTCGAGGCCCGCCGCCGCCTCCGCGAGCCCCTCCGCGCCGCGGTCGCGCGCGCGACGCGCGCCCTCGAGAAGCTCGCCGACGAGGCCCTCCGCGTCCCCGCCGCGGAGGACGACCGGCGCAAGGCCGACCTCCTCAAGTCGAACCTCCGCCTCGTCCGGCGCGGCGCGCGCGAGGTGGCCGTCACCGACTGGACGGAGGAGGGCCCGCGCGAGGTGCGGCTCGCGATCGATCCCGCGCTGACGCCGCAGGCCAACATGGAGCGGTACTACCGCCGGTACCGGCGCATCGCGGACAGCGCGGCGCAGGTATCGGCGCGGACGGCGGAGGTGCAGAAGCTCCGCGTCGCGCTCCAGGCGCTGCTCGCCCAGGTGGAGGACGCCCCGCTCGCGGTCCTGCCCCGCCTCGAGAAGGAGGCGCGCCGCCTCGGCGCCGGCCCCCGTCGCGCGCCGCTGCCGAGGAAGAAGCAGGAGAAGCTCCCGCCGTACCGCGCCTTCCGGTCGCTCTCGGGCGCGGCGATCCTCGTCGGCCGGAACGCCGAGCAGAACGACGCGCTCACGCTCCGCGTCGCGCGCGGGAACGATCTCTGGCTCCACGCGCGCGGCGTCACGGGCGCGCACGTGGTCGTCCGGCTCGAGAAGGGCAAGGCGGCCGACCAGGACGCGCTGCTCGACGCCGCGCACCTCGCCGTCCACTTCTCCGACGCGCGCGGCGCGCCCCAGGCCGACGTCGCCTATACCCGCGCGAAGTACGTGCGGAAGCCGAAGGGCGCCGCGCCCGGCGCGGTGACCTACAGCCAGGAGAAGGTCCTCCTCCTCCGGACCGAGCCGCGGCGCATCGAGCGCCTGCTCGCGGAGGAGGAGAGCGAGGACGCGGGGTGAGCGTGTCTTCGGGCTCGGGGTCAGGCGCGGGCTCGAGCACAGGGGTAAGCGCCTGCTCGCCTGGCAGCGGGCGCGGCAGGCCCACCTCGGAGCACGCTCTCCGAGGCGCGGTCCGGGGGGACCCTTGATGGGCCGGCGTCCGGGCACCTAGGATCGGGTCTCGGTTCGGGGCCCCACCCGCCTCGCGCCGCACCCGCGTGGACAAGAAGCAGTCGAACCGCCAGCTCACCCTGTTCCGCGCGCGCGAGTCGCGCGTCGCCGCCGCGCACAAGCTGGCCGACGATCTCTCGTCGCTCCTCTCGGAGCGGGTCCGCCTCACGGTCCACGACAACCGCTCTACGATGGTCTCGTTCCGCCGGGCCGAGCGCGAGATCCACTACCGGGTGCACCACATGTTCCTCGGCGCGCCCGACGACGTGGTGACCGCCCTCGCGGCGTTCGCCGGGCCGCCGCGCGGCGGGGCGACTGCCCGGCGGCGCCAGGCCGGCCAGCGGATCGACGCCTTCGTCCGCGATCACCGCGAGGTGATCGCGGCCCCCCGCGCGGCCTCCCTCCAGCCGCGCGGGCGGGCCCATGATCTCCAGGCCATCTTCGACCGGCTCAACGCCGAGCACTTCGGCGGACGGATCGACGCGCGGATCGGGTGGGGCCCGGTCCGGACGGGGCGGCGGCGGCGGACGGTGAAGACGGGCGTGTACGTGCAGGACGCGCGCATCATCCGGATCCACCCGACGCTCGATCGCCCCGAGGTCCCGGAGTTCTACGTCGCCGCCGTCGTCTTCCACGAGATGCTCCACCAGGCCGTGCCCGCCGTCGAGGTGAACGGCCGCCGCGTCGTCCACGGGCGCGAGTTCCGCGCGCGCGAGCGCGCGTACCCGGATCACGCCCGGGCGAAGGCGTGGGAGGAGCAGCACCTCTCGCTCCTCCTCTCGTCGCCGGCCTGATCGTGGAAAGCCGCGGCGCACCGCGCCGGAAGATGACATCATCCAGGCGTGCACCCTTGCCCGCGTCCAGCCCGAGCGCTCGCCCGCCCGTGGAGCTGGACCCACGCGGGGCTGCTCCTCGTCGTCCTCGGGGCGGGCTGCGTCCACATCCGAGGCACGGCCGAGCAGCCGGCGGTGTTCCGCGTCCGGTTCGAGGGGCTGAAGGAGCTCGACGCCGAGGAGCTCGCGGACCGCCTCGCCACGCACGAGTCCGACCACTCGCCGCCCATCCCGATCGTCGGCCCGCTCATGCACCAGGTCGCGGGCGCCCGCCAGCGGCTCGCGCACCTCGACGAGCCGCCGGAGATCCCCATCCTCGGCCCGGCGCTCTACGCGATCCGGAGCTCGGGCAAGAACACGATGGTGTCGCTCCTCGACCGCGATCAGCTCGAGGTCGATCGCCGGCGCATCGAGGCGTA
Organism: Anaeromyxobacter sp.; assembly: GCA_035627135.1. Classification (GTDB taxonomy): domain Bacteria; phylum Myxococcota; class Myxococcia; order Myxococcales; family Anaeromyxobacteraceae; genus Anaeromyxobacter. The sequence goes on along the minus strand of DASPMI010000133.1, from coordinate 15,952 downwards.
CGCGCGGGACCGCGGCTTCTACGACGCGCGGGTGCGCGACGCGCAGGTGATCCCCGTCGGCCCCGGCCAGGTGGACGTCGTGTTCGTCGTCGACGAGGGCGCGCCGGTCCGCGTCCGGCAGCTCGAGATCACGGGCATGGACGGGGCGGCGGAGGCGACCGCCGCGCTCGCGAAGCCGGCGCTCCGCGAGGGGGACGTGTTCACGGTCGCGGCCTACGACGCGCTCCGCGACCAGCTCACCGCCGCGCTCCAGAACAACGGCTGGGCGCTGGCCGAGGTCACGCAGGAGGCGCAGGTCCTCCCGGAGGAGCACGCGGCGGTGGTGCGCTACGCGGTCCAGGCGGGCCCGCGGTACCGGTTCGGACCGATCTTCGTCACCGGCGCAGGGGCGGTCGCCAAGGAGCGGATCCGGCGGCGGACGGCGCAGGAGATCGCGCCCGGCAGCTGGTACGACCAGAGCAAGCTCGGGGTCGCCCAGGCGCGCGTCTTCGCCATGGGCGTCTTCGCCGGCGCGCGCGTGAACCGCGGCACGCCCGACGCCGACCGCGGCATCATCCCGATCGTCGTGGCGGTGCGCGAGGCGCCGTTCCGGAGCGTCCGCGTCGGGCCCGGCCTCGGCGTCGTCTCCGGGACCCGGATCGACGCGTCGGGGATCGCCGGCTGGACCCACCGCAACTTCCTCGGCGACCTCCGCAAGCTCGACCTCTCGCTCTCGGCCGGCTACGCCTGGCTCGTCCAGGCCGAGAACAAGGACGCGATCCGGAGCGCTCCGGTCGGCACGCTCGACCTCGACTTCTCGCAGACCGAGCTCGGCGGCCGCCCCGTCGATCTCGGGGCGCGCATCGGCCTCCAGCGCGGCCTCGAGCAGGGGTACGACTTCTGGGCGCAGCGCCTCCGGCTCTCGCTCCCCGTCCGCCTCTCGAAGCGCGTCACCTTCGTCCCCTCGTACAACCTGGAGGTGTACGAGCTCGAGAACGCCGAGGCCCTCCCCGACCCCGACGACCCCACCCAGACCCAGGCGAGCCCGGTGCTCGCCTCCTGCGAGCGCCCCGACGACTCCACGACCCGTGGCGTCTGCCTCCTCTCGTACCTCGAGCAGCGGCTCGAGTGGGACGGCCGCGACGACCCGCTCAATGCCCGGCGCGGCTTCTACGTCGCCCTCTCGCTCCAGGAAGGCGGGCGCGTCGGCGGGTACGGCTACAAGTACCTGCGCGTCGTCCCGGAGGCGCGCGTCTACTTCCCCCTCGGCGAGCGCTCGGTCCTGGCCGCGCGCGCCCGCCTCGGCGCGTTCATCCCGATCGACGAGACCGACGCTCCGCCGACGGTGGCCCTGTTCCAGTCCGGCGGGCCGTCCTCCATGCGCGGGTACGGCCTCAACCGCCTCTCGCCGTACTCGACGGGGCGGCGAGCGCGGGAGGCCACGGAGACCGAGCCCGCGGTCGAGGCGATCCCGGCGCTCCCGATCGGCGGCAACGGGCTGGCCGAGTACTCGGTCGAGACGCGGTTCCCGCTCCGCGGGAACCTGTTCGGCGCGGTGTTCGTGGACGCGGCCTACGTCTCCTACCGGTCCGCCCGGCCGAACGCCTACCAGTACGCCTTCGCCCCGGCGCGGCTCCAGTGGGCGGCAGGCCTGGGGATCCGCTACCGGACCCCCATCGGTCCCGTCCGGCTCGACCTGGCGGGTCGCCTCCCGACCGACCTCTCGGACGACGTGGACTTCGACGACCGGTTCCCGGCCGTGCCGGGCACGGAGGGCGCGCCGGGGAGGCGCCACGAGCGCATCCTCTCCTTGCACCTCACGGTGGGGGAGGCCTTCTAGGGATGCGCGCGCTCGGGACGTCGATCCGCCTGCTCGGCTGGGCGCTGCTCGGGCTCCTGGCGCTCACCGGCGTGGCGCTCTCCGGGGTCGTCCTCTGGGCGAGCTCGTCGCTCGGCCGGCCGGTCGTCGCCGCGAAGCTCGTGCAGCTCGCGGACGACCGCGTCGCGGGGCGGCTCGAGCTGGGCGCGATCGAGCTCTTGCCGGGCGGGACCATCGCCGTCCGCGACTTCGCGGCGTTCGACCCGGACAACCGGCTCGTCCTCCAGGTGGACCGGCTCCTCGTCTCGGCGGACCTCACGCGGCTGCGGAGCCGCGTGGTCGGGTTCTCCGTCACGCTCGAGGGCGCGGCGGTGCTCGTGGACGAGGACGAGGACGGACGGCTCTCGATCGCCCGCGCCTTCGCCCCGGCGCGACCCCGGCCCGACCGCGCGCGCCCCGCGCGGCGCGCGCCCTGGCGCGATCCCCTCGGCGGGTGGACGCTCGCGCTCCGCCGCCTCGAGGTGCAGGACGCGGCGCTCTGGTGGCAGGACGCGGAAGGCCGGACGCGGGTCGAGCTCCACGACGTCGCGGCGACGGGCCGGGCGCGGCTGGGCCCCCACCGCGCGCGGGCCGAGCTCTCCCTCCGCGGCGAGGCGTTCGACCCGGCGCCCGGGCCGCTCGTGCTCGAGCTCCGCGCGATGCTGGACGAGGATCGGCTCCGCGTGCCGCTCCTCCGCGCGGGCCTCGGCGCGACCGCCGTGAACGGGCTCGCCGACGTCGACCTCGGCGCGCGCGAGGGGCGCGCGGCGCTCACCCGCGCCCAGGTCGACCGGGCGCAGGCGCGGAGCTTCGTCGCGAAGGCGCCGCCCGGCGACGACCTGACGTTCGACGCCTACGCCGAGGCGGACGGGCGGATCGCGAGCGCGGCGGTGCGCGTCGACCCGCAGGCCGACGCGGCCGTCGCCGTGCGCCTCGACGGGCCGCGGGCGCTCGGGTTCGACGTCGTCACCCGCGCGCTCGACCCGTCGGCGCTCCACGCCGCGGCGCCCGCCGGGAAGGTGACCCTCGCCGCCCGCGGCGGCCTCTCGGGCGCGGGCGTCGCCGCGCTCCGCGGGAACCTCGACCTCGACCTCGCGCGGTCCACGCTCCGCGGCGGCGAGCTCGGGCCCGCGACGGCCGCCGTCCGGATCGAGCCGGGGAGCTGGGACGTCCGGCGGCTCTCCCTCGTCGCGCCCGGGGTGAAGCTCGAGGGGCGCGGGACCTGGAGGAAGGGCGGCGCCGCCGCGGCCGACCTCACGGCGGACCTGGGCGATCTGGCGCGCGCGTCCGACAACGTGAGCGCGCTCCTCGGCCGGAAGCTCCCCCGCCTCGGCGGCCGGGCGCGCCTCGAGGCGGACCTCTCCGGGACCGCCGCGGCGCCGTCGATCGCGGCGACGGTCACGGCGCCGGCGCTGTCCTTCGGCGCGACGTCCGCGGACGGGGTCGACGCGCGCGTCACCGCGACGGGCCCCTTCCGCCCGGGCGCCTTCACGGTCGACGGGCGGCTCGCGCGCGTCCGCGCCGGCGCCCGGGTGCTCGCCCAGGGCGTCGCGCTCGAGGGGAGCCTCCAGCCCGGCGAGGACGGCGCGCCGGCGGCGCTCCGGCTCACCGGGAACGTCCCGTCGCTGGGCCGCGAGCCGGTGTCGCTCGACGCCGGCGGCACGGTCGCGCCGGACCGGAACGCGCTGCGCCTCGCGCGGCTCGTCCTCGCGTACCCCGGCACGCGGTACGCGCTCGAGGCCCCGGCCACGCTCACGTTCGCCGGGCCGCGCGTGGACCGGCTCGCGCTCGCGTCCGGCCCGCGCCGGATCGCCGTCGAGGGCGGGCGCGAGCCGCGCGGGACGCTCGACGCCCGGCTCGAGCTGGTGAAGCTCGACCTCGCCCGCCTGCCCGTCGGCCTCCTGCCGGCGGACCAGGGGATCGCCGGCGAGGTGACGGCGGACGCGCGGGCGACGGGGCCGGCCGCGCGCCCGGTGGTGGACGCGACGGTGTCGATCGAGGGCGCCGGGTTCCGGGCGGAGCAGGGCGCCCGCCTCGAGGGGACCGCGCGGTGGCACGGGGGTGAGCGCCGGCTGAGCGGCCGCGTCGCGCTCCGGCGGGGCGCGGGCGGCACGGTGGACGTGACCGCGGACCTCCCGCTCCCGCTCCGGGGGCGCCCGGGCGAGACCGTCGCCGCGACCCTCGCGGCCAAGGCGGTCCCGCTCCCCGCGATCCTCGCGCTCGCCAGGAGCGAGGCGCCGGTCCGGGGCGCGCTCGACGTCACGGCGAAGCTCGGCGGAACGGCGCGCACGCCCGCGCTCCGCCTCGAGCTCGCCGTCCGCGACGGCGCGGTCCGCGACCTCGACGGCGTCGGGCTCACCGCCGCGGCCGACGTCGGCGCGGCGGCGCGGGTCGAGGCGGACGTGACGCTCGCGGGCCGGCCGTCCGCCCGCGTCGAGGGGAGCCTCCCGCTCTCACTCGCGGCGCTCCTCGCCGCCCCGGGCCGGACGCTCCGGGAGCTCCGGGACGCGCGCGCCACCGCGGACGTGACGTTCCCCGGCCTCGAGCTCGCCGCCCTCTCCGGGCGCCTCGGGGTGCCGGGCGGGCTCGCCGGCCGGCTCACCGGCACCGCGAAGCTCCAGGGCCGGCCCGCGGCGCCGCGCGGGACCGCGGCGCTCACGATCGCCGGCGGCGCGTTCGGCGGGCTCGCGCGGCTGGGCGCGCGGATCGACGCCGCGGCCCGGGACGACGCCGTGGAGGCGCGCGTGGACGCCGACGCCGGGGGCCAGCCGCTCCTCGAGCTCGTGGCGCGGCTCGGCGCGCCTCCGGAGAAGCTCGCCGGCCGCGCCGGGCTCGCGGCGGCGCCGCTCCTCGTCGACGCGACGATCCCCGGGGTGGATCTGGAGAGGGCGAACGGCGCCGCGGAGGCGGCGGTCCGGCTGGGCGGGGTGGTGGACGGGCGGCTCCACGCCGAGGGGACGCTCTCCCGGCCCTCCGTCACGCTCGACGCCGCGGGCCGGGGCGTCCGGATCGCGGGCCGGCCGCTCGGGACGGTCCGGCTCACCGCGCGGGCCGCCGGCGACCGCGCGGCGGCCGACCTCGAGCTCGATCCGCCCGCGGGCGGGAAGCTCTACGCCACCGCCGCCGTCCGCGCGCCGATCACCATCGACCTCCGCGGGCCGGCGCTCCGGAGCGCGCCCGCGGAGGTGAAGGTCCGCGCCGACGCCGTCGACCTCGGGTTCCTGCCGGCGCTCGCGCCCGGCACGATCCGCTCCGCCGCGGGCCGGCTCGACGCGGACGTGGTCGCCGCCGGGCCGCTCGCGGAGCTCGCTCCGCGCGGCACGGTGCGGCTCGCGAACGGGCGGCTGGGGCTCCTCGAGTACGGCGACTGGAGCGGCATCGCCCTCGACGCGAGCGTCGGGGCCCAGGCGATCGAGCTCCGCAACTTCGAGGCGCGCCGGGGCGACGGCTCGCTCGTCGCCCGCGCCGCGCTCCGCGGGCTCGGGACGCCCGCCGCGCAGCTCGACGGCCGGGTGGACGCGAAGCGGCTCACGCTCACCCGCGCCGGCACCGACCTCGGCACCGTGACGCTCGGGGTGAAGCTCTCCGGCACCTACCGCGATCGGAAGCTCGACGCGCGGCTCGACCTCCCGGAGGGCGAGATCCGGCTCACGGACAGGCTCCCGCGGGATCTCCAGTCGCTCGAGGGCCGGCCGGACATCGTCGTCGGCCGCAAGCCGCCGCCGAGGAAGGCGGCGGAGCCGAGGCCGGCCGCCGCGGCCGAGCCGACCCGGCCTCTCACGGTCACCGCGCGGCTCGTCTCACCGGGGCGGTTCATGGTCCGCCGCGACGTGCCGCGCATCGCCCTCGAGCTCAAGGCCGACGTCACGTACGAGCGCCAGGCGGCGCGGAACTACATGTCCGGGACGGTCGAGGTGGTGCGCGGCACCGTCGAGCCGCTGAGCGACCGGCGGTTCGAGATGAAGCGCGGCCGGGTGACCTTCACGGGCGGGCCGCCCAAGGCCGCGATCCTCGACGTCGAGGCGGTGTACGCGAACCCGGCCGCGACCGTCACCGTCGCCGTGAACGGCCCGCTCACCAAGCCGGAGATCTCGCTGCGCAGCCAGCCGCCGCTCGACGAGCAGCAGATCGCGATGCTCATCGCGACGGGCCAGACCGAGCTGCGCGCCGGCGGGGCCGGGGCGTCCGCCCAGGAGAGCGCCGCGCAGAAGGCGGGGTTCGCGGTGTTCAACACGTTCATCCGGAACCAGCTCCCGCTCCCGACCGGCGACGTGAGCTTCGACGCCCGGGCGGCCCGCGTCGGCGGGTACATCCCGGGGACGCCCATCTTCGTCGGCTACACGCGCCGCTTCGACGCGCGCGAGCGGCAGGGGGAGAACACGGACGAGGTGCGGGTCGAGTACTCGATCGACTCGAACTGGACCCTGGAGGGGCGCTGGGGGACCCAGAACACGGGGGCGGCGAGCCTCATGTGGTCCAAGGATTACTGACGGGGCCTCGCCCGCCGGCTTCCGCGGAGCGCGTGCGCAGATTGCAGCCGTGGGAGTACCGCGAGACACGGGTGAGCTCGCCGGCGTCGTCGAGCGCAACATCGAGTCGCTGCTCGAGCGCCGCCGGGCGGAGCAGCGGCGGCAGTCGCGCGAGGAGAAGGCGGCGGAGTGGATCGGCCGCTTCGCCGGCTCGATGCTCTTCGTCTACCTCCACCTCGCCGTGTTCGGCGGGTGGGCGCTCTGGAACTCGGGGCTGTTCCCGGTGCCGCTCTTCGACGAGAGCTTCGTGAAGCTCGCGACGTTCGCGTCGGTCGAGGCGATCTTCATCTCGACCTTCGTCCTCATCACCCAGAACCGCATGGCGGCGGCGGCGGACCGGCGCGCCGACCTCGACCTCCAGATCAGCCTCCTCGCCGAGCACGAGATCACCCGCGTCGTCCGGCTCGTGGACGAGATCGCGGCGCGCCTCGGGATCGAGGGCTCCCGCACGCAGGATCTCGGCGAGCTCAAGGAGGACGTCGATCCGAGCAAGGTGCTCGATCACCTCGAGCGCGCGGAGACCCGCACCCCGGAGCCCGGCGCCCACCCGGGCGGCTGAGCGGCGACCGGCGGGGCGCGGGCCGCGCGCCAGAGCTCGCGCGCGATCCAGGCGGCGAGGGCGAGCCAGAGGACCGTCCGGACGATCGCCTGCGGGTGGAAGACGTGGTCCGTGAACCACGGGTCCCATCTCCGGAGCACGCCGTCCCAGCGCCCGCGCGCCTCGAAGGCGGCCCAGTGGTCGAACAGCGACGCAGCGCTGAGCAGGCCGAAGAAGGGCCACGGCGCCGCGACGAGGGCGCCCGCGAGGAACCCGTAGAGCGCGTACTGCGGGCTCCAGACCTTGTTGGTCGCGATCCAGACCACGAGCGCGAGGGCCGCGCCGAGGCGGACCGCGCGGCCCGTGGGATCGCCGCGCCGGGCGGCCGCGTACGCGGCCCAGAGCGCGAACAGGCTCGCGGCGACGAGCGGCCCCGCCGAGAGGAGCTCGACGAGCGGCGTGGGGCTGAGGAACAGGGCGCTCGGGTCGCGCACGGGAGGGCGGCCCATCCCGAAGGCGTGCCAGATGGAGTTCTCCGCGCCGCGCTGGGCGTTGAAGACCCAGAACCAGGCCCAGCTCCGCGGCGCGGCGAGCGCCACGGGCAGGTTCACGGCGAGTACGACTCCGACGAGGGCGAGCGCGGGGGCGACGAGCGCCCGGAGCCGCCGGCCGGGCGGCGCGCCGCCCGCGAGCGCGCCCGCGGCGGGCAGGACGAGGACGCCCGGGAAGAGCTTCGCCGAGATGCCGAGCCCGGTGACCGCGGCGGCGCCGCGCGGCTGCCCGCGGGACTGGAGCAGCGCCGCCCCCGCGATGAGCGCGATGGGCAGGAGATCCCAGTTGAGCCCCGCGAAGACGACGAGCGCCGGCGTCGCCGCGAGCCAGGCGGCGCGCGTCCCCGGCGTCCGCTCGAGCGCGCGCACCGCGGCGAGGAGGCAGAGCGCGAGGAGGAGGTACGTCACCGTGAAGTGGCCCGCCGCGCCGCCCGGGATCCAGTGCGGGAGCCACAGGAACAGCCCGAGCAGCGGCGGGTACTCGATCCGATCGTCGAGGTACGGGCGCGGGTGCTCGCCGTCGAGGTACCGATCGCCGTGCAGCGCGATGACGTCGGAGTAGCAGAGGTGCTGGAACGACCAGAACCGGTACCCGGGCCCGGTGTGCGCGAGCCCGCGCCCGACGTGCGCGTAGCCGAGGGCGAGCCACAGGAGGGCCAGGAGGAGGTGGGGGCGGCGCGCCACGCGGGGGCATGATACTGGAACCCTCGTGGACTTCGAGGGGATCGCCACCGCCCTGGGCGAGGCGCTGACCCGGACCGGGCCGTTCGCGCCGGCGATCCTCTTCCTCGCGAGCTTCGCCGAGTACGTGTTCCCGCCGTTCCCGGGGGATCTCGTCGTCGTCCTCGGCGCCTGGTACGCGGTGCAGGGGACGGTCTCGTGGCCCCTCGCGTACGTCGCCGTCACGGCGGGCGCGGTGCTGGGCGCGGTCCTGGACTGGGCCGTCGGCCGGTGGCTCGGGCCGCGGCTCGACGCGCGCGCCGAGCGCCGCGGCCCGCTCTCGGCCGAGCGGCTCCAGCGCTTCGTCGCCGCCTACCGGCGGTGGGGGCCGGCGCTGCTCCTCGCGAACCGGCTCCTCCCCGGGTTCCGCGGGTTCGTCTTCGTCGCGGCGGGCGCGACCGGCATCCCGCTCGCGCGCGTGGTCGTGCTCGGCGCCATCGCCGCCGCGGTCTGGAACGGCGTGCTCCTCGCCGCGGGCGCGCTGTTCGTCCACAGCCTCCCGGAGCTCCTCGCGCTCCTCGACGGCCTGAGCCGGGCCGCCTGGCTGGCGACGGGCGCCGCGGCGGCCATCGCCGCCTGCGCCGCCGGGTTCCTCGCCTGGCGCCGGGCGCGCGCCGCGCGCGGGGAGGCCGAGCGGTGATCGCCGCGGTGGTCGCGCTGCTCGCGGCGTCCCTCCCCGAGGGCTCGGCCCGCTACCGCGTCGAGATCGGCGGAGCCCACGTCGGCGTGGCCGAGCTCTCCGTCGGCTGCGCCGGCGAGGAAGGCTGCCGCCTGACCTGGTCGAGCACGCTCCGGCTGCCGGCGGCCTCCGGCGGCCAGGTCGTCGAGCAGCGCGTCGAGGCGGTGCTGGACCGCGAGGGGCGCGGCGCGGGGGAGGTCGCGCTCGAGCGCGACGGCGTCCGGCGCGCCGCGCAGCTCCCGCCGGGCGCCGCGCCCGCGTCGGCCGCGGAGCTCCTCCTGTGGGCGCGCGGAGGCGGCTGCGTCGCGGTGGCCGACGAGGAGGGCGGCGCGGCGGGCGCGGCCTGCGCGACGATCGACGGGCGGACGCTCCGCGCGACGGTGCTCGGCGTCCCCGAGGTCGTCACCGTCGCCGACGACGGGTTCCCGGGACGCGTCGAGATCCCCGGCCAGCGCACGCGCTACGTGCGCGAACCCGGCGCACGCGTCCCCGCGGCGGCCCCGCCGCTCGAGGTCCGCGTCGCGGGGCCCGCCGCCGCGGACGCCGCGCACCGCTTCTGCGGGCTCGCGCCGGACCGCCCCGCGCCGCGCGCGGCGCTCACCGCCCTGCCGCGGCCGCGGCCCGACGGCCGGAGCTGCCGCGACCAGGCGGCCTCGTACGTCGCGGCGGCGGAGCGGGCGGGGCTCCCCGCGCGCGTCGCGCTCGGCGTCGCCCACGACGGGCAGGGGTTCGTCTGGCACGCGTGGGCCGAGGTGGAGACCCCCGCCGGCTGGGTCGCCGTCGATCCTGCGTTCGGCCAGCTGCCCGCGCGCGGACCGCGGTTCACGGTGGCGCGCCACGGCGGGGACCCGGCGGGGCGTGAGGCGGCGGGCCGGAGGATCCTCGCGTGCTGGGGCACCGCGGCGGTGGAGGAGAACGACGCCTCGCGATCGCGAGCCCGCCTGCGGTAGCATCCGGCGCATGCTCTGGCCGTGGAAGAAGCGCGCCTACAGCCGGACGGAGCTCCTCGCCGCCGCCGACCACGCGCGCGCGCGCGGGCGCCGGAGACAGGCCATCGCCGGCTACCGGCGCGTGCTCGAGGCCAACCCGCAGGACCTCACGGTCCACGCGAAGCTCGCGCCGCTCCTCGCCGCCTCCGGAGACCGGCCGGGCGCCCTCCAGAGCTTCCGCACCGCCGCGGACGGGCAAGCCAAGGCCGGGTTCCACGAGCGCGCGCTCTCGCTCTTCATCCAGGCCGCGGAGCACTTCCCCGACGAGGAGCCGCTCTGGCCCGAGATCGCGCGGCTCCACCTCCAGCGCGGCCGCCGGGCGGAGGCCGTCGCCTCGCTCACCGAGGGCGGCTGGCGGCTCCACGTCGCGCGCCGCTACGAGGTGGCCGAGCGCGTGCTCCGCCTCGCGCTGCAGTTCGAGCCGTACGACGGCGACGCCATCGCGATCCTCGCGCGCACGCTCCACAAGGCGGGGCGGAGCGACGAGGGCGTCGCGCTCCTCGAGGACCTCGCCTCGCGCGTGCGCGGCCGCCGGCGCGCCGCCGTCCGCGCGCTCCTGCTGCGCATCCGCCCCTCGCTCCCGCACCTCTGGGCCTGGGCGCGCGCGGTGGTGGGAAGAGCGTGACCTGCGGCGGGTTCGACCGCGAGCGAACCCGGACGGAGCAAACGTTTGGCGATCGAGAGCCCTTGGGGCGCTCGGCGCGACCCTGTACCATCGGCGCTCTCCTGGCTCCTTCTCTCGACGAGGACGACCCGATGACCCGCGCTCCCCGGACGTGCACCCCCCTCTCGCTCGCCTGTGCCCTGCTCCTCGCCGCGTGCGGCGGAGGCGGCGGCGGGAACGAGATGGGCGGGGACGGCGTCCGCGTCAACCAGGTGGGCTACGCGCCGGGCACCCGGAAGGTCGCGGTCGTCGTCGCCGGAGACGCGACGACGTTCAACGTCGTGGACACCACCACCGGCGAGCCCGTCGGCGCCGTCGACCGGCCGCTCGGGGAGGCGTCCACGTTCGGGTTCTCGGGCGAGACCGTCCGGGTGGCGGAGTTCACCGACGTGACCGCGCCCGGCACGTACCGGATCGAGGTCGAGGGCGTCGGCCGTTCGTATCCGTTCGAGATCGGCTCGAGCGTCTACCGCGATCCGGCTCTCAAGACGCTCAAGGCCTTCTACTACTGGCGCGCGTCCACGGCGATCGACGCGGAGCACGGCGGCGCATGGCGCCGGGCGGCGGGGCACCTCAACACCAACCTGCCGTTCCACTCCAGCGCCGCAGCCCTGAAGGCGACCACGGCGGACAGCTGGAGCGCGCCCGGGGGCTGGTACGACGCGGGTGACTACGGCCAGTACGTCGTCAACGCGGGCATCACCGTCGGGACCATGCTGGCGCTGCACGAGCTGTTCCCCGCGGCGTTCCCCGGCGACGACGCCCAGCTCGACATCCCCGAGTCCGGCGGCGGCGGCGTGAGCGACCTCCTGGACGAGGTGCGGTACGAGCTCGAGTGGATGCTCGCGATGCAGGACGAGGACGGCGGCGTGTTCTTCAAGATCGCGGGCCTCACGTGGCCGGGCTGGGTGATGCCCGCGGCGGACCCGACCACCGGCAGCCGGTCCGTCATCGGCAAGTCCACCACCTCGGCGCTCGACTTCGCCGCGGTGATGGCGATGGCCGCCCGGATCTACGGCCTCGACGCGCCTCGCGGGGCGGGCGACGCGTCGTTCGCCGCGGAGTGCCGGCAGGCCGCCATCGACGCGTACGCCTGGGCGCGGGCGAACCCGGACGTGGCGGCGCCCACGTACACGATCGGCTCGGGCCCGTACGGGGATTCCAACTACACGGACGAGTTCGCCTGGGCGGCCGCCGAGCTCTACGCCACCACCGGTGACGCGACGTACCTCGCCGACGTGGACCTCGACGCCGCGCTCGACGCCGTCAGCCTCTCCGGGTACGCGGGCTGGCAGAACGTGAAGAACCTCGCCTACTACTCGCTCGCCGTGAACGGCGCCCTCGACGCCGCGCTCGGCGCCGGGGCGACCGACGCGCTCCGCGCCGCGATCCGCGAGAAGGCCGACGAGCACGTCCAGACGATGGCCGCCAACCCGTACGGCTTCCCGCTCGATCATTACTCGTGGGGCTCGGCGAGCCAGGTCGCGAACGTGGGCGTGCTGCTCGTGTACGCGGCGCGGTACGCGCCGGACGAGGATTCCTACCGGAGGTACGTGGACGCCGCGACCCAGACCGCGGACTACGTCCTCGGCAACAACTCGACGGGCTACTCGTTCGTGACCGGCGTCGGCGACCGGACCCCGATGCACATCCACCACCGGCCGAGCCAGGCCGACTCCGTCCGCGCGCCGGTGCCGGGCTTGCTCACCGGCGGCCCGAACTCGGGCCTGCAGGACCGGGGGAACGGCAACCCGCCGGTCACGTACTCGAGCCGCTGCTCCGACGCGCGGCCGGTCTTCTGCTACACCGATCAGTACGAGTCGTACTCGAGCAACGAGCCGGCCATCAACCAGAACGCGGCGGCGCTGTTCCTGTTCGCCGCGCTCGACGCGCTCGCCAACATCTGAAGCTCCGAGGGGAGGGACGGGCGGCGCCGAGGAACCCGTGCCCCGGCGCCGTCTTGTCCTTCACCTCCGCCGGAACGGCAGCGCGAGCACGTAGAAGCTCGCCGCCGCGATGGCCTCCGAGGCGAGGAGGTACCAGGGCCACGGCCCGAGGTGGTCGAGTAGCGAGGGCGCGTCGGGCTTCGCGCGCAGGTACATGTAGTTGGTCCCGCCGGCGAGGTTCACGGCGAGGAGCAGCGCTGCATACGCGTTCAAGAGGAGGAGCGCGCGCCACCAGGCGCCCCGGCGCGGCCGGAGCCGGCCCGTGAACGCGAGGAAGAGGGCCGCGGCGACCGTCCCGCCGTGGCCGAGGAAGAACTTCACCGCCGGATAGGAGGGCCACGCCACCCCGAGGTCGGGCGTCACGAGCGCCTGCGTCGTCCCGGCGAGCGCGAAGAACCAGAGCGCCTCGCCGGCCCACGCCGGCGCGCCGAGGAGCGCCGCGACCGCCAGCCAGACGGCCACGTCGCACAGCTCGAGCGGCAGCCCGCGCGGCGGGTCGATCCACCCCCGGTCCGCGGCGTACGCGACGTAGGCGAGCTGGTTGACAAGGAGCGCGAGCGCGAGGGCGACCCGCGCCGGGCGCTCCCACGCGGGCCGGGCGCGCACGAGCCGCGCGAGGAGGAAGGCCACCGCCGGCACCGCCGCGAGGATCGCGACGTGGACGGGGCCGAAGGGCGCGAAGCGCGCGGGGGGCACGCGCGGAGCGTAGCCTACGCCGCGGCCCGCTGCGCGAGGAACCGCAGGAGCGCGAGCGCCTTCGGGACGAGCGAGCCGAGGTCCACGCTCTCCTCGCGCTCGCTCTCGAACCCGCGCCCGCGCGCGCCGAGGCCGTCGATGACCGGGATCCCGAGCGCGCCCAGCGTGTTGGCGGCGGACGCGCCCCCGAGGAGCGGCGCCTCCCCCATGCCGAGGCCGCACTCCCGCTGGCACTCCCCGTACGCCTTCGCGAGCGCGCCCGACGCCGGGGTCCGGGAGAGCGGCTCGCGCCACGAGATCGGGTGGAGCTCGAGCGTCGTCCCGGGGACCGCGGCCTCCGCGGCCGCGGCCTGGAGCGCCTCGAGGAGCGCCTGCCCGTCGTCGGCGCGCTCGAAGCGGACGTCGAGCTCGCAGCGCGCGTCGGCGGGGACGGTGCTCCGGATCGTGCCGCCGGAGACGATCCCCACGTTCACGTAGAGTCCGCGCGTCCGGTCGCCGAGGGCCTGGGCCCGGTCCACGAACCGGGCCAGCGACCAGATCGCGCTCCGCCCCTTCTCCGGATCGTTCGCGGCGTGCGCCGGGAGCCCGCGCGCGACGACGTCCACCGAGCCGCCGCCGTTGCGCGTGGTGACGACGAGGTCCCCGGGCCGGCCCGGCTCGAACGAGAGCCCCGCCGCCGCGCCCGCCGCGTGCGTCCGGAGCAGGGGCTGCGACTCCGGCGCGCCCGCCTCCTCGTCCGAGAGGAGCATGCCCCGGAGCGGCACGCGCTCGAGGAGCTGCGCCCGCTTCGCCGCCGCGAGCCCGAACAGCATCACGGCGATGCCGCCCTTCATGTCGTACGCGCCCGGCCCGACGCCCCGATCGCCCTCGCGGCGCCAGCCCTCCTGTCCCTGGCCCGGCGGCCGCACGGTGTCGGTGTGGCCGAGGAGGTAGACCGGCGCGCCCGCCGTCTTGCTGGAGAAGAGCACGTGCGGCCCGAACCGCGGCGAGGCCTTGACCTCCACGTCGAGGGCGAGCGTCCGGAGCTGTCCGGCGGCGAGGTTCGCCACCGCCTCGACGCCGCGCCGGTTCCACGTGAACGAGCTCTGCACCACGAGCCGCTCGAGGAACGACTCCATCGCGCCGCGCTGCCCGGTGAGCCACGTGACCGCATCGGAGAAGCGTGTCGCGACCGGCATGCGTTCCCTCCCGCCCAAGGGTCCCGCCGGCCAGGCGGGCCACCGCACAGGGTGCTCCCCGCCCGCGGCCCGCTGGCCGCCCGCCGGCGGTCCCGGTATAACGGCGCGCAAGCGCCATGACCAAGACCATCGTCCTCAAGCTCGGCGGCGAGATCGTCCAGTCCCCCGAGCTCGACCTCGTCGCCGCCGACCTGCGCGGGTTGGTGGAGGGCTTCCACCGCGTCGCGATCGTCCACGGCGGGGGCCCCCAGGCGAGCGCGCTCCAGGAGCGGCTCGGCCTCGCGCCCCGCAAGATCGCCGGGCGCCGCTACACCGACCCGGAGACGCTCGAGGTCATGAAGTACGTCGTCGCCGGCCAGCTCAACGTCGACCTGTGCGCCCGCCTGCTCGCGCGCGGCGTGATGCCCGTCGGCCTGCACGGCGCGTCCGGCCACATGGTCCAGAGCCGCAGGATGGCGCCGAAGGTCCTCCAGGGCGCCGGCCCCGATCCCGTCGATCTCGGCCTCGTCGGCGAGGTGACCGGCTTCAACCTCCCGCTGCTCGGCGATCTGTTCGAGCGCCGCTACGTCCCCGTCATCGCGTGCCTCGGCTGCGACGCGCAGGGGCAGGCGCTCAACATCAACGGCGACACCGTGGCGAGCCAGCTCGCCGGCGCGCTCCGGGCCGACGCGCTCGTCCTCGTCACCTCCACGCCCGGCGTCCTGCGCGACGTGAAGGATCCGCAGAGCCGGATCCCGCGCATCACCCGGGCCGAGTTCGAGCGGCTCGTCGCCGACGGGACGATCTCGGGCGGGATGATCCCGAAGCTCGAGGAGTCGTTCGCCGTGCTCGCGGGCGGGGCCCGGTCGGTCGTCATCCTCGGGAAGCTCGCGCCCGGCGATCTCGTCCGGGCGGTGCTCCAGCCGGGCAGCGCCGGCACGGTGCTCGAGGCCGCGTAGCGGAGCCGCTCCACGATGCGCCTCGCCCACGCCCTCGCCCTCGCCGGGTCCCTCGCCGCCCTCGCGCCCGCCGCCGGCTGCGCCCACCGGGGCGCGCCGCAGGAGGAGGCGGTCGAGGTGCAGGGGCGGATCGTCACCGATCCCGCCCCGCAGGCCGAGGGCGCCGAGAAGCCCTGCGCCCGCGCGGAGGGGCCGCGCGACGGCGGAGGCGCGCCGGGGTGCCGCTGCGGCCGGCGCCCGGCCGAGTAGCCGCTCGCCCGGCCGCTCGCCGCGGAGCGGCCTGCCGTACGCTGCGGACCAGCGGCGCGATGCGCCGTTTACGGTGGGTGCGGGGCCCACCCGCGTTGCGGGGAGGGCGAAGTGTCACGGCCCCGAGGACGATCCGAGAGGAAGGTTTTGGTCCCCGTCGTGTTGTAGTAGGCAACGACCGTGCTGAACTTCGTCCATAACATCCTGTCGCGCGATCTCGCGATCGATCTCGGGACCGCAAACACGCTCATCTACATCCGCGGGATGGGCATCGTCTCCAACGAGCCTTCGGTCGTGGCCGTGCAGCAGGACGCGCGCGGCGGCCGCAAGGTCCTCGCCGTCGGGAAAGAGGCGAAGGAGATGCTGGGCCGCACGCCCGGCAACATCGTCGCCATCCGGCCGATGAAGGACGGCGTCATCGCCGACTTCGAGGTCACC
>DASPMI010000132.1:0-3064 GCA_035627135.1 Anaeromyxobacter sp. | reverse complement strand
CGGGCGGCTCCCCGGCGCGCTCGGCGACCTGCTCGCCGCCGAGGGGCTCGGGCTGCCCGACGTCGAGGGGTACGCCGTCGGCCTCGGCCCCGGCTCGTTCACGGGGCTCCGGATCGGCCTCGCCACGTGGAAGGGGCTCGCCTACGCCAACCGGCGGCCGATCGCCGGCGTCTCGAGCCTCGCCGCGATGGCGCTCGCCGCCGCGCCGGACGCGCCCGCCGGGGCGCTGCTCGTCCCGCTCCTGGACGCCAAGAAGGGCGAGGTCTACGCCGGCTTCTACCGCGCCGAGGGCGGGACCGTGCGGGCGGAGGAGCCGGACGCCGCGCTCTCCCCCGCCGCGCTCGCGGACCGGCTCGCGGCCGCCGAGGCGCTCGCGTTCGGCGAGGGGTACGCCGCCTTGGAGGCGGTGCTCGCGGGGAAGGTCCAGCGGCTCCGGACCCCGATCGACGCGCCGGCTGCGACCGCCGTCGCCGCCCTCGCCGCCGCGAAGCTCCGCGGCGCCGCGTACGACGCGCAGGCGCTCTTCGCGCTCGAGCCGCACTACGTCCGGAAGAGCGAGGCCGAGGTGAAGTTCCCGCAGGGGCTCGGGCCGGGGGCCAAGTCATCCCCGTGAACGAGCCCCCCTTCGACTCCGCGGAACGCCTGCGGCGTTCCGCTACGCTCAGGGTGAACGGCCACCGGGAGTCCAGCACGAAGGGGTGATCCGCATGCACGTCTTCGTCACCGGCGCCACCGGCCTCATCGGCCGCGCCCTCGTCCACGCGCTCCTCCGCCGCGGCGACTTCGTCACCGCGCTCTCCCGCGCCCCGGACGCCGCCCGCCGCCTGCCGCCGGGCGTCCGCCACCTGCAAGGCGATCCCGCCCAGCCCGGCCGCTGGGAGGAGGAGCTCGCGCGGACCGACGCCTGCGTCCACCTCGCGGGCGAGCCGATCGCCGCCGGGCGCTGGACGGCCGAGCGCCGCCGGAGAATCCGCGCGAGCCGCGCGGACTCGACGCGGCGGATCGCCGAAGTGATCCGCGCCGCCGGCCCGCGGGTGCTCGTCTCCGGGAGCGCCGTCGGGTTCTACGGCGACCGCGGCGACGAGGAGCTCGACGAGGCGGCGGCGCCGGGGGAGGGGTTCCTCCCGGACGTCTGCCAGGAGTGGGAGGGCGCGGCCGCGCCGGCGTCCGCCCGCGCCCGGGTGGTGCTGCTGCGGACCGGGATCGTGCTCGCGCGCGACGGCGGGGCGCTGCCGCGGATGGCGCTCCCGTTCCGGCTCTTCGCCGGCGGGCCGCTCGCGGGCGGGGACTTCTGGCAGCCGTGGATCCACCTCGCGGACGAGGTCGGGCTCGTCCTCCTCGCGCTCGACCGCGCCGAGGCCGCGGGCCCGCTCAACGCCGTCGCGCCCGGCGCCGCGCGCAACCGGGAGCTCGCGCGCGCGATCGGCGCCGCGCTGCACCGCCCCGCCGTCCTCCCCGCGCCCGGCTTCGCGATCCGCGCCGTGCTGGGCGAGCTCGCGTCCGACGTGCTCCGGAGCCAGCGGGTCGTGCCGCGGAGGGCCGTCGCGCTCGGGTACGCGTTCCTGTTCCCGGAGGTGGGGGGCGCGATGAAGGATCTCCTCGGCTGAGTCTTCTTGCCCTTGGACACGGCCTCCGACCTGGACTAGGAGACCGCGCATGCCCACCCGCCCCGTCACCCTCGCCATCGTCGGCGCGACCGGCCTCGCCGGGCGCGCCGCCCTCGAGCTCCTGCCCGAGGCCGACCTCGATCCGAGCGAGGTGCGCCTGTACGCGTCCGAGCGCTCGAAGGAAGAGCGGCTCGAGTACATGGACGACGAGCTGCCGGTGACGCCGCTCTCGGCCGCCGCGTTCCGCGGCGCCGACGTGGCGCTCTTCTTCGTCCCGGCCGCCGTGGCGCGCGAGTGGTCGCCGCGCGCGTGGGCCGAGGGGTGCGCCGTCGTGGACGCGTCGAGCGCGTTCCAGGCCGACCCGGAGGTCCCGCTGGTCGGGCCGAACGCGCCGCCCGCGTCCGTCGAGGGCTACCGCGCCCGCGGCCTCGTGTCGGTCGCCACGGGCCCGGCCGCCGCGCTGGCCCCGGTCCTCGCGCCGCTCGCCCGCGAGGCCGGGCTCGAGCGCGTCGCCGCCACCGTGCTCGCCCCCGCCGCCGGCGCAGGGACCGCCGGGATCGTCCAGCTCGAGAACGAGGCCGGCGACCTCATGAACGGCCGCGAGCCCGATCCCGGCGAGGCGCTCCCGCACCGGCTCGCGTACAACGTCATCCCGCACGCCGGCCTCTTCCTCGCCGACGGGCGGACCGACGAGGAGGCTGCGGCCGAGACCGGCCTGCGCCGGCTCCTGGCGGCGCCGTCGCTGAAGGTGGACACGACCGCGATCCGCGTCCCGGTCTTCTACGGCCTCACCGTCGCGGCGCGCGTCACGCTCGCGCGCGCCCTCTCCGCCGACGCCACCCGCGCCGCCCTGCGCAGCGCACCCGGGGTGAAGCTGGTGGACGATCCGGCCTCGAAGGTCTACCCGATGCCGATGCTGTCGATGAACGACGACGCCGTGCTCGCCGGCCGGGTCCGCGCCGACGAGGCCGCGCGGGCCGTCGAGGTGGTGGTCACCGCGGACGACCTGCGGCACGGCGTCGGGGCGGCGATCCGGGCGGCGGAGTGGCTCGCGGAGATGAGGTGAGGGTGAGCCTGGGGACGGTCGGGGCCGCTCACCCCGAGCCTGTCGAGCGGTGAGAGTGTCGGGCCGGCCGGCCCGGCCCGTCTGCTCGTTCCGAGCCTGTCGCAGCACGAGCGGGCTCGGTGCCATTTTGGCAACCTGGGCGCGGTTCGCTGCACGGCGCCTGCCACTTTGGCGTCGAGCGCTCGCCCGGATCCCCCGGCTGGTGGTCCAACCTCCTGCCGCGCCTCGCGACTGAGCCCTTGCCAGCGTGGCGCCCTGCTTGCAACATGGCGGGCCATGCGCCGCGCCTTGATCATGCTGCTGCTCGCTGCCCCTGCGCTTGCCCACGCCCAGACGCCGAGCGCGGGCAGCATCCTCTTCGACTCGCAGACGATCAACCTCCGCCAGTGCT
>DASPMI010000131.1:0-14474 GCA_035627135.1 Anaeromyxobacter sp. | reverse complement strand
CCACAAGAACCTCATCGCCGCGAAGCTGCACATCGAGGCGGTGCAGGAGAGCTACCGGGAGCTCCAGGACAAGAACGCGAAGCTCGAGGACAGCTACGCGAAGCTGAAGGAGCTCGACCGGCTCAAGTCGAACTTCCTCGCCACGATGAGCCACGAGCTGCGCACGCCGCTCACGAGCGTCATCGGCTACTCCGAGATGATGCTCGAGGGGCTCGGCGGGCCGCTCACCACCGAGCAGCGCGAGTACCTCGGCATCATCATGGAGAAGGGCGAGAACCTGCTCCAGCTCATCACCTCGATCCTCGACATCTCCAAGATCGAGGCGGGCCGGGTGCGGCTCGTGCTCTCCGAGGTCGAGCCCGCCCAGATCATGCGCGACGCGGTCGCGACCCTGCTCCCGCTGGCGCGGAAGAAGGGGCTCAAGGTCGCCTGCGAGCCCGGGGTCGTGCCGCGGCTCGTCGCCGACCGCGACAAGCTCCGCCAGTGCCTCGTGAACCTCTGCTCCAACGCGGTGAAGTTCACGCCCGCGGGCGGCACGGTCACCGTGCGGGGCGAGGTCCTGCCCGGCGACCGGGTGGCGATGCACGTCGCCGACACGGGCATCGGCATCTCCGAGGAGCACCTCGCGAAGGTGTGGGACGTCTTCTACCAGGTGGACGGCTCCTCCACGCGCGAGTACGGCGGCGCCGGCCTCGGCCTCGCCATCGTGAAGAGCTTCGTCGAGGCGCACGGCGGCGAGGTGCAGGTCCGCTCCGCCGCGAACCACGGCTCGACCTTCACCCTCGTCCTCCCGCTCCGCCCCGCGAACGCGCCGGCGATCACGCCCGCGCCCACCTCGGCGGCGGCGGGCAGGTAGCGGCCTCGCCGTGCCGCGGGCGATGGCCACCCTCGGCGAGTTCGCCCTCATCGATCGGATCACGCGCCTCCTCCCGCTCCGCGGCGAGGGCGTCGTGCTCGGCCCGGGCGACGACTGCGCGGTGCTCGCGCCGCCGCGCGGCGAGGAGCTCGTCGCCACCGTCGACGAGGTGGTCGAGGGCGTGCACTTCGACCGGCGGTTCACCCCCGCGGACATCGGCTGGAAGGCGCTCGCGGTGAACCTCTCCGACCTCGCGTCGATGGGGGCGCGGCCGCTCTGGGGCCTCGTCGCCCTCGCCCTCCCGCGCGAGGAGCGGGCGGCGCGCGTCCTCGGGGTCATGCGCGGGGTCGCCGCCTGCGCGCGCCGCTTCGGCCTGGCCGTCGTCGGCGGCAACGTCTCGCGCGCCCCGGCGCTCTCGGTCTCGATCACCGCCGTCGGCGCGGTGGCGCCGGGGGCCGCCCTCACCCGCGCCGGCGCCCGCCCCGGCGACCTGCTCCTCGGGAGCGGCACGTTCGGCGATGCGGCGCTCGGGCTCGAGGAGGGCGCCGCCCCGGCCCTCGCCCGCCGCCAGCGGCGCCCCACGCCGCGCCTCGCCCTCGGACGGGCGCTCGCCGGGATCGCGCGGGCCGGGATCGACGTCTCGGACGGCCTCGTCCAGGACCTCGGCCACGTGGCCCGGGCGTCCCGCGTGCGGGCCGTCGTCGAGGTCGAGCGGCTCCCGCTCTCGGCGGCCTACCGGCGCCGCGCGGCCGGCCTCGCCGACCCCCACGCCGCGGCGCTGGCCGGCGGCGAGGACTACGAGCTGCTCCTCGCCGTCCCCCCGGGGCGGCTCGGGGCGGCGCTCACGGCCGCCCGCCGCGCGGGGAGTTCGCTCTCCGTCCTGGGCCGGTTCGAGCGCGGGGCCGGGGTGCGCGTCCTCTCCGGCGGCCAGGTCCGGCCCGCGCCGGTGGGTCACGACCACCTCCGCGCACCTGCCCCCGGTTTTGACATGGGCCCGCGCGCGTCTAGGATCCGAGCCGGTGGGCGGCGTCCGCCCAGAACCCCCCGAGGCAACAGGTGACGCGAACTCGAGCCGACGATCGCCTCTCCACGCGTCCCTCCGCACGCTCCGGGGACGCGCCGCACCTCGTGGCGCTCCGCGGCCGCGCGGCGGAGCCGGCCCTGCGGCCGCCGCCCGCGCCGGCGGGGCTCGAGGTCTCGCTCCAGACCAAGATCCTGGGCGGCTACCTCATCGTCGGCGTGGTGCTGCTCCTCGGCGTCCCGTACGTCCACGTCCTGTTCCAGAGCTGGTGGAAGGCCGGCCTCGTCATCCTGCCGGTGACGCTCGCGCTCGGCTGGGGCCTCACGCTCGGCGTCGCCCGCGTCTCGCGCATCGGCCGCCTCAAGGCGAGCGCGGTCGAGATCAGCCGCGGCGACCTCTCGCGCGCGGTCATCTCCGAGGAGCAGATCCAGTTCCACGACGAGATCGACGACCTCACCGAGGCGATCCGGACGATGCAGGAGAACCTGCGCGACCTCGTCTCCCGCATCCAGCGGACGGCGCGCTCGGTCGCGGAGAGCGCGAGCGAGCTGCAGAACTCCGCCGAGGACGTGAACGCCTCGACCGACGAGGTGGCCTCGTCGATGGAGAAGATCGCCATCGGCGCCGGGCAGCAGTCGGAGCTCGTGGAGCGGACCTCGAAGGTGATCGGCGACATCGCCGGCTCCATCGAGCGGACCGCCCGGAGCGCCGAGGAGGCGGCCAAGGCGTCGGCGGAGACGAGCTCGTCGGCGGCGAGCGGCGGCGAGGCCGCGCGGCTCGCGGGCGAGAAGGTGAAGAAGGTGTTCGCCCGGATCGAGGCGGCGAGCGAGCAGGTGTTCGCCTTCGGCGAGCGGACGAAGGAGATCTCGAAGATCGTCGAGGCGATCACCCAGGTCGCGAACCAGACCAACCTCCTCGCCCTGAACGCCACCATCGAGGCCGCCCGCGCGGGCGAGTACGGCCGCGGGTTCGCGGTCGTCGCCGAGGAGGTCCGCAAGCTCGCCGAGTCCGCGGGCCGCTCGGCCGACCAGATCTCCTCGCTCGCCACCGACATCTCCGGCCGCGCCGCCAAGGTGGTCGAGACGATGCAGGAGTCCGTGTCGGAGCTCGGCGACGGGCGCGAGGACCTGAACGCCATCATCCGGACCCTGGCCGACATCGCCGGCATCGCCGCCAGCGGCGCCGCCAAGGTGGGCGTCATCTCCCAGTCCGCGCGCGAGCAGCTCAAGGGCTCGGCGGACATGGTCCAGGCGATGGACCACATCTCCGACGTGGCCTCCTCCAACGCGAGCTCGACGGAGTCCGTCCGGAAGGTCATCGGCGAGCAGACCGCCGCCGTCTCGCAGATGGCGAGCGCGGCCCAGGAGCTCACGAACCTCTCGATCGAGCTCCAGACCGTCGTCTCGCGGTTCCGCCTCGGGTAGCCACCCCATGCGCCACGTCGTGTTCCGCGTCGCCGCCGAGCGCTACGCGCTCCCGCTCGACGCCGTGCGCGAGGTGGTGCTCCCGCAGCCGCCCTTCGCGCGGGTCCCCCGCGTCTCCGAGGCCGTCCCCGGCGTGATGAACCTCCGCGGCCGCGTGCTCGCCGTGGTGGACCTCGCGCCGCTGGTCGGCCTGCCCGCCCAGCCGCTGCGGGAGGGGGCGGGACAGGTGCTGGTGCTCGATCAGGGGAAGCGGGCGCTCGGGATCCTCATCGGCGGGGTGCTGGGCGTCGAGGACGTCGAGCCGCCCCCGGGAGAGGGCGCCCGGGCGCTGGTCCGCGGCGTGGTGGCGGCGCGGGCAGGGGCGGTCACGTTGCTCGCGCCGGAGGCGCTGTTCCAGGCGGCGGTGGAGCTGTTCGGAGAGCGGTGACGGGCAGGGCGCGGGCACGGCGGCGCGCAACTCCGGGAGATCCCGGGCCGGGGCGTCGCGTGCACGCTCTCGGCGCCTGTGCGCACAGGTGATCCTGGCGGGCGTCGCCTTCTTGTCCCCCCGCCGACTCCGGTGGTACTTTTCGTGGGGCCCCGCGGGGGAGGAACCGGATCGCCATGCCGAAGAGAGTCCTGATCGTCGACGACGCGATCTTCATGCGCAACATGATCAAGGACATCTTCTCCGGGTCCGGGTTCGAGGTCGTCGGCGAGGCGGCCAACGGGCTCGAGGCGGTGGAGAAGTTCAAGGAGCTGAAGCCCGACCTCACCACCATGGACATCGTGATGCCGTTCAAGAGCGGCATCGAGGCCACGCGCGAGATCATCAAGCAGGACGCGAAGGCCGTGATCGTCATGTGCAGCGCGCTCGGGCAGGAGTCGCTCGTGATGGAGGCCATCGAGGCCGGCGCCAGCGACTTCATCGTGAAGCCCTTCAAGTCCGAGGATGTCCTCTCGGTCGTGAAGAAGGTGCTGGGCGACGCATAGCCCTCCCCGGGAGGGCGCGTGGATCTGCGGAAATACCTCCCGCTCTTCGTCTCCGAGGCCGGCGAACACCTCGCCGCCTACGCGAAGGACCTCGTCCAGGTCGAGAAGGGCGTCGCCGCGGGCGCGGACGTCCGCCCGATCATCGACAGCCTCTTCCGGCACGCGCACAGCGTGAAGGGCATGAGCGCCTCGATGGAGCTCGAGGGCATCAGCGCGCTCGCCCACCGGGCCGAGGACCTGGTGGACGTGTTCCGCAAGGACCCGTCCCGGCTCGACGCCGCCGCGGTGGACGATCTCCTCGCGGCCGGCGACGCGCTCCAGGCGATGATCCAGGCGTCGGCGGGCGGGGACAAGCCCGCCGCCGATCCCGCGGTGCTCGAGCGGCTCGCCGAGACGGCCCGGCGCTGCCGCGCGGGCGAGCCCGCGGCCGCCCCTGCCCCGCCGCCCGCGCCCGCGCCGGCGGCCGGGCCCCAGCCCGCTCCGGAGCCGCAGCGCACGGCCGCGGCCGAGCCCGCGGCGGCGGTCTCTGCCGCCCCCGAGCCGGCCCCCGCCGCGCCGCCCACGCGCCATCGGCGCCTGCAGATCGAGGTCGAGATCGCCGGCGGCTGCCCGGTCCCGGCCGTCCGCGCCTTCCTCGTCGTGAAGAAGCTCGCGGGCCTCGGCGCCGTGGTGAAGTCCTCGCCCGGCGTCGAGGACCTGAAGGCGGGCCGGATCCCGGGCAAGCGGCTCGAGGTCGTCCTCGACACGCCCGAGCCCGTGCCGGTGCTGGAGCGGACGCTCGCGCAGATCAGCGATCTCACCTCCGTCCACGTCCGCAGCGCCGACGCGGCCGCGCCGGCCCCCGCGCCCGCGCCTGCGAAGCCGGCGCCCGCGGCCGACGCGGCGATCGAGGCGCTCCGCACGGTCCGCGTGCGGACCGAGATCCTGGACGAGTTCCTCGACTCGGTCGGCGAGCTCATCCTCGCCACCGCGCGGATCCGGGAGCTCGGGAAGATGGTGCCGGCGCCCCACCGGACCGGGCTCGTCGAGGGCGTCGATCGGCTCCACGCGATCGTGAAGGACCTCCACGACAAGGTCATGACCGTGCGCATGACGCCGCTCGCGCTCGTGACCGAGCGGCTGCCGCGCGCCGGGCGGGACGTCGCGCGCAAGGTGAACAAGCAGGTGGAGGTCCAGGTCCAGGGCGCGGAGATCGAGCTCGACCGCGCCATCCTGGAGGAGCTGTCCGACCCGTTGCTCCACCTCATCCGCAACGCCATCGACCACGGGATCGAGCCGCCCCACCTGCGCCTGCTCGCCGGGAAGCCGGCCTCGGGCCGCATCACCGTCCAGGCGCGCCGCGAGCGCGACCGGGTCATCCTCGAGGTGGCCGACGACGGCCGCGGGCTCGACGCCGCGAAGCTCCGGGCGGCGGCGGTGGCGCGCGGGGCCCTCACCGACGAGGCGGCCTCGCTCCTCTCGGACCGCGAGGCGCTCCTCCTCGCCTGCCTGCCCGGGCTCTCCACCGCGGACGCGGTGACGGACGTCTCCGGGCGCGGCGTCGGGCTCGACGCGGTCAAGCGCACCGTCGAGTCGATCGGCGGGACGCTCGAGATCGACAGCACGCCCGGCCAGGGGGCGCGGTTCACCCTGCGCCTGCCGCTCACGGTCGCGGTGCAGCCGGTCCTGCTCGTGCGCGTGGGGGAGGAGGTCCTCGGCCTCCCCATCGGCAAGGTCCACGGCGCGGCGCAGGTGGCGCTCTCCTCGCTCGATCGGACCCAGGGCGCGCCCGTCCTGCCGTACGATGGCGCGATGGTGCCGGTCCACGACCTCTCGCGCGTGCTCGGGTTCCCCGAGGCCGCCGCGCGAGACGAGCGGGCCGTGGTGGTCGCCGAGGCCGGCGAGGGCGCGCGGATCGGCCTCGCGGTCGACACGCTCATCGGGCAGCAGGAGGCGGTGCTGAAGCCGCTCGGCCAGCCGCTCGAGAAGGTGCCGGGCATCTCCGCGGTGACCGTGCTCGGCAACGGCCGGCCCGTCTTCATCCTCGACGTCCAGCGGCTGGGGGTGGCGTGATGGACCGCTCCTTCGGCCCGCGCGAGGTGGACGCGCTCCAGGAGCTCGCGTCGATCGGCTGCGGCCAGGCGATCACCGCGCTCGGGAAGCTCGCGGGCCGCCGGATCGACATGGACGTCCCCGAGGCCTGGGTCGGGGCCGAGACCGGCGCGATCGCCGCGTTCCTGGGGGCGCTCGGCACCGACCTCCTCGCGGTGGGCGTGAAGCTCGAGGGGAAGCTGACGGGCGACCTGCTCCTGGCGCTGCCCGAGCACGACGCGGAGGTCCTCGCGGCGATGCTGGGGTTCCCGGTGGGCTGCGGGCCCGGGCAGTGGAGCGGCATGGCCGAGAGCGCGATCCTCGAGTCGGGGAACATCGTCGGGAGCGCCTTCGTCTCCGCCGTCGCGGCGCTCGTGCGGGAGAAGCTGCTCCTCTCCGTCCCGTCGCTCGTGCGCGGGAGCGGGAAGAAGTGCGTCGAGCAGCTCGTCGCCCACGCCGGCTCGGTCGCGCTCGCCACCCGGTTCACCTGCGAGCGGACCGAGCAGGGCCCCGGGCTCGAGGGGCTCATCCTGGTGATGCCGGACCCGGAGAAGATCGCGGTCCTGGTGGGGCACCTGCTGGCGCAGCAGGGCGACTGAGGGGCGAGGCTCCAGGCTCCAGACTACAGGCTACGGGAGAAGCCCTCCTGAAGCCCGAACCCTGTAGCCTGTAGCCTTCCTCTCCAGCTACTCTCCCCGCCCGCATGGACGAACGACGACTCCGGGCCCTGCTCGCCCGGGTGAAGAAGGGCGAGGCGAGCCTCGACGAGGCGGTCGGCGCGCTGAAGCACGCGCCCTTCGAGCGGCTCGGCGACACGGCCACCATCGACCACCACCGGACCCTCCGCGTCGGGATGCCGGAGGTGATCCTCGCCGAGTCGAAGACCGCCGCGCAGGTCGCGGCGATCGCGAAGAAGCTCGCGGCGCGCGGCCCGCTCCTCGTGACGCGGCTCGCGCCCGAGAAGGCCGGGCCCGCCCGCCGCGCCGTCCGCGGCGCCGTCTACGACCCGGTGAGCCGGACGCTCCGCAAGGGCCGGATGGACGTGCCCGCGCGCGGGCCGGTCGCCGTCTGCTGCGCCGGGACCTCGGACATCCCGGTCTGCGAGGAGGCGGTCGTGACGCTCGAGGTCATGGGCGTCCCTGCGGTGCGGGTCTACGACGTGGGCGTCGCGGGCATCCACCGGCTCCTGGCGCGCCGCCACGAGCTCGACGGGGCGAAGGCGGTGATCGTCGTCGCCGGGATGGAGGGGGCGCTCGCGTCCGTCGTGGGCGGCCTGGTCGGGAAGCCCGTCGTCGCGGTGCCGACGTCGATCGGCTACGGCGCGTCGCTCGGCGGGATCGCCCCGCTCCTCACGATGCTCAACTCGTGCGCGCCCAACGTGACGGTGGTGAACATCGACAACGGGTTCGGCGCGGCGTTCGTGGCGGGGCTGATCGCGCGGGGCTGACGGAGGTGATCGAAATGGCATGACCCGTGCTCGAGCCCGCGCCCGAGCAAGAGCCCGGGGGACCACGCGCCGATGCCTTTCGACCATGAGAAGCTGGATGTATATGGCCTTGCGGTGGATTTCGTCGTACGCGCGAACGAGATCGTCGAGACGCTCCCGCGCGGGCGCGGATACCTCGCGGACCAGCTCCAGCGGGCGGCCCTGAGTGTGGTCCTCAACATCGCCGAAGGAGCGGGGAAGTCGGGCGCGGGCTCGGGCTCGTTCACGGGGTGAAGAATGGAAGATCTCCTGCTTCTCGAACCCGTCGGCGGCATCGCCGGCGACATGTTCCTCGCGGCGTCGCTCGATCTCGGCGTGGACCGCGCCCGGCTCGAGGCGGCGCTCGCGTCCCTGCCGGTGGGCGGGTTCCGGCTCGAGGTGACGCACAAGTCGGACAGCGCGATCCACGGGACGCACGTGGACGTCGTGCCCGAGGGCGAGCACCCGCACGCGCGCGGCCTCCCCGAGATCCTCGGCATCATCGACCGGAGCGGGCTCGCGCCGCGGGCGAAGGCCGCGGCCCGGGCGCTCTTCGAGCGGATCGGCCGGGCGGAGGCGAAGGTCCACGGGATCCCGGTCGAGGAGGTGCACTTCCACGAGGTCGGGGCGGTGGACTCGATCGTGGACCTGTGCGGCGCGGCGGTGGCGCTCGACCTCCTCGGCTGGCCGCGGGTCGTGGCCGCGCCGCCGGAGCTCGGGCGCGGCGTGGTGAAGACGGCGCACGGGCCGATGCCGGTCCCGCCGCCCGCGGTGCTCGAGCTCCTCGCCGGGAAGCCGGTGCGGCCCGGCGGTCCGCCCGGCGAGGCGGTCACCCCGACGGGCGCCGCGATCCTCGCGGAGCTGTGCGAGGTCGGGCCGCTCCCCGCGTTCGTCCCCGGGCGGGTCGGCTACGGCCTGGGCACGCGGACCTGGCCCGACCGGCCGAACCTCCTCCGGATGACGCTCGGCCGGCTCGCCGACACCCGGCCCACCCCCGGCGCGGACGCGCTCTGGGTGCTCGAGGCGAACCTCGACGACTGCACCGGCGAGCTCGTCGCGCGGGCGATCGAGGCGGCGCTCGAGGCCGGCGCGCTCGACGCCTGGGCGGCGCCGCTCACGATGAAGAAGGGCCGCCCGGGCGTGCTCCTCGGCGCGCTCTGCGAGGAGGTGCGGCGCGCCGCGGTGACCGCCGCGCTCTTCACGGAGACGACGACGCTGGGCGTCCGGCGCCACCCGGTCGAGCGGGAGGTCCTCGGGCGGCGGATCGACAGCGTGGAGACCGAGTACGGACCCGTGCGGGTCAAGGTCGCGCTGCTCGGCGAGCGCGAGGTGGGGATCCACCCGGAGTATGACGATTGCGCCGCGCGCGCGCGGGAGCGCGGGGTGGCCGTCCGGGCGGTGATGGCGGCGGCAGTGCGGGCGCACAAAACGTGAAACGAGGGGCGCGCCGGGTATACTGCCGCGCCATGCCCGACCGCCCCGACCCGACGGAGCTGGCGCGGCGCCTGGCCGAGGCGGAGGCGCGGGCGGAGCACGCCGAGCGGCTCGCCACGATGGGGCGCCTCCTCGCCGGCGTGGTCCACGAGATCAACAACCCGCTCACCGCGGTCACGATGTACGCCGACGCGCTCGCCGCGGGGCTCGCCGACGCCGCGGCGCGCGAGAAGGCCGAGGCGATCCTCGACGCCGGGCGGCGCATCCAGCGGCTCGTGCGCGAGCTCGTGTCCTACGTGCGGCCGCGCAACGAGCCCGAGGGCACGCACGAGCTGTCCGCGCTCGTGGACGAGGGGCTCCGCCTCTGCCGCTCCGAGCTCAAGGGCTCGAGCGCGCGCCTCGAGCGCGACGACGCGCCCGCGGCCGTGCGCGGGAAGCGCGAGAGCCTCGTGCAGGTCGTCGTGGCGCTGGTCGCCAACGCGACCGCGGCGGGCGAGGGGCACCGGATCCGCGTGTCGGCGGGCGCCGGTCCGGAGGGCGCGGTGCTGCGCGTCGTCGACGCGGGGAGCGGGATGCCCGCCGACGTGCTCGCGCGCGCCTTCGAGCCGTTCTTCACGACCCGCCCCGACGCGCGGCTCGGGCTCGGCCTGTGCACCGCGAAGGCGATCGTCGAGCGCCACGGCGGGGTGGTCACGCTCGCGAGCGCGCCGGGCGAGGGGACGACGGCGACGGTGACACTCCCGCTGGCGTGAGCGGGCTCAAGCCGCGACCGGCGGCAGGAAGTCGAGCCGCGGGTAGGGCGTGCGCGCCGCCCCCTGGAGCAGGAGCGCGTCGGTCGTCGCCGCGTCGAGGCCCATCCAGCGCTCGAGCACGGTCGCGTACAGGCTCCGGAAGTCGACCGTGAACCGCATGTTGCCGTTGCCGTCGAGATCGTCGAGGGCGGGGTAGTCGCCGTAGAACCCGCCGGTGAGGCCGCGCGCGAGGCAGAAGGCGAGCCCCGCGGCGCCGTGATCGGTCCCGTTCTGGTTCTGCTGCACCCGCCGGCCGAACTCGCTCCAGACGAGCACGAGCGTCCGCCGCTGCGCGTTCTCCTCGCCGACGCCGATCGTCTCGAGGTCGTCGTAGAACGCCGAGAGCGAACCGCCGAGGGCGCGCATCAGGTTCGGGTGATCGACGGCCTGGTTGGCGTGCGTGTCCCAGCCGCCGATGCGCGTGAAGAAGACCTGCGTCTCGAGGCCGGCGGCGATCATCTGGGCGACGAGCTTGAGCTGGCGCGCGAGCCCGCTCTGGAGCGGGCCGCCGTCGAGCCGTCGCACGGGGTACCCGGCGTCGCCGGGGTACGCGACCGCGGGGGTGCGGGCGGGGAGCGAGCCCTCGACGCCGAAGGCGCGCGTCGCGTCGAGGAAGGCCTTGCCGACGCGCGCCGCGGCCGCCTGGCCCGGCGGCGCGCCGCCGGTCGGGGCCGTGACCGCGGCCTCGTAGCCGGCCTGGAGGAGCGCCGGATCCCAGGGCGCGCCGACGCGTCCGCCGCGGAGCCAGGCCGGATACACGAAGCCGCTCGGCCCGTTGATCGAGACGAACGTCCGGCCCTGGCCGCGGAGCATGACGTGCACGTCGCCCGTCACCGCGACGCCGCGGAGCGCGTCGGCGGCGGGATCGAACGCGGCGTCGGCCCAGCGGCCGAGCCAGCCCGTGCCGTTCGGCTGCGCGGACCCCTGGCCCCAGAGATCCTGCGAGACGAAGTGCGAGAGGTTCGGGTTGTTCATCCCGATCCCCTGGACCCAGGCGATCCGGCCGAGGTCGGAGAGCAGGCTCATCCCGGTGAAGTCCTGGTGGAGCCCGCAGCCGGGGCCGATCTCGACGAGGTCCGCGCCCGGGACCGCGAGGCGGGGGCGCTGCGCCTCGTACACGGCGCGGTTCCGGCCGACCGTCGGCGGCATCATGTTGAGCCAGTCGTTCCCGCCGTCGAGGAACACGACGACGAGGATCGGCCGCGCCGGGCGCGGGGTGGCGGGCTGGATGACCCGGTCCTCCGGCGCGCAGCCGGGGAGGCCGAGGGCGGCGGCGCCGGCCACGGCGCCGGCGGCGGAGACGCCCTTGAGGAAGTCACGGCGGGTGAAGGTCGTCACGAGGGCCCCCGGTTCAGTAGAGCTGCGCCGACGGAGAGCAGAGGACGAGGAAGGCGAGCGCGCGCGCCTTCTGGCGGCCGGCGTCGTCCCAGGCGAACGCCGTCCCCGCGGGCCAGAGGCGCTCGAGCCAGTCGGCGGAGACCGCGTCGGGGATCGGCGCGGGCTGGAGGAGCTGGACGAGCCGCGCCAGGACGGCGGCGGGGTCCGCGGGCGGCGCGGCGAACCAGGCGTTCGGGTCGGAGGGGAAGATCGCCCGGGGCGCGTCGCCCTGCCGGAACGTCTCGCCGAGCGCGAGCGCCGCCGCGAGGCGCGTCCGGAAGCGGGCCGTCCCGGAGTTGAGCCAGGCGACGTCCTCCTTCCAGCCGTTCGGGCCGGCCGGGTCGAGGAGGCGCATGCCGGCGGCGTCGAAGAAGTCGGCCACGATCGCCCACGCCGGGAAGCGGTTGGTGGCCGCAGTCGCGCCCGCCGCCTGCGCCAGCGGGTACCCGAGCGCGCGTGCGGCGCGCACCGTCCAGGAGACCGGCCCCTCGACGAGCGCGTACCGGTTCGCGGGATCGAAGAACCAGCGCGACGAGAGGAGGCGCTCGAGCGCGACCCGCAGGTCGAACGCGGCGTCGGCGCGGATCATCGTCGCGACGTCGTCGAGGTCGGTCTGGGCCGGCGCGCCGGTCACGAAGTGGTGGACGAGGCGGCGCGCGAGGAACTGCGCCACCTGCGGCCCGCGCTGCGGGACGATGGCCCGGAGGACGTGCTCGCCCTTCGCCATCCCGGTCGGCGGCGCGTTCACGTCGGCGAAGGTCTGGCCGAGGAACGTCGCCCCGCCGATCGCGCGGAAGTTGGGCAGCGTCGCGGGCGGCGTCGCCGCGCCGAGGTCGTTCCAGAGGAGCTCCGTGTTCGCGGACCCGTCGTAGACGCGGAAGGTTCCGCGCGCCGCGGTCCGGCCGCTCCCGTCGGGCGCCCGCACGACGTCGGCGGGGCGGACGGTGAAGCTCCACCCGGAGAGCGCCCGAGCGAGCTCGGTGATGTCCTGCTGGTTGTAGCCGTTGTCCGCGCCGAGCGAGTAGAGCTCCATCGCCTCCCGCGCGTAGTTCTCGTTCGGGACGTTGTCGCCGTTCGCGCGGTTCAGGACCGAGTCGAGCCAGATGCACATCGCGGGGTCCTTCGAGATCGCGACGTGCAGGTCCTCGAACCGGGCGAGCCCCATCGCCCGCAGCGTCTCGAGCTGCTGGAGCACGAGGGCGACGGAGTCCACCTTCTGCCACCCGGTCGCGAAGAGGTTGTGCCAGAACAGCGCGAGCCGCTCCTGCATCGCGTACGGGCTGTACTGCATCCGGAAGGCGCAGTAGGCCTGCGCGCGGCCGAGGTCGTTGCGCCAGGCGTTCGCGCCCTGCACGAGGTACGGGTGCGGGCCGGGCACGGCCGCCGCGCCGCTCCGCGCCACTTCGTCCACCGGATCGGCGCGCGCGAGGGCGGCCTCGAACGCCGCGACGTCGAGGCCGGCGCCGGAGATCCAGGCCGAGATCGCGGTCGCGGGCGGCGTCGCGGCGAGCGCGGCGGCGGCCTCGGGCGAGACGCCGAACCCGGCCCGGCGCGCGAGGTGCTGGACGTCGTCGGCCGTCCACGCGGCGATGGGGGTGAGGTCGGCCATGTCAGTCGTCCTTCGCGCCGGCGGCGACCCAGCTCCGGATCGTCTCCACCGTGGGTGCGCAGAGGTTCGGGAGCCCGAGCGGCATCCGGTTGCCGTAGGCCTGGCCCGCACCGCCGGGATCGTCCTTCGTGACCTTCTCGAGGAGCCAGGAGCGCGCGGGGTCGCCGGGCGCGATCCGGCGCCACCCGGCGTCGAGCGGCGCGTTCGCGGGCTCGGCGAGGAGCTGCGCGTGGATCTCGCTCGCCGTGAGGCTCGCCGCGTAGGAGACGTGCCCGCGCGGCGAAGGCGTGCCGTGGCAGGAGATGGCGCTGTTCGCGCCGCACGTCTGCCGCAGCACGGGGAGGATGTGCTCCCGGAACGTCGGGCTCGCGACGGCGACGGGGATCGGGCAGGTGGTCTCGGGGGGCGGCGGCTCCTGCACGCCGAGGCCGTCCGATCCGCCGCCGCCGCAGGCGAGGACGAGGACGGCGGCTGCGAGGGCGGCGAAGGGACGGGTCGCGCGCATGCGGCCTCCGGGAGAGGGGCTGGTCTATGCGCGGGCGCGGCGCGCCACCACCCGAAGTCGTTGCTTGCTTGGGGTAGAGGATTGCCGCGCACATCCGCTCACCCGGAGTCAGCGGCCGCAGACACCCCCGCCTCGGGCTTGCTTGCTCGAGGGCGCCCCGCCAAGAAGCAGTGACCCCCAGCTCGAGGCCACCATGCGCGCGTCCACAGCGGCTCGATCGATCCTCGCCCTCGCCCTCGCCGCCCTCGCCGGCGCGGCCGCGGCGCAGAACAAGCCGCCGGTCTTCACCTCGCTTCAGCCGGCGCAGGCGCGCGCGCCCGACGCGCCGGTCGGCGACAGCGAGCGGGCGATGGGCACCTACGCGCTGGCGGTGTTCAACACGCAGCCGTTCGAGTTCCCGGCGAGCGGCGGCGCGGACCCGCTTCCGCTGACGGTGTACACCGTCGGCCTGCGCCACTGGACGAGGAGCCCGCTCGGTCCGTTCAAGAACTGGGGCTGGGACGCGGGGCTCGGGCTCGCGTTCCGGCGGAGCTCGGTGACGTCGCCGCAGGCGGGCGTGCTGAGCAGCGACGACGGGCCGGCGCTGACCGGGTGGGGGCTCCACGTCGGCCTCCCGCTCGCGGTGACGCACCATCGGCACGCGACCTTCGAGCTCGTGCCGGAGCTCGACGTGATCTACGCGCACGAGAAGATCCCCGCGCTCGACGCCGGCGGCGACGCGACGTCGTACAGCGGCTGGTCGGCGCGGGTCGGCGCGAAGGCGGGGTTCGAGATCTACTTCGGGTTCGTGGACCTGCCGCAGCTCGCGATCGAGGCGAGCCTGGGCCTGTCGCTCTCGTACGACAGCGTGAAGACGACCGTCGGGCCCATCGAGCGGTCCACGCGCACGTGGGGGATCCAGACGCTCCGCGGGAACGAGCCCTGGTCCATCTTCACGGGCAGTGTGGCCG
>DASPMI010000130.1:0-14744 GCA_035627135.1 Anaeromyxobacter sp. | reverse complement strand
CGGCGCGCGACG
This sequence comes from Anaeromyxobacter sp., assembly GCA_035627135.1. Lineage (GTDB taxonomy): Bacteria > Myxococcota > Myxococcia > Myxococcales > Anaeromyxobacteraceae > Anaeromyxobacter. The sequence continues at coordinate 14,732 of DASPMI010000130.1, read as the reverse complement.
CGGCGAACGGGGCCGAGTTCTTCGCCGCCGCGCGCGACGAGGCCGGCCTCGCCCCTGAGGTGATCCCGGGGAACGAGGAGGCCCGGCTCGTCTACGTGACCGCGCACCGCGATTTTCCCGGTCCGCTCGCCGTGCTCGACGTCGGCGGCGGCTCGACCGAGTTCATCGTGGGAGAGGGCGCCGCGCCGCGCGCCCGCGTCAGCCTGCAGGTCGGCGCGGTGCGCCTCACCGAGCGGCACGTCCGCGCCCACCCGATCGCGCCGGCCGAGCTCGCCGCCATGCGGGAGGACGCGCGCCGGACCCTCGGGGCGCTCGCGGACCTCCGCCCCGCGCCCGGGGCGCGCCTCGTGGGCGTCGCCGGCACCGTGACGACGCTCTCCGCCGTGGCCCAGGCGCTGCCGCGCTACGACGGCGAGAAGGTCCACGGCGCGCGCCTCGCGCTGGCGGAGATCGAGGCGCTCGTCGAGCGGATGGCGCGTCTCCCGGTCGCCGGGCGAGCGGCCCTCCCCGGGATGGAGCCCAAGCGCGCCGACGTCATCGTGGGCGGCGCGGTCGTCGTGGCCGAGGCGATGCGCGCCGCCGGCTTCTCCGAGCTGACGGTGTCCGATCGCGGCGTCCGGTGGGGGCTCCTGTACGATCGGTTTCGAGGGTAGCGCCGGGCGCGGGCGGAGCACCAGGCCCGACGCCTGACGCCGGGCGCGCGAGGCCTTACCCTCCCCCATGGCCTCCCTCGCGCACACCGCCGCCGCGGCCGCGTTCGGCCCCGGCGCCGCGGCGTACGCGTTCCTCACGGGTCACGAGGTCTGGCGGGCCGACTGCCGGACCATGGCGCGGCTCGTCCCGCACGGGCGGATCCTCGACCTCGGCGTCGGCCCCGGGACGAGCGCGCTGGAGATGGCCCGGGCCGCGCCGGGGCTCCGGCTCGTGGGCGTGGACCGGGCGCCGGCGATGCTCCGGACCGCGGCGCGCGAGGCCCGCGCGGCGCGGCGCCCGCTCCCGCTCGTCCGCGGCGATGCGCTCGCGCTGCCGTTCGCGTCCGCCAGCTTCGACGGCGTCACCGGCCACAGCCTGCTCTACCTCCTCCCCGACGCGCGCGCCGCGCTGCGCGAGATCCGGCGCGTGCTCCGCCCCGGCGGCGGCGTCGTCTTCCTCGAGCCCCGGGCCGGGGTCGCCTCGCTCCGCGCCGCCCTCGGCGCCGGCCCGCGCTGCGCGGCCTCGATGCTCCTGTGGCGCGGGATGTCGCGCCTGCACCGGCGGTTCGACGAGCGGTCGCTGCCCGCGCTGCTCGAGGAGGCGGGCCTCTCCGCCGCGCGCGCGTGGCCCGCGCTGTTCGGGTTCGGGGTGATGGGGACGGCGACGGCCCCGTGAACGAGCCCTCCTTCGACTCCGCGGCCGCGAGGCGGCCGCTACGCTCAGGGTGAACGGCCGCTCGCGTTCTAGAACAACCCGATCGTGAAGTGCACCGCGTACAGCGGCTCGTGGATGGCGCGATCGCGATCGAGGTTGAAGCCGACGTCGAGCGCGGCGGGCCCGATGGGCGTCACGAACCGCGCGCCGGCCCCGGCGGTGGGCCGGATGCGGCGCCAGTCCAGGTTCTTCGGATCGAGCCAGAGGTTGCCGGCGTCGAAGAACAGGCCCAGCTCCATCCGGCGGGTCACCGGGAGGCGCAGCTCGGCCTTGCCGAGGAGGAACGCCTCGCCGCCCTCCGAGACGGGCGCCTCGCCCCCGGCGATGCGGCGCCCGGTCTCCGTGCATCCGGGGTCGCTCGGCGCGACTGCGCACAGCCGCGCCTCCTCCGCGAGCTGCGGGCGGACGTCCTCCTGGATGAGCTGCTCCTCGCCGAAGCCCCGCAGCGTGGATGCGCCGCCGAGGAAGAAGCGCTTGGGCACGATGGTCCGCGAGCGGCCGTCGAGCGGGAAGACCTGCCCGCCCCGCAGCGAGAGCGCCAGGACCGCGCCGCCGATCGGGAGGTACGCCGAGGCGAGGCCGGAGGCCTTGAGCAGGTTGGTGTGGATGTCCGAGCCCGGCAGCGCGCCGAGGAGGACCCGCTCGTCGGACGTGCCGAGCGACCGCTCGTACTCGACCCAGCCCGCGGCGATCCAGCCGCGCCGCGGGTGGACGGAGTTGTCGCGGTAGTCGAGCGTGAAGGACGGCCGGAGCGAGTGGAGTGTCGTCGTCCCCTCGTCGAACCGGAGCCGCTCCTGATCCACGCGCGTGATCGGGCCGACGGCGCCGGTGCGCTCGATGACGTCGACCTCCAGCTCGTACTGGAGCGAGAACGTCGTCCTCGAGGTGAGGCCCATGTCGACCCCGGCCACGGCCGAGGCCTGCCGCAGCCCGTACGCCGGGCGGCGCAGGAGCTGGCCGATGAGGTTGAGGCGCGCGGCGGTGGGGACGGGCACGTCCGTGAGGCGGCCGCTCCGCACCCCGAGATCCACCTGCCCCTCGACCCGGTCTCCCGCCTCGCGCCCCTCGAGGTCGGGCCGCAGCTCGAAGACGTTCACCGGATAGTTCACCTTCCCGCGCACGGAGAGCTCCAGCGCGCGGCCGAGGAGGTTCGGCCGGGTGTACTCGAGCTGCGCGCGCGGCCCCTCGGCGATCGAGAACCCGAAGGCCTGCGTGAGCGACGCGTAGGGGCGCTCGACCACCTCCACGACGACGTCCTTGGTCGCGCGCGGAGCGTCGGGATCCTCGAGGCGCAGGCTCACCGAGCGGAACACGCCGGTGTCGAGCAGCGCTCCCTGGCTCCGTCCGGCGGCGTCCGGATCGAAGACCTCCCCTTCCCGGAGCGCGAGCCGGCCCCGGATGAAGTCGGTGCGCGTGCGCCGGTTCCCGGTGACGAAGATCTGGCCGATCCGGACCTCCGGCCCGTCCTCCACCAGGAACCGCACCGTCGCCGTGTGGCGCGCGGGATCGAAGTCCTCGCGCACCTCCACCCGGGCGAAGACGTACCCCTGGGCCGCCAGGCGCCGGAGGAGCGCGGACCGGGCCTCCTCCACCCGCGCGTAGGAGAACGGCGCGCCCGGCGCGAGCCGCCCGTCACGCCGCAGGTCGGCGACGCCGACGCGGTCCGTCCCCTCGACCGCGACGTCGCCGATCGAGGTGCGCGGGCCCTCCCGCAGCCGGACGGTGAGCGCGACGCCGCGCCGGCGCGCGTCCAGCTCGACGGCGGTGCCGAGGTAGATCGCCTCGAGGTATCCGTCCTCCCGGAGCTCCTCCGCGATCCGCTCGCCTGCCCGGTCCCAGCTCGCCTCCTCGTAGAACTCTCCCGGCGGGAGCGCCGCCGGCGGTCCGGGGCGCGCGGGCAGCCCCGGGAACGCCGCCGCCTGCAGCCGCTCCGCGTCCCCCGCGTCGGGCTCCGGGGCGGCGTCGGCGGTGAGGTGCGCGCGGAGGCGGTCGCGGAGCCAGCCCGGCGCGTGCGCCGTCGGGCCGTCGAAGCGGACCGCCAGGATCCGGTGGCGGAGCCCCTCGAAGATCTGCACGCCGAGCAGCAGCTCGTCGCCGCGCGGCCGCTCCTCCGCCTCGACCCGCGCCGCGGCGAACCCGCGCGCGCGGTAGAAGGCGCGGAGCCGCTCCACCGCGGCGTCCACCGCGTTGACGTCGAGCGGCTGGTCGGGCTCGAGCCCCATCTGCCGCTCCAGGACCGCCGCGGGGAACACGGCGTTCCCCCGGAACGCGAGCGCGATGCGCGGCCCCGCCGCGACCGGGATGACGAGGTCGACCTCCTGCCCGACCTCTCGCTGCTCCGGCGCGCCGATGCGCGCGCGACGGTGGCCGGCCGCGTGGAGCGCGAGGCGCAGCGCGCGGAGGTCCTCGGCCAGGCGGTCCTCGTCGAGCACCGCGCCCGGGCGCGTGCCCAGCCGCGCCAGGGCGGCGGCGGCGGGCGCCGCGTCGCCCTCCGCGCGCACCGACCGGACGCGGGTCGGCGGTCCGGCGGTGACGGCGAGCTCCACCGTGACCCCGGCCTCGCCGCGCACGGTCGCGTCCACCCGGGCGGCGCGGTACCCCTTGCGCGCCATCGCGGCCGCCACGCGGGCCGTGGCGGCGCGGAGGTCGGGGTCGTCGAACGGCTCGCCGGGGGCGAGGCGCGCCGCGTCCCGGAGCGCCGCGTCGCCCAGCACGGGGGACCCGACGCTCTTCACCGACAGGCGCACGAGCCGGCGCTGGAGCTGGGCCTCCACGGTGAGCGTCACCCACCGGCCGGTCTCGCCGCCCGGCGGCGGCGCCGGGCGGGCGCGGACCACGACGTTCCGGTACCGGCCGGTCTGGTAGAGCCGCTGGACGGTGGTCCGCAGCGTCCGCGGCGAGAGCGGCTCCCCCTCCCGCAGATCGAGGAGCGCCCGGGCGGCGCCCGGGAGATCGCCGGGCGGCAGCACCAGCTCGATCCCGCGCACGCGCGGCCGCTCCGGGCCCTCGGCGCCGCCGTCGTCGCCCGCGGCGCGGGGGGCGCCGGGGAGCGCCAGGACGAGCGCCGCGATCGCGGCGGCGATCGCCGTCACCCTTCGTGAAGGGGACTCCTCACGCCGCCCGGAGCGCGCGTCGCGTACCCTCACCGATCGTCCGTCCAGTCCCAGCGGAGCTTCAGGTCCACGCCGTGGTCCCCGGCCGGCACGTTCACGTCCTCGTCGTCCCACTGGTACTGCAGCGCCATGTGCTCGCCCAGGCGCACCTCGGCCTGCGCCTTGCGCCCGCGGCCCGCGCCGAGCGGGGTCTGGAACCGGAGCCGCAGCCGGTCGCGGAGCAGCCAGGACTCGAACTCCGCGCGCGGCTCCACCTGCCCGGTCTCGGGCGAGACCCCGGTGACGATCCGCATCGAGAGGTCCCGGATCGGCCCGCCCGGCGGCAGGAACCGGCGCACCTGCTCGTCGAGGCCGGAGGCGGAGAGGAGCGCCTGGGCGGCGGTCGCGGTCGCGACGCCGCTCACGCCGGCCTGGGCGCCCGCGTCACGGCGCGTGAACCCGAGCGAGAGGAGCGTGACGATGTCCTGCTCCGGGAGCTCGGGGAGGCTCGTGAGCTTCACCTGCGGCTCGGCCACCGGCCCGAACGCGTGCAGGAACACCTGGTACTCCCGGACCCGCGCCTCGCCGTTCACGTCGAGCGCCGCGGCGATGCGCGAGCGATCGGAGAAGTCGAGCACCGCGTGGGAGAGCTCGAACTCGTTGCCCCGGAAGGTGGCGCGGCTCCCCCGGCCCATCGCGAGGCTGCCGACGAGCCCCGGCGCGGCCAGCGTCCCCGTGAGCGTGAGCTCGCCGGAGACCGGCCCGTGCACGAGGTCGTTGTCCACCCGCACGTCGCCGTCCACCGCGAGCTGCACGTCGAGCCGCAGCCACTCGCCCGCGCGGTCGTACGGCCGGGGCGCGGGCGGCGCCTTGCGCTTGAGCAGGCTCGACTCGAGGCCCACGTCGGAGGTGTACCGCGAGTGGATCACGTGGAGGCGCCCGGTGAGGGCGGCGCTGTCCGGCGCGCCCGCCACCTCGAGCCGGCCGGAGAGCGTCGCCGGCACGAACCCGGGCACGGTCACCGGGATGGCCTCGAGCACCGCGCCCGCGCGCAGCCGCACCGGGACGAGGCGCGCCAGCTCGATCTCGCCGTCGAGCCGCGCCTTGCCCCCGTTCACGGTGGCGTCGAGGCGGTCGAAGATGACCTTGTTCTGCGAGAACGCGACGACGCCGCCCACGCCGGTGAAGGCGAGGCTCGCGCCCTTGAGCTGGAAGGCGCCGTCCACCACCTTCCCCGTGCCGATCACGAGCGGCTCCTCGACGCTGCCGGAGAAGCGCGCCTCCAGGCCGAGCTGCCCGCTCGAGCGGCGCAGCGAGGGGACGAGCACGGAGAGGAGGCGGAGGTCGAACGCGCCGTCCGCCGACGCGTCCAGCTCGCCGGACGGGAGCCGCGCGCCGCGGAGGGTGAGGGAGGTGTTGGGGCCCCGGAGCGTGACCGGGAGGAGCTCCCATCGCCCCCGGGCGGCGGTGAGCCGGGCGGGCGCGGCGGCCTCGATGCGGAGATCGGAGTAGGAGGCCTCGAGGCGATCGAGGTGCGCCTCGACGTGCGCCTCGCGCCAGTCCAGGAGGTCCCCGTCCGCCTCCACCGCGCCGCCGACGTGGAGCCGGACCCCGCCGGCCGCCGTCGCGCCCGCGAGCCGCAGCGCGTCGTCGACGGAGAGCCGGCCGCGCGCGCGGAACGGCCGGCGCCCGGCGAGGAGCACCTCCCCCGTGAGCTCCACGCCCTCCGCGCCGAGGGTGAGCTTCGCGGCGTCGCCGTCGAGGCGGCCCTCGAGCTTGGCCGCGCCGAGCGCGAGCGTTCGCCAGGCGACGGCCGTCCCGGCCGCGGTGAGCTGGACGCGCGGCCGGGCGGTGGTGCCCGCGACCGACGCCGTGCCGGCCACGCCCCCCGCGAGGTCCGGCGCGAGCTCGAGGTCCGCGAGCGGCAGGCCCTGGAAGTCGAGCTCGTACTTCATGGGGAACGGGGGGAGGAGCCCCATGGTGCCAGCGCCGCGCGCCACGCCGCCGGCCCGCCGGAGCTCGGCGTGCGCGATGCGCAGCTCCTCGAGCGCGCGCACGCGGCCCGTCACCCGCCCCCCGTCGTGCCGGCGGGCGTAGAGCGTCCCGGGGCCGAGCTGGGCCTCGAACTCGAGATCCGGCTGGGCCGCCGGGCCCCGGGCCGTGCCGGCGACCTCCGCCTCGCCGTCGAGCGCGTCGTGGAGGACGATCGCGCGCGGCAGGCGGTCGAGGACCGCGGCGCAGAGATCGCGCGTCCGGCCGCGGGCGCGGAGGCTGGCCCCGGCGAGCCGCATCGGGCGCGCGAGGAGGTCGAGCACCACGTCCCCGCGGTACGACACGCTCTGCCAGCTCCCTTCGCCCGCGATCCGGAGCGCCGGCCGCTCGAAGCGGAGGTCGGCGGCCGCGGTCCCGAGGCGCACGTCGAGGAACCGCAGGTCCGTGCCCCGGACCCGCCCCTCGACGATGGGCAGCGCGTAGGGCGCCGCGCCGAGCTGGATCTCCGCCGCCGCCATCCCACCCCACGGGACGGTCCCGATGCGGCCGAGGGCGTCGAGGTCCACGTCGCCGCTGGCGCGGACGGAGAACCCGCCCTTGCGGGAGAAGTGGATCCGCGCGTCGGTGCGGAGCGTCCCGCGGCCCACCTTCACCCGGACGTCCTCGAAGGCGAGGGCCTGGAGATCGACGCGGACCTTGCCCTCCAAGCGCCCGCGCTCGACGGCGACGATCCCGGGATCGTCCGCCGCCTCCTTGTAGGAGCGGCTCAGCGCCTTGAGCCCGTGCGCCTCGGCGTCGAACTCGCCCTCCAGCGCGACGGGCGCGAGGGTCCCCGACATGCGGCCCTTGCCCGTGAGGCGCACGGTGATCCAGGAATCCCGGACCCCGAGGCGCTCCAGGACCTCGTTCAGGTTCACGCCGCCCAAGTCGACCTCGCCCTGGAACGGCAGGCCGCGGGCGAGCCTCACGGCTCCACGGATGGCGACCGCGCCCCCCCGGACCGCCGCCGCGAGCCGGTCGATGCGCACCGCGCCGCCGTCGAGCCGCGCCTCGGCCTCGACGTCGCCCAGGGTGAATCGACCGACCTCGACGCCGCGGGTCACGAGCTTCCCGGCGACCGCCGTCCGCTCCTCCGGCGGCGCGCCGTCGCCCGCGAGCGCGGCGGCGACGGAGGGGCGGCCCTTGACCTTCACGGTGAGCGACGCTCTCCCGGACGCCTCCCGGCGGACGCCCCCGAGCGCGAGCAGCGACTCCACCGGACCGTCCGCGGTGAGCTCGACGTCGAGCCGCGGATCGCAGAGATCGGTCACGCGGCCGGCGAGCCCGAGGCGTGCGCCGCCGAGCTCCACCTCCGCGCTCGCGATCTCGGCGGCCGAGAGGTTCGGGGCGACCTCCGCGAGGAGGCCGGCCCGCGCCGCCTCGAACGTGCGCGCGGGGAGCTCGAGCCGCGCGCGGCCCGTCGACACGGAGAGGCGCGTCCGGCGGCCGGCGCCGGCGAGGGCCCGCAACGAGCGGCGCCCCGGCGCGGAGTGGATCTGGACGCCTTCGAGGCGGAGCCGCGTCGCGCCCACCGCGACGTCGACGGCGCCTTCCTCCACCTCGAGCCGGCGGATCTCGAAGCGCGAGAGGAAGGCGGGCGGGCAGCGGGCGGGCCGCGCTTCGGTCGCCGCGGGCCGCGCCCACTCGATCCGGGGCTTCACGAGCGTGAGCCGCTCGAGGTGGAGCTGCCTCCCCAGCGCCTGCACCGCCGCGAGGCGGCCGTGGACCCGCTCCGCCGAGAACACCGGCGGGGCTCCGGGCGGCGCGAGCGTCGCGTGCTCCACCTCGACCGCGAGGCCGAGCCCGTCGAGCCGGCAGGCCTCGAACGTGAACCGCAGCCCGGTGGCCGCCTCGACCTTCGCCGCGGCGGCGCCGCAGACCTTCTCGCCCGCCCAGCGCGTGCGCAGGACCGCCAGCGTGGCCGCGACCAGGCCCACGACGAGGCCCAGGAACACGAGCGCGACGGTCCGCTTCTTCACGGGGCGATTCTCTCCCGTGTGACGTACCGCGCCAAGGGGACGGGAGGTGGAAAGGGAGGCGCTTCTCCCGAGACGTCCGGGCGCGCTACTTCCCCGTCAACGAGTCCAGGTAGGAGTCGACGTCCGTGAGATCGATCTTCGACCGGTCCACGGGCCGCGCCGGCGCGGGGGCGGCCTCGGGGACGGCGAGGTCGAGGTCGCGCGCGACGCGCTCCACGAACCCCTCGTCGAGCTCGGGGGTCCGCGACACGAACCCCTCGAAGAGGAGGTTGTCGCAGAGCGTGTTGATGAGGCGGGGGATGCCCCGCGTGCGCGCGTGGATCCGCGCCAGCGCCCGCGGCGTGAAGGGCACCCGGGGGGCCCCGGCGAGCTTGAGCCGGTGGCGCACGTAGGCCTCGGTGGCCTCGGCGTTGAGCGGCTCGAGCCGGTACTTGAGGGCCACCCGCTGCGCGAGCGGCGGGTCGAGCTTCAGGTGCGCCTCGATCTCCGGCAGCCCGAAGAAGACGAAGGAGATGAGCTTCCGCTCCGGCACCTCGAGGTTGAGGAGCCCCCGGAACTCCTCCATGATCTCGCGCGAGGCGAGCATCTGCGCCTCGTCGATGAGGAGCACCGCCTTCTTGCCGGACTCGTAGATGCGGACGAGGCGCTGGTACAGCTGCGAGAGCAGCGCGAGCTTCTCGTCGGCCGGGCTCTCCACCCCGAGCTGCAGGGCGATGCGCCGCAGGAGCCACCCGGCGGTGATCCCGGAGTGGACGATGACGAGGAGCGCGGCCTCGTACTCCTCCTCCGGGAGGCTGTCGAGCATCCGCCGGGCGAGCGTCGTCTTGCCGGCGCCGATGTCGCCCACCAGCACGGCGAGCCCCTTCATCCCGGAGACTGCGTGCGTGAGCCGGAGCAGCGCCTGCGCGTGCTGCGCGGACGAATAGTAGAACCGCGACACGGGCGCGTTCGAGAAGGGCTCCTGCGTCAGCTCGTAGTATTCCAGGTAGCTCACGGGCGAAGCCTAAAGATACCCGATGTTCTTCTTCGCGCCCATCGCAGGGGCCGGGGGCGCCGCGGACGCTGCGGCCGGGGGCCGCGCGGGCGCCGGACGGGCGACGCCGTTCGCGGGGCGCGGGGCGGCGGCGGCCGCGGCGGTGCGGGCCTCGCCCTCCGGCGGCGGCTTCCCCGGCCCGCCGCCGAGCGCGCTCACCCGCCCGCCCACCTCGCGGTACGCGGGATCCGCGCGCGCGACCTTCTGCAGGTAGAAGAGCGCGACCTCCGGCTGGCCCGCGGCCTCGTACGCCGTCCCGAGCTCGAAGTGGATCGCCTTGGCGGCGTCCTTGGTCAGGAACTCCGACCCGAGCGCGCGGCGGAACGCCTGGATCGCGTCCTTCGGCGCCTCCCGCGTGAGGTGGCAGAGGCCGATCATCGTGAGGCAGTCCACCTCGCGGCGCCGGTCGTTCCCGCCGAGCGCGGTCTCGAACTCGTGGATCGCGTCGTCGAGGAGCCCCATCTCCTTGTAGGCGATCCCGAGATCGTAGTGCGTGGCGCTGTCCTCCTTCTGGACCGTCGCCTCCACGCCCTTCTTGAACTGGTTGAACACGTCCTCGACGGAGTACTGGAACTCGTCGTCGGAGGCGCCGCCCGCGGGCGCCGGGCCGAGCTCCTCCGCGAGCTCGCGGGCGATGTCGAAGCTGTCGTCACCACCGGACGAGGCGCGGGGCGCGGCCTTCTGCGGCCCGCCCGCCGCGCGGTCCGCGGGTCCAGCCCGGCGGTCGAGCTCGGCGAGGCGGGCGAGGACGCCCGAGTGGCCGGGATAGAACTCGAGGAGGTTCTGGAGTGCCTGGCGCGCGTCGTCCAGGAGCCCTTGCTGGACGAAGAAGCTCGCTTCCTCCAGCTCGTCCGAGAGATCGGCCTCCCCCTCGTCCTCGGCGGGCGGCGGCGGCGGCGGCGCGATGGCGGGCTTCTTCGCCGCGGGGCCGGGCGGCGGGGCCGCGGCCGGCTTCGGCGCCGGCTTCGGCGCGGGCGGAGGAGGCGGCGCGAGGATCACCGGTCCCACCGGCTCGTCGTCGATCTCCTCGGACCCGGCGGAGGCCGCCGCGGCCTCCTCGGCGAGCGCGTCGCCGGCGGGGGCGGCCTCGGGCTCGGGCTCCCCCACCTCGAGCGCCACGCCCTCGTCCTCGATTGCTCGGGCTTCGCCCTCGCGCCGTCGGCGGGCGGAGCCCGCCTCCTCCGACGCGGTGGGCTCGTCGTCCTCGACCAGCTCCTCGGAGGCCTCGCCGGCGGCGCGGATCGCGAGCTCGTCCTCCTCGACCCGGGCCGGGCGGGCCGCGGCAGGGTCGAGCACGACGTCGGCCGGGACCACCTCCTCGACGACCTCCAGCTCCTCGGTCCCGCCGGACTCCGCCGCGAGCTCCGGGAGCTGCGGGTGCCCGGGGTCGATGTGGCGCAGCCGGAGGAGCGCCTCGCGCGCGCGGTCCTGCTGCCCGCGCGCGAGCCAGGCCCGGACGGCCGCCGCGCCCGCGTCGCCCGCCTCCGAGGGCCGGCCGGCGGCCAGGTGGATCTCGCGAGCGCGCTCGTGCGCGTCGGGCGACTTCGGGTCCACCGCGAGCACCTTCTTGAGGTGCTCGAGCGCCTTGTCGTGGAGCCCGTACTTCACGTAGACGTCGGTCTCGGTGAGGAGCTTCTGGACCGCGTCGGTCCCCACCGGCGCGGCGACCGGCCCGGTCGGCCGCACGGGCGCGGGCGGCGGCGGCGGCGGGCGGAGGACGGCCGCGGGCGGGGAGGGGGGCGGCGTCGCGACCCTGACCTGGTGGAGCGGCGTCGCCGCGGCGGACGCGCCGATCGCCGCGGCGGCGTCCGGATCGTCCGGCGCGAGCTCCTGGACCTTGCGCCACGTGGCGCGGGCGTCGCCGTGGCGGCCCTGCTCCTCGTGGACGTGCGCGAGCTCCTTGTAGACGGAGAGCGTCTTCGAGGTCTGCCCGAGGTCGCGGAACGCCTGCGCCAGGAGGTGGAGCGTGTCCACGTCCTTGGGGTCGCCCTTGAAGCAGAGCTGGAGCTTCGCCAGCGCGCGCTTCGTGTCCCCCTTGGCGAGGTAGATGTTCGCGAGCTCCTTCGTGAGGGCGAGGTCGTCGCCCTGCAGCGCGGCGATCCGCTCCGCGACCTTGAGGTACTCGTCGGTGCGGCTGTGCTTCTTGAGGTAGGCGGCGGCGCGCTGGAGGCACTCCAGCGCCGGCTCGGTCCGCCCGGCGCGCGCGTGCAGCTCGCCGAGCTTGATGGACGAGGCGATGTTGTCGGGATCGAGGTCCACCATCTTCTGGAGGACCTCGGTGAGCTTCCCCGCGTCGCCGGCCTTCTCGTACGCCGAGGCCATGAACTGCAGCTGGCTCATGGCGTCGCTCATGAGGCCGAGCTGCTGGTAGAGCCCCGCGAGCCGCTCGTTCACCCGGACGTCGTCCGGGGCGAGCTTCACGATCTGCTTGTAGACGGCGACCGCCTTGAGGAAGAAGCCCTGCTCGGCGTACGTCTCGGCGACCTTCGTGAACGCGTCCGCCGCGAGCCGCTCGTCGCCCTTCTTCTGGAACAGCTCCCCCACCTTGAGGAGGACGCGGACGTCCTTCGCGTCCTCGGCCAGGATCTTCTGGTAGGTGGCGATCGCCTTGTCGATAGCCCCCTTCTGGACGAGCTTGGTCGCCTCCGCGATGATCTTGTTCTTGTCGACAGCCATCGGGTGGCAGGGCTCGGGACGTCGTGTTCCGCGACATGGACAGGGCGCGCAATGGACGCGCGCCCTGGCGCCGGAGCGAACCAGGGGCGGGCACGAGCGTATCGGAACGTCCCGCCGACGGTCAAGTGAAGGACCGCAGAACTACCGCGGAATTTCGCGGGTTTCCGCGATGCGACCCGTGGCCCGGGGACGCTCGGACCCGCTTCATCCTCTCCCGGCGACGGGCGCCTCCTCGGGCGCCGGCGGGTTCAGGATCTGGTCCACGATCCGGGTGTCATACCGTCCGGCGACGAACGCCGGGAACGAGAGGACGCGCCGGTGGAAGGGGATGTTGGTCTTGATCCCCTCGATCACGTACTCGTCGAGCGCCCGGATGGCGCGCCGCAGCGCGATGTCGCGGGTCGCACCGGTGACCACCAGCTTCGCCACGAGCGAGTCGTAGAAGGGCTGCACGCGGTACTGCTCGTAGGCCAGCGTGTCCACGCGCACGCCGTAGCCGCCGGGCTGGTGGTAGCCCGTGATGGTGCCGGGCGACGGGGCGAACGTGACCGGGTCCTCGGCGTTGACGCGCAGCTCGATCGCGTGCGCGATCGGCACCACCGACTCCTGCGACCGCTCCAGCCGCTCCCCGGCTGCGAGCCGGATCTGCTCCCGGAGTAGGTCCAGGCCGTACACCTGCTCGGTGACGGGGTGCTCCACCTGGATCCGGGTGTTCATCTCCATGAAGTAGTAGCGCCCCTGCTCGTCGAGCAGGAACTCCACCGTGCCCACATTGTTGTACCCGACCTCCCGCATCGCGCGGACGGCGACCTCGCCCATCTCGCGGCGGAGCTCCGGCGTGACCGCCGGGCTCGGCGCCTCCTCGATCATCTTCTGGTGGCGGCGCTGGACCGAGCACTCGCGCTCGCCGAGGTGGATCACGTTCCCGCGCTCGTCGGCGACGATCTGCAGCTCGATGTGGCGCGGCTGCTCGACGTACCGCTCGAGATACATCGAGCCGTCGCCGAAGGCGGCGAGCGCCTCGGCCGAGGCGGTGTCGAACAGGTGCGCGACCTGGCTCTTGTCGCGGCAGATCTTCATGCCGCGCCCGCCGCCGCCGGCCGCCGCCTTGAGGATGACGGGGAAGCCGATCTTCTCGGCCAGCTTCTCGGCCTCGCGCCCGTCCCGCAGGATGCCGCGCGCGCCAGGCAGGAGCGGCAGCCCCGCCTTCTCCATCGCCTCCCGCGCGAGCACCTTGTTGCCCATGAGCCGGATCATCTCCGGCCGCGGCCCGATGAACTTGAGCCGCATCTTGTGGACCATCTCCGCGAACTCCGCGTTCTCGGAGAGGAACCCGTACCCGGGGTGGACGGCGTCGGCGCCGGTCAGCTCCGCCGCGGCGAGCACGGCGCGCGTGTCGAGGTAGCTCTGGCGCGCCGGCGGCGGGCCGATGCAGATCGCCTCGTCGGCGAACCGGACGTGGAGCGACTCGGCGTCGGCGGTGGAGTGGACCGCCACCGTGGAGATGCCGAGCTCCTTGCAGGCGCGGATCACGCGGAGCGCGATCTCGCCGCGGTTGGCAACCAGGACCTTCTTGAACATGCGACGGGCTCCTGGAGCGCCGCGCCGGCTCCCGAGGGTGGGCGCTCGGGCGCGGGCTCGGGCTCGTGCACGGGCTCGGGTTTACCCGGGGACGATCCGGAACAGCGCCTCGCCGAACTCCACCGCGGTCGCGTTCGGGACCATGATCTCGGCGACGACGCCGTCCACGTCGCTCTCGATCTCGTTCATGAGCTTCATCGCCTCGATGATGCAGATCGTCTGGCCCTTCTTCACGCGCTGGCCGACGTCCACGAACGGCGGCTGGTCGGGCGATGGCGAGCGGTAGAAGGTCCCGACGAAGGGCGAGCTCACCACCGTGCCGGGCGCGTCGAGCTTCGGATCGCGCGCGGCGGACGGCGGCGCGGCGGGCACGGGCGCCGCCGCGGCCGGGACGGCCTGGGTGACCGGCGCCGGCGCGGGCGCCGTGAGCGCGTGCACGACCGCCGGGCCCGGGGGGGCCGCGGCGCCGCGCCGGATGACCACCTTCTCGGTCCCGCGCTGCCAGGCGATGTGGGTGACGTCGCTCTCCTCCAGGAGCTGGACGAGCGACTTCACGTCGTCGAGCGAGAACCCGGGCGCGCCTTGGGGGCTCGGCGCACGGTCGGCAGGCTGCTTCAGCGGTCGGCTCGCCATCGTGGGGTCTCCCGGTTCGGTTTCGAGGACCGGGAGCTTACCCCGCCACGCGGGTCAGGTACTCGCCCGAGCGGGTATCGATGCGCAGCACGTCGCCCTCGTTGATGAAGAGCGGGACGGCCACGACGTACCCCGTCTCGAGCGTCGCGGGCTTGGTCGCGCCGGAGACGGTGTCGCCGCGGATGCCCGGATCGCACTTCACCACCTTGAGGTCCATGGCGTTGGGCAGCGTCACGCCGATGGCCTTCCCGTTGTAGAACAGGATGTGGGTGGTGGTGTTCTCCTTGATGAAGTTCTTCG
>DASPMI010000129.1:0-24838 GCA_035627135.1 Anaeromyxobacter sp. | reverse complement strand
GCATCACCGGGACGGACAACGGGCTCCCGCTCGCGCTGTGGCGCGTGCTCGCCGACCCCGCCCCGGCGGTCCGGGCGCGGGCGGTGCCGGTGCTGGACGAGCTCGCGAAGGAGTACTACGGGCCGCTCCCGGAGGGCGCCGACGAGGCGGAGCGGGCGCCCGCCGCCGACCCGGGCCGCGGCGAGGCCGCGGCGCTCGCGCGCGTGAAGGAGCTCGAGAAGGAGCTGGAGCGGGCGGAGGCGCGGGCGGAGAGCGCGCGCAAGAAGGGCGAGGAGCAGCGCGAGAAGCTCCAGGAGTGGCTGAAGGAGGCGCGCGCGCGCGCGGCCCAGGCGGTCGACGAGGCGGCGCGGGCCCGCGAGGCCCAGGGGGCGGCGCAGGCCGCGCGCGAACGGGCCGAGGCGGCGCTCGCGGCGGCGCAGGCGACGGACGCGGCCGCCGAGGCGCAGCGGGCGCGGGCGGCGCAGCACGAGCTGGAGGGCAAGGTGACGCGGCTCCAGGCGCAGCTCGAGCGGCAGGGCCTGCGGGCCACGGAGCTCGAGGCGGCGCTGGAGCGGGCCGAGGCGCGGGCGCGGAGCGCACCGGCCGCGACGGCGCCGGACGCGGCGCAGGGCGCCGAGCCCGAGGACGCCGCCGAGGCGGCGACCTGGCTCCGCCCGGTCTTCACGCGCGAGTTCTACGACTCGCTCGAGGGGTGGGACCAGCGCATCCAGCGGGCCGCCTTCAAGCAGGCGCACCTGCTCGCGCTCGATCACCGGCACCCGAGCCTGCGTGCGCTGCCGCTCGAGGGGCTCCCCGGGTACTACCGCGTCCGCGTCGCGACCGACGTCCGGCTCCTCTACCGGCGCGGGGAGCGCCAGAACGAGATCGAGATCCTGTCGCTGATCGATCGCGAGGATCTGGATCGCTACGTCCGGCAGGCCAAGACCCGCTGATGCGTGCCTGACCCGGAGGGGTCAGATCTGCCCCGAAGGGACGCAGGGTTATCGCGCAACCCGCACGGGGTGCGCGATGCGGGTTCGGGTGTAGAGTCAAGCCACTGACGCCAGGTGCAAGTGCCGCAAGTGCGGTCGGAGCGGGCTCCTCCCAGCCGGCACCGGGCGTGAAGGGGCGCACCCATGGAGCTGAGGCGCATGCTGAAGGAGTTCCCGGCCGAGGAGACCTCGAAGCTGCAGCGCGTGAGCGACACCCTCGCCTTCGCCGAGCGGCACCTCGTCTACCCCGACTACCGCGTCGTGGAGTCCGCAGGCACCGATCCCCTCGCCGTCATCGACGGCCAGGAAGTGGTCATGCTGGCGTGCAACGACTACCTCGGCCTCTCGCGGCACCCGAGCGTCGTCGAGGCGATCCACGCCGCCGCCGACGCGCACGGCTCGGGCCCGGGCGGAACCCGGATCATGTGCGGCAACGTCGCGATCCTCGAGACCCTGGACGCGAAGGTCGCCGAGTTCCTCGGGTGCGAGGACGCGATCACCTTCCCGACCGGCTACATGGCCAACCTGTCGGTGTTCCACGCGCTGCTCGACCCGTGGTTCGGCCTCTTCCCGTACCGGCGCGGCACGGCCACGGTGTTCGCCGACGCGCACAACCACGCCACGGTGCACGACGGGCTCCGGCTCTCGGACGCGAAGCGCGTCCTCTACAAGCACGACGACCTCGCCGACCTCGAGGCCAAGCTCGCGCAGCACGAGGGCAAGGGGCCGAAGATGATCGTGACCGAGGGCGTGTGGAGCGTCGAGGGGCGGCTCTCGCCGCTCCCGGAGGTGGTGGCCATCGCCCAGCGGCACGAGGCAATCCTCATGATCGACGACGCCCACGGCATCGGGGTGCTGGGGGAGCACGGCGGCGGGACGCTCGAGCACTTCGGGCTCACCGGGCGCGCGGACCTCGTCATGGGCTCGTTCGACAAGGCGCTGGGCGGGATGGGCGGCTTCCTCGCCGGCAAGAAGGACGTGATCCGCTGGTTCCGGATGGCGGCGCGGGCCTACGTCTTCTCGTCGGCGGTGCCGGCGATCATGGCGGCGGCGGGCATCGCCTCGATCGACGCGGCGCGCGACGGGAAGCTCCTGCGGCGGCGCCTCTGGCGCAACTCGGAGCTGCTGCGCCAGGGCCTCGGCGGGCTCGGGTTCCGGCTGTTCGGCGACGGGACGGCCCCCACGGTGCCGGTGTTCGTGGGGGAGGAGCACCTCGCGATGCGGTTCCAGCGGCGGCTGTTCGAGCTCGGCGTGTACGCCCCCGCGTTCCGCTGGCCGGCGACGCCGAAGGGCGAGGCGCGCATCCGCGTGACGCCGATGGCGAGCCACGAGACCGAGCACCTCGAGCGCGCGCTCGACGCCTTCCGCAAGGCGGGGCGGGAGCTCGGGCTCATCGGCTGAACGAGGCGTCCCGCCGGGCCGCGTCAGGCGTCCCGGGTCGCGTTGACGGCCCGGGCCTTCGAAGGCGAGAGCCGCTCGGCCGCCCGCGCCAGCGTGGCGAGGTCGAGCGGCTTCTGCAGGACGGGCTGCGGCTGGTGTGCGAAGAACTGCTGGACGGACTCCCGGTCCGCCCCGCCCGTGAGGAAGATGACGCGTCCGGCCAGGTGGGGGAGGTGCTCCTGCAGCGCGTGGTAGAGCGCCTCGCCCCCGCCGTCCGGCATCATCACGTCGCACAGGAGGAGGTCCGGCCGGCGGAGGTCCGCGAGCGCCAGCGCCTCCTCCACCGAGCCGGCCGGGAACACCTGGTAATACGGCTCGAGCAGGCGCCCGAGCGCGCGGAGGACGGCCGGATCGTCGTCGAGCAGCAAGAGCTTCCGCCCCTCGCCCGCGGGCGCCTGCGCGCCGGTCGTCCCGCCGGCGGAGGGCCGCACCGCCTCGTCCAGCTCCAGGATCGCGCGGGTGCCCTTCCCGGGCGTGCTCTCGACGCGGAGGCTGCCGCCCATGCTCAGGGTGAGGCCGCGCGAGACGGAGAGCCCGAGGCCCGTGCCCACGCCGAAGGGCTTGGTGGAGAAGAAGGGCTCGAAGATGCGGCGGAGCACGTCGTCGCTCATGCCCACGCCGTCGTCGTCCACGATCACCCGGACCCGTCCGCCCGCCGGGCGTTCGGCGCGGATCGAGACCCGGCCGCGCCGGCCCTCCGGGATGGCCTGGGCGCCGTTGACGACGAGGTTCGAGAGCACCTGGACGACGATCCGCTCCTGGCCGAGGGCGTACAGGTTCTCGTCCACGGTGAGGCCGACCGCGACCGTGTCCGGGGCGCGGGCGCGCGCCATGGCCGCGGCCTCCCGCGCGCAGGACGCGACCGAGACCGGCTCGAGCGGGATCTTGTTGGCGGCGAGGCGGCCGGCGTCGAGGAGCTGGCGCACGATCCCGGCGATCCGGTCCACGGCGGTGATGCACTCGCGGATGCAGTCGCGCCCGTCCGGCGGGAGCCCGCCCTGATCGAGGCTCTCCTCGAGGTACTTGAGGTTGGCGCTCACCACGGCCGCGGGGTTGTTCACCTCGTGGGCGACGCCGGTCGAGAACTGCCCCAGCGCCGCCAGCTTCTCGGCCTCGTGGAGCGCGTCCTGCGCCTGCGTGAGCTGCCGGGTCCGCTCGTCGACGAGCTTCTGGAGCCCGGTGCGGAGCTCGGCGAGCGCGCGGGCGTCCTCCGCGAAGCGGGAGGTGAGCGAGTAGCCGACCACGCCCACGGGGACCACGAAGCCGAGATCCACGAGGTAGGGCCCCGCGTAGATCCCCATGGCGATGAACGTGTCGTGGGCGGCGAGCGCGAAGAAGGTCGCGAGGGCGACGAACTGGATGAAGGCGTAGCGGGAGCGCCGGCGCCAGGCGACGAAGAACCGCGCGGCGACGAACGCGAGCGTGGCGACCGAGAGCCCGAGGACGAGCTCGCCGACGAGCGTCGCCTGGGGGACCACGTACGTGATGCCGAGCGGCTCGAAGGTGCTGCGGAGCAGGGGGGGCCGGTAGACGACGTCGGGCACGAGGCCGATGACGCCGAGCGCGACGAGCACGCCGGCGAGGACGAGCTCCCACCGGCGCGCGGGCGTGCCGGCCTGGCCGCGCGAGTACATGAGCCACGCCGCCGAGTGCACCGGGACGACGAGGAGCTGGGCGCGCGAGGCCGCGAGCACGAGCGCGTCCGAGGACGCCAGCGTGATGGGGACGTTCAGGATCGAGTAGGCGGCGATCGCGAACGCGACGCCCGAGAACCACCGCTGGTCGCTCCAGCCCGGTGCGCGCGCGAAGCGGTGGTTGAGGACGGCCACGTAGATGGCCAGGGCGGCGGAGGTGATTGCGATTGCGGTGGTGAAGGTCATCGGGGGAGCTTCCAGCGGCCCTTCACCTTTAGCATTGCGAGCGCGGAGAAAAACAGCCCGCACCCGAGCGACCCGTGATGCACCCGGCCAAACGGCGACCTCGGGTCGCCCGCGACTCTGGACGGGGGGAGCACCTGGGGGACGAGGGGAGGGGCCGCGCGCACCTTTCCGTCTGCGACCCAGCGTCCGGCAATCGCGCGCCGCAGTGCGGTGGAGCGGTCATTGGCCGTACGCCGAGCCTTGGGGGAGCGGTGCCGTGCGCGGCCGGCCGGCTCCGCCGCGGCACCGACGCGGAGAAGGATTGCTCGGCGCGCACAGGCAATCGGAGCCGCGCGCGGAGGATGCTCGGGGCGTTCGCCGCTGCGGCCAAACTCGCATGGCCTCGGCGGCGGGCGCGCGCGAGGGCGGCGGGAGCGTGAGTGAGGCGGGTGCTCGAGCGCGGCGGGGGTGGGGTGAGCAGACGGCGAATTACGTGAGCTTTCGATACACGCCGACCACGACGCCGAGGATCATCGTGTTCTTGAAGTCCGCTTCGCGCACGTAGATGGGCGCCATGCGCGGGTTCGAGGGCTGAAAGCGGACCCGATCGCCCTCGAAGTAGACGCGCTTCACGGTCGCCTCGTCGTCGATCATCGCGACGACGATCTCGCCGTCCTGCGCGTGGAGCTGCTTCTTCACGAACACGTAGTCGCCGGGCAGGATGCCGTCGCCGATCATCGAGTCGCCCTGCACGCGCAGGCCGTACACCTTCTTGTTCGTGCCGAGCAGGAACGAGTCGACCTGGACGGTGTCCTCGACGCGCTCCTGGGCGAGGATGGGCTGGCCGGCGGCGACGCGGCCGACGATCGGGATCTCGACGAGGTGCGACCCCGGCCGGGCGTTCCCGGGCCGGAGGGGGATGACGTTGTTCCCGCCGCGCGGCTCGCCCCCGAGCGCCTCGCGGGCGGCGCCGGTCGGGATGAGCGCCCGGGACTTCACCGGATCGCGGGTGAGGTACCCTTTGCGCTCGAGCGCCTTCAGGTGATCGTTGACCCCGTTCGTGGAACGGATGTCCAGGGCCTCGCCGATCTCCCGGATGGTCGGAGGGTAGCCACACTCCTCGATCTGGCGGGCAATGAAGCGGAGCACCTCGAGCTGGCGGTCGGTGAGGGCGTGCATGCAGCCTCCGGGTCGGCGGGACGGCTGAACATCGGTATACTGGCTCGCCGTTCAGAATTCAAGAAATCGCCCGGTACCGTTGCGGGTGTGGGGGACCGCCGGTAGGGTCCGCGCCGTGAGCGCCCCTTCCCCGAGCCTTCTTGCCGCGCACGAGCCGCCCGAGGCGCACGGGGCCATCCCGACGCTCGGCGAGTCCCTCCGGCTCGCCGCCGCGGCGTTCCGGCAGGAGGCGTGGCTCGCTCCCCTCGGGCTGCTCGTGACGGGGGCGCGGCGGATGGCGGGGTGGCCTGCGCTCTGGGCGGCGTGGATCCTCGCGTGGCGCGCGGCGGCGTCCGCCGCGGCGCAGGAGCCGGGCTCGCTCCTCGCGCCGGTGGAGGGCGCCCTCGCCATGATCGCGACGCCGCGGTTCCTGGGAGTCGTCGGCGGGCTCTGGCTCGCCGGCGCGCTCCTCGCGGCCGCGCTGCGGCTCGCCTGGATCGCGGGCGCGGTGCCGGCGCTCGGCGCGGCGATGGCGGGTCGCCCGCGCGGGACGGCCTGGTTCGTCGAGGGCGTCGCGGAGGGGTTCGGCCGGGTGCTGCCCGCCGCCGTGCTCGGGCTCGTGCTCGAGCTCACGGGGACGTTCTTCTCGGCCGCGCTGGTGCTCGCGTCGGCGCTGCTCCTCGGAAACCAGGGTTCGCCCGGAACCGCCGCGGTGTTCGGGCTCGCCGCCGCGACCGCGCTCGCCCTCGTCGTCGCGCTCGCCGTGCCCCTCGCCCTCTCCACCGCCGCGGACGCGCTCGTCGCCCGCGCGGCGCTCCTGCGAGAGGCCGCGGCCCCGTCGCTCGCCGCCGTCGTGCGCCGGTTCCTCGCGCGCCCGGGCACGTTCCTCGTGGGCGCGATGCTCTTCGGGGCGATCGGGATGGCGGTCCAGCTCGCGGTCTCCGCGTTCGGCGGGATCACGACCGGGTTCGCGGTCGAGGCCCCCGCGCTCCTGCGGCTCGGCCCCGAGCTCATGATCGGCGCGCTGGCCGCGCTCCTCGCCGGCGTGATCGATCTCGTCTGGCTCGGCACGCTCGCCGTGCTCTCGAGCGGCGAGGCCCGGGGCTGAGCCCGAGCCCCCTCGGCGGCGCGCGCGGGGTCCCGCCCCGACCCGTCAGCGGCGGAGCCACCGCCGGAGCGAGATCTTCCTCCAGCGCAGCGTGAACGCGTGGTAGCCGGCGGCGGCGAGCGAGAGGAGCGCGCCGCTCACGAAGGCCGCGGCGGCGAGCAGGCCCGAGCCGTGGCCGGCGAGGACGAGGAAGCCGCCGAGCGTGAACGCCGCGGCGAGCGACCCGAGCATGATCATGACGCCGAGCGCCCGGACGTGGCCGCCGAGGCGGTCGAGCGACTCCGAGCTGACCGCCACCCGGAACTTCCCGCTCTCGAGGTCCTGGAGGATCTGCGCGAGCTGGAGGGGCAGGTCCTCGGCGAGCGACTGGAGCTTGAGGAGCGAGCGCATCACCACCGTCGAGGCGTCGCCGGGGTTGAAGCGGGCGAGGAGCAGCTCCTTCGCGTAGGGCAGGCCGACGTCGAGCACGTCGAGCTTCGGGTGGAGCCGCCGGATGATCCCCTCGATCGTCATCGCCGCCTTGGCGAGCGTCGCGTACTGCTTCGGGATGCGGATCTTGTGCCGGACCGCCAGGTCGAGCAGGTCGCGGAGCAGGGTGGACGTCCGGATCTGGTCCAGCTTGAGGCCGAGGTAGCGGTCGAGGATCCCGTTCACGTCCTCGCGGAGCGCGGTGAGCGAGGTGTGCGACTCGGCCACGCCGATGCGCGCCAGCACGCGGGCGACCGTCTCGGGGTCGCGCAGCGCCACGGCGACCATGAGCGTGACGAGCGCCTCCTGCTGGCCGCGGGAGAGCCGCCCCACGAGGCCGAAGTCGATGAGCGCGATCCGGTTGTCCGGGAGGACGAGGATGTTCCCCGGGTGCGGGTCGCCGTGGAAGAGCCCGTCCTCGAAGAGCTGTCGGAACGAGCCCTCGATGACGTTCTTCGCGACCGCCTCGGTGTCGTAGCCCGCGGCGGCGGTGACCTCGGAGACCTTCACCCCCTCGACGTAGTCGAGGGTGAGGACGGTGGCGCACGAGAGCGCCGGGTGGACGCGCGGGATGACGACGAAGTCGCGGCCGGCCGAGGCGTCCGCCATGAGCTGCGCGTTCCGGGCCTCGTGGGTGAAGTCGAGCTCCTCGTGGATGGTCCGATCGAACTCCTCGACGACGCCCGTGGGCGTCGTGACGCCGGTCTCCTCGACCACCGCCTCGAGCAGCCCGGCGAGCTCGTACAGGAGCGAGAGGTCGGCCTCGATCCGTTCGCGGGCGCGCGGGCGGAGCACCTTCACGACCACCTGCTCGCCGGCCGGCGTCACCGCCCGGTGGACCTGGGCGATGGAGGCGCTCGCGAGGGGCCGCTCCTCCAGGGTGGAGAAGAGCTCCTCGACGGGGTGCCCGAGCCCGCGCTCGATCTCGCGCCGGACCTCGGCGAGCGGCATCGGGGGGCAGTCGTCCTGGAGGACCGCGAGCTCGTCGACCCAGTGCGCGGGCAGGAGGTCCGGGCGCGACGAGAGGATCTGGCCGAGCTTGATGAACGTCGGCCCGAGGTCGGCGAGGAGCTGCCGGAAGCGGGAGGCGGTCGCCTTGTCGGGCGAGGGGAGCGGCTGGCCGGGCGGCGGCGCCTCGCGGCCGAGCACGTCGCGCAGGCGCATGCGCTCGAGGTACGCGCCGAACCCGTGGCGCACCATCGCCGCCGCGATCTGGCGGAGGCGGTTCAGATCCTGGAGGGCCCTCCCGAGCATCCGCGACCGACTGTAGCACCCGGATCTCGGTGCTGCCATTCGCGCGGCGCCACCTCGCTGGCGGGCGCAAGCGTTTGCCGCGCCTCGCGCGGCGCCGGCCCCGCGAAACGTCTCCCCGATGCCCGATCTTCACGTTACAGTCCCGCGCCTCATCTCAGCCGGAGGAAGCCCTCATGAAGCGCATGACGTCCTGGTCCTGGGTGCTCGGCCTCGCCGCGGCGGCGGCACTCGCCGCGTGCGGCGGCGGCGGCGGCGGATCCCCCTACGGCGATCGGACGCCGGTCGACTTCACGAGCGTCTACCCCGAGGGCAGCCCGGTCGCGGTCCACGGGAGCCTGTCGGTGGACGGCAACCAGCTCGAGGACGAGCACGGGGACCCGGTGCAGCTCCGCGGCGTGGGCTCGTACGGCCTCCAGTGGAAGCCGCAGTTCATGAACGCGACGGCCCTCACGTACATGCGCCAGGCGTGGGGCGTGAGCGTGACCCGCGCCGCGATGTACGTGGACGAGGGCGGGTTCAAGGCGATGCCCAAGGCGATGGTCGAGCGGGTCGAGGACACGATCGCTGCCGCCGCCGCGGCCGGCGTGTACGTGCTCATCGACTGGCACATCCTCACGCCCGGCGATCCGCAGGTGCACGCCGACGACGCCGAGGAGTTCTTCGACTACATGTCCGCGAAGTACGGGGCCAACCCGCACGTGATCTTCGAGATCGCGAACGAGCCCAACCGTGTCACCTGGACGGAGACGGTGAAGCCGTACTCGCTCCGCATCATCCCGGCAATCCGCAGGAACGCGCCCGACTCGATCATCGTCGTGGGGACGCCGAACTGGAGCCAGCTCCTCTCGGGCTCCGGGAACGAGGCGGCGGCGCTCGATCCCATCGAGGATCCCGTCACATCGTATACGCTCGACGGGACCGAGCACACGGCCACGAATCTCATGTACACGGCACACTTCTACGCGGGCACGCACGGGCAGTGGCTCCGCGATCGCATCACCGCCGCCCGTGCCGCGAACCTCGCTGTCTTCGTGACCGAGTGGGGGACGACCAACGCCACGGGCGGCGGCTCGATCTACGAGTCCGAGACGCGCACCTGGATCGACTTCCTCAACGCGGCGGGCGTGAGCTGGTGCAACTGGCACCTCTCGGATCAGAACGAGGGATCGGCCCTGCTCGTGCCCGGGGCGTCGAGGACGGGGCCGTGGGACGCGGACGATCTCACGCCATCGGGCGAGCTGGTGGTGGAGCTGCTCCAGGCCGCCATGAACTGAGGGTCACCGGAGCGCGGCCACGCAGGCGGCGACGCGCCCTTCGCGATCGTGCCGCACCGGCACGGCCCCGCGGAGCGCGTTCGCGACGAAGACGCCCTCCGCGGCGTCGAGATCATCGAGGCCGACGCTCCGCTCCTCGGCGAGCCCGGCCTCGAGCAGCACCCGCCGCGCGACGCCGGGCAGGGCGCCGTCCGCGATGGGTGGCGTGACGACCCGGCCGTCGAGGACGAGGAAGAGGTTGGTCCGCCCGCCGTCCGCGAGCCGGCCGCGCTCGTTCCGCGCGACGACGTCGAACAGCCCGCGCTCCTCGGCCTCGCGCTGCAGGAGCCGGTTCTCGAGGTAGCTCAGCGTCTTGAACCGGCACGTCGCGCTCCCGGCGAGCCGCACGGCGGACGCGGCCACCGCGATCCGCGCGGGGACCTCGGGCGCCGGCGGCGCGCGCCCCCAGCGGGCGCGGAGCAGGCCGTCGGCGGCGACGAGGTGCAGGACGCCGGCCCGCAGCGCGCCGAGCGGCGCCGCGAGCCGGGCCGCGAGCGCGTCGGGCCCGGGCGGCGGCGCGAGCCCGAGGAACGCGCACCCGGCGGCGAGGCGCTCGAGGTGGAGCGGGAGCCACCGGGCGGCGCCGTCCTGGACGCGGACGGTCTCGAACAGGCCGTAGCCGTGGCGGGCGTCGGAGCGGCCGAGGTCCACGCTCCAGGCCGCGGGGTCGACGGTCAGGACAAGCATCGGGTGAGGGACCTCGCCTTGTGCACGGTCTCCTGATACTCCGCGGCGGGGTCGGAGTCCCACGTCACGGCGCCACCCACCCCGAAGGCGAGCTCGCCCGGGACGGCGAACGCGGTCCGGATCGGCAGGGCGAGGTCGAGCTGCCCGAGGTCGTGGCGCAGCCAGCCGAGCGCGCCGCAGTACGGTCCGCGCCCGAACGGCTCGAGCTCCCGGATGAGCGCCATCGCCGCGAGCTTCGGGCAGCCCGTGACCGAGCCGCCCGGGAAGGTCGCGCGCAGGAGCCCCTCGAGCGTGAGCCCCGGCGGCACGCGGGCGCGCACGGTCGCCACGAGGTGGTGCACGCTCGCGTAGCTCTCGAGCTCCGGGAAGGGATCGACCGTGACCTCGCCGAGCGGCGCGACGCGGCCGAGATCGTTCCGGAGCAGATCGACGATCATCGTGAGCTCGGCCCGGTCCTTCTCGCTCGCGAGGAGCGCCTGCGCCTCGCGCACGTCCGCGGCCGGATCGTCGCGGCGCGGCGCGGTGCCCTTGATCGGGCGCGCCTCGAGCCGGCCGGCGTCCACGCGCAGGAACCGCTCCGGGCTCGCGGAGACGATCGTGCACTCGGGATCGGCGAGGAGCGCGCCGAAGGGGGCCGGATCGAGCGCCACGAGGCGGCGCGCGAAGGTCCGCAGGTCGCCCGCGAACGACCAGCGCTCGAGGCGGGCCAGGTTCACCTGGTACACGTCCCCGGCGGCGATGGCGGCGCGGATGCGCTCCACCTTCCCGGCGTACGCCGCGGGCGGCTCCTCGTCCGGGCGCCGCGCCGCGGTGAACGCCCCGCCCGCGAGGAGGTTCGGCCGGTCGTCGCGGTCGTCGGGGCCGGTCCGCACCGCGGCGTGGAGGAGCCCCGTGGCCCGATCGTAGACGCGGACCTCGCGGTGGAGCGTGAACCGGAGATCGGGGACGGGGAAGGGCGGCGGCCGGGGCGGGCCGAGGCGCGGCAGGAGCGCGTGGCCGAGCCCGTAGCTCGCGAACCCGACGAGGTCGGGCTGGATGGGCGGGACCGGGCCGCTCCGCTCGAACCGGAGGGCGGGGAGGGGGAGGGCGCCGAACGTCGCGAGCGCTCCCTGGGCGAGCACGAGGAAGCGGCCCCGCCCGTGCAGGAACGCGAACGGGCGGTGATCGAGGAGGGCGAAGAGGTCGGACTCGGAGAGGTCCACCCGCGTGGCGGTCCAGCGTTCGGAGACGTGGAGCGGGGCGGGTGGCGCGAGCGGAATCCTCGAGCGGCGCTCGGGCTCGGGCTCGTTCACGGGGTCACGCCCGCGAGACGGGGCCGCTCACGATGGGCAGGCTCCGCCGGCGCCGCTCGTCGGCGCGCTCGTTCCAGGTCGCCTCGGCGGGCGCCTGGCCCTCGAACCCCCACGGGCGCTCCGTGTCGGGCGGCCGGAGCCGGAGGCCCTGCGCCTCGACCATGTTCACGGTGAGCTCGGGGGACCGGCCGGCGCTCGTGAGGTAGTTGCCGACCATCGTGCCGTTCGCGCCGGCGCGGAAGATGAGGTGCTGCTTGTCCCCCAGGTTGAGCTCGCGGCCGCCCATCACGAAGATGTGCGCCGCCGGCATCATGAGCCGGAAGACCGCCACCGCGGCGAGGCACTCCTCGGCGGTGATCGCCTTCACGTGCGCCATCGGCGTGCCGGGGCGGGGGTTGAGGAAGTTGATCGGAACGCAGTGGACGCCGAGCTCGCGGATGGTCTCGGCGAGCTCGACGCGCTGCTCCGGCGTCTCGCCCATCCCGAGGATGCCGCCGGAGCAGAGCTGGAGGCCGAGGCGCTTCGCGGCGCGGATGGTCTCGAGCTGCTCGTCGTAGGTGTGCGTCGTGCAGACCTGGTGGAAGAACGACCGCGCCGACTCGAGGTTGTGGTGGTAGTGCATGAGCCCGGCGGCCTTGAGCCGGGCGAGCTCGGGCTCGCGCATGAGGCCCAGCGAGGCGCAGGGCTCGACGGCGGTCTCGGCGCGGATCCTCCGTACCCCCTCCTCGACGCGGCGGAGCTCGCTCTCCCGGGACATCCGCGTCCCGCTCGCGACGATCGAGAACTCGCGGGCGCCGGCCTGCTCGGCCTTCCTCGCCTGGGCGGCCATCTCCTCGGGCGCGATGAGGGGGTAGACCGGCGCGTCGGCCTGCTCGAACCGGGCGGACTGCGAGCAGAAGGAGCAGTCCTCCGCGCAGTTGCCGCTCTTCGCGTTGGTGATCGCGCAGAGCGAGACGTCGTCGCCGTGCACGGCCCGCCGGACCGCCTCGGCCCGATCGAGCAGGGCCTCGAGCTCGGCGCCGCTCGTATGGTGGATGAGGCGCCGGGCCTCGTCGGCCGAGATCGGCTCCATGCCGGGGGGGACGGGGCGAAGCGGGTGGTCGTGCATGGCGCGGCACCCTACCATCCACGTCGGATTCGTCAACCGTCGAACCGGAGCCTGGTTTACAATGCCCGGCGAGACCCAAGTGCCCGCAGACACGACCCATTCAGGCTCATCCTCCGCCGTCTTCGTCGCCGGGACCCAGACCGAGGTCGGCAAGACGTTCGTCTCGGCCGTGCTCCTCGTCGCGCTCCGCCGCGCCGGGATCCCGGCGCGCTACTACAAGCCGGTCCTCACCGGCGGTGCACCCGGCGACGGCGCGAGCGACCCCGATCTCGTCGCCGCGGCGGCGGGGCTCCCGGACGACCCGCGGACGATGGCGGGCGTCTGGTTCTCGGAGCCCGCGTCGCCGCACTTCGCGGCCCGGCTGGAGGGGCGCACCGTCGATCCCGCCGCCCTCGCCGCCGAGGCGCGGCGCCGGGCGAGCCTGGGCCCGCTCGTCGTCGAGGGCTGCGGCGGGCTCGCCGTGCCGCTCACGGAGGGCGGGTTCCTCGTCTCGGATCTCGCCGCCGCGATCGGCGCGCCCGTCGTGCTCGTCGCCCGCACGCGGCTCGGGGCGATCCACGAGACCCTCGTCACGCTCGAGCACGCGCGCGCGAAGCGGCTCGCGCTCGCCGGGATCGTCTGGAACGGCTTCGAGGGGGCTGCGCGCGAGGAGGACACCATGGCCACGGTCGAGCGGCTCTCGGGCGTGCCGCGGCTCGCCGTGCTGCCGCGGGTCGCGGGCGCGGCCAGCCTGGAGCGGGCGGTCGCGCAAATCGACGCCGGCGCCTTCTGGCGGGCTGCGGTGGGGCGGGCGGCGTGAACGACGCGGCCCGGGCGCAGCTCGAGGCAGGGCTCGCGGAGCTCGCCGCGAAGGGGCTCCGCCGTTCGATCCGCGCCTTCTCGACGCCCCAGGCGCCGCGCGCGGTCGTGGACGGGCGGGAGCTGCTCGTCCTGGCGAGCAACTCGTACCTCGGGCTCTCGGACGACCCGCGAGTCCTCGAGGCGGGCCGGGCGGCGCTCTCGCGGTACGGCGCCGGCGCGGGCGGGTCGAGGCTCACCACCGGCGGGTACGACGTCCACGCCGCGCTCGAGGCGGAGGCCGCCGCGCTGAAGAGGAAGGGCGCGGCGCTCCTCTACGGCACCGGCTACCTCGCGAACCTCGGCGTCCTCACCGGGCTCGCGGGGCCGGGCTGGGCCGTCTTCACCGACAAGCTCAACCACGCCTCGATCGTCGACGGGTGCCGCCTCTCCGGCGCCGAGCTCGTGCCGTACCGGCACGCGGATCCCGAGGACCTGGACCGGAAGGCGGCCCGGTTCGTCGGCCGTCCGGGCCTCCTCGTCACCGACGGCGTCTTCAGCATGGACGGCGACGTCGCGCCGCTCGCCGCGCTGGCGGCGGTCGCGCGGCGGCGCGGGTTCGTGACGGTGCTCGACGACGCCCACGGCTCGGGCGTGCTCGGGCCGGAGGGGGCCGGCTCCGCGGCCGCGGCCGGGGTGACGGACGGGTGGGACGTGATCGTCTGCACGTTCGGCAAGGCCTTCGCGAGCCAGGGGGCGGCCGCGTGCGCGGAGCCCCTCGTCGTCGAGTGGCTGCGGAACCGATCCCGGCCGTTCGTCTACTCGACGGCGCTCCCGCCGCACTCCGCGGCGATGGCGCTCGAGGCGATCCGGATCGCGCGGCGCGAGGAGGGCCGGCGGGAGAGGCTCCGCGCCGCCTCGCGCCTCCTGCGGGCGCGGCTCCGGGCCGCCGGGCTCGAGGTGCCGGACGCCGAGACGCCGATCGTGCCGGTGATCGTCGGGGAGGCCGACGCCGCCGTCGCGGCGAGCGCGCGGCTCCTCGCCGAGGGGATCTACGTGCCCGCGATCCGTCCACCCACGGTGAAGCAGGGCACGAGCCGGCTGCGGCTCTCGCTCATGGCGACGCACGACGAGGCCGACCTCGCCTGGGCGGCCGAGGCGGTGGTGCGCGCGGTCCGGAGCGGCGCGGAGGCGGCGCGGTGAGCGTCCTCCTCCTCCCGGGCTGGGGCGCCGGCCCCGAGCTGCTCACGCCCCTCGTCCCCCCGGGCGCGCGCGCCGCGGCCGCGGACTGGGACGCGGCGCGCGGGCCGGAGGAGCTGGTCCCGCTCGCGCTCGGAGCGGCCGGGCGGCTCGATGGCAGGCTGGTCGTCGTGGCGTGGTCGCTCGGCGCCATGGTCGCGCTGGAGGCGCTGCCGGCGCTCGCGGGCCGCCTCGCGGCGCTCCACCTCGTCGCGCCGTGCCTCCGGTTCACCGACGCCTGGCCCTCGCGGGTCCTCGCCCGGATGCGCCGCCGGTGCGTGGAGGACCCCGCCGGCGTGCTCGCGGCCTTCGCCGGGTCCATGGCCGCTCCGGGCGAGCCCGCGCCGGCGCTCGGGATCGACCGCCCGCCGGCCGCGCTCGCGGCCGGCCTCGATTACCTCGCCAGGCGCGCCCTCGCGCGGCCGGCGCCGGTCCCCCGGTGCCGGGTCCGGATCGTCCACGGCGCCGCCGACTCGGTCGTGCCGGCCCACCTGTCCGCGCCGATCGCCGAGGCGCTCGGCGCGGAGCGGCTCGTCGTCGCCGGCGCGGGGCACGCGCCGCAGCTCACGCGCGCAGCGCAGTGCGCGGCGTTCCTGGGGGTCGAGGCGGACCATGCTCCTCGATAAGGCCCTGCTCGCGCGCCGGTTCGGCCGCGCCGCCCCGCGCTATCTGCGCCACGCGCGCGTCCAGGAGCAGGCCGCGGGCGCGCTGCTGCGCGCGGTCCTCCTGCGCCGGCCCGCGGAGCCCGTCGCGCGGCTCCTCGACGTCGGCTGCGGGACGGGGCTCTCGACCGCGCTCCTCCTCGAGGCCTTCCCGGGCGCGCACGCGCTCGCGCTCGATCTCGCGCCGGGGATGATCGACGAGGCGCGGCGCCGGCTCCGCGGCAAGCCGGTCTCGTTCACCGTCGCCGACGTCGAGGCGGGGGTCCCCGCGGGCCCGTTCGAGCTCGTGGCGTCCAGCATGGCGCTCCAGTGGACCCTCGACCCCGCCGCGGTCCTCCGCGCCGCCGCGGGGCGGCTCACGGCGGGCGGCCTCCTCGCGGTGGCGGTGCCGGTCGAGGGGACGCTGCGGGAGCTGCGGGAGGCGTACGCGGCCGCGGCGGACGCGCTCGCGCTGCCGGCCTGGCGGCACCCGGGCCTCGCCTTCCACCCGGCGGCGCTCTGGGCCGCGTGGGCCCGCGCCGCCTTCGCCGAGGTCGAGGTGGAGGAGCTCGAGCTCGAGGAGCGTCACGCCGACGCGCGGGCGGCGCTCGAGTCGGTCCGCGGCGTCGGGGCGAGCGACTGCGGGGGAGCGCCCGGGCCGGCGGCGCTCCGGCTCCTGCGGCACGCGCTCGCCGCGTGGGACGCGCGCTTCGCGCGGCACGGGAGCGTGGCGGCCACCTGGCGCATCGCCATCCTCACCGCGCGCGGGCCGAGGAGCCTCCCGTGACCACCCACTGGCAGCGGCGGGACCTCGCCCACGTCTGGCACCCGTGCTCGCAGATGAAGGACTACGAGGACTTCCCGCCCATCGTCGTCGAGCGCGGGGAGGGCGCCTGGCTCGTCGCCGAGGACGGCACGCGCTACCTCGACGCGGTCTCGAGCTGGTGGACCAACCTGCACGGCCACGGCAACGCGCGGATCGCGGCGGCGATCGCCCGGCAGGCGGCGGCCCTCGAGCACGTCATCTTCGCGAACTTCACGCACAAGCCGGCCATCCGGCTGGCCGAGGAGCTGTGCGCGCTCCTCCCGCCCGGGCTCGCCCGCGTGTTCTTCGCGGACAACGGGAGCGCCGCGGTCGAGGTCGCGCTCAAGATGTCGTTCCAGCACCACCAGCAGCAGGGCCAGGTGCGCCGCCGGCGGTTCGCCTCGCTCGCCGGCGCCTACCACGGCGAGACCCTGGGCGCGCTCGCCACCGGCGACCTCGACCTCTACAGCGCCGTGTTCCGGCCTTTGATGATGGACACGCTGCGCGTGCCCGGGCCCGACTGCTACCGCTGCCCGGTCGGCAAGACGCGGGACACGTGCGCGGCCGAGTGCTTCGGGCCGATGGAGCAGGCGCTCGAGGAGCACGGCGACACGCTCTGCGCCGTCATCGTCGAGCCGCTCGTCCAGTGCGCGGCCGGGATGCGGATCTACCCGCCGGTCTACCTGCGCCGCCTCCGCGAGGCCACCGCGCGGCGCGGGGTCCACCTCGTCGCCGACGAGATCGCGGTCGGGTTCGGCCGCACCGGCCGGATGTTCGCGCTCGAGCACGCCGGGATCGTGCCGGACCTCGTCTGCCTGTCGAAGGGGATCACGGGCGGGTTCCTGCCGCTCTCCGCCGTCGTCACGAACGAGGAGATCTACCGGTCCTTCTACGCGGACTACGTGGAGCTGAAGGCGTTCATGCACAGCCACAGCTACACGGGGAACCCCATCGCCTGCGCGGCGGCGCTCGAGAACCTCGCGATCTTCCGGGAGGAGGGCGTGCTCGCCCGCGTGGCGGCGCGCGGGGCGACGCTGGCGCGGCTCGCGCGGGAGGCGTTCGCAGGGCTCGACTTCGTCGGGGAGTACCGTCAGCTCGGGCTCGTGGGGGCGGTGGAGCTCGTCGAGGATCGCGCCGCCCGCCGCGGCTTCGACTGGCGGCTCCGGGCGGGGTACCGCGCCTACCGCCGGGCCCTGGCGCGCGGCGTCCTGCTGCGCCCGCTCGGCAACGTCCTCTACTTCATGCCCCCATACTGCGTGACAGACGCCGAGCTGGGGCGGATGGTCGAGGTCGCCCGGGATTGCGCGATCGAGACGGTGGACGCGCTCCGGGCCGGCGCCCTGTAAAGCAATTCAGCAATCGATCGTTTTGTCGCTGCGACGCCCCATCAGGACGTCGCCCGGCAGGCCCCCGGCCCTCCAAGTAACCCGCCGCTTCCCCGCTTCTGAAACGTAGCAGGAACGTTGCACCGAGGATCTTCGCGACCGGGCGGACCTGCCGGTCCGGGCCCGCGCGCGATGCCCCTTTGCCCGTGTCATTCAACATGGAGTGAAACCATGACGAGAATGCTTCGCACCCCGCTGCTCCTCGCGGCCTCGCTCGTGCTGGCTCCGGGCGGCGCCCTCGCCCACGGCCTCATGACCGATCCGCCCTCCCGCAACGCGCGCTGCGGCATGACGATCAAGCCCGACCAGGCGGCGGGCACGATCTGCAACGAGGCGTTCCGCGCGCCGGGCGTCGATCCGAACACCGGCTACAACTTCATGAGCGTGCTCACCCACACGACGGGCTACGCCGGCGTGGGCGCGCGCACCAACGTCTGCTCCTTCAACGCGGAGCCCTGGAGCGGCGCCGCCACCCCGTGGGACCAGCCGATCAACTGGCCGACGGCGTCGATCAGCTCGGGTCCGCTCAACATCACCTGGAACATCTCCTGGGGTCCGCACTTCGACGACACCCAGGAGTTCCGGTACTGGATCACGAAGCCCGACTTCGTCTACACGGTCGGCCGGCCGCTCTCCTTCAGCGACTTCGAGTCGCAGCCGTTCTGTTACCTCACCTACAGCGACGCGAACCCGTCCGGGAACCCGAACGTCGTCCCGAACAAGGGCGCGGCGACCTTCCTCACGAAGTGCAACGTCCCGGCGCGCTCCGGCCGGCACGTCATCTACGGTGAGTGGGGCCGCAACTACTTCACCTACGAGCGGTTCCACGGCTGCATCGACGTGTCCTTCGGCGGCGGCCAGACGCCCACCAGCTACACGCTGGGCGTGACGAAGTCGGGCACCGGCAGCGGCACCGTCACGTCGAGCCCGGCCGGCGTCAACTGCGGCGCCACCTGCTCCGCCAGCTTCACGAGCGGCACCAGCGTGGTGCTGTCGGCCGCCGCGGCGGCGGGCTCCACGTTCGCGGGCTGGAGCGGCGCCTGCACCGGCACGGCCGCGACCTGCACCGTCTCGATGACCCAGGCCCGGACCGTCACCGCCACCTTCAACTCCACCTCGACGACCAGCTACACGCTCTCCGTCACGAAGGCCGGCACGGGCGCCGGGACGGTCTACTCCACGCCGGCCGGCATCACCTGCGGCGCGACGTGCAGCGCGAGCTTCCCGTCCGGCACGGTCGTGACCCTCGTCGGCGACGTCGCGGCCGGGTCCTCGTTCGCCGGCTGGAGCGGCGCCTGCACCGGCACCGGCCCCTGCACGGTGACCATGTCGCAGGCCCGGTCCGTCTCGGCGACGTTCAACACCACGAGCGGCACCACGTACGCCCTCACCGTCACGAAGTCCGGCACGGGCTCCGGCACGGTGACGTCGAACCCGGTCGGCATCTCCTGCGGCTCGACGTGCTCGGCGACGTTCAACTCCGGCGTCTCCGTGACCCTGACCGCCACGGCCGCCTCGGGCTCGACGTTCTCGGGCTGGAGCGGCGCGTGCACCGGCACGTCGGCGACCTGCGTGACGACGATGACGGCCGCCCGGTCGGTCGGCGCCGCCTTCGGCGGCGGCAGCACGGGCGGTACGACGCCGTGCTCCAACCCGATCACGTTCACGAGCCAGTCCGGGAACTTCAACACCACCGGCGCGGTCTGCCTCCGGACCAGCATGACGGTGCGCGGCTGGGGCTGCTCCAACTTCGCCGGCCGCACGGTGAGCGTGAACGGCGGGACCGCGACCGCCACGTGCGGCGCCGGGCCGTTCCCGCTGCCCAAGCACACGGACGGTTACACGTACTTCTCGGTCACCGCCGGGCAGTACCCGTGGGCGAGCCTGTACGCCTGGCAGTAGCACGAGCTGGGCGCACGTGAGGTCTCCGCGGCCGCTCCGGCCCCTCGTTCGGGGTCGGGGCGGCCGCGCCGCGTTCCGGCCGCGGCGCCTCCTCGAACGATCGTTTTCCAACGTTTGCGCGAAGCGACGGAGTGTTAGGGCGACGGACGAGTGGTTCATTGCGTCACCGGGTCTCCTGCAATCCACCCGGATGGACCGAACAGGTCGTCGCGTGCGCCCGCGCGCGCATCCAGCTTCCAGACGGCATCTCTCCCGTGGAGGTCTGGAATGAGAACCTCGAAGCAGGTCTGGTTGACGTCCCTTTGCGCGACGCTCCTCGTCGCGGCCCCGAGCAGCGCGTTCGCCCACGGCCTCATGAGCGACCCGCCGTCACGCAACGCGTTCTGCGGGCTCATCACCAAGCCGGACGGCGCCGCGCCGGGGAGCGCCTGCGATCAGGCGTTCAACGCGCCCGGCGTCGATCGCAACACTGGCTACAACTTCATGAGCGTGCTCACCCACACGACGGGCTACGCCGGCGTGGGCGCGCGCACCAACGTCTGCTCCTTCAACGCGGAGCCCTGGAACGGCGCCGCGACGCCGTGGGATCAGCCGATCAACTGGCCCACGAACTCGATCAGCGCCGGCCCGCTCAACATCACCTGGAACATCTCCTGGGGCCCGCACTTCGACGACACCCAGGAGTTCCGGTACTGGATCACGAAGCCCGACTTCGTCTACACGGTCGGCCGGCCGCTCTCCTTCAGCGACTTCGAGTCCCAGCCGTTCTGCTACCTGACCTACAGCGACGCGAACCCGTCCGGGAACCCGAACGTCGTCCCGAACAAGGGCGCCGCCACGTTCCTCACGAAGTGCAACGTCCCCGCGCGCTCCGGCCGGCACGTCATCTACGGTGAGTGGGGCCGCAACCACTTCACCTACGAGCGGTTCCACGGCTGCATCGACGTCACCTTCGGCGGCGGCACGACGACCTACAACCTGGGCGTCACCAAGGGCGGCACCGGCAGCGGCACCGTCACGTCGAGCCCGAGCGGCATCAACTGCGGCACGTCGTGCTCCTCGAGCTTCGTGTCCGGCACGTCCGTGACGCTGACCGCGACCGCGGCCGCGGGCTCGACGTTCGCCGGCTGGGGCGGCGCGTGCAGCGGCACGGCGGCGACCTGCACGGTCTCCATGACCGCGGCCCGGAGCGTCACCGCGAGCTTCAACACGAGCACCTCCACCAGCTACGCGCTCTCCGTCACGAAGGCGGGCACGGGCGGCGGCACGGTGTACTCGACCCCCGCCGGCATCACCTGCGGCGCGTCCTGCAGCGCGAGCTTCCCGTCCGGCACGGTCGTGACCCTCGTCGCGGACGTGGCCGCCGGCTCGACGTTCGCGGGCTGGAGCGGCGCCTGCACGGGCAACGCCACGTGCGTCGTGACGATGACGCAGGCGAGGAGCGTCTCCGCGACGTTCGACACGTCCACCGGCACGACGTACACCCTCTCGGTCACGCGGGGGGGCACGGGCTCCGGCACCGTGACGTCGAACCCCGTCGGCATCTCCTGCGGCTCGACCTGCAGCGCGTCGTTCAACTCCGGCGTGACGGTCACGTTGACCGCGACGGCGGCGTCCGGGTCCACGTTCGCGGGCTGGGGCGGCGCGTGCACCGGCACGGCCGCGACCTGCAGCACGACGATGACCGCGGCCCGATCGGTCACGGCCACGTTCAACGGCAGCCCTGGCGGCACGACGCCGTGCGCGAACCCCGTCACGTTCAGCTGGAACACCGGCAACTTCAACACCACCGGCGCCGCCTGCTTCCGCACCACGCAGTCGGTGAAGGGCTGGGGGTGCTCCAACTTCGCGGGCCGGACCGTGAGCGTCAACGGCACGGCGACGACCTGCGGCGCCGGGCCGTTCCCGCTGCCGAAGCACACCGACGGCTACACGTACTTCTCGGCCACGGCCGGGCAGTACTCGTGGGCGAGCATCTACGTGTGGGAGTAGTGGGCGAGGGCTGAACCGTCGTCCCCGCGGTCCGCTCCGGCCGAACCTCCGGCCGGGGCGGGCCGCGGTCTCCTTCAGTCCTCCACGATCACCTGCACGGGCGCGCTCGACACCGCCTGGCGCGCGAGCGCGGCGACGATGACGTGCCGCCCGGGCGCGGGCGTCCACCGCAGCTCGTGCGGCCAGCCGACGGTCGCGACGGGCGTGCCGTCCACGATCCAGACGACCTGCTCGTCCGCCGGCGTCGCGCGCGCGGCGAGGCGGATCGCGGCGGCCTCGGCGGGCGTATCGGGATCCCAGAGGTACCGCGTGCCGGAGCGCGGCTCGACGATCGCCACCGCGGCGGCCTCGTCGCCGCCGGGGCAGAGGGGGCTGTGCTGCAGGGGCGCGATCTCGAGCCGCTGCGTGCGCGCCCAGGCGGCGTAGCGCGGCGGGAGGTCCAGCATCGGCCGGCGCGCGACGAACCGCGCCGGGCAGCCGGGCCCGGCCCGGAGGCCGTTGCGCAGGTCCACCGCCACCGGCGCGTGCCAGGGGCAGCGCTCGACGGGCTCGGTGCCGGGCACGAAGCGCTCGGCCTTGGCGTGCGGGCAGTCGGGGCCGGCGAGCCTCCCGGAGAGTGCGCAGATGGAGCGGCTCACGAAGCGGGACGGCACCGGGAACGCGGCGAGCGGCTGCCGCTGCGGCGCGCGCAGCGGCATGACCTCGTCGAGGATGGCGTGGGCGGCGCCGGCCGCGGCGCGCTGGCCCGTGAGCCGGTTCATGCGGCGCCAGTCGTGGTTCCCGACCCAGACCCCGACGACGAGGCGGTCGCTGAACGCCAGCGTCCAGGCGTCCCGGAAGCCCTGGCTCGTGCCGGTCTTCACGGCGACGGCGTACGGGTAGTCGAGCGGGCCGCCGGCGGGGAAGCTCGGGCGGCGCGCCTCTGGGTCGGCGAGGAGCTGGGCGACGAAGCGGGCCACGTCCTCGGAGAGGAGCCGGCGAGGCGCGGCCGCGGGCTCGTCGAGGAAGCGGCGGAGGGGGAGGGCGGTCCCGCCGCGCGCGAGCGCGGCGTACAGCGCCGCGAGCTCCTCGAGCGTCACCGGAAGGTTGCCGATCGCGACCCCGAGCCCGTACCGGCCCGGCTCGCGCGAGATCCCGCGCACGCCGCCGGCCTCGAGCAGGTCCAGGATCCGCGGCACGCCCACCTCGGACGCGACCCGCAGCGCGGGGATGTTGCGCGAGTTGCCGAGCGCCTCGCGGAGCAGCATCGGGCCGAAGAAGAGGTGGTTGGCGTTCTCGGGGAGGAACGCCCGGCCGTTCTCGGCCTGGAGGTCCATGGGCGTGTCCTCGAGCTCGCTCGCGGCGGTCAGCCGGCCCGACTCGAGGCCGAGCGCGTAGATGAACGGCTTGAGGGTCGAGCCCGGCGAGCGCCGCAGCCGGACGTAGTCGATGCCGCCGCGCGCCTCCTCGGAGAAGTAGTCGGCCGAGCCGACCCAGGCGAGGATCGCGCCGTCCTCCGGATCGACGACCACGGCGGCGGTGTTGCCGGCGCCGTCGGCCGTGAGGCCGGCGAGGTTCTCCTGGAGGATCCGCGCCACGCGCGCCTCGATCTCGAGATCGAGCGTGGTGGTGCGGATCGGGCGCCGGTCCGCCGCGGAGCGCTCGGCGAACGCGAGGACCGCGTGGAGCGCGGCAGGAGGGCGGTGCGGCTTCGGGACGAGGCCCAGGCTCCCCTCGAGCCCCTGCGCGAG
The DNA here is from genome assembly GCA_035627135.1 of Anaeromyxobacter sp. GTDB lineage: Bacteria > Myxococcota > Myxococcia > Myxococcales > Anaeromyxobacteraceae > Anaeromyxobacter. Next base: position 1,709 of record DASPMI010000129.1, on the reverse strand, counting down.
CTCGGCGTCGCCGAGGAAGCCGCGCGCGTGGAGGGTGCGGAGGATGCGGTGGGCGCGGCGGAGGGCCCGCGCGCGCCCCTCGGGCTCGTACGGGTTCATCCGCCCGGGCATCTGCGGGAGCCCGGCGAGGAAGGCGGCCTGGAGCCACGAGAGGTCCTCGACCGGCTTGTCGAAGTACAGGCGCGCCGCGCGGACGATCCCGTGCGTCCGGTTCCCGTAGGGCGCGAGCGTGAGGTACTGGCGCAGCACGCGGTCGTGCCCGTGCCGCCGGACGAGCAGGAGCGCCTCGACCGCCTCCTTCGCCTTGCGGAGCAGGGTGCGCCGGCCCGGCGACTGGAGCCGGGCGGTCTGCATCGCGACCGTGGAGCCGCCCGAGACGATCCGCCAGCTGCGCAGGTCCTGCCAGGCGGCGCGCGCCAGCGAGCCGAGGCGGACCCCGGGGTGATCGAAGAAGGTCCGGTCCTCGGTCTCGAGCGTCGCGCGGAGCACGCGCTCCGGGAGGGTCTGCGGGAGCGGCCAGAAGCCGAGGGCGTCGCCGTCCCCGGGCCGCTCGCCGAGGTAGGCGCCGTGCCGGTCGAGCAGGAGCTGCGACGGGCGGGGCGCGACCAGGTCCGAACGGACGTCGGAGAGGTAGGCGACGGCCGCGGCGAGCAGGGCGAGGGCGGCGAGGGGCCAGCGCCTGCGGCGCACGAACCCCCACCACCACGCGGCGCGGCCGCTGTCCCCGTGCTCGCGCCCGCTCCCGCGCCCGCGCCCGGCTACTCCTCGGGCTCGGGCGCGAGCTCGTTCACGGGCTCGGGAGATGCAGTTCACTTCTCGTGCTCCCCCTGCACGACGATCCGCATGCCCTCGCCGCGCCCGCGGACCTCCTGCCGGTACATGAGCTCCGCGAACGGCGCGGGGTGCACGAACGAACCCTCGCTCGCCGCGCGCACGCGGAAGTGGAACGAATGCGTGCCCGCGGGGAGCCGGTCGAAGTAGTACCGGAGCTCGCCGTCGAGGCGCTGCACGTACGTCGGCGTGAGCGAGTCCGAGCCCTCGGGCGCGCCGAGCGAGCCGGTGGTCTGGAGCTTCGGGTTCATGAGCTCGAGGCCGGCGGCGAACGGGACGACCAGCGCCACGCGGTGGCGCGCCTCGGTCGTCGTGACGGTGGCGTGCAGCTCGAGGACGTCCCCGAGGCGCACCTTGCGGACGGCGCCGCTCTTGTCGTCGCGGGCCGGCTCCATGCTCCCGTCGGGCGCGACGGCCGACGCCGACCGCGTGACGACGAACCCCTGCCGGAGCGCGGTGACCTTGTCGCCCGGGGCCGCGGGCACGTACGTGTAGCTCGCCCGGAGCCCGGCGGGTCCGCCCTTCACCGCGCCGGCCAGAGGCGTCTCTGCACGGGTGGTGAATGTCGCGGCCTTCCTCTTCCCGTCCACCTCGAGCGCAGGCTGGCCCGCGAGCGCGAGCGTGGAGGCGGGCAGGGTGGACTGGCCCTTGTCGAGGTACGCGGCGAGCGCCTCCAGGGCGCGGCGCGTGGAGTACGTGTCGCCGAACCCCGTCGAAGGCTTCCCGAACGAGAGCAGGCCGTCGCGGAGCTGGTCGTGCCGCGGGTCCTTCGGATCGAGCTCGAGGAGCCCCTTCCAGACGGCGGCGACGGCGGAGGCGTTCGAGCCGAGGTAGCCGTCGCCCCAGACCGCGCGCCGCCACTTGAGCGCCTCGAACAC
>DASPMI010000128.1:0-23411 GCA_035627135.1 Anaeromyxobacter sp. | reverse complement strand
ACGAGCTTCAACGTCGTTCCCTCCATCAGATCGTGAGCACGATCTTCCCGAACTGCGCCCGCTCCGCAAGGAGCTCGTGTGCGCGCCGGACCTCCGAGAGCGGGAGCGTCCGGTCGATCACCGTGCGGAGCTTGCCCTCGTCCAGCAGCCGGAGCACCTCGACGAGGTCTGCGGCGGTGCCCATGGTCGAGCCGAGGATCGAGAGCTGCCGGTAGAACACGTGGCGCAGGTCGGTCGGCGGGTCGTAGCCGGTGGTCGCGCCCACCGTCACGATCCGCCCGCCGACGGCGGCGGACAGGATCGAGCCCTCCCACGTCTTCTTCCCCACGTGCTCGAGCACCACGTCCACCCCGCGCCGCTGCGTGAGCCTCTTCACCTCTTCGACGAACGAGCCCGCCTCGTAATTCACCACCTCGTCGGCGCCCAGGGCGCGCGCCTTCTCGAGCTTCGCGTCGGAGCCCGCGGTGGCGATGACGCGCGCGCCGAGGAGCTTCGCGATCTGCACGGCGGCCACCCCGACGCCCGAGCCCGCGGCGTGGACGAGCACGGTCTCGCCGAGCTTGAGCTGCGCCCGCCCGACGAGCGCGCGCCACGCGGTGACGAACGTCACGGGCACCGACGCGGCCTCCTCGAACCCCAGGCGCGCGGGCTTCGGGACCGCGTTCCGCGCCGGGACGACCAGCCACTCGGCCTGGCCGCCGGTGACGTGCTCGCCCAGGATCGCGAACCGCCGGCACAGGTTCTCGGCGCCGGCGAGGCACCGCGGGCATCGCCCGCACGACGACGCCGGGTTGACCACCACCGCGTCCCCCACCTTCGGCTCGACCACGCCCGGCCCGACCGCGTCCACGACGCCGGCCATGTCCGAGCCGAAGACGTGCGGGAACTTCAGGAGCAACCCGGGCCAGCCGCGGCGGACCCACAGGTCCAGGTGGTTCACGGCGGCGGCGCGGACCGCGACCCGCACCTCGCCCGGCCCGGGCGATGGCTCGGGCAGCTCACCCACGGTGACGACCTCGGGGCCGCCGTGGCCCCGCATGAACGCGGCTCTCATCGCTCCTCCGTCCCGGCGGGCTCGAGGGGTCTCCGCGCACGAACCGCGCGGCGCAGATCACGGCCCGCCCCTGCTGCGCCTCGAGCGCGCTCCTCCGCAGGCGCAGCTCGCAGGTGCACGCGCCGCCCGGGCACTCGCCGGGATCGGCGCTGAACCACGCGTAGATCACCTGGCACACCTCGTCGCCGGCCGTCGCCGCCCCGCACGAGTCGCCGTCCGGGAGGGGCGCGAGCGCCGCCGAGCAGCGCGGCCCCATGGGGTATCCGCCGTCCAGCGTCTGCTGCGCCTCGGCGTAGGTCGCGCCGAGGAGGCTGGCGCACCGGGCGGCGAGCTCCTCCATGACCCGCTCCTCGGTGGTCGGGCCGCAGGCGGCGCCCGCGAGGAGCGCCGCCGACGCGATCGCGAGGAGCGAGGGGCGTTGCACGGTCGAAGCTCTATCGCACGGCGCCGGCCGGCACCACCCCGGATCACCGGTCGTCCACGACGCCCGGCGTCCCGGCGAGCACGTCCTCGCACGCGGCGCGGAGCCTCGGGAGGAGCGCCCGGAGGACCTCGACCCGCTCCGCCCGGCGCGCGTCCGTGTCGAGGCCCATCGACGAGAGCAGCGCCATGTAGCCCCTTCGAAAGCGCGCACGGTCGCCGGGGCTCGCGTCGTGCTCGAGCGCGTTCTGGGCGAGGCTCCGCAGGAACGCCAGCCGGAACATGGCCTCCCGGGGGTGGCCGGCGTCGACGAGCTCCCGGACGCCCCCGAGCGCGAAGCTCCGGGCGTCGCGCGACAGCTCGTAGTCCATGCCGAACACGGTGCGCCGGACCTCGACGGCCGCGTCCCACGCGCACGAGAGCTCCTCGAGCGCGGCCGCGACCTCGGCGGCCCCCAGCCTGGCGCTGCCGAGCGCGGCGAGGAGCTCCTCCGCGAGGTCTCCGAGGCCGTGCTGCGCGAGGAGCGCGCCGGCGTGGACGAAGGCGCGGCGCGGGCTCGGCTGCTGGAGCGCGGCCACCGCCACCGCGCCGGCGGCCTCGTCGGCGGCGACGAGCCGGAGGGCCGTCCCGACGACGAACGGGTCGAACCCTGGCGGCGCCGCCCCGCTCGCCGCGAAGCCGCAGAACCGCTCCGCGTTCGCGAGCTTCGCGTCCACCCGGCGCAGCGCGTGCGAGCGCCGCGGGAACGCGGGGCCGACCGCCGCGGCGAGCCGGGCGAGGCGCCCGGACGGATCGGCGAGGATCACCGGCGCGGCGAGGTTGGGCGCGAGGTGCGGGTCGCCGAGGACGCGCCCGGGATCGGCGAGCGCCTCCCACGGCTTGAACCCCCGCTCGAGGATGACCTCGCCGTGCCGGAACTTCCGGACCGCGAACCGGTGCCGGGGATCGTGCATGAAGTCCGGCACGGCGGCGTCCACCACGACCCAGACGTCCACGTCCGAGCCGTCGGGGTGGGGCGCGCCGGGCTCCCGCTCGCGGGTCGATCCCGCGACCAGCGCGCCGACGAACTCGGGGATCGGCGCGGCCTCCGCGCGGACCCAGTCCGCCGCCGCGCGCCACGCCTCGCCGGTGGTGACGCTCGCCGCGATCATCCGCCGTCCTCGACGACGCCCGGGGTGGCCGCGATGATCTCCCCGCACGCCGCGCGGAGCCGCGGGACGATCGCGCGGATCGCGGCGACGCGCGCCGCGCGGCGCGCGTCGGTGTCGAGGCCCATCGCGGAGAGCAACGCGACGTACCCCTCGCGGAAGCGCGCGCGCACGGCCGCGCTCGCGTCGTGCTCGAGCACGTTCTGGACGAGGCTCCGCAGGAACAGCAGGCGGTCCATCGCCTCGCGCGGGTGGACCGCGACGAGCGCGCGGATGCCTCCGAGCGCCGGCGTCCGCGCCTCGCGGGCCACGTTGTAGTCGAGCCCGAACGGCGTACGCCGGACCTCGACCGCGGCGTCGTACGCGCGCTCCAGCTCGGCGAACGCGCGCTCGACCTCGGCGCGCCCCAGCCCTGCGCTGCCGAGCGCCGCGAGGAGCTCCTCGGCCAGCTCCGCCCGGCCGTGGCGGCGCAGGACCTCCCCGGCCCGCACGAACGCCCACCGGTTCGAGGGCGGCAGGAGCGCGGCGGCGGCGAGGGCGGCCGCGGCGTGCGCCACGGAGACGCCGAGCCCCGCCGCGCGCGAGACGAGCGGATCGAAGCGGGGCGCCGTCGCCCCGCTCGCGGCGTAGTCGCAGAACTGCCCCGCGAGGGCGAGCGCGCCCTCCACGCGCCGCCGGACGTGCGAGCGCCGCCGGAAGTCCGCGCCGACGGCGGCGGCGACCCGCTCCAGCCGGCCGGAGGGGTCGGCGAGGAGCGCCGGCGCGACGAGGGTCGGGGCGACGTACACGTCCCCGAGGACGCGCGCGGGCTCCGAGAGGCGCTCCCAGGGGAAGAACGCACGCTCGATGAGGACGCCGCGGTGGTGGAGCTTCCGGATGGCGAAGCGGCCCTCCGGCTCGGCCACCGTGTCCGGCACCGCCGCGTCGACCACGATCCAGACGTCGAGGTCCGAGGTCTCCGGGTGCGGGTCGTCCGGGGCTCGCTCGCGGGCCGAGCCCGCGAGCAGAGCCCCGACGAACGCGGGGATGGACGCCGCCCCGGCGCGAACCCACTCCGCGGCCACGAGCCTCGCCTCGCCCGTCGTGAGCATTCGCGCGCCCCCGTACGACCCGGTTCGACTCCGAGTCCATGCTACCGCGTTGCCGAGGCGGAGGGCGCCCGTTATGAGGGCCCGAGACCTCGTACGGAGCCGGAGATGCTCGCCATGCCCATCCTCGCCGCCCTGCTCGGCGCCGCCCCCATCAAGGCCGGCGACCGCGCCCCCGACTTCACGCTCCCCGACACCGAAGGGAAGCCGGTCACCCTCTCCAAGCTGCTGGAGAAGGGTCCCGTCATCCTCGCGTTCTACCCGAAGGCGTTCACCCCCGGGTGCAACCAGCAGAACTCCAACTTCCGGGACCGGTTCTCGGAGGTGACCGAGAAGGGTGCGCAGGTGGTGGGGATCTCGGTGGACAGTGTGGATACGCAGCGCAAGTTCAAGACCGACTACCAGCTCCCGTACACGCTGCTCTCCGACGAGGGCGGGAAAGTCTCCGAGCAGTACTCGGGGACGACGCCCCTGGTGGGCGTCGCGAAGCGCGCGAACGTGGTCATCGGCCAGGACGGGATCGTGACCTCGGTCATCGAGGGCAAGGACGCCGTCGATCCGACGTCGGCGATCCAGCAGTGCCCGCTCAAGAAGGCGTCGTGACCACGGAGGGCTGCGGCCCTCCCGCATCGCCGCAGCGATCCGGCGTGGCCGTGCGCCTACGAGTCGGCGCCGTCCTCCACCAGCACGCGCCGCACGACCGCCTCGCCCCCGGCCGCGGCGAGCCGCTCGCCCTGCACCCAGTGCGCACGGCGGAGGAAGCCGAGACCGACCCTCCCCTCGGGCGTGTCCGCAGCGCTCGTCACCCTTCCGACCTCCGCGCCCGCCGCGGTGAGCACCGTGCCGGGCCCTGCGCCCGGCGGGAGCGCCAGCAGGACGAGGCCGCGCTGGAGCTGGCCGCGGACGGTCGCGCGGACGACGATCTCCTGGCCGAGGTAACAACCCTTCGTGAAGGAGATGGCTGCGCGCGTGAGCCCCGCCTCCATGGGCAGCCGCCCCGCGTCGCCGCCCACCTCGGCGCCGAAGCGGGCGACGCCGCCGAGGATGCGCAGGCCCTCCAGCTCCTCCGGGCCGAGCGCCGCGAACCCCGCGGCGGCGAGCGCCGCGCGCAGCGCGTCCGCTTCGGCGGTGGGCACCCAGAGGTCCAGGGCCGGCGCGCCACGGCGCTCGTTCGACACGCGCAGCGCGCCCGCCGCGCGTCCCTCGAGCCGGCGCGGCCCCTCCGGACCGAGCACCGGGACGACGCGGAGGTCGGGCACGGGCTCGATCGCCACGTCGTCCATGATGACGAACCGCTCGAGGTGCGCCCGCGCCTCGGCCGCCGCGGCCGGGTCGAACGCGACGAGCAGGTCGTCCTCGCGCGCGAGCACGTGCCCCTCGGCGAGGAGGTGCCCCTTCGCGTTCAGGAACGCCGCGTACGCCGAGGCGCCCGGCGCGAGCCGCGCGAGGTCCTGCGTGGACATCCGGTGCAGGTACGACCGCGCGTCCTTCCCGGAGAAGCGGAGGAACGCGGGCGCGAGCACCGGGCCGACGGCGGCCTGGGCGCGGGCGGCGGTGAGCCAGTCGTGGGCGTGCATCCCGGGTGGATAACCGGCTCGGCCCCGGGGTTCCCGGAAAGTCGGGGCGGCGCCGTCAGCCGCGGCGGACCAGCTCCATGGTGCTCGCGAGCTCCTCCGCCGCGAGGCGCACGAGCAGGCTCGCGTGCGCGAGCGGCGCGGAGGCGTCGGCGGGATCGCCGTTGTCCTCGAAGTCGTGGAAGTACTGCACGACCCCCTCTGCCGCCGGCCCGAACAGGAGCCGCCGCAGGTCCTGGCCGATGCACTCCCGCCACAGGTACTCGTACGACGGGATGTAGATGAGCCTGCGCGCGTCCACGTACCCGAGCACCCGCGCGCCGAAGCGGTGACCGCTGGGCCGACCGCGCCGCTTGCGGCCCTTCCCCGTGAAGAACGAGGGATCGGTCTCGCCGTCGAGGATCTTGAGGCCCTGCCAGATCCCTTCGACGCTGTCGGCGGTCGCCTCCTCCTGCCCGGGGACGGGGATGCCGCCGTGCGGGTAGAACGGGGACAGCTTCACCCACGGCGGCCTCGCGCTGGACGAGACGTCGTGGACGATCGCGTCGGGCGGGAGCTTCGGCAGGTCGCGCCGCGGGACGAAGCGGAAGAGGCGCTGCGCGAGCGCCGCGCGCTTCGCCGGGTCCGCGGCCTCCGCCACGTCCACCGGCACGGAGAAGAGCGCGTAGGCGAGCGCCACCAGCTCCTCGGTCGCGTCCTCGATCGCCTGGAGCTCCTCCTCTGGGTACGGGTGCCGCCCGGGGTCCATGAACGTCGCCAGATCGACCATGGCGGCCGCGACGGACTTCGGCACCGCGGAGCGGAGCCGCCAGCGGTCGATCAGGCTCGCGAGCGCGCCGCGCAGCCGCTGCAGGCCTTCGCGATGCAGGCCCTCTCCGCGCCGGATCCGGACCGGCAAGCTGGCCGGACCGAACAGCTCCTCCTGCACTACCACGATCGCGTCGCTCTCGGTCACGACTCTCCCTGCTGCACCGCGTTCCGCAGGACCCCGATCCCGCTCACCTCGACCTCCACCACGTCGCCGGGCCGCAGCACGCCGACTCCCTCGGGCGTGCCGGTCGAGACGAGATCCCCGGGCAGGAGCGTCATCACGCTCGAGATGAACGCGATCAGCGCGTACGGGTCCACCACCATGTCGCGCGTCGAGCCGCGCTGGCGCTCCACGCCGTTCACCCGGCACACGACCGACACCTCGAGCGGGTCGAGGGCGGTCTCGATCACCGGGCCCACCGGGCAGAACGTGTCGAAGCTCTTCGACCGCGTGAAGTGCTTCTCCTCGCGCTGGATGTCACGCGCCGTGACGTCGTTCACGCACGTGAAGCCGAAGATCCCGCGCCGCGCCTCGGCCGGGGTGGCGGCCGTGAGGGCGCGGCCGATGACGGCCGCGAGCTCCGCCTCGTGGTGCACCTCCTTCGACGCGGCCGGACAGCGGATCGCCTCGAGCGGCCCCACGATGGCCGTCGGCGGCTTCAGGAACAGAAGCGGCGTCGGCGGCACCTCGCTCCCGAGCTCCTTCGCGTGCGCCTCGTAGTTCTTCCCGACGCAGACGATCTTGGACGGCTCGACCGGCGCGAGGAGCTGCACCTCGTCGAGCGGCACCGGCGCGCCCTCCGGGAGCCCGCCCGCCCAGGGCGCCGCGCCGAGCGGCCGGACCGCGTCCCCCTCGACGAGCCCGTAACGATCGGCGCCGTGGCGCCGGAACCGGCAGATCCTCATGGCTTCGTTCCCTCCAGCTGGGCGACGGCCCACACCGCGGCCGCCCGGATGCCCGCGTGCGGGCTCTCGAGGTGGGCGCGCACGGCCTCCAGGCAGCGCCGGTCGCGCTGGAGCCCGGCCTGCAGGATCCCGTTCCGGACGAGGCCGTCGTGGCGTGCGCGCGCGAGGGCGGTCCCGTGGTACCGGCGCCGGTACTCGGCCTCGGTCATCGTGACGAGCGGCAGGAGGTCGAGGCCGGACTGGCCGGGGAGCGGCACGAGCTCGGGGTCGGCGGAGGCGCCGAGGCCGTGGTTCCACGGGCAGCTCGTCTGGCAGTCGTCGCAGCCGAAGGCCCAGCGGCCCATGCGCCCCGCGACGTCGGCGGGGATCTCGCCGCGCCGCTCGATGGTCCAGAACGAGAGGCACCGGCGCGCGTCCACGAGCCCGGGCTCGGGGATCGCGCCGGTCGGGCACGCCGAGAGGCACGCGGTGCAGCTCCCGCAGCGCTCGGGGTGGGGCGCGTCGGGGATGAGCGCGCGATCGACGAGGACCGCGGCGAGGACCACCCAGCTCCCGTGCTCGGGCGTGATGAGGCAGCCGTTCTTGCCGACCCAGCCGAGCCCCGCGCGCTCCGCCCACGCCTTCTCCATCACGGGTCCGATGTCGCTCCCCGCCCAGAACCGCGCCCCGGGATCGAGCGCGGCGAGGTCGGCGAGCAACGGGCGCAGCTTCCGCTTCACCGCGCCGTGGTAGTCCCGCCCCCGCGCGTACCGCGCGACCTCGCCCTCCCCCGCCCGCGGCGGCGCGCCCTCGCCCGCGCCGTACGAGAGCGCGAGCGCGACGACGCTCTTCGCGCCCGGCAGCACCCGCCCCGGGTCGAGCCGCTCCGCGCGCTGCGTGCGGAGCCAGGCCATGTCCGCCTCGGCCCCGCGCTCCAGCATCCGGTCGAGCGGCCCCGGATCGAGCGGCTCGGCGCGCGCGATGCCGCACTTCGAGAACCCCGCCCGGAGGGCGGCGGCTTTCACGGAGGCGGCGTCGAGGGGCATGCGAACCGGTTTGTAGCAGGGCCGCGGCTCGCCCGCCCCCACCCGAGCCTGGGCCCCGGCGGCCGAAAACTGGCGATATCGATCCCCCGCCCTAGCATGGCTCGATATGGCGCGTCGGTTGGATCTGCGGGCGTGGGATGGGCTGCCGGGGACGGCGGCGCGGGGGCAGGGCTGGGCGCTGGTCCAGGGAGACTGCGTGGAGGCGCTGGAGAGCCTGCCTCCGCAATCCGTCGACGTGGCCTTCGCGGATCCGCCGTACCACCTCTCGAACGGCGGCACGACCTGCCAGAGCGGCCGGCGCGCGCGCGTGGACAAGGGCGCGTGGGACGCCTCGAACGGCGTCGCCGAGGACCACGCCTTCCAGGCGCGCTGGCTCCAGGCGGTCCGGCGCGCGCTCAAGCCGAGCGGCACGATCTGGGTCTCGGGCACGCAGCACGTCATCTTCTCGATCGGCTACGCGATGCAGGAGCTGGGCTTCCACCTCCTCAACACGGTCACCTGGTACAAGCCCAACGCCTCGCCCAACCTCGCCTGCCGGTTCTTCACGCACTCGACCGAGATCCTCCTGTGGGCGAGCCCGCAGAAGGCGCGGCCGCTGCCGCACCGGTTCAACTACCAGGAGATGAAGACGCGCAACGGCGGCAAGCAGATGCGCGACCTCTGGGAGATCGCGGAGCGCCCGGAGCCCGGCGGCGAGCAGGTGGTCTGGTCCATCCCGACCCCGGGTCCGCGCGAGAAGTCGCACGGCCGCCACCCCACGCAGAAGCCGCTCGCGCTCCTCGAGCGCGTGCTCGCCGCGAGCTCGGCGCCCGGCGACCTCGTGCTGGATCCGTTCTCCGGCTCGGGCACCACCGGCGTCGCCGCCCTCCGCGCGGGCTGCCGGTTCCTGGGCATGGAGCGCGACCCGGCGTACGTGGCGCTCGCCGCCCGCCGGCTCCGCGACGAGGAGCAGTGACGAGCGCCCGCCCGGGCTGCTCCTCCACGCGCCGATCGCTCTCCGGCGCTCACCGCGTTGCGCGAAGCGTGGACGGGAGCTGTCGGCGTCCGGCGCCGTCGCCAATGTGAAGCCATGAGCGCGCTCGCTGTCCTGACGGGCGCGTGGCTCGCGTCGGCCGCCGCTCCCGAGCCGTGCCACGTCATCACGCCCCGTGGTGTCCTGAGCTGCGATGCCTCGCCCGAGGAGATCCGCGAAGCGGCCTCGCCGCCGGCCGGCGAACGGGCGGACTCCACGCCCGATGCGCGACCGCCGAGCGAGGCGGCCCGGGGTTCCGCCGCCGGCCCGACGGAGCCCGATCCGGCGGCCGAGCCTGCGCGCGAGCGGCCGGAGGAAGCGCAGGAGCGGCGCGCCACCCCTGCGGAGGCCGCGCGCGTACGCGCCGAGGAGGAGCGGGCCCGCGCCGAGGAGGAGCGGGCCCGCGCGGAGGAGGAGCGTGCCGTCGCGGAGGCGCAGCGCGCGGCGACGATCGACGCGCTCGCGGCCATCCGTGAGGAGCTCGCCGCCGCCCGTGCGCGCGCCGAGAGCGAGGCCGCGGAGCGCCACTGGCGGCGTGAACAGCTGGGCAGAGCCGCCGCCGAGCTCCGCCAGGCCGTGGCCCTCCTCCGGACCGGCGAGATCGACGACGCGGCGCCCTCGCTCGATCGCGCCGCGCGCACCTTCGAGCAGACGGAGCAGCCCGGGGCCTCCGCCGCGATCGCCACTGCGCGCGCCGCGCTCGACCGCAGCAACTTCGCCGTCGCCCGCCTGGCGATCGCCCAGGCGGTGATCGCCGCCGAGCGAGCGGCGGCCGCGCAGTGACGGCGCCGGGCAGGCGGGCGCCGCCCCTGCTGGTGCTCCTCCCAGGTAGCGCCTGCGGTGCCTAGCTTCGGCAGGTGACCCCTTCCGCGGCAGCGGCGCTGATCCCCCTCATCGGGGTGGTCGCGTTCCTGCTCGCCACGCTGCTCTTCTTCACGGCGAGCTCGATCCTCTTCGGCCGGCCCCACACGCCCGACATCGAGAAGCGGGAGCGCACCTTCGTCGCGAAGTTCTTCCAGGAGTGGTGGATCTGGCTCTACCGCCCCGTCGAGCGGCTCTGCCTGCGCGCGGGCATCCCGCCCGACGCGATCACGATCGCGAGCACCTGCACCGCGGCCGTGGCGGCGGTCCTCATCGGGTCCGGGCGGCTCTCCCTGGGCGGATGGGTGTACCTGTTCGGCGCGAGCCTCGACTTCATCGACGGCCGGGTGGCGCGCGCGAGCGGCCGCACGACCCGCCGGGGCGCGTTCCTCGACTCGACCCTCGATCGCGTCGCGGAGCTGCTCGTGATGGGAGGGCTCGCCACCACCTTCCGGAACTCGCCGTTCCTGTTCGCCGCGCTCGCCGCGGCGGGCGCCTCGCTCCTCGTCTCCTACTCGCGCGCGCGGGGCGAGGCCCTCGGCGCCGGCGACGTCGCCCGGGTGGGCGGCATGCAGCGGCCGGAGCGGATCGTGGTGACCGGGGCCGCCTGTGCCCTCTCGCCGCTCGCGGACGCGGCGTACGGGGCCGGCGCGGGCCGCGCCCTGCTGGGCTGGGCGCTGGTGGTCCTGGCCGTGCTCACGACCGCGACCGCCGCCCGGCGGACCTTCGCCATCTACCGCGCCCTGCGCGCCGGCGACCCCGCCCCCGTCGCCCGCCCCGCGTTCCGGCTCGCGGACGTCTTCCGCCTCGACGTCTCGAGGCGCGGCAAGGCGGGCTGACGCCGCGCCCCCGGGTGCAGGCCGTCCCGGAGCTGGGCCGCCGCTCCGCCGCTCGATCGCGACCATCCCCGCGATTGCCGGCCCTCGGGCCGCATGGTAGGAGGGGAGCACCGTGAGAGGCCCGCCGCCGCGCCACCCCGACGAGCAGCGCGAGCAGCTCCCGCCCGTCGAGGGGTTCATCTCCGACGCCGCGGAGCTCGCCGAAGGCGTACGCGTCGTATACCCGAACCAGGGCGTCTGCACCGTGGTCGGCATCGAGGAGAAGGACATCTCCGGCCAGAAGCTCCAGCTCGTGCGGATGCGGCGCGAGGAGGACGGGGCCGCGGTGCTCGTGCCGCGGAACAAGGTCCCGGCCATCGGCCTGCGGAAGGTCGCGACCGGCGGCCAGATCGACGGCGTCTTCCACTACCTCGCCGCCCAGTTCGACGACCCGGAGCTCGACTGGAAGGTCCGCCACCGCGACAACGCCGACCGGCTCATCGCCGGTGGCGTCCTCGGGCTCGCGGAGGTGGTGAAGGGGCTCCACACGCTGTCGCGCCTGCGTCCCCTCCCCGCCAAGGAGCGCGAGCAGTACGACAATGCGCGGCACCTCCTCGTCCACGAGGTGGCCGTCTCGCTCGGCGTCTCGCCGGGCCTCGCCGAGGACTACATCGACTACGTCCTCATGCCGCCGCCGGGCGTGACGTTCGACGTCCCGCCCCCGCCGGCCCCCGTCTTGCTCCCGCCGCGGCCGCGCCGCCGCAAGCCCGCCGCCGAGGAGGAGGAGAACGTCCTCGGCGACCTCGGCCTGGGCGACCTCGGGATCGACCTCGACCTCGTCGCCGAGGGCGCCGAAGCGCCGGAGGCCGCAGGCGAGGGCGCGGCCGAGGGCGAAGGCGGCGACACGAAGGAAGGCGACGAGGGCGAGGGCGGCGCCGAGGCCGTGGCCGCAGCGCCTGCGGCGGACGAGGACGACGACGACGAGGCGGTCCCGCCCGCGCGGGCGGAGAAGGCGGAGAAGAAGGCGAAGGCGAAGCCCGAGAAGAAGGCGGCGGCCGCGAAGCCCCGGAAGGCCCCCGCCGAGAAGAAGCCCGCCAAGTCGGAGAAGGCCGAGAAGCCCGCCGAGAAGAAGCCGGCGAAGAGGTCCGCCGCCAAGGCCGCGCCCAAGCGCGGAGGGAAGAAGAAGTGATCCGCGTCGTCACGCTCGACGAGCTCGACCCCGCCGACCTGGCGTTCCTGACGCGCAGCCTGTACCGGGCCTTCGGGCTCGGCACCGAGTACGCCGGCGACCGCCCCATGCCCAGCGGCGCCGAGGGCAAGGACGGCCGCGTGGACGCGGTGGCGTTGCTGAGGGACGTCGCCCCCATCCGCACCTTCGCCGACGACAAGGTCCTCTACGTCGCCTCCGCGCCCCTCTCGCTCCCGTCCGGACCGCTGGGCGAGCCGCCGTGCTGGGGGTTCGCCGACTTCGGGAAGGAGCGCGCGCTCGTCTCCACCGCGCGCCTCCCGGCGCGCGGCGCAAGCGAGTCCTCGGTCGAGGCGTTCCAGCGCCGGCTGGCGCGCGAGGCCGTCCACGCCATCGGGCACCTCTGGGACCTCCACCACTGCGTGGACGCCCGCTGCGCGATGCATCCCTCCTGGTCGCCCCACCTCCCCGCCTCCCCGGAGATGGACCTCTGCCCCTTCTGCCGCGACAAGAGCGAGCGGAAGATCCGGCTCGCCAAGACCTGAGCCGGACGCGCGCCGCCCGGCTCCGCGCGGCGGTGGCGCCCCGGCTCGCGGCGGCGCGCGCGGTCGCCGGTCGCGCCTGGGCGCGGCGGCCCGCGGGCGGGCGGTTCGCGGCGGGCGTCTTCGCGGCCGCGGTCGTCCTCGCGGGCGGGATGGGCCTCGGGTTCCAGGCCGCGCTCCCGTCGCTCCTCCCCTCCCGGCTCGACTGGCGCGCGACGACCGCGCTCCTGGAGCGCGACGTGCGCCGCGGTGACGCGCTCGTCGTCTCGCCGGCGTGGGCGGAGCGGGTGCGGATGATCGCGCCCCGCGGGCTGCGCGTCCTCGCCTCGTCGCGCCCTGCCTCGGACGCGGCGCCGTTCGGCGCCGCCGCAACCGAGCTCGAGGGGGTGCGGCGGGTCTGGCTCGTGTCGCTCTCCGGCGCGCCGGGCTTCTCGTGGGCGCCGGAGCTCGAGCTCCTCGCCCGGTCCGCGGCGCCCGAGCCGCCGCTGCGCGTGGGCGAGCTCCAGATCACCCGCTTCGAGCTCTCCCACCCCGACCTCCCGCTCGCGACGCTCGGCGACGCGTTCGCCGGCGCGCGCGTCGAGCTGGGCGGCGCGCCCTGCGCTGCCGACGGGCCGCGGTTCCGCTGCGCCGCCTCCCGCAGCGAGGTCGAGGTCGAGAGCGCGGTGGTCGACGTCCAGGGGGTCCCGCGCCCGTGCCTGCTCGTGAAGGTCGCGGGCGAGGCGGCGCCGATCCGGATCACCTTCCCCGCCGTCCGCGTGGGCCGCTCGCTCCGCGGGAACGCGGGCCTCGCCGCGGCCCCCGAAGGCGACGCGGTCGGGTCGCTCCCGCTGACCATCGCGGTGCGGGTCGCCGGGGAGGAGGCCGCGGCGGTCCAGGTCGAGGGCGCGGGCTGGCCGACGTACCGCGTGGACACCGGCCGCTGGGCGGGCGAGCGGCACCCGGTCTCGCTCGAGTTGGTGGCCCCGGCGGATCGGGCGGTCTGCCTGCAGGCGGTGACGCTGCCGTGAGCCCCTCCTCCGCGAGCGCACCCGGCGTGGACACGGACGCGGGCCGCCGTGCGCGGCGCCCGTGGACGCCGCGCCGGATCGCGCTCGCCTGGGGCGCCGCCGCGTTCCTCGCCACCGCGGCCCTCTCGTCCGGCCCCGGGATCTCGCGCGAGGAGGCCTCGGTTCTCGCCGAGGCCGGCGCGGGGCCCGCGGGCGCGGGTCCGACCCGGCTCCGGCCGCCCCTCCCCGCCGCCCTCTCGCGCGTCACGGAGGCGGTCGCGGTGCGCGTCGGCCTCCCGCACCTCGTCGGTTATCGCCTCGCGCCGGCGCTCTGTACGGGACTCCTCGCCGCGCTGCTCGCCTTGCTCGCCGCCGCCGTCGCGGGCGCGCCCGCCGCGGTGATCGCCCCCGCCCTCGTCCTCTTCGCGCCGCGGCTGCTCCACCCGCTGCTGCAGGCGGGCCCCGCCGCTCCCGGGGCGGCCCTCGCGGTCGCGACCGTCTTCGCGTACCGGCGCGCCGTCCTCGCCCGGGCGCGCGCCGCGCGGCTCGCGGCCGCCGCGGCGGCCGGCGTCCTGTTCGGCCTCGCGCTCGCGGTCCAGCTCGAGGCGCTCGCGCTCCTCGCCGCCTTCGTGCTCCACGCGGGCTTCCTCGCCCTCCGGCGCTCGGTGCGCCCGGCCGACCCCGAGCCCGGTCCTGTGCCCGGGGAGGTCCCCACCGTCCGCCCCCACCCGCGCTCCGCGTGGACCGCGCTCGCCGCGATGCTGGTCCTCGGGCCGCTCCTCGCGGTCGCGCTCTGGCCGGGGCTCTGGGCAGACCCCGTGGGCCGGCTCCGGGACGCGCTCCTCGCGATCCCGGGCGACGCCCCCGCGGCGAGCCTCGGGGCGCCGCTCGCCGTCACCGTGCTCGCGCTCCCCGCCTCGCTCGTCGTGGCGTTCGCGGGCGGCCTCGCGCACGCGCTCGCCCGGCTCCTCGCGCGAACCACGGACGCGCGCGAGCGGCAGGACCGGCTGCTCCTCGTCGTCGCCGCCGTGGCGCCGCTCGCCGCCGCGCAGGCGGGCCTGGTTCCACGCGGTCCCGGACCGGGCCCGTGGCTCGCGTCGTTCCCGTTCCTCGCGGCGCTCGCCGCGCAGGCCGCCGTCGCGGCCGGCCGAGCCCTCTGGCCCGCGCACGCGCGCCCGATCCGGCTCGCGCTCGCCGCCGTCGCGATCGCGCCCGGACTCACGGGCGCGATCCACGCCTGGCCGGACCTCGGCGCGAGCTGGGGCGAGCTCGCGGGCGGGGCGCCGGGCGCCGCCTCTCGCGGGCTCCCGCGCCACCACGGCGAGGTCTCGCCGCTCCTCCTCCGCGAGATCGCCGCCCGGGCCCGGACCGGCGCCCGGGTCCGCTGGGCGGCGACGCCTCCCGCGGCGCTCGCCGTCCTCGCTGCAGACGGCCGGGTCCGCCCGGACCTCGCGCTCGCGGCCTCGCTCGACGAGTGCGACATCGCGGTCGTCCCCGTCTCCGGCGGCCCCCGGCAAGATGAGTTCCAGATCTGGGCCGCCCTCCGCACGCGGAGCCCGGTCGCCGGGGTCTTCCTCGACGAGGTCCCGCTGGCCTGGGTCTACGCCCGGCCGGGCGCCTGGCGCTGATCCGGCTGCTCCCGCCGGCTGACTCCGATCCCTTCACAGCCGCAGATCCTGCGCCTCGGGAGAGCACGCACCGAGAGCGTAACGCGCGTGACGCGGCCGTGCGGCGGGTGGAGAATGGCGCCATGAGCGCCGAACAGGCCGTCACCACACCGAAGGGCGGCGACAAGCGGCTCAAGATGCTCGACGCCGCCATGCGCAGGCAGCAGTTCCAGCCCGACGCGCTGCTGGAGGTGCTGCACGCGGCGCAGGAGCTGTACGGGTTCCTGGCGCCGGAGGTGCTCCTGCACATCGGACGGAGCCTGAAGGTTCCGCCCTCGCGCGTGTACGGCGTCGCGACCTTCTACAACCACTTCACGCTCAAGCCGAAGGGCGAGCACACGTGCACGGTGTGCATGGGCACCGCCTGCTACGTGAAGGGCGCCGGCGAGATCCACGAGGCGCTCCGCAAGGAGTTCCAGCTCGCGAAGGGCCAGACGACCACGGAGGACGGGAAGCTCTCCGTGGTGGTGGCCCGCTGCGTCGGCGCGTGCGGCATCGCCCCGGCCCTCGTCTACGATCACGAGATGGTCGGCGGCCTCACGCCCGAGAGCGCCGTCGCGCGCGCGCGGAGGTGGGGGCCATGACCGGGGAGTCGCTCGAGCAGATCGCGGCGCGACGCCAGGCGGCCCGCGAGGCGCAGCGCTGCCGCATCTCCGTGTGCAGCGGCCTCGGCTGCGAGTCGGTGGGGGGCGAGGCGGTCCTCTCCAGGATCCGCGAGCGGATGGAGGCGGAGGGGCTCGCCGGCGCGACCGAGGTCTACCCCACCGGCTGCCGCGGCCTGTGCCAGCGCGGGCCCATCGTCGAGGTGGAGTGGAAGGAGGGCGGCGCGGCCAGGAACCACCTGTACCTCGACGTGGACGCGGAAAGGGCCGACCGGCTCGCGCTCTCGCACGCGCGCGAGGGCGGACCGCCCGCCGACCTCCCCTCGCACGCCGGCGATCCGTTCTTCACCCGCCAGACGAAGATCGTCCTCGCGAACGCGGGCGCGATCGACCCGGAGGAGATCGAGAGCTGCATCGCCGCGGGCGCCTACTCGGCGCTGGAGAAGGCGCTCACCGACATGACGCCGGCCGACGTGATCCAGGAGATCACGAGGAGCGGCCTGCGCGGGCGCGGCGGCGGCGGCTACCCCACCGGCCTCAAGTGGAGCACGGTCGCCAAGGAGCAGGGCGCGAAGAAGTTCGTGGTCTGCAACGGCGACGAGGGCGACCCCGGCGCGTTCATGGACCGGTCGGTGCTCGAGGGCGATCCGCACGAGGTGCTCGAGGGCATGGCGATCGCCGCCTACGCCGTCGGCGCCGAGCAGGGGTACGTCTACGTCCGCGCCGAGTACCCGCTCGCCATCAAGCGCCTCCGCGCGGCCATCAAGCAGGCGGAGCGGCAGAACCTCCTCGGCTCGCACATCCTCGACACCGCCTTCAACTTCCGCGTGGACGTGCGCACGGGCGCCGGCGCCTTCGTGTGCGGCGAGGAGACGGCGCTCATCGCGTCGATCGAGGGGAACCGCGGGACGCCGCGCCCGCGCCCGCCCTACCCGGCCACCTCGGGCCTCTGGGGCCACCCGACCCTCATCAACAACGTCGAGACCCTGGCCAACGTACCGGCGATCGTCCGGAACGGGAGCGCGTGGTTCGCCGGGATCGGCACGGAGAAGTCGAAGGGCACGAAGGTGTTCGCGCTCGCCGGGCAGATCAAGAACACCGGCCTCATCGAGGTGCCGATGGGGATCACCCTGCGCGAGATCATCTTCGAGATCGGCGGCGGCATCCCCGAGGGCCGGCGGTTCAAGGCGGCGCAGACGGGCGGGCCCTCCGGCGGGTGCATCCCGGCCCGGTTCCTGGACCTGCCGGTGGACTACGAGTCGCTGCAGCAGGTCGGCACGATCATGGGCTCCGGCGGGCTCATCGTCATGGACGAGAGCTCGTGCATGGTCGACGTCGCCAGGTTCTTCGTCGAGTTCTGCCGGGAGGAGTCGTGCGGGAAGTGCATCCCCTGCCGCTCCGGGACGGTGCAGATCCACTCCATCCTGGACCGGATCACGCGCGGCCGCGGCGAGCTCGCGGACCTCGACCGGCTCGGCGAGCTCGCGGACCTGCTCCGGAGCACGAGCCTCTGCGGCCTCGGCCAGACGGCGCCCAACCCCGTCGTCTCGACCATCCGCTACTTCCGCGAGGAGTACCTGGCGCACGTCGTCGAGAGGCGCTGCCCCGCGGGCGTGTGCACGATGTCCGCGGGCGCCGCCGCGGAGCGGTCGGCGCGGGCGCACGAGGGGGTGACGCCGTGACGGTCAAGACGCTCCAGATCGACGGCAAGCCGGTCTCGGCCGCCGACGGCCAGAGCCTGCTGGACGTCGCGCGCGAGCACGGCGTCGAGCTCCCCACGCTCTGTCACCTCGACGGCCTCGGCGACGTGGGCGCCTGCCGCCTCTGCCTCGTCGAGGTGAAGGGCTCGAGCAAGCTCCTCTCCGCGTGCACCACCGAGGCGGTCGAGGGCATGGAGGTCACGACCGACTCCGAGCGCCTCCGCCGCTACCGGCGCCAGATCGTCGAGCTGCTCTTCGCCGAGCGGAACCACGTGTGCGCCGTCTGCGTCGCGAACGGGAGCTGCGAGCTGCAGGACGTGGCGCGCACGGTCGGGATGGACCACGTGCGGTTCGAGTACCAGCACCCGCGGACGGAGCTCGAGGCGAGCCACCCGCGGTACGTGCTGGATCACGCGCGGTGCATCCTCTGCACCCGCTGCGTCCGCGTGTGCGACGAGATCGAGGGCGCGCACACGTGGGACGTCGCCGGCCGCGGGATCCTCTCCCGCGTGATCACCGACCTCGCCCAGCCCTGGGGGAAGAGCGACACGTGCACGAGCTGCGGCAAGTGCGTGAACGTCTGCCCGACAGGCGCGCTGTTCGAGAAGGAGAAGGCCGCGACGGGCGTCCGGAAGAACAAGGACTTCCTCACGTACATCAAGAACGCGCGGGAGAAGAAGCAATGGAGCAGGTGACGCGTCCGCGGGTGGCGACGGTCTGGCTCGGCGGCTGCTCCGGCTGCCACATGTCCTTCCTCGACATGGACGAGCGCCTGCTCGACCTCGCGAAGCAGATCGACCTCGTCTTCAGCCCCATCGCCGACCGCAAGGCGTTCCCCGAGGACGTGGACGTGACGCTCGTCGAGGGGGCGGTGGCGAACGAGGAGAACCTGCACGCCCTCCAGACGGTCCGGAAGAACACGCGGCTGCTCGTCGCGTTCGGCGACTGCGCCGTGACGGGCAACGTCACCGCCATCCGCAACGCGCTCGGCACCGCCCTCCCCGTCCTCGACCGTGCCTACCGCGACGCGCGCGACCTCCACCCGCGGCTCCCCGAGGAGCCGGGCATCCTGCCGAGGCTGCTCGATCGCGTCCTGCCGCTGCACCACGTCGTCAAGGTGGACGCGTTCCTCCCCGGCTGCCCGCCGGCCCCCGACCTCATCCACACCCTCCTCGTCGAGGCCCTCGCCGGCCGCGTCCCGTCGTTCGCGGGGAAGGCCATCTTCGGATAAGCCATGAGCGAGCGCATCGTCATCGATCCGGTCACGCGCATCGAGGGGCACGCCAAGATCACGATCCACCTCGACGACGCGGGCGCCGTGAAGGACGCCCGCTTCCACGTCGTCGAGTTCCGCGGGTTCGAGAAGTTCTGCGAGGGGCGGTCGTTCCGGGAGATGCCGGTGATCACCGCCCGCGTGTGCGGGATCTGCCCGGTCTCGCACCTCCTCGCCTCCGCCAAGGCGACCGACGCGCTCCTCGCGGTGGAGATCCCGGAGCCCGCCCGGAAGCTGCGCAAGCTCGTGAACCTCGGCCAGCTCGTGCAGTCCCACGCGCTCTCGTTCTTCCACCTCTCCTCGCCCGACTTCCTGCTGGGCTACGACGCCGATCCGGCGCGCCGGAACGTGCTCGCGCTCGCCGAGACGCACCCGGAGGTCGCGCGGGACGGCATCCGCCTGCGCAAGTGGGGCCAGCAGGTCATCGAGACCGTGGCCGGCAAGCGCATCCACCCGGCCTGGGCGACGCCCGGCGGCGTGGCCCGGCCGCTCACCGAGGACGGGCGCGATCGGATCCGGGCGGGCCTGCAGGACGCGCTCGAGATCGCCCAGCGGACGCTCGCCTGGTGGAAGCGCGTGCTCGTCGACCACCAGGAGGAGGCGCGCACCTTCGGCAACTTCCCGACCCTGTTCATGGGGATGGTCGACGAGGACGGCCTGCTCGATCACACCGACGGGAAGCTGCGCTTCGTCTCCGAGACCGGCGAGATCCTCCAGGACCAGCTCGACCCCGCCGACTACGAGCGGTGGATCGGGGAGGCGGTCGAGGCCGACTCGTACCTCAAGTCGCCCTACTACAGGCCGCTCGGCCATCCAGGCGGCATCTACCGCGTGGGCCCGCTCGCGCGCCTCAACGTCGCCACCCGCTGCGGCACGCCCCGCGCCGACGAGGAGCTCGCCGAGTTCCGGCAGCTCGGCCGCGGCGCCGTGCTGGCCTCGTTCCACTACCACTACGCCCGGCTCGTCGAGATCCTCTACGCGATCGAGAAGATCGCCCAGCTCCTCGGCGAGCCCGACCTCCTCTCGCCCGACGTGCAGGCGGTCGCGATGCGCAACCGCAACCGGGGCGTCGGCGCCTGCGAGGCGCCGCGCGGGACGCTCTTCCACGACTACGAGGTGAAGCCGGGCGGGACGCTCACGCGCGTGAACCTCCTCATCGCCACCGGCCAGAACAACCTGGCGATGAACCGCACCGTGGCGCAGATCGCCCGCCACTTCGTCGACGGCCGGAAGCTGCGCGAGGGGATGCTCAACCGCGTCGAGGCCGGCATCCGCGCCTTCGACCCCTGCCTCTCCTGCTCCACGCACGCGGCGGGGAAGATGCCGCTGCGCGTCGAGCTCGTGGACGCAGGCGGCGACGTGCTCGACGTCGCCGAGCGTTGACGCCGCGCCTGCCCGCTCCGCCCGGGACGCCCCGGAGGTGTCCGGGGCGTCACGCGAGCGGCGCCGCGCCGATCACGGGGGCATGACCCCGCGGTGGGCCCGCCGAGCGACGGCGCCAGCCCTCCCGGACTGCGAGGCGCCATGGCCGAGGCAGCACACGGATCCGCGCTGACCCGGATCGAGAAGCTCGTCGGGATCCTCATCGCAGCCCTCGGCGCGTGGAGCGCGTACCAGGCGTCTGCGGTGAAGGCCCAGGTGGATCGCCAATCCGTCCGCATCGCCGAGCTCCAGGCCGAGATCGCCCGCAGCGCCGAGGTGCGGGAGGATCGCAAGCTCAACCACGAGATCACCATCCGCATCTTCGACGAGGTGAAGGAGATCTACGCCGCGACCCTCCCCCCGGAGCAGATGCTCAACCGGCTCACGTCCGTGGCCGCCCTGCTGGAGGCGATCCCCGATCCCACGGTGCGGTCGCAGCTCGCCGCGGCGGTGAAGGCGGCCATCGACAGCCTCTCCAGCCCCGCGCGCCCCGCCACGACCCACGTGAAGGAGCAGGTCGCCGCCCTCAAGAGCCAGGTGGACGAGACGGTCTTCCGTGCCGAGGAGAAGGAGGCCGCGCAGGCGAACCTGCGCGCGCAGGTCGCCGCGCCGCCCCCGGCCGCGGGCGGAGCGAGCGCCTGGGCCGACTACGACGTCGATCTCTTCTGGTGCGAGGAGGCGACCAACCCGGAGGCCGCCCGCCGGGAGGCGGAGGCGGCCGCGAAGCTCCGCGCGCTGCACCCCGAGGGCGCAGGGCGGTGGCGCGTCCGGAAGCTCCCGGCGTCCGTGAACGCGCGGGCCGGGTACCGAATCGGCGGGTACGTCATGCACGTGACGGGGGACGACGAGCAGCGCGCCGCGGAGCAGCTCCAGGCGGCGCTGCGGAAGGACGGCGCCGCGGAGCCCGCGTTCGTGATCCGCCGGAGCTCCTATCCTTCGCCGCGGTACCTCTCGCTGTTCTTCTGCCCCGGCGCGCGCGGGTCCTGAGGACGGGGGACGCTGACGCCGAGCCCGCCGCGTGCTCTAATCGCGGGCGGCGATGGACCCACGCGACGGCGGCACCAGCGCGTACTCGATCTACGGCCTCGGCCGCTGGACCGGCGGACGGCCGATCATCTGGATCCGGACCGGGGCCGCCCTCGCCGCCCTCGGGTACGCGGTGGTCGTGACGTACAGCGTCGCGATCGGCATCGGCCCCTTCCACTCGCGCGTCCTGGAGGGGTTCGCGGCGGTGGTGTCGGCCGCCGCGTGGTGGCTCGCGCCGCGCCGCCCGACGGTCGCCGCGAGCCTCGTGATCGGGTCCATCGCGCTCGAGACCCTCCTGTCGCTCGTCACGGCGACGCACGTCGGCGCGCTCAGCTCGCTCCTCGTCGTCCTCGTGCTGGTGATGGCGAGCGGGCTGTTCCTCGGCGAGCGGGCCGTAGCCCCGGCCACGGCGGCCGGGGCGGTGCTCGTGCCGGTGGCCTTGAGCCTGTCCCAGCGCTACGGCGCCTGGCTCGAGCGCCTCCCGCCGTACGACGCGGCGCGCCTCCTCGTGTTCGAGGTCTGCGTCGTCGGGACCGGCTTCATGACCTGGCTCACGATCCGGACGTTCAACCGGGTCCTCGCGGCGGCCGAGGAGCGGCGCCGGCTGGAGCTCCACCTGCAGCACCTCCAGCGGCTGGAGATGATCGGGAGCCTCGCGAGCGGCTTCGCGCACGACCTCAAGAACGTGCTCTCGGTGGCCGGCGGCGTGGCGGGGGTGCTCGAGCGCCACCCGGATCCCGCCGTCCGCGACGCGGCGACGGATCTGGACCGCGCCTGCGCGAGCGGCGCGTCGGCCGTGCGCCACCTCCTGGACGTGGCCCGGCGGGAGGAGCCCGAGCGCGTGGTCCTCGACGTCGCCGACGGCGTCGGGCGCCTCCGGCGGATGGCGACCCGGCTCGTCGGGCCGAACCACGCCCTGGAGCTGCACGCGGCGGGCCCCGCGCCCGCGCTGCTCGATCCGCTCGAGCTCGAGCAGCTCGTCCTCAACCTCGTCGCCAACGCGCGGGACGCGACGCCGGATGGCGGGACCGTGTCCCTCGCCGTCCGGCCGCTCGACCGCAAGGAGGCCGCACAGCTCGGCTCGACGCTCGCCGCCGCGCAGCAGGTCCTCGTCGAGGTCCGGGACGACGGGCCCGGGGTGCCGCCCGAGCTCCAGGCGCGGATCTTCGAGCCGTGGTTCACGAGCAAGCCGCGGGGCCACGGGACCGGGCTGGGGCTCTCGACCGTCCGTGCCATCGCGACCGCGTCGGGCGGGGGCGTGGCCCTGTCGAGCGCCGCGGGCGCAGGCGCGGCGTTCCGGGTATTCCTGCCCGTGGAGCCGCAGGCCGCCGTCGACGGACGCCCGGGGCGGCCCGTCGAGCGCGTGGGGTAGGATGCGCGACGCGCGGGCCGCCCGCGCTCCCGTCTCTGGGTCGGCGCGGACCGGGAGGAGGCATCGTGCTGGAGCGATCCGGATCCGAGCTCGCGTGGCGGTTCGACGACGGCGTGGTTCGATTCCCCGTGGCGGAGTGGATCCGCCTTGGCGGTCGGGCGGCGGCGGTGACCGACGTCGCCGTCCGCGGCGCGGACGCCACGATCACGTACGAGAGCGGGCGGCTGGTGCTCGGGCTCACGCACCGGTTCGACCGCGAGGCCGGCGCGCTCGTGCAGGCGCTCGAGCTCACCGTGCCCGCGGCCACACCGCACCTCCTCCTCGACGTGCGCGCGGTCCCCGTCCTCCCCGATCCCATCGACTGGCTCACGGTCCCCGGCGTCTTCTACGGCGACAACGACCTCACGAGCGACCACGCCGGATATCCGCGCGGGATGAAGCGGGACTGGTCCTCCCGCGCCGACGCCGCGGTCTGCCCTGGCGTCCACCTCGCCGGGGCGACGCGCGGCCACGCCGCCTTCCTCGAGCGCGATCGACCCGGGATCGAGGGATTCTCGCCGGGCGCCGAGGGGCACGCCGATCTGCTCGGCGTGGGGTGGGTTCACGGGCCGGCGAAGGCGCGGGCCGCCCGATTCACGTTCCCATGCCAGGAGGAGCCGCTGGCGTACCGGCGCCCCGAGGTGCTCCCGCCGGCGGTCACACCGCGCCTCGACGCGCCCGCCGGGGCGGTGATCCGGTTCTCGATCCTCCACTTCGTCACCCCGGGCGGCCGGGGCGGCTACCACCGGGCGGCGCGTGCCATGGCGCAGCGCGGGAGGCCCGCGGCCGTGGACGCCGGGCGGGCGCGGATCGCGGACACCGCCCGGCTCTTCGCCACGTGCCTCCGGGAGTCGCATTTCTGGCCGGGCGTGGGCTT
>DASPMI010000127.1:0-20000 GCA_035627135.1 Anaeromyxobacter sp. | reverse complement strand
CGAGATCGACATCGCGAAGAAGTCGAACGACACCCAGTCCGAACAGCTCAAGGCCCTGACGGCCCAGGCGGCCGAGGTGCAGAAGGCCTTGGAGGAGCGCGCCGAATGGCTCGCCGAGCAGGAGGAGGCCGCGCAGGGCGGGCTTCAGCAGCTGGAGGAGCGTCGCGCCGCGGTGGAGGAAAAGCTGCGCCAGCTCGAGGCAAGGCGCGCGGCGGCGGCGGCGGCCGTCGAGCCGTCGCTGCTGTCGAAGTACGAGAACATCCGGAAGCGCCGCGCCGGCGTGGCGGTCGCGCCGGTGGTGGGGATGAGCTGCCGCGGGTGCAACCGCAACGTGCCGCCCCAGCTGGCGATCACGCTGCAGCGGGCAAACTCCATCGAGACGTGCCCCAACTGCCACCGGATCATCTACGCGGCGGAAGCCCTGAACCCGCCCGCCCCGTCGCCCGCGTGAAGACGGTCCTGGCAGACCTCCTCCGCTTCATCGCCGCCAACGAGGACCTGCCACGCACCCGCGCCCGCTACGCCGGGTACGACCGGGACACGCTCGGCAAGCTCATCAACGCCGCCGCGGATCGCGTCGAGGAGGCCGAGAAGGCGAAGGACCCCGGCGCCGCGGGCAACAAGGGCATCACCGTCCGCAAGCAGACCGACGTGGCGAAGGCCGCCGCCCGCTCCGCCGCCGAGATCGACGAGGCGATGGACCTGTCGAAGGCCGAGCGCGAGCAGCGCCGCCGCGAGCGCGACGCCGCGGAGGCCGCCGAGCGCGCCGCCCAGCAGGAGGCCGCCAAGGTCGAGGCGGAGAAGCGCACGCGCCTCTTCACCGACGGCGCGGCGCGCGGCAACCCCGGCCCGGCCGGCGCCGGCGCCGTGATCGTCAGCCCGGACGGCCACATCCAGGCCAAGGTCGGCAAGTTCCTGGGCGAGTCCACGAACAACGTCGCCGAGTACATGGGGCTCATCCTCGGGCTCCGGCGCGCGAAGGCGATGGGCATCAAGGAGCTCGAGGTCCTCTCGGACTCGGAGCTCCTCGTGAAGCAGCTCCAGGGCGAGTACGCCGTCAAGGCCGAGCACCTCCTCCCGCTGCACCAGGAGGCGCAGGCGCTCCTCAAGGCGTTCCCCTGGATCCAGCTCCGGCACATCCCGCGCGAGGAGAACGTCCAGGCGGACGCGATGTCCAACCGGGCGATCGACGAGCGGCTGTAGGCCGGCGCCGGCCCCAGCTCCCCTGCGCAGGCGGGCAGCAAGGCCTGGGTGAAGCACCTCGTTGGCCAGGTCACCGCGCAGGCCAGGTCACCGCGCGAGCGTACCACCGGCCCGTCGGGGCTGCGCTACAGCGCCTTCTCGTGCCGCGACGCCGCCCGGATCTCCGCGGCGGCCTCGGCGGCCCGCTCGGCCTTGAGCTTCTTCATCCGCTTCTTGATGAGCTCGCGCTTGAGGCTCGAGAGGTGGTCGACGAAGAGCGTGCCGTTCAGGTGATCCGTCTCGTGCTGGCACGCGATGGCGAGCAGCCCGTCCGCCTCGAGCTCGAACGGCTTGCCGTGGTAGTCGAGGGCGCGCACCCAGACCTTCGCCGCGCGCTCGACGTCCTCGGCCTCGCCGGGGATCGAGAGGCAGCCCTCGGTGTACGTGGTCTTGCCCTCGTACTTCACGATCTCCGGGTTCACGAGGTGGATGAGCTTCTGGCCTTCCTGCCGCGGCGAGGTGTCGATGACGATGAGCCGCTTGCGCTCCGCGATCTGGGGCGCGGCGAGGCCCACGCCGTCGGCGGCGTACATGGTCTCCGCCATGTCGTCGAGCAGGCGGCGGATGGAGTCGTCCACGCGGTCGACCGGCGGTACGACTTCCTTGAGCACGGGGTCGGGCCAGATCACGATTTCACGAAGCACGTCTCGCTCCTTCTTGGACCTCGACCGGGAAATGTAACGAACCCGCGCGGATCGCGCATCCCCTGCTGGGTCACGCGTCGCCGAGGCCCCGGAGGTACTCCTCGCGGAGCCGGTCGTCCGCCAGGACCTCGCGGGCGTCCTGGAGGACCTGGAGGATCTCGGCCAGTCGCGCGGGGAGCCCCTCGTCGGCGACGCCGGCGAACCGCCGCGGCTCGAACTCGGCCGCGAGCCGGTCGGCGGCCTCCCGGACCTCGTGCGGCGTGCAGAGGCGGCTCACGCCCAGGACGGTGAAGTAGTCGGCGCGGCGGACCTGCTCGAGCTTGTCCTTCACCCGGGCGAGGTCGATCGACGCGGTGGCATGGCCGCGCGGCTGGCCGGCGTGGAGCACCCGGACCGCGAGGGCGCCGGTCACGACGAGCGCCGCGAGCACCTGGCGCGTCGTGAGGGCGTCCAGGGGGCTCGCCTGGACGATCTCGTCGAGCGTGCGGAGGCCGTCGGCCAGGGAGACGGCCCGCCGCTCGTCCGGCGAGAGCCCGAGCTCCGCCGGTCCGGGCGCGCCGGGGACCGGGGCGAGCAGCGTCGCCGCGCCGCCCAGCAACGCGTCGACGCGGGCGCCGCGCCAGCGCCGCCGCACGCCCTCGACCGCCAGCGCGAGCGCGCCGCGCTCGAGCGCCGTCCGCTCCTCCGGCGGCACCTCTGCGCCCGTCCAGCGGAACCGCCCGCTCTCCTCGCCGAAGACGCCGAACACGACCTCCTCGGTCCGCCGCCGGACGAGGCCGGTGAGCTCGGTCGGCTTGAGGTATCCGCGCTCCAGCAGGAGGAGCGCGACGCGGCGCGACGGGAGGGACGCCGTCGCCTGGGCGACCTGTCGGTGCTGCTCGCGGGTGATGAGCCCGAGCCGGAGGGCGACCTCCTCGACGCGGTCGGTCGGGTCCGTGCTCGCCGCGCCCACCACCCGGCCGTCCTCGAACCAGACGGATCGCGCCACGTCCCCCTGGAAGTCGAGCCGTCCGTTCAGCTTCGCCCGGGCCGCCATGGCGAGCAGGCGGGGGACCGGGAGCTCGGCCAGCTCGCCGGCGCGCAGCGGGGCGGGCGGCGCCGGGAACGCGCGGCCGGGCTCCGGCACCGGCGCGGGGGCCGGGTCGGGCTCGGGGATCGGATCGATCGACGGGATGGGCGAGACCTCGAGCGCGCCCGCGACGTCCTGCGCGGCGGCGCGGAGGGCGGCCACGCGGCGCCGGGCGGCCTCCTCGGCCGGATCCGGCGGGGGAGCGTCGTCGGCGGGGGCATCCTCGAACGATTCGAAGAACGGGGGCGGCGTGAACCGGCCGGCGTCGGCGGCAGGCGCGGCGCCGACCGGGCGGCGCGCGAGCTCCGCGACCTCGCGCTCCGCAGCCTCGCGCTGCGCCTCCTCGAGCCGGTGCAGGGCGGACTCGGCCTCGGCGCGCCGCCGCGCCTCCTCCTCGCTCTTCCGCCGCAGCGCCTCCATCTCGGCGCGGGCGCTCGCGATCGCCTCGTGCAGCTTCTCCTCGTCGGCGGCGCGGGTGCGGGCCGACTCCTCGTCGCGCCGGCGGAGCTCGTCCTCGGCCATCCGGCGCAGCTCGTCGGCCGCCTCCTCCTCCTGCGCCGCGCGCTGCATGACGGTCGCGACGCGCTCCTCGGCCTTCCGCTTCTCCTCCTCGAGCAGCGCCCGCAGCGTCCGGAGCTGCTCCTCCGCCGCCTGGCGCGCCTCGGCCTCGGCCCGCGCCCGCGCCTCGGCCTCGGCCCGCGCCCGCGCCAGCTCCTCCGCCTCGCGCTCCGCGCTCGCGACCGCCTCCTGCCGCGCCCGCGCCTCGGCCTGGACGAGCCGCGCCGCCTCGGCGGCCTCGCGCCGCGCTTGCTCCGCGAGCTCGCGCTTCGCCGCCTCGAACGCCTCGCGCCGGGCGGCCTCGATCGCCTCCTGGAGGGCGCGGTCGTCCCGCGGCTGCGCCGGGGGCGCGACGTCCGCGGGCTCCTCCGGCGCCGCCCGCTCGGCGCGGCGCGTCCGCGCCACCTCGGCCGCGTGCGAGCTCGCCTCCTCCTCGAGGGCGCGCAGCGCATCCTCGGCCGCCTGGCGCCGCGCCTCGTCGGCCGGGTCCGGCGCGGGTACGCCGTCCCGGCGGAGCGCGGCCTCGAGCTCCCCCTCGTCGAGCTCGAGCGCCTCGGCGAGCGAGGGGCGGGTCGGGCGCGCTCCCGCGGCGGGCGTCGAGGGCGCGGGCGGCGCCGTGGGGGGATCGAGCAGGATGGGAGCGGTCGGCGTCGTGGCGGCCTTCGACGCGGGGCGGGCCGCCGCGCGCGCCGGGGCCGCCGGCGTCGAGGGAGCGGCGGGCGCAGGGGCGGCCGCCGGGGCAGCCGCGGGGCGGGGCGCCGACTTCCGCAGCTCCTCGGCCCGGGCGCGCAGCGCGTCCGCGGCGGCGCGGCGCGAGGCGGTCGGGTTCGCGACGCCGGACGCTGGCGCCGCGGGCTCCGGGAGCGGCGCGGCGAGCGAGGTGGCGCCCGCGGGAGGCGCGCCGGCGGGCTTCGCCGCGGCGGCGCGGGCCTTGGCGGCCGCGGCGTCGGCGGCGGCGACGAGCGGCGGGACGGAGCGGGACGGCGCGGCCCTGGCGGCGGGCGCGCCGGGGCGGGACGCCGCCGCGGCCGGCGCCGGCCGGGACGTGGGCTTCGGATCGTCCGGCGGCGCGAGCTCGATGCCGCCGGGCGGCCCGAGCGCGCCGGTCACCTCGGCGATCAGCTGCTCGGGGTCGAGCGGCCGCGCGATCCGCCGCGCGCCCGGGGGGGCCGGGTCTCCATCGCCGAGGACGAGGAGCGGGAGGTCGGCCGTGGCGGGGTCGTCGGGCAGCCGCCGCGCCAGGGCCAGCGCCTCGCCGTTCTCGCAGGTGGCCGAGACGATGACGAGATCGGGCCGGTCGCGGGTGATCGCCGCGGTCGCGTCGGAGGCGTTGGTGGCGAGGGCAGGCTGGTGCCCAGCGCGCAGGAGCGCGCGCTTCACGGAGGAGATCTCCGCGATATCGTCGTCCACCAAGAGGACCTTCGACACGCCGGGGGGATTATGCCCTGCGGACGCGGAGGTACCAAGCGGGCGCCGTTGGCCTACACGCTGGCCCGCGGAGCGTCACATCATCGAGTACGGATCCATGTCGAACCGGACCGACGCGCCCAGCGGCCGGGCGGCGGCTGCGGCGAGGGCGGCGTGGACGCGGAACAGCGACCGCGGGCCGTCGGCGCGGAACAGGAGGTGCCACCGCCACCGGCCCCGGAGCCGCTCCAGGGCCGCCGGGGCCGGGCCGAGCATCGCGACCTCGTCCCCGAGCGCGGGACGGGCCGCCTCCGCGAGCCGCTCCGCGCAGCGGCGCGCGCCCTCCTCGGATCCCTCGACGCGGACCGCCATGAGCCGGGTGTAGGGCGGGTAGGAGAGGGCCCGCCGCCGCTCCAGCTCCCCCTCGGCGAAGGCGATGTAGTCGTGGGTGGCCGCGCAGGCGACGGCCGGGCTCCGGGGGTGGAAGGTCTGAACGATCACGCGGCCCGCCTCCGCCCCGCGCCCGGCGCGGCCGGCCACCTGGGCGAGGAGCTGGAAGGTCCGCTCCGACGCGCGCAGGTCGGGGAGGGCGAGGGCGGTGTCGGCGAGCACCACGCCGACCAGCGTCACCCCGGGGAAGTCGTGGCCCTTCGTCACCATCTGCGTGCCGACGAGCACGTCGAGCTCGCGGTTCGCGAACCGGGCGAGCACGGCGGCGGTGTCGTCGGCGGTGGTGACGACGTCGCGGTCGAGCCGGCCCACCCGCGCCTCGGGGAAGAGGCCGCGGACGGCGGCCTCGACCTGCTCCGTCCCGACGCCCACGCCGAACCGCGGGCCGCCGCAGGCCGGGCAGGGCGCGCCGGCGGGTTCGCTCCGGCCGCAGTAGTGGCAGAGGAGGAGCCGCCGCCGGGCGTGGTGCGTGAGCGAGACGGAGCACTCCGTGCACCGGGCCTCCTCGCCGCATGCGTCGCACAGCACGAGCGTGTCGAACCCGCGCCGGTTGAGGAAGAGGATCGCCTGCTGCCCCGCCGCGAGCGTCTCCTCGAGGGCCGCCCCGAGCCGCGGCGAGACGAGCCCCTCGAGCCGCTGCACGCCGTGGCGCTTCAGCGTCGAGAGGTCCACGAGCTCCACCGCGGGCAGCGGCCGGTCGTCCACGCGCGCGGGGAGCGAGAGCGTCCGGTACTTCCCGCGCCGCGCGTTGTCGAGCGTCTCGAGCGAGGGGGTGGCCGAGCCGAGCACGAGCACCGCGTCCTCGAGCTTCGCCCGGACCACCGCGAGGTCGCGCGCGTGGTAGGCGGGCCCGTCCTCCTGCTTGAAGCTGCCGTCGTGCTCCTCGTCCACGACGAGCACGGCGAGGTCCTGTACCGGGGCGAAGATCGCGCTCCGCACGCCCACGCAGATCCGCGCGTCGCCGCGCCGGAGGCGCAGCCACTCGGCGTGGCGCTCGGCGTCGGAGAGGCCGGAGTGGAGGAGGGCGACGTCGTCGCCGAAGCGGGCGCGGAAGCGGCCCGAGAGCTGCGGGGTGAGCGCGATCTCGGGCACGAGCACGAGCGCGCCGCGGCCCTGCGCCCGCGCGCGGGCGATGAGCTGGAGGTAGACCTCGGTCTTGCCCGAGCCGGTGACGCCGTGCAGGAGGAACGGCTGGAACGATCCCAGCGCGGCCTGGAGCGTCTCGACCGCCGCGGCCTGCGCCGGCGTGAGCGCGGGCGGGGGCGCGCCGCCCGGCAGGAGCCCGCCGCGCGCGACGATCGTCTCGGTCTCGAGCCGCACGAGCCCGCGGGCCGCGAGCGCCTTCACCGCCGCGCGGCCGCGCGGGAAGGCGGCCTTGAGCTCCTCGAGCGGGATGCGGCCGCGCGCGACGAGGTAGTCGAGCACCGCGCGCTGGGCCCTGGCGCGCGCGAGCGAGGGGAGCGCCGCGGCCGCGCCGTCGGCCGGCGCGGCGAACTCGACGCCGCGCCGGGCCGGGCCGGCGTCGCCCTTGCGCGTGTTGAGGCCCGGCGGGAGCGCGGCGCGGAGGAGCTCGCCCGGGGGCACGAGGTAGTACTCCTCCGCCCAGCGGAGGAGCTCGACCAGCTTCGGCGTGAACGGCGGGAAGGCGTCGAGCACCTCGAGCACGTCGCGGAGCTCGAAGCCGGCGGGCGCCGCCTCCGCGAACCCGATCACGTACCCGGTCGCGCGGCGGCTCCGGCCGAAGGGGACCGCGACGCGCTGGCCCAGCGTGACCTGGGCCTCGAGCGGCGGCGGGACGCGATAGGTGAACGTGCCGCGGACCGCGGCGGCGACGGCGACCTCGACGAGCACGGGGGGACTGTAGCAGGGGAGGGCAACGGCGGCAGGGTTCTCCCCGGAGGTGCCCGCCGGGATCCGCGCTTTCACCAGAGGTACGGCACGAGCCTCCAGCGCACCCGCCGCCGGTACTCCTCGTAGCCGGGGTGCTGCGCCGCGAGCCACCGTTCCTCGACGCGGCGCTTCGCGTCGAGGAAACCCGCGGCGAGCGCCACCGGTCCGAGGGCGAGCGGCGCGGACGCGAGCGCCCAGCCGACGGCGAGCAGCAGGACGCCCCCGTACATCGGGTGGCGGCACAGGGCGTAGACGCCGCGGTCGCGGAGCTCGCCGCCGTGCACGGGCGCGGGGAGCGGCGTGAGCTGCCGGCCCAGCCGGAGCCCGGCGCCGAGGCCGAGGACGAGCCCGGGGAGCCCGGCCGCGAGCGCGGCGGCGATCCTCCACGGGCCCGAGCCGGGAGGCCACGCCGGGCCGAGCACCCCGGCGGCGACCGCGAGCCCGAAGATGACGATCTGCCCCACCACCCAGCCCTCGCCGCGGGGCCCGAGGGTGGGGAGCCGCGGGCTCACGGCAGGCTCTTCCCAGCGAAGTCCTGCGCTGCGAAGAAGACGCCGTGGACCTCGCCGTCGACGAGCACCGGGGCGAGGGCGCCGGGGAGGACCGACTCGACCGCGTTGGGCGCGTTGGGGCCGCCGAGGTCGGTCCGGAGCCAGCCCGGGTCGAGGAGGTTCATGAGGACGCCGGTGCCCCGGAGCTGCGGGACGGTGTCCTTCACGAACTTGTCGAGCGCGGCCTTCGAGGCGGCGTACGCCATGAGCTCCGGCTGGTCGCGGATGCCGGAGGTGACGTGCACGATCCGGCCCCAACGCTGCTGCTTCATGCGCGGCAGCACGCGGTACGTGATCTGGATCGGCGCGATCACGTTGACCTCGAAGCTCGTCCGGTAGTCCTCGGGCGGCGTGACGAGCCAGTCCTGGCGGTAGCGGGTCATGATCGCCGCGTTGCTGTACAGGATGTCGATGCCGCCGCTCGCCGACATCGCCGCGTCCACCATGCGGTCGACGTCGTCGGCCTTCGAGAGCTCGGCCGCGACGGAGGCGACCTTCACGCCGTGCTTCAGGAGGTCCTTCTCGAGATCGGCGGTGTGCGACCGCTCGCGGCTGTGCAGCACGAGGTTGCAGCCGCGCTGCGCGAGGCCGGTCGCGACCTGCTTGCCGACGCCCCGGGCCGACCCGGTCACGAGCGCCCACTTCCCACGGATGTCCACGGCCATGCGGGTGTTCTCTCCCTCGGGTTCGTGCCCGGCGCGGCCAATCGGGCCGGGCCGGAGGGGCGAGTCTAGACAAGACGCAGGGTCCGCGAAACAGAAACAGCGCCGCATGCTGTAACGATTTTGCCCGGTTATGCTCGCGGCAGGAGGAGTGCCATGCGCATCGTCGTCACCGGAGCCACCGGGTTCATCGGAAGCCACGTCGCCGCGCGGCTCGCGCGGGCCGGCCACGCCGTCGTCGCCACCGGCCGGGATCCCGCCAAGGTGCCGGCCCTCGGGGCCCTCCCCGGCGTCTCGCTCGCCCGGCTGGACCTCGGCGACCCGTCGAGCTGGGGCGCGCCGCTCGCCGGCGCCGACGTCCTCGTGCACGTGGCGCTCGGCTGGGGCGACACCGGGCCCGAGATGCTCGCCGCCGACACCGCCGCCTCCGTCGGGCTCCTCGAGGCC
Source organism: Anaeromyxobacter sp. (assembly GCA_035627135.1). GTDB lineage: Bacteria > Myxococcota > Myxococcia > Myxococcales > Anaeromyxobacteraceae > Anaeromyxobacter. The sequence continues at coordinate 11,080 of DASPMI010000127.1, read as the reverse complement.
GCGCGCCGGGCCGGCGTGCGGCGCGTCGTCTACACGTCCTCGACCGCGGCGAACGGCGAGATGGAGCCCGTGAACGCCGAGGACCGCCAGCCGCGACCGACCGATCTGTACGGGGCGACCAAGGCTGCGACCGAGGTGTTCGCCCGCGCGTACGCGCGCCAGCAGGAGCTCCCCGTGCACGTCGTGCGGCCGGGCTACATCTTCGGCGAGCCGGTCGTGGCGGGGGCGCGGAGCCAGCCCGACCGGCGGTTCCGCACGATCTGCGAGGCCGTGCGCGCGGGCCGCCCCGTCCGCCTCGTGAAGCACGACGGCACGCAGTTCCTCCACGCCGCGGACCTCGCCGAGGTCTACCTGAAGCTCCTCGACGATCCCGCCCCGTTCACGGTCCGTTACGCGCTCTCGCGCGACTGGGTGTCGTGGGAGCGGATCGCCCGCTGGGCGATGGAGGCCGCCGGCCGCGAGGTGCCGCTCGAGCTCGAGGACCGGGGCTACGGCGCGGAGCCGTACCGGTTCGACGTGTCGCGCCTCGCGCGCGAGCTCGGGCTCTCGTTCGGGAACGAGGAGCGGCTCAAGGCGCACGTCGCGTGGGAGCTCGGGCGGCTCCGCTGAGCCCGGAGGACCGTGGCGGCGTCGGGCTCGGGCGCGGGCTCGTTCACGGATGGACGAGCGGCTCCAGGAACGCCCACGCCTCGTCGAACACCCGGTCGTACGAGCCCTCGAGGCCGTGCCCGTCGTCGAGCTCCACGAGCCGCGCCGACGGCGTGCGCGCGACGAACGCGGCGACGTCCTCGAGCGGCACGGTCTCGTCGCGGCGACCGGCGATGCAGAGGGTGGGGACGTTCACGGCGGGGAAGGGCGGGTAGGCGCGCGCGTCCTCGTGGAACTGCCACCCGAGGCGGCGGTTCCGGCCGGAGTCGAAGTGGAACACCTCGCGGCCGCGGGCCCGCCACTCGACGCGCTCGGCCTCGGAGAGCTTCCGGTCCCACCGCTCGAACAGCCGGAACGCGGGCGCGAGCAGGACGAGCCGCGCGATGCCGGGGCTGCGCGACGCGGCGACCGCTGCGAGGTATCCGCCGAGCGAGCTGCCGACGATCCCGTGCGGCGGCGGGGCGGACGAGAGGATCCGCTCGGCCTCCGCCAGCATGCTCGAGGGCGACGACCGCTCGAAGCCGTCGTCACCCGGGGTCAGATCCGCGACCTCGAGGTGGGCGCCGGCGGCGGCGAAGCGGGCGGCGAGGTGGCGGGCCTTGGCCGAGCGAGGCCCGGACCCGAAGCCATGCATGTAGAGGATCACGGGGGGAGACTAACGCGGATGGACCCGGCGACCAGCGCCAAGATGACCCGGTGCGCGCGGGCGCGGGCGCGGGCTCGTTCACGGGATCAGCGCGACGCTCCGGCCCAGGCCGTCCGCCCCTGGAGCCGGAGCAGCACCTCGAGCTCGTCGCCGCCGCTCGCGTGGAGGAGATCACCCAGCGCGGACAGGATGAGCGTCGAGGAGTCCCAGCTCGCCTTCGGCTCGGGCAACAGCTCCCAGGCCTCGAGGTACGCGGCGAGCGCGAGCTGCCGCTCCCCGTCCTTCGCGTGCCGGCGTGCCTCCCGGCAGAGCCGCTCCACCGCCGCGAGGCGATCGAACGCGGGCCTTTCGCCGAGGTGCTCGTCCATGCAGAAGTTCTATGACGAGGTTCGGTGCCCGTGAAATGGACGAGCGGTCGCCTACCCAACTTGTACCGGACGCGTCGCGCGATCCCGGGACGGCGCCGGGCGAGCGCTCGCCGGGCGCTGCGTCGCGCAAACGTTGTGCGTCCCGGACCGGGCGCTCGGCGGGGCGCCGGCGACCCGGGCGTGGTCACTCCTCCGGCTCGGGCTGCGGGCCCTGCCGCGCCTGCGTCCGGAGCTCGCGGTGGCGCTCCCCGAGCGCGCGCTCGAGGCCGCTGTCGGAGAGCTCCACGATCCGCTCGCCCCGGACCTCGTCCGGCAGGTACTCCTCGGCGACGTAGTGGCCCTCGAAGTTGTGCGGGTAGCGGTAGCCGCCGCCGTAGCCGAGCCCCTCCATCAGCTTCGTCGGCGCGTTGCGCAGCTTCATCGGGACGGGCAGCGGCCCGCGCTCCTTCACGAGGCGCCGCGCGTTGCCGTAGGCGGCGATCGCGGTGTTCGCCTTGGGCGCGAGCGCCAGGTAGACCGCCGCCTGCGTCATCGGCAGCACGCCCTCGGGCATCCCGACGAGCTCGACGGCCTGGAGCGCCGCGACGGCCACCTGGAGCGCCTGCGGGTCGGCGTTGCCCACGTCCTCGGAGGCGAAGATCACCATCCGTCGCAGCACGAACCGCGGGTCCTCGCCGCCCTCGAGCATCCGGACCATGTAGTAGACGGCCGCGTCCGGATCGGAGCCGCGCATCGACTTGATGAAGGCGGAGACCACGTTGTAGTGCTCCTCGCCCGCCTTGTCGTAGAGCACGGTCTTCGTCTGGAGCGCCTCCTCCGCGTCGGCGCGCTCGATCCGCTCCCGCCCCGCGAGCCGCACCGCCGCCGCCGCGACCTCGAGGGCGTTGAGCGCCCGCCGCGCGTCGCCGTACGCGTACCGCGCGAGCGCCTCGCGCCCCTCGGGCGAGAGCGAGACCGTGCCCGCGAGCCCCTCCGGCGCGGCCACCGCGCGATCGAGGAGCGCCCCGACCTCGTCCTCGGTGAGCGCCCGGAGCGTCACCACCCGGCACCGCGAGAGGAGCGCCGCGTTCACCTCGAACGACGGGTTCTCGGTGGTGGCGCCGATCATCGTGACCGTGCCGTCCTCCACGTGCGGGAGGAACGCGTCCTGCTGGGCCTTCGTGAACCGGTGGATCTCGTCCACGAAGAGGATGGTCCGCCGCCGGTTCATCTTCCGCCGGTCGCGCGCCGCGGCGACGATCTCACGGATCTCCTTCACGCCGCCGAGCACGGCGCTGAACGGCACGAACTCGGCGCCGGTCCGCTGGGCGACGATCCGGCCGAGCGTCGTCTTCCCGGTGCCGGGCGGCCCCCAGAGGATGAGCGACGGGACCTGGTCCGCCTCGATGGCGCGGCGCAGCGCCGCGCCGGGCCCGAGGACGTGGTCCTGGCCGGCGAAGTCCTCCAGGCGCCTGGGGCGCATCCGCTCGGCGAGCGGTTTGCCGGAAGGGTCGGCGGCGGCGGCGCGATCGAAGAGGTCCATGGCTTTTCCCGTGAACGAGCCCGAGCCCCGAGCCCGGGCTCGGCCGGAACCCTTATATGATGTTCGGATGGACGGACAGCTCTGCCCCTCGCCCCGCCGGGTCGGGATCGTGCACAAGGTGACGAGCCGCGAGGCCGCGGAGGCGGCGCTGCTCGTCTCGCAGTTCCTCCGCGCGCGCGGGGTCGAGGTCACGACCGACGAGGCGGAGATCGGCCGGACGGCCGAGCTGGTGCTCGTCCTCGGCGGCGACGGGACGCTCATCCACGCCGCGTCGCTCCTCGACGGCCGCCCCGTGCCGATCCTGGGCGTCAACATGGGCAAGCTCGGGTTCATGACCGAGGTGCCGCAGAACGAGCTCTACGTCGCGCTGGAGGAGGTCCTCGCCGGCACGGCCCAGGTCTCGGAGCGCATGAAGCTGCGCGTGCACCTGCACCGCGGCGACTCGGCCGAGCGCGCCGTCGACCTCGAGGTGCTCAACGACGCCGTGCTGGCGAAGGGCGCGCTCTCCCGCATGGTCGAGATCGAGATCCGCTGCGGCGGGAGCTTCGTCACCACGCTGCGCGGCGACGGCATCATCGTCGCGACCCCGACCGGCTCCACCGCGTACGCGCTCTCCGCGAACGGGCCCATCATGGTCCCCACCATGCGCGGCGTGATCCTCGCGCCGATCTGCCCGCACACGCTCACCCAGCGGCCGATCGTCGTGCCCGACGACAAGACGGTCGAGCTCTGGATCCGGAACGACACCGACGTGTTCCTCACGCTCGACGGCCAGAAGGGCATGAAGCTCCAGCGCGGCGACCGCATCCAGGCGAAGCAGTCGCAGAACCGCGTGCTGCTCGTCCGGAATCCGCGGATCGACTTCTTCGGGATCCTCCGGGCGAAGCTCCGGTGGGGCGACCGGTAGGCGCACGGTCACGGCCAGGGCTCGTCCGTTCACCTGAAAATTTGCACAGTGTCAGTGACCCATGGATCATGGCCTCCATGCTCACGACGCTGCGCATCTCCGGCTTCGCGGTCGTCGACGCGGTGGAGGTCCAGTTCGGCCCTGGGCTGAACGTCCTCACCGGCGAGACCGGCGCCGGCAAGTCGATCCTGGTGAACGCCCTCCACCTCGTGCTCGGCGGGCGGATGACCGCCGACGTCCTGCGGGACGGCGCGGACGAGGCGGTGGTGGAGGCCCTGTTCGAGCTGCCCGCGGACCACCCTGCGTGGGCGAAGCTCGGGCTCGCCACGTGCTCGGAAGAGGAGGCCACCCCGCGGAGCCGCGAGCTCCTCGTCCGGCGGGTGGTCGCGCGCGGAAGCCGCGGGCGCGCGTTCGTGAACGGCGCGCTCTGCACGGTGTCGATGCTGGAGAGCGCCCTGCGCGGCGTGGTGGACATCTCGGGGCAGCACGAGCACGTCTCGCTCCTCGACCCCGCGGTCCACCTCGAGCTGCTCGACGCCTACTCCTGCTCCGTCGTTCGACAGGGTCAGGACGATCGGACCCCGGACTGTCCTCCCGGCAGCGACCCCCTCCTCGGACGCTACCGTGAGGCGTACGGCGCGCTCGCCGCCCTCGTCCGCGAGCGAGACGCGCTCGCCGCGGACGAGGGCGAGCGGGCGCGGCGGGCGGACTACCTCGCGTTCCAGCTCAAGGAGCTCGACCAGGCGGGCCTCCGGGCCGGGGAGCTCGAGGCGCTCGAGGCGGAGCGGCGCGTCCTCTCCTCCGCCGAGAAGCTCCGCGAGGCGGCGCGCGCGGCGGAAGGGCTCGTCTACGGCGAGGAAGGGAGCGCCTCCGAGCGCGTGGGCCAGGCGGCGCGGGCGATCGCCGACGCCGCCGCGGTCGATCCGCGGCTCGGCGCGCCCCTCGGCCTCCTGCGCTCCGCTGCGGTGGAGCTCGACGAGGCGGGGCGGGAGCTCGGGCGTTACGCGGAGGCGGTGGGCGGAGACCCCGACCGCCTCGCGGCGGTGGAGGACCGGGTCGAGCTGCTCCGGGCCCTCGCGCGGAAGCACGGCGGCACCATCGAGGCGGCGCTCGCCCGGCGCGACGCGATGCGCGCGGAGCTCGCCGGCGTGGCGAACGGCGGCGAGCGGCTCGAGGCGCTCGCGCGGGAGATCGAGGCGCGCGGGGCGGAGGCGGTCCGGCTCGCCGGCGACCTCACCCGCGTCCGGACCGAGGCGGCGCGGCGGTTCGCCGAGGCCGTCCAGCGCGAGCTCGATGGGCTCGCCATGGGGAGGTGCCAGGTCGAGGTGGCCCTGCTCCCGCCGGACGGAGGGATCGAGCTCGGCGGGCGGCGGCTCGGGCCGAGCGGCGGCGAGGGAGCGGAGATCCTCATCGCCCCCAACCCGGGCGAGCCCGCGCGGCCCCTCGCGCGCATCGCGTCGGGCGGCGAGCTCTCCCGGTTCTTGCTCGCGGTGAAGCGGGTCCTCGCCCGCAGGGATCCCGTCGCGACCTACGTGTTCGACGAGGTGGACGCGGGCATCGGCGGCGCGGTGGCCGAGGCGATGGGCCGGGTGCTCGCCGACGTCTCGCGCGGCCGGCAGGTCCTGTGCGTCACGCACCTCCCGCAGGTCGCCGCGTTCGCGGACCGGCACCACCGGGTCGAGAAGGCGGTATCGGGTGGGCGCACGCACACAGGCGTCGTCCTGCTCGCGTCGGAGGAGGAGCGGCGGCGGGAGGTGGCGCGGATGATGGCCGGGCTCACGGTCACGCCGACCGCCCTGGAGCACGCCGCGGCCCTGATCGCGGCCGCCCGGCTCCCCCCGGCCTCGACGAAGCAGGGGCGGAGATCGGCGCCCGGGCGGTCTGCGGCGCGGGTCGCGGAGCGCAAGGCGGGGTAGGGCCCGCGCCTTCCGCTCGTTGACCCACATGTGAACCCGAGGTTAGGCTCCTCCCGTGGCGGAGCCGGCGGCGTTCACGATACGGGCGGTGGGGCAGACGGACGTCGGCCAACGCCGCGATCACAACGAGGATTCGTTCCTCGTCGATCCGTCGCTCGGCCTCTTCATCGTCGCCGACGGGATGGGCGGCCACGCCGGCGGCGGCACCGCCTCCCGGCTCGCGGTCGAGACCATTCAGAGCTCGATCCGGGGCGCCAAGGAGCGCGAGCCGGGGCTCTTCGGGATCGCGACGAGCGTCGAGGAGAGCCCGCTCCCCGACGTGCTGCGCGAGGCCGTCGAGGCGGCGTGCACGCGCATCTTCACGACGGCCCAGGGCTCGCCGGAGCTGGCGGGCATGGGGACCACGGTCACCGCCGCCCTCGTCGACGGGCGGACCGCGTTCATCGCCCACGTCGGCGACAGCCGCTGCTACCTCATCCGCGGCGCCCGCATCTACCAGGTCTCCGAGGACCACTCGCTCGTCAACGAGCAGCTCAAGGCCGGCGCCATCAGCGCCGACGAGGCGCGGAACAGCCGCTTCAAGAACATCATCACCCGCTCCGTCGGCTTCGAGCAGCAGGTCCAGGTCGATCTGATGGGCGTCGAGCTCGAGCCCGGCGACGCGCTCCTCCTCTGCTGCGACGGCCTCTCGAACCTCGTCGAGGACGCCGAGATGCTCCACGCCGTGGGCGCGACCGCGCTCGACGAGGCGCCGGCGCGCCTGATCGCGCTCGCCAACGAGCGCGGGGGCGACGACAACATCACCGTCGTCGTCATCCGGGTGGACGAGCCGCCCACGTCGGCGCCTCCCGGCTGACCTCCGGAGCCGTCCAGGCGAGCGCCCCCATGGGCTCCCGTCGGGTAGCCGGAGCGTAAAGCCCTTTCTTGACAGGCACCTGAGCCCTCTGTTACCCGTCTGGGGAAACGACCCAGTCCCCCGGCATTCAGGGGGCCGGCGTTCCTTCGCCGCTCCCGCCGAAGCTAAGTTTCGCGACGAACACGGAGGGTGGATGGCCGCACCCAAGAGCCAGGTCTTCACGGTCATCGTCGTCAGCGATCACTCGCAGGCGGTCCGCAAGTTCCGCGTGCCGCGCAAGTGGCTCGTGAACGCTGCTTGGACGCTGGCAGTCATCGGGCTCTTCGGTGGCGTCACGATCGGGCACTACTTCTCGCTCCTCGGCTCGACCGCGGAGAACGCGGAGATCAAGGAAGAGAACGCGATGCTCCGGTCGCAGATCCTGCTGGTGCAGGAGAAGGTGGCGCACATCTCCGCCACCCTCGACCGCGTGGAGCGGTTCGACGCGAAGCTCCGGACGGCGGTGACGCAGCTCCAGGATCCCGAGCGGAACCTCGCGATCGGCCCCGTCGGCGCCGACACCGAGTCCGACCTGCCCGGGCCCGCGCCCGCCGGCGCCTCCAACCTCAACGCCCTGCCCGGCAAGCTCAGCTCGCTCGAGGGCGAGGCCGCGCGCCAGGAGCGGAGCCTGCGCGACCTCCAGGAGTACTTCGACGATCAGCGGTCGCTGCTCGTCTCGACGCCGTCTATCTGGCCCACGCGCGGCTGGGTGACCTCGGACTTCGGCACCCGCATCGACCCCTACTCGGCCGAGCGGAAGATGCACCAGGGCATCGACATCGCGACGCCGATCGGGCAGCCGATCTACTCGCCCTCGGACGGGACCGTCGTCTTCTCAGGCGTCGAGGGCGGCTACGGCAAGGTCCTCGTCATCGACCACGGCTACGGCGTGAAGACCCGGTACGCCCACCTCTCCGACATCTTCGTCCACACGGGCGCCCGCGTGGGTCGCGGCGACAAGGTCGCCGCCGTCGGGAACACCGGCCGCTCGACCGGTCCGCACCTCCACTACGAGGTGCGCGTGAACGGCATCCCGGAGAACCCCAGGAAGTTCATCCTGGAGTGACGGAGCGGCGCCCTCGGCGCGGACCGGCCCGCCGCGGGCTCGGTTTCGCTCCGGTCGCGTGTTAGTGGAGGCGCATGAGCCTCCCCGCCCCGAGATCCCTCTCCGCGCTCGTGCTCGCCGCCGCCCTCGGCGCGGTGGGCTGCGTGCACGCCCCCTCCCGCGCACCGCTCGCCCCCTCCGCAGCGGCGCCGGCGACGCCGGCCGCGGCGCCCGCGCCGCCCGCGGAGGCGCCGGCGTCGCCCGCCCAGGCTCCGACACCCGCCGCGACGGCCGAGCCCTCGCCCATCACCTTCGCGGCGGTCGGCGACATCATGCTGGGGAACGCGTACGCCTACCCGGACCCCTCGAAGGCGCTCCTCCCGCCCGAGGACGGGGCCACCCTGCTCGCCGAGTTCTCGCCGGTGCTCCAGGCGGCCGACGTCGCGTTCGGGAACCTCGAGGGCCCGCTCTCGGACGAGGGCACGACGCGCAAGTGCAAGTGGCCTCCGACCGGCGTCTGCTACGCGTTCCGGGTCCCCGAGCGCTACGGCGCGCACCTCGCACGCGCCGGGTTCGACGTGCTCTCGCTCGCGAACAACCACGTGGGCGACTTCGGCGACGTCGCGCGCGAGCGGACGCGCGCCGTGCTCGACCGACTCGGCATCCGGTACGCGGGCGCACCGGGCGAGGTCGCGCTGCTCGAGGTGCGCGGGACGAGGATCGCGGTGGCCGCGTTCTCCGTCTCGGCGGGCACGAGCGACCTGCGCGACGTCGAGGGCGCGGCTCGCCTCGTCGCGGAGCTGCGCGCGCGCGCGGACCTCGTCGTGGTCTCGTTCCACGGCGGCGCCGAGGGCGCGGCGTACCAGCGCGTGCCCCACGGCGAGGAGTTCTTCCTCTCGGAGAGCCGCGGCGACCTCCGGCGCTTCGCGCGCGCCGTGGTGGACGCGGGGGCCGGGCTCGTGCTCGGCCACGGGCCGCACGTCGTCCGCGGCCTGGAGCTCTACCGCGGGAAGCTCATCGCCTACTCGCTCGGGAACTTCGCGACGTACGGCGGGTTCAACCTCAACGGCCCGAACGGCCTCACGCTCGTGCTCGAGGTGCAGGTCGCGCCCGACGGCACCTTCCTCGGCGGCAAGATCCACCCGGGCAAGCAGCTCCGGCCCGGCGGTCCGCGCGTCGATCCCGCGGGCGAGGTCATCCCGGTCCTGCGCCGGCTCTCGGCCGAGGACTTCGGCGCGGCGGCGCCCGAGATCGGCCCGGACGGCACGATCCGGGTCCCGGCCCCGGGGGCCTGACCCTGCTTCACCGCCAGGCGATGTCGTCGGCGGGGAACCGCGCCGGGTCGAACCGCGCGTACCCCATGAAGAGCCGGCCGGCGAGGTTCGAGCCGTCCGCCGGCGCCTTGCCGCGGCGCAGGATCGAGTTGAGCTCTCGCCCCTCCTCGTCGCGGCGCTCCGACGGGCGTGCGAGCGTCATCGCGCCCCGGGCCACGCCGCGGCTGCCGCGGTGGAGGAAGGTGACGGTGCCGCCCTCGTCGATCCCCTCGACGATGCCGACGTGCGTGAACGGGTCGTCGAACCGGCCGTCGCGGTTCCGGTCGTAGGTGTCCCGGAAGAACACGAGGTCGCCCGGCCGGGGCCACTCGCCGCCGCCGCCGAACACGACGCCCCAGGACCGGGCGGCGAAGTAGGTGGCGGCGACCGCGGAGCGCTCGTCCGGGGCGGCGCGCGTCCAGAGCCGGCGGAGCGGGATGCCCTCGGCCTGGTACACCCAGGCGACGAACCCCGAGCAGTCGGCCTGGAACCGCTCGACACCGAGCGTGAACGCCGCCCGGTGCCCCAGCATGGTCGCAGCGCGGGCCGCGAGGCGGGCGGAGAGCTCGTCGTACGCGTCCGGCGCGTGCGGGCCGGCGTCGCCGGGGGCCGGGCGCTCCTCGCCGGGGGCGGCGGAGGACGGTTCGCCATCGGACGCACCGCGCGGGGTGGCGTCGGACACCGGAGCGGGAGCGGCGAGCCCGGCAGGCGAGGGCTCGCTCGGCCGGACGCGGCCCGACGTCGCGCAGGCCGCGAGGAGTACCGGGAGGGCGGCGCCGATCGCGAGCCTCACGCTCTCACTGTACGAAAAGCGCCCGAGGAGTCCAGATCGGGGCGTGGCTTGTGGCCGCGGAGGCGCAAGTCCCCGAAGGTTCACGCGTTTGCTTTCGAGTGGCGCAGCGTTACCTAAGCAGGTAGCCTCGGCCGCCCTCCCGAGCCCACCCATGTTCAAGACCCTCGTCAAGAAGACCTTCGGCACGAAGAACGACCGCGAGATCAAGAAGCTCCGGTCCCTGGTCGCGCGCGTCAACGAGTTCGAGCCGAGGATGAAGGGCCTTGCCCCGGAGGAGTTCCCGCGCCTGGTCGCGCAGTGGAAGGACGAGGTCCAGCACAAGGGCCGTTCCCTCGACGACGTGATGCCCGAGGCGTTCGCCCTCGTGCGGGAGGCGGGCATCCGGGCGCTCGGGATGCGCCACTTCGACGTGCAGCTCATCGGCGGCGCGGTGCTCCACGCGGGCAAGGTCGCCGAGATGAAGACCGGCGAGGGGAAGACGCTGGTCGCCACGCTCCCCTGCGTGCTCAACGCGCTCGCCGGGCGCGGCGTCCACGTCGTGACCGTGAACGACTACCTCGCCCGGCGCGACGCGGAGTGGATGGGGCGGCTCTACCGGTACTGCGGCCTCACCACGGGCGTCATCGTCCACGGCCTCACCGACCGGGAGCGCCAGGACGCGTACCACTCGGACATCACGTACGGGCAGAACAACGAGTTCGGCTTCGACTACCTGCGCGACAACATGAAGTTCCGGCTCCAGGACTACGTCCAGGGCGAGCTCAACTACGCGATCGTGGACGAGGTCGACTCGATCCTCGTGGACGAGGCCCGGACGCCGCTCATCATCTCCGGCCCGTCGGACGAGTCCTCCGAGCTCTACGACACGGTGAACCGGGTCATCCCTTCGATGATCCGCGACGTGGACTTCACGGTGGACGAGAAGAGCCGGACCATCGTGATGACCGAGGCGGGCGTCGAGAAGATGGAGAAGAAGCTCAACGTCCAGAACCTCTACGCGCCGGAGGAGGTCGAGACCCTCCACCAC